>JBCCIC010000004.1:0-481455 GCA_039028435.1 Actinomycetota bacterium | reverse complement strand
GCACCTTCCGCAATCCGGCCCGATTCGAGCGTGCCATCGACCGCCTTCGGCGACGCTCGCCCGAGATTGCCGATCGGGCCGCGGCGCTACGCCACGTGCTGCCGCCGAGACCCGCAGGCACCCGGGCGCTGCTCCGCGGGGCAACAAGCGCAGACATCGTCGTCTGCATGAATACCGGACTCGAAGCGTTCAACACCCTGGCCGACATACGAGCCAGCCTGACCAGTGATCGTCCGATCGTGATCGAGACCTACACCATTCCACGGTCCACGATCCCCGAAGACCCTGACGCCTTTGCGACCTGGTTGCTCGAGGAATACGAACGCATCGATGCGTGGGTCGACGCGCAACAGCCGCAGACCTGAACCTGCGGCTGTAAGCGACGATGGGGCGGGCGAGGCCCAGGTCTAGAGGACGGAGCGAATCCGCGTACTGAGCTCAGCGCCTTCGTCGAGACGATCGCGCCAATCGCTGGCGCCACCAATCGCGCTGGCGTAGGCCTTGCGGCGCTGGGCACGTCGGCCGGTTTCTTCCTCGCCGTCCTTGTCCTCGTACTGCGAAGAGATGCCGGTGCGCAGCATTTCCAGCGCATCGGAGCGGAGCTGGCTAACGCGGCTCTCCGTCACCCCGAGGAAGCGGGCCAGATCGACCGACGTCTTCTCTTCGAGGAAGTAGCCGACGATCACCAGGCGATGACGTTCGGGTAGCAGGGCAATGGCGTCCTGGAGATAGCTGTAGAGCTCGCGACCTTCGAGCTGTTCTTCCGGCTCGAGGTTGGCGCGGTCGGGCAGGACGTCGAGCAGGTTGAGTTCTTCGCCGTTCTCGCCGTCGACCTCGTGTTCGAGGGCCAGGACGACCGAACGGTAGAGCTGGGAGCGAAGCTTGGAGAGTTCCTTGGGGTTCATTCCCAGGGCTTCCGCCGTCTCGCTGGTCGAAGGGGTTCGACCCAGCTGGCTGGCGAGTTGCTGCTCCATCGCATCGAAGCGTCGCGACAGGCGACGTACCGAGCGGGGTGCCCAGTCGGCGGCACGAACGGCATCGAGCATGGCGCCACGTACGCGACGGGCGGCGAAGCGCTGGAACGGGATGCCGCGATCCGGGCTGTAGCGCTGGGCGGCCTCCACGAGACCAAGTGCACCGGCTCGAGCCAACTCCTCGCGCTCCACGTGGCGTGGGAAGTGCACCGCTACTTGGAAGACGATGTGCTTCACCAGCGGAACGTGCTGTTCGATCAACTCGTTGATCTCTTCGGCGGTGAGGGTGGTCTCCTCACCGTCGGTCTCAGCTTCGCTTTCTTCGCTCACTGCTGTCTCGTCCCTTCGTCGTGGCATCCCCGGCCTCACTCCCTGCGTGCAGGCCACCACTCACAGAGACTCTAATCGGTCGCGAGCCGATTGACTTTAGGCAAATCTGCCTGTTCGAAAGGATCTCCGGCACGTATCGGCCGTATCGGGGAAAACTCACTGCCTCCGCGCCACTTCCGAGCCGCACGGACGGGTCCAGACGACCCGGGCCGTACCACAATTTCGCCACTGTGGGTCCAGAGGCGCACCTGATCCCCGACCCTGCGTAGCAGTCGCGCCGGTTCGACGACCGCGCCGAGTGTGTGAGCGCCCGGCGCAAACGACGCATCGCCGAGAAGCTCGACGGTTGCCGCCGCCGCGACCGCGGCCGCAGCCGTTGCTTGAGGTGCCGTCGCCGCCATCACCGCGTGCTCGATCCCGCCACCGCGGTCCTCACGGAGCTTCCCGCGAACCTCCGCCCAGACCGCGCCGAGCAGACCCTCCGCGTGCGGCTTGCGCAGCATCGGCAACCGGGCGGTGGCCCGATCGCGACGGGTCGCAGCCTGCAGCGCGCGGATTCTGGGCACGTCTGGGTGTGCTTGGTGCAAGAGGAACGGCTCCGCAAGACCGGCCTGATAGCAGTCCTGGGCGCCGACGGGCTCGGGAAACCAGACCAAACCGCGTCCGGAGCCGCCGCGGGTGGTCCGTGATTGGCCATCCTCGACCTCCCATGCCACCGCGGCCATCGACCGGTGATGCTCACGCGCACAGGCGGGTCCGCCGGTTCCAAAGCGAGCGGTGGTGATCGCGTCGATCCGGTCGAAGCGCCTCGCGAGTTGGGCGACCAGGAGGCTCGACAGGCCTGGACTGCACGCAGCCCCCACGATCAGCGGTGTCCCGCTGGCGAGGGCCTTGCCGGCAAGATTCCAGAGCTCGCGAACGGCATCGGGATGGTCTGCGGTCGACACCACCGGTACGCCGAGATCGAGCAGTTCCTCGGCCAGCTCGACCTGCAGAAACGACGGCCCAGCGAGTACTGCCGCCCGGAGTGGTCGCAGGTCTCTTGGGTGGTCGATCCCGCGCAGGAGCTCGACGCCGGGGATCGATTCGCCGGCCTGGCCCCGCGACGCGAGCATGACGTCGCCGTGATCGCGCGCCAGAAGCTCGGCCGTGCGTCGGCCAACGAGGCCGGCGCCGAGGACGGCGATCGTCATGTCAATCGAGGTCGGCTGGGTCGATCTCGCGCCACCCACCGCGCTGCGGGGGTGCGCCGTCGCCACCGAAGATGCGCAGGACTGCAGCGGTCAAGGCCGCGATCACCGTGCCGAACACCGCACGACGCAACATCGTGAACATCCCGCAAGCCTACGACCCAGCCCCAATCCCCGCCATCGTCGCTTCCCGTCTCGTCCCAGTGGCTCGTCACATACTCCGCGACTCGGCCTCAAACGACCGAGGAGCGCAGAACCACGCCCCTCCACCAACCCGGGAGTTTTGGCGCCAGCCCCCAAAACGACCGAGAGTCTCGGCCCCCAAGGCCGAAACTCTGTAAGCAACCCGAAGGGTTGCGACGTGGGGCTAGCTGGAGTCGAACCAGCGACCTCACCCTTATCAGGGGTGCGCTCTAACCAACTGAGCTATAGCCCCGAGCAGTGCGACATGGTAGCGCCGCACAACGGGAACGAAACCGAGTTTGTGCAGATCAGCGGCGACGGCGACGACGAGGCGGCTGGAAGCGGGCTGACTCTTCTTCGATCACGGTGATCCGCATGCCGCCGGTCAGGTCACTGATCAGGTTGTAGAGAACACACAGCAGCACGTTGAAGGCCACGCCGGCGATCGACAGCACGAGGGTGCCAATCGCGTAGTTGCGGAAGATGGTGCCCCCGCTGAAGAACTCGTTCTCCGCTTCGAGGCTGAACAACGACTCGATCAGATCCTCGACGCTGTCGAGGGTGCCGGAGCTCTCGGCGAAGCTCCACAGCAGGAGGCCCGACAACAGGAAGATCAGCCACAAGCAGAAGTAGAAAATCACGCTGATCTTGAGGACCGACCAGGGCTCGATGTGGCGCACGATCCGACGCACCCGGCGGGCTTCGAGGCGAACGCGTCGACGGCGTTCGCGCTGGCTCATCGGAAGCGCGACCGGCTCGGGATCCACGGGCTCAGCCATGGGCATCGGCGGCGCTGGTGCGACCATCGGCGGCATGAGATCGACGCCCGCGTCGAACACACTGGCGGCGCGGCCAAGGGTCTGCTCGTCGAGATCGAAGTCATGCTCATCCGACCCATTCGACGATGGCGGCTCGTCGGCAGGTGGCGGCATCACCGGATCCAGTGTCAGTTCCTCATCGGCCACAAGCCACGAGTGTACGACGTTCTCACAGGTGCCCCGGGGGCACCCCGACAAGGAGGCTTCCCCTGTCCGGCCCGCTGGCGCGACTGGGTGGCCCGGGGTCGTATCGCCCGATCAACACCGACCGAACGTGGTCATGTCGATCGAGCACATGCCGAACTCGAGGGCAACGGTGGAGAAGCGCTCGGCGTCAGCCGGGGACAAGACGACCTCCATGTCCATCCCGCCGACGATTTCCAACTCGGCGCCCACCAATTGTCCCGCCCGAGCCACGATCGCATGGATCAGCGGTGCAACCCCGGACTCCACCAGCTCAGCCCGACTCTGGGCATGTGCACCGGCCGCCTCGGCTCGGGCGAGACCCTGGTCGACACTCACCTCAACGCCGCCTTCTCGATAGATCTCGACGAGGACGCGGCCGGCGTCATGGTCCTGGACGTCCGCCAGGGCAACAGCATCCGCGGCGACGGTTGCCGCTGTGCGCTCCACCATGGCCGCACCGACGAGCACCACACCGACCAAAACGACGGCCAGGACTGCGAGCACCATCGCGCTCAGCACAACGATCTGGCCATTTTCACCCGGGTCGACCGGTTGCGTCTTTCCGTTCATACGAATTCCCTTTCCTGAGGTGGGAGGGGAAGCCGTGTTCGGTGGGGACGACATCGTCATCCCCGAAGCGGAGTTGCGCGGTCAGCCGCCCGACTCGCCGTCGGCCGGCGCGGTCGAGTCATCGCTCGCCGGTGCGTCATCAGACTCGGCGTCCTCGTCCTCGGCATCCGGCTCGCGAACAAGGGTGACCGCCACGACACGTTCACCGTCGGGTACCGACATGACTCGCACACCCGAGGCATCGCGCCCCTGTACCGAGATGTCGGCGACGGCCATGCGAATGATCACGCCGTTCGAAGCGATCAACATGACCTCGTCGTCGGGCAATACCGAGAGGGCCCGCACGACCTCAGTCGAGTCGTCACGCAAGCGCATCGTGCGCATGCCCATGCCGCCGCGGTGCTTCGCCGTGAACGCCTCAAACGCCGTGCGTTTGCCCAGGCCGTTGCTGGTGACGATCAAAAGCTCGTGATCCTCACGCGTCGTCGCGCACGACACCACCTTGGCATCGCCGCGGAGTTTCACGCCCTTGACACCCGAGGCAACGCGGCCCATCTCGCGAGCTTCGTCCGGGTGGAAGCGCATCAACTGACCGTCCGATGTCACCAGGCACACGTCGTTGTCGCCCGTGATCGGAACCACTCGAACCAGTTCGTCGCCGTCGCGGAGGTTGACCGCGCGCAGACCGTTCTGGCGGATGTTCGAGTAGGCGCTGAAGGCCGTCTTCTTCACCAAACCGTCCTGGGTGACGAAGAGCAGATACCGCACCGTTTCGTAGTCGCGAGTGTCGATCACCGCCATCACCCGCTCGTCGGCTTCGAGCTGGAGCAGGTTCACAATGGCGGTGCCGCGAGCGGTGCGACTGCCGACGGGGATCTCGTGGGCTCGCAGCTGGTAGACCTTGCCACTGTTGGTGAAAAACAGCATGTAGGCATGCGCGGTCGTGTGGATCATGACCTCGACGAGGTCACCCTCCTTGAGCTGCGCGCCCTTTACGCCGCGACCGCCGCGGCCCTGGGTGCGGAACTCATCGGCCGGGGTGGTCTTGACGTAGCCACCGTCGGTCAGCGTGAAGATGAGCTCCTCGTCATCGATGAGATCCTCGATGTCGAACTCGCCCGGATCAAAGGTGATGTCGGTGCGACGCTCGTTCGCATAGTCATCGCGGACCGCGGTGAGTTCCTCGCTGATTACGCGGCGGAGACGGTCTTCGTTGCCGAGGATGTCCTCGAGGTCGGCGATCGTCTCGCGGAGCTTTTGGAGTTCTTCCTGCAGTTCGCTGTGCCCGAGCCGGGTCAGCCGGCCGAGGGGCATGTCGAGAATGTGGGTCGCCTGGATCTCGCTGAACGAGAACGGTTCGGCCTGCAACGACTCGCGAGCTTCGCCACGGTTCTCCGAGGCTCGGATCACGGCAATGATCTCGTCGATCAGGTCGATCGCCCGGATCAGGCCTTCGACGATGTGTTCGCGAGCCTTGGCCTTCTCGAGCCGGTACTCGGAGCGTCGGGTGATGACCTCGATCTGGTGCTCGACATAGGCGACCAACACGTCGCGCAGGTTCATCGTTCGCGGCACGCCGTCGTCGAGGGCCACCATGTTCACGCTGAAGGTGGACTGCAGCGGGGTGTACTTGAACAGGTTGTTCAAGACGACCTTGGGCACCGCATCGCGGCGCAACTCGAAGACCAGCCGAGTCTTGCCCTTGGCGGACTCGTTGCGAATCTTGCGAATCCCTTCGAGGCGGCCGTTGTTGACCATCGCCGCGGCCTTTTCCTCGATCTGTTCGACGGAGGTCTGGTACGGGATCTCGGTCACGACGATCTGCTGGGCACCGCCGCGCACTTCGACGATCTCGGCGACGGCCCGCATACGGATCGAGCCACGGCCGGTGCGGTAGGCGTCTTGAATGCCCCTGGTGCCAAGGACCAAGCCACCGGTGGGAAAGTCCGGGCCCTTCACGAACCCCATCAGATCATCGACGGTGGCGTCGGGATGGTCGATCAGATGCAGGGTCGCGTCGGCGACCTCGCCGAGATTGTGGGGTGGGATGTTCGTGGCCATGCCGACCGCGATCCCCTGGCTGCCGTTGACCAGCAGGTTCGGGAAGCGTGACGGCAGTACCTCGGGCTCTTCCTCGCTGCCGTCGAAATTGTCGGCGAAGTCGACGGTGTTCTCGTCGATGCCATCGACCAAGCGCATGGCCAGGTTCGAGAGGCGACACTCGGTATAGCGCATGGCCGCTGGCGGATCGTTCGGCGAACCGAAGTTGCCGTGGGGATCGATCAGCGGATGTCGCAACGAGAACGTCTGGCCCATGCGGACGAGCGCGTCGTAGATCGCCGAATCGCCGTGGGGGTGGTACTTGCCCATGACGTCGCCGACCACACGCGCACACTTGACGTGGGAGCGGTCGGGACGGATACCCCCGTCGAACATCGACCAGATGATCCGGCGATGCACCGGTTTGAGCCCATCACGCACATCGGGCAGGGCCCGGGACACGATGACCGACATGGCGTAGTCGAGGAACGACTGCTCCATCTCGGTCTGGATCTCGATCGGTTCGACATTGACCAGCACCGAGCCCTCGGACTCTTCGTTCGGGTCAGTGGGTTCGTCGCCGGTCGGTTCGTCGGTCATATCGCTCATCGTTGCTCTATCGCTTCGCAGCGGGGGACTGCGGATTGGCTACTCGGGGCTGGGGAACGCTGCGGATTGGTGCTTTCAAGGGAAAGTCCCTGCCTCAAATGTCCAGGAAGCGGACGTCTTTGGCGTTGGACTGGATGAAGTTCTTGCGGCTCTCGACGTCTTCGCCCATCAGCGTCGAGAAGATCTCGTCGGCGATTGCCGCCTGGTCGACCGAGACCTGCAGCAGGGTGCGCTGGGCCGGGTCCATGGTGGTCTCCCACAGTTCCTCGGCGTCCATCTCGCCTAGGCCCTTCAGGCGCGCGAAGTCGTTGGTGTGCTTGGGATTCTCGACCATGAAGTCATCTTTGGCCCGATCGTCCTTGAGGTAGGTCTTCGATTTGCCAATTTCGGTCGAATACAACGGCGGCTGGGCGATGTACACATGGCCACCCTCGACCATCTCCCGCATCTGACGGAAGAAGAACGTCAGTAGCAGCGTGCGGATGTGGGCGCCGTCGACGTCGGCATCGCACAGCAGCACGACCTTGTGATAGCGCAGCTTCTCGATGTCGAACTCGGCACCGAATCCGGCACCGATGGCTTGGATCAGGGCCGTGACCTCGGTGTTGTTGAGCATCTTGTCGACGCGAGCGCGTTCGACATTGAGAATCTTGCCGCGGATCGGCAGGATCGCCATCGTGTGCGGATCACGGGCCTCCTTGGCCGAACCGCCGGCCGAGTTGCCCTCGACGATGTAGAGCTCGCACTCCTCGGGGTCGGTCGAGGCACAGTCGGTCAGCTTGCCGGGCAGGCCAGCACCATCGAGTGCAGACTTGCGCCGGGTCGCATCGCGAGCCTGGCGGGCAGCGATCCGAGCACGCTGGGCCGACACCGCCTTGTTGGTGATCAGCTTGGCTTCGCCCGGATTCTCCTCGAGCCACTCCGCCAGCTTCTCGTTGGTGGCCTTTTCAACCATCGAGCGAACGGAGACGTTGCCCAGCTTGCCCTTGGTCTGGCCTTCGAACTGGGGTTCGCGCAGCTTGACGCTGATGATGGCCGTCAAACCCTCACGGATATCCTCGCCCTGCAGGCGGTCATCGCGCCCATCCTTGAGGATGTTTTTGTCGAACGCGTAGCGGTTCATCACGTTGGTCAGCGACTTGCGGAACCCTTCTTCGTGCATGCCGCCTTCGCCCGTCGTGATGCCGTTGGCGAAGCTGTGCAACCCGTCGGAGTTGAAGCCGGTGTTCCACTGGAAGGCGATCTCGACTTCCTGGTCCTCTTCGTCGGCATCGAAGTAGCCCACGGTGTCGAAGAGGGCTTCCTTGGTGGCGTTGACGTGGTGCACGAAGTCGCGGATGCCTCCGTCGTAGCGGTAGACCGTCGCCTCGGCGTCGGGGTCTTCGCGGAGATCGCGGAAGGCGATTTCGAGGCCCTGATTGAGGAAGGCCATCATCTGGAGCCGCTCGAGCAGGGTCTGGGCCCGGAAGTTCGTCTCGTCGAAGATCTGACCGTCGGGCCAGAAGCGAACCGTGGTGCCGGTGCGCGCGTCGGGGGCGTCGCCGATCACCTTGAGTGCCTCGTCGGGACGGCCACCATCGCGGAACGACATGAAGTGGCGCTGACCGTGACGGTCGATCTCGACCTCGACCCGCTCCGAGAGTGCGTTGACCACGGAGACGCCGACGCCGTGGAGGCCGCCGGAGACCTTGTAGCCCTCGCCACCGAACTTGCCACCGGCATGAAGCACGGTGAGCACGACCTCGGCCGCGGACAGGTCTTCGTACTTGGGATGCGTGTCGACGGGGATGCCGCGACCGTCATCGCGAACCTCGCAGCCGCCGTCGGGCAGCAGGTCGATTTCGATGCGGGTCGCATGGCCGGCCATGGCCTCGTCGACCGAGTTGTCGACGACCTCGTAGACCAGGTGGTGGAGACCTGCTGGACCGGTCGACCCGATGTACATGCCGGGACGCTTGCGGACGGCTTCGAGGCCTTCGAGAACGGTGATGTCCTGGGCGCCGTAGGAGGCGGTTGATGCTTCGGCCACGGGTACCTTTCCGGGTCGGTTGCACACCAGCCGCGGGGACCGTGTGCTCGGGGATTTTCAGGTGCGATTTCGAACGAGGAAACCGGGCGGGTGTACCGGGATCTCCAACAGCATCGCAGCGCCGAAATTCCTGAGAGATTCGTGAAAGATTCGTTGAAATCACGCCATTCTCAGGCGGGAGATCGGTCCCACAATTCTACCACCGGGGTGCGACAAATTCGGGCCAATCACGAGGCATCTGGGTCCGCGGAAAGGGGCGGCGCGACGACCCCGTCGGGGCCCCCAAAAACGGGGATCGTCAGACGATCCTCGGGGTGACGATTCGGGCCTCGAGAACCGTGTCCGGACCCAGGGCGTCGGTGCATCGTTCGACGATCAGATCGGTCATCCACGACAGTTCGGCGGCCCACTGCCGATCGACGGCCTCGACCACCAACACCCCATCGCTCAGACGCTTCGGCGAACACTTGGCGGCCAGATCATCGCCGACGACATCACCCCACGCCAGAAAGAGACGATTGATGCCGTCGATGCTGGCCAAACCCATGGTCGACGCCAGATGGTCCAGGGCATCACGAACCGGTGTGGGGGCCGTCGGGCGATGCAGCGGCTCCCAGCCGCGATCACGCCGCCGCTCGCCGCTCACCGTGCGCTCCTGATCCTCATCGTGGCGTCACCGTACCTGGGGTCGCCTCGAGCACGCTGGCCGGATCAGCCCCATCAGGCAACGCGACCGCGGTCGTCAAAATGGCCTGACCGGCCGGCAACGCCTCGAACAATGCCGCGGTCCGAAAACGGTCGAGTTCGCTGAACACGTCATCGAGCAACAACAATGGCGACTCCCCATGGCGTTCGGTGAGCAGCAGGTGCACACCAAGTCGTAGCGACAGCGCCAGCGTGCGCTGCTCACCCTGCGAGGCGTGGGTGCGACTCGGCACATCGTTCAACACGACGGCCAGATCATCGCGGTGCGGTCCTACCGTGCTTGTCGAACGACGAAGATCCTCGGCCCGGCCGGCGGCCAAAGCTTGCTCGAGACCTTGCTCGAACCACGCCGGCGCGTAGTGGAGGGCCACCGCCTCATCACTACGTGTCGACAGCTGCTTGTACGCCGCGTCGACGAAGGGCGAGAGCTCCTGCACCAACGACAGCCGGGCGGCCCCAAGAGCCTCTCCAGCCGCCGCGAGGCGCTCGTCCCAGATGTCGAGCATCATCGACGCGTCGGCGTCGAGACGGCCCTTCTGGTTGCGCAGCAGGGCGTTGCGTTGCTTCAGCACCTGGGCCAACGTGCGCCGAGTGTCGTCTTGTCGCGGCCACAACGCGACCACCGCGTCATCCAAGAAGTCCCGCCGCAGCGCTGGCGAGCCTTTGATCGTGGCCAGATCGTCCGGCGCGAACACCGACACGCGGGCCGCGGCGGCAAGATCCGCCGTCCTAGCCAATCGCTGGCGGTTGACCTGGACCCTGCCGCGCCCCGCGCGGGGAATCTCCGCCTCGATCTGGAGTTCGCGACCTTTGCTCGATCCCTGACCACGGACGAACGCCCGCGGCGCGCCAACCCTCACCATCGTGGGGTTGTCCGCTCCGCGAAACGACTTGAGGTGCACCAAGTACCCGATGGACTCGAGCAGGTTCGTCTTGCCAATGCCGTTTTCGCCGACGATGCAGGTCAGGCCATCGGGCAGCGTGAGTTCGAGCGACGCGTACGAACGAAAATCGGTGAGCGCGAGCTCGCGCAAGCGCACGAGGGGTCCTGGATCAGGGCACCCGCACCGGCATCAGCAGGTACAGGAAGTGCTCGTTGCCCGGCGTGCGTAGCACCGCGGGCTTGAGCGAATCGATCGTCTGGAGCGTGACCTCTTCGCCCGGCGCGACATCGAGTCCGTCGAGCAGGAACGCCGGATTGAATGCCACCGTCAATTCCTCGCCGTCGTAGGAGGCGTCGACGGTTTCGTGACCCTCGCCGACGTCTTGGGTGATCGCCACGATCTCCAGACCATCGCCATTCATCACGAGTCGAACCGGCGTGCTCTCTTGCGCGAGCAATCGCACGCGACGAACCGCGTCGAGCACGGTTTCTCGGTTCATCGACAGCTCGTTGGCCGGGCCACTGGGGATCAGGCCCTGATACTTCGGGAAGTCGCCATCGATCAGGCGAGTCGTCACGACCAGACCATCAACTTCGAACGACGCATCGTTCTCACCGAGTCGCAACGTGAGCTCCGGTGCGTCACCCACGACCCGTCGCACCTCAGCGAGGGCTCGGGAAGGAACGAGCACGGACTGATCGCCCTCGAG
The DNA here is from genome assembly GCA_039028435.1 of Actinomycetota bacterium. Classification (GTDB taxonomy): domain Bacteria; phylum Actinomycetota; class Acidimicrobiia; order Acidimicrobiales; family UBA10347; genus UBA10347. The sequence goes on along the minus strand of JBCCIC010000004.1, from coordinate 470,228 downwards.
CACGCTTGCGCCGGGAATGTCGGACACCGCAAGGCGATACGAGTCGGTGGCGACCAAGCGCAGTCCGGTTTCGGTAGGGGTCATCAAGACACCGGTCAGGATCGGCCTGCTGTCGTCGCTGCTGGCTGCCGGAACCACCTGGCGCAGTGCGGCGACGAATCCCGCGGCCTCGAGTGTCACCGCCGGTCCCTCGGCACTGACCAACTGCGGGAACTCGTCGGTGGGGATCGTGCGGATCGAGAACTCCGAGCGCCCGCCACGAATGGTCAGATCGAGCTCGGAGATGTCGAGTTCGATCGCTCCGGGTTCGAGCGATCGCACCACATCGATCAAGAGCTTCGAGGGAACAACGGCCGATCCATCGACCTCGCCATTGACGGTCAAGGTACGGGCGATGGTCAGCTCGAGATCACTACCGGTGACCGAGAGCTGATCGCCCTCCAGGCGCAGGAAGAGTCCTGACAAAACGGGGAGCTGACCGCCGCGTCCGGACACGGCGCGGCCGGCGGTCTGGAGGGCCTCGACCAGGGTGTCTCGCTCACATCGAAGTTTCACAGGGGTTCCTGTCCTCTTCACTCAGGTTTGTTGGGAAACCTAGTAGTAGTTGTAGGTCTGTGGAATTGTGCAGAACGGTCGAAATCGTTCTGATGGTGCGGTTGGTGCCTGTGGGTTGTCCGAGCCGTCGTCCACATGGTGTCGACGGTGACGATCCCGGGGTGTGGGCAAGCTGGAGTTCTCCACCGTTGCCCACCCGGCGTCAACATCTTTGTCCAGTGATGGCTGTGGATTCGTGATGCTTCACGAGTCCGCCAACGTGGTGCGGGGCCGGGTCAGGCGGCCGATCGTCCGGACTTGATTGCCTGGATGAGTTCGGTCACCTGGTCATAGACCTGGCGGCGTTCGGCGATGAGCTTCTTGACCTTCTCGACCGAGTGGATGACGGTCGTGTGGTCGCGTCCGCCGAACTCGCGTGCGATGGCTGGATAGCTCATGTCGGTCAGTTCGCGCATGACGTACATGGCGATCTGGCGAGCGGAGACGAGGGGCCGCCGGCGGCTGGCGCCGATGAGTTCCTCGATGGGAAAGCCGAAGTGGGCCGCGGAGGATTCGAGAATCATCTGAGGCGTGATCGTGCGTGGCTCGGGTTCATTGACCAGATCGGACAGCACCTTCTTGGCGACGTCGAGGGTCAGTGGCTCGTTGGTGAGTTGGGCGTATGCGGTTGCCCGGATGAGTGCGCCTTCGAGTTCACGAATGTTGTTCGTGATGTTGCTGGCGATGAACTCGAGGATGTCGTCCTCGATGCTGATGCGATCGTTCTCGGTGCGGGTGCGAAGGATGGCCAGCCGGGTTTCGATGTCCGGCGGTTGGATGTCGGTGATCAAGCCCATCTTGAACCGGCTGCGCAGGCGATCCTCGAGGGTCGGGATGGCGTCGGGTGGGCGATCGGAGGACAACACGATCTGACGGTCGGCTTGATGCAGCGTGTTGAACGTGTGGAAGAGCTCTTCTTGGAGGGCGTCCTTGCCTTCCAAGAACTGGATGTCGTCGATCAGCAAGACGTCGTTTTCGCGGTAACGGCGTTTGAACTCGGTGGTCGTACTCGAACGAATGGCGTCGACGAACTCACTCAGCAGGGTTTCCGTTGTGACGTAGCAGACCCGGTAGCTCGGGTAGTTCTCCGTCACGTAGTGCGCGATGGCCTGCAAGAGGTGGGTCTTGCCCAAACCCGCATGGCCATGAATGAACAGCGGGTTGTACGACCGCGAAGGTGTCTCCGCGACGGCCAATGCGGCGGCGTGGGCGAAGCGGTTCGACGATCCGGTCACGAACCGTTCGAAGGTGTAGCGATTGTTGATCGTCGGCCCGTCGGCGTCGATGATCGGCGAGCCGCCGCCGAGCACGTGCGGATTGAGCGAGGTGTCACCATCACCGATGCCGTCGACGGCTTCGAGGCGCGGCGCAGCAGCGACGAGATCCGCCGCGGCGATCGCGAACTCGGGTGCGTCGTTGATCTGGACGACGACGTCGAAGGTCGTGGACGGACCACAGACTTCCTCGAAGGCATCTTGAACCATGGCGTGATACCGGTTGTTGATGCGGTCTCGAGCGATCACGCTCGGGACTTCGAGATGGACATGGGTCGCCCCGCTCGGGTCGTGACGACTGGTCGTCGTGACCCCGGCGAACGTGGAGAGCCAGACCGCCTCGTTGAGCTGCTGGCGAAGCTGCTCGGCCACGGCGGCCCAGAGCGTCTCGGATGTAGACAAAGTTTCTCCCGAAGTGTGCAAAGCGTGTGCGTGTTGACCCGTCCGGCTCCGGATCCGCCCGAGTCAGTCCCTGATGCTCGGCGTCCCAGCCGCGCAGCTTCGGGAACTTATCATCACGATGGCCGGGTCCCGCAAGGGGGTCTTTTGTCGAGGACAGCCGTGGAGCGCTGCTGCGGGTCCGGCGACGTTTCGGTGATCCGAATCAGACGTCTCGAGGGTGTTGGTCCTGTGGAAGACAGGGCCTAGCGTGGATGTGATCATCCGAGCCGCGGGCCTTTCCGATCTGCTGCTTTCCCCGGGGCCGGCGATCATCTGCGAGGTGCAGGTGATCGATCGAGAGAACGATTGGGACGAATCGTGAAGAGAACTTTTCAGCCGAACGTACGGAAGCGGGCAAAGCGCCACGGTTTCCGTCACCGTATGTCGACCAAGGCTGGTCGCCGTGTTGTCGCCGGGCGCCGGCGCAAGGGCCGCCAGAAGCTGTCGGCCTGATTCAGCCACTTCGGTCCCGGGCATCCTTCGATGCGCTCTCGGCATCGGGTCGCCGCACTCGCGGACACTGGTGTTGGGTTCGGTTCGCTCCCCTCCCGGACGATCTACCGCCTTTCCCCTATGTGGGATACGCAATCGGCCGTAAGGTCGGCCCCGCGGTGGTCCGAAACCGGATCCGACGTCGGTTGCGCGCCATCTTGGCCGCGCCGGATGTGCGTCTCGATGTCGGGCTCTATCTGGTTGGTGTGAACGATGCGCAGACCGCAACGATGGACTTCATCACCTTGCGTGACGACCTGTCCGCGGTTCTCGCGCGTTCGACAAGGGACTGAGAAGTGAAGCGCGCGATACTTCGATGCCTTTCTTGGTACCGCGAGTATCGATCTCTTCAACCCTCGGCATGTCGCTATCTGCCGACCTGCTCGTCCTATGCCGCTGAGGCCATCGAGGTGCATGGCGTGCTTCGAGGCTCCGGTCTTGCGCTTCGTCGAATTGGTCGTTGTCATCCCCTCGGTGGCCACGGGCTTGATCCCGTCCCGGCCCCCAAAGCCCCGCGTTCTCCCAAAGGCTTGAGAAATCACCATGCTTGATCCGATTTTCGACCTCTTGGCCGGCCTGTTGGCCTGGTTCTACTCCTTGGTGCCGAGCTATGGCTTCGCCATCATTGCGCTCACCACTCTCGTGCTGATCGTGCTGTCACCCCTGACATATCGCAGCACGAAGTCGATGCTGGCAATGCGCCGATTGCAGCCCCAGGTGCGTCGCATCCAAAAGAAATACGCTGGCGATCGCGAAAAAATGAACCAGGAGATGATGGCGCTCTACCAAGAGCACAGCGTGTCTCCCCTGAGCGGCTGCCTGCCGATTCTGGTCCAATCGCCGATCTTCATCGTGATGTTTCGGGTGCTGCGAGGCATTACCCGCCGTGCGTCCGATATCGGCCTCGATCTCTCCTCCTTCGTCGGCTCTGCCGCGGATGCACAAGCCCGCGGGAGCGGCACCTTCGCGGCACCCTCGCTGGATCTCGAGCGGCGCAACTTCAATCCGGAGTACCTCGATCCGGAGAGTGAGCTCTATCAGGCCCTGATCCAGGACAACGAAATGTTGTGGTTGGGCATCGATCTGAGTCGGACCCCACTCGAGGTGCTCGGGGATTCGATTGGATCGTCGCTCCCCTACCTGCTCATGGTGGCGGTCGTCGCCTTCCTCGGCTGGTATCAGCAACGCCAGATCGCCGGGCGCCAGACCGGTGAGATCAGCTCGCAGCAACAGATGATCATGCGCATCATCCCCTGGATGCTCCCGATCTTCTCGTTCACGATGCCGGCAGGCTTGGTGCTCTACTTCATCGTGTCGGCCCTGCTGCGGATCATGCAGCAGGCGTATCTGACCCGCACGGTGTACGCCGATGAGGAATTGAACGCACCCATCGAGACCGACGATGACGACGATGACGACGATGATGACGACGGCGCCCCCGAGAATCCACTGAGCTCGCTGTTCGGCGGCGGCAACGCCAACAAGAGTCGCGAAGCTCAGGCCAGCTCCCGACACGGGAGTCGACGCCCCGTCGCCACCACGAACGCGCGCACCCAGCGCACACGACCTCCCCGAGACCGCACGTCTGCGGCAACGACAGAGGCCCCTGGCCGCCGGAACCGCGCTGTTGGTTCGTCGAAGGCGGATGACACCTCCTCGGGTTGGGGCCGAGCCAAGCGCTCGGCCGCACCAAAGAATGACGGCCCGTCCACGCCGGCATCGCGCCGCGTGACCCCCAAGGGCGAATCGGGCCGACCGAAGAAGAAATAGGAAGAGAAACGCTATGGAGTGGATTGTCACCACCGCACGGACGGTCGAGGAAGCGCAGATTCGTGCGCTCGACCTGCTCGGCGTGGACCAGGACGACGCCGAGATCCAAGTGATCGAAGAAGGCAAGACCGGCCTGTTTGGCCGTACCAAGTCCGAGGCTCGCGTGCGTGCCCGGATCAAGCCCAAGGCCCCGCCGGTCAAGGATGAGCGCCGTGGTGGCGGTCGTAACGACCGCAACCGCAATCGCAACCGGGGTGGCGGCAGCGGCGGCGGTGGGAACAATCGCAACCGGAACCGCGGCGGTGGCGGCAACAAGGGTGGCAACGGCGATCGCAACCGCGGTGGCAACAATGCTGGTGGGAACAATGCTGGTGGGAACAACGGCGGCAAGAAGGACAGCCAGAAGTCCGGCGGCAACAACCAGGATCGCGCCGGTGGTGGCGACAATGGTGGGCAGGGCCGTAATCGCAATCAGGGCAACCAGGGCGGCAACCGGGGTGGCGGCGGGAACAACCGCAATCGCAACCGGAACCGTGGTGGTCAAGGAGGCAACAACGAGGATCGCGTGGAGATGCCGATCGAAGAGCAGCGGGAAACCCTGCTGGCCTTCGTTCAGGGTGTCGCCGAGGTCTTCGATTCGAACGCGACCGTGAATCTCACCGAAGAAGACACGACGCTGTTGGCGTCGGTCGAGGGTGAGGATCTGGGACGGTTGATCGGGAACAAGGCTTCGACGCTACAAACCGTGGAGGAGCTGGCCCGAACCGCGATGCACCGCGCGGCCGCCGGCCGGCGCTACCACCGTATTCAGGTAGACGTTGACGGATACCGGGCTCGTCGTCGTGAGGCGCTGGCTCGTTTCGCGCAGCAGGTGGCCGAGAGCGTTGTCGACAGTGGCGAGAGCAAGGCCCTGGAGCCGATGGGTGCCGCCGACCGCAAGCTCGTCCACGATGCCGTCAGCCAGGTGGCCGGTGTGGAGACGGTGAGCGAGGGTCGTGACCCGCGTCGCTACATCGTGATCGCACCGATCGCCGGCGGTGACGAAGAAGAATGAACCCTGAGCTCCGGGACCGTCTGACGACGGCACTGGAGCGCCCCCACCGCCTGGGCATGATTGGCGGAGAGCTCGACGCACAGCTGGCGCACTGCGCCAGCTGTGCTCGCGTTTTGGCGGGTGTCGTCGGCGATCGATTGGCGGGCTCGGCGTGGTCGGCGGTGGATCTCGGGACGGGCGGCGGAATTCCCGGGGTCGCATTGGCGACGATCTTCCCGGACGCACACTGGACGCTGGTGGAGATCCGTACGTCCAGGGCTACCGAGGTCGAGCGGGCACTGCTTGTGGCGGGCACAAGTGCTGAAGTCCTCACCGAACCGGCACAGGAGTTGGGCCATGATGCCGGCCATCGTGAGCGGTACAATATCGTGGTTGCGAGGTCGTTCGGGCCGCCATCGATGACCGCAGAATGTGCCGCAGGACTACTCGAGGTCGGGGGAGCGCTCATCGTTTCGGAACCACCCGACGGGGTTGCGCCGACCGAACGTTGGCCAAACCATGCGCTTGATGCGCTTGGGCTCGGACCGGCGAAGATGCATCACGATGAGCACCACGGCTTCGCGGTCATCATGAAACACGCCGCGTTGGACAACACACTCCCCCGCCGCTCTGCGAAATCCCTTCGGCGGTGGCCGCGTTTCACGTGAAACACCAGTGGCCACCCGGGGGAGCGCCAGCATTGTTTCACGTGAAACAACGACGTCGTCGCCGGGCGTTTACGACGCGTCATGGAACGCGGAACGTGCTGCCTCTGCTGTTTCACGTGAAACACACGGTGATCCTCTGTGGGACCAACCAGTACGATGGACCGAATCTCCGCCGATCCTGATGCTGGCGATGACGAGGCTGGTGTTGTTGATGTGAAGATCTTTGATGATTGTCACTCATTGGGGGAGAGGTGAAGACTACGATTATGTGCGTATGGAGGTCCACGTGATGGCAGAAGACGAAGCGGCTGCACCAGATCTTGACGAAGTCGTATCCGATGAGCCGGAAGGCGAGACCCGTCGACCACTTCCCCGCGTCCTCGCCGTGGCTAACCAAAAGGGCGGCGTTGGCAAGACCACGACAACGGTGAACCTCGCTGCATGCTTCGCCGAACAGGGGTACCGGACCTTGCTGGTGGACTTGGATCCACAGGCGAATGCGTCGACCGGGGTCGGCTTGGACCCACGCCAGCTCGAGCACAGCATCTACCACGTGATGCTCCACAACGTCGAGGCCGACTCGTGTATCGAGCCGACCGAGGTCAAGAACCTCTTCGTGCTTCCCTCGAGTCTGGATCTCGCCGGAGCAGAGATTGAGCTGGTGCCGGCAATGAGCCGCGAGCATCGGCTGCGCCTGGCCATCGAGTCGGTGATCGACGACTACGACTATGTCCTCATCGACTGTCCCCCGTCGCTGGGCCTCTTGACGGTGAACGCCCTCACCGCCGCCCACGAAGTCCTGGTGCCGATTCAATGCGAGTACTACGCCCTCGAAGGACTCGGCCAGCTCATGCGCAACGTCGAGCTCGTCAAGGCCAACCTGAATCCGACGCTGGACATCACCCACATCGTGCTGGTGATGTTTGATCCGCGTACCAAGCTGGCCGGCCAGGTCGTCGACGAAGTCCGCGGCCACTTCGGTGATCGGGTTTGTGACAACGTGATCCCCCGGACCGTGCGTTTGTCCGAGGCCCCCTCGTTTGGTCAGCCGATCACGACGTTTGATAGTGAATCACGCGGTGCGCAGGCGTATCGGGCGGTAGCACAGGAGGTCATCAATGGCTAAGCAACGACCAGGTGGCCTCGGTCGGGGGTTGGGCTCGCTCATTCCGTCCGAGTCGACCGAGGTCGCCGGACCGCTTCGCGACATCCCGGTCGGGTCGATCGTCCCCAACACCTATCAGCCGCGTCGTACGTTTGACGAAGAGGCACTGGTCGCGCTGACCGGCTCCATCCGGGAACTCGGCGTATTGCAGCCAATTCTGGTACGAGAGCTCGACGGAGGCCAGTTCGAGCTGATCGCGGGTGAGCGTCGCTGGCGCGCGGCGACGAGGGCCGGGCTGGATCGCATCCCGGCGATTGTTCGCGATGTTGATGATGAGACGTCACTGGCCCACGCCATCGTCGAGAACGTGCAGCGGGCCGAGCTCAACGCCATCGAGGAGGCGGCGGCCTTCCAGCAGCTGATCGACGAGTTTGATCTCACGCAGGAAGATGTCGCCACACGAGTGGGTCGTAGCCGACCGGCGATCGCCAACGCACTCCGGTTGCTGACGTTGCCGACGGATATTCAGCGCCACATCATCGAGGGCCAACTTTCCGCGGGCCATGGGCGGGTGCTCGTCGCGCTTGACGACACGGCTCGCGCCGACTTACTCGAACGCACGCTGCGCGAGGGCCTCAGCGTGCGCGCCCTCGAACGGCTGGCGCGTGGCGACGAGCAGTCTGAGACCGTACCGGAAGAGCCTTCGGCGCCCGCGGCCGAGGATGAGGCGTCGGATGATGACGCGGCGAGCGGAACCAGTTCGCCCGGTCAGACCAAACCGCCCGCGTTGCTGGAACTCGAGCAGTTGCTGGGCGAGCGATTCGACACCTCGGTTGGCATCAGTTTGGGGGCCAAGCGCGGTCGAATCAGTATCGACTTTGCCGACATCGACGATCTCGAGCGGATCTACGGCATCATGACCGGCGACGCCGGTTAACGATCTCGACCCGCCGCGACCAACCAAAGATCTGTAAGTCGGCTGACATAAAAGGAAAACCCTCAACCTCAGGTTGAGAGTTTCTCCGGTTTACACAGCTTGTGCACAAAGCTGTGAGAAACGCTGGATGACGGCGATCGTGAGGTTCAACGAGAAGTTCAACCTCACAGAGTCAGAGCGCGCCGATTTCGGTGAGGTCTTCGACCAACTTGGACTTGCCCGAAGCACCAACCATGCGCTTGGCGACATCGCCGTCCTTGAACACCAGCAGGGTGGGGATGCTCATCACGTTGAAACGCAGTGCCAACTCGTTGGCCTCGTCGACGTTGACCTTGGCAATCGTGAGCTTGTCGCCATGCTCATCGGCGATTTCGTCGAGGATCGGGGCGATCATCTTGCACGGTCCGCACCACTCGGCCCAGAAGTCGACCAGGACCGGTTGGTCGGCGGCGATGACCTCTTCGTCGAAGTTCTCTTGGGTGAGGTTCTTGATGTTGTCGGACATGGGAGCTCCTTGGTGGTCGGTCTCGAACTTAGTCGGTGGCGAGACGTGAACGATTGTGTGAATGGGAGAGTTGGTGAGCGAGGATCACCGTCAGGGTCGAAACTCGCCCTGGTCCAGGTCTATTCCAGACCGGACCGACCACGGCATGTGGAACGTGATCAGTCGTGGAGCGATTCGAGCCAGCGTTCGGCGTCGATCGCCGCCATGCAGCCGGAACCAGCCGCGGTGATGGCCTGGCGGTAGTAGTCGTCGACGACATCCCCACAGGCGAAGACGCCGGGAATCGTCGTTCGGCTCGAGTCGGCCTCGGTCACCATGTAACCGTTGTCCTTGACCTCGAGCCAATCGGTGAACAACGACGTGGCCGGCTTGTGGCCGATGGCGATGAACAGTCCGGCGACCGCCATTTCACTGGCTTCACCGGTCTGGGTGTTCTCCAGGGCAACGCCCTTGAGCTGACCATCGGACTGGTAGTCGGTGACAACCGTGTTCCAGAGGAACTCGATCTTGTCGTTGGCCATCGCCCGGTCTTGCATGATCTTCGAGGCCCGCAGCTCGTCGCGACGCACGATGATGGTCACCTTCGATGCGAACCGCGTGAGGAACATGGCTTCTTCCATGGCGGAGTCACCACCGCCGACCACGGCGATCTCCTGATCGCGGAAGAAGAAGCCGTCACAGGTCGCACAGGTGCTGAGGCCATGGCCGATGAGCTCGTTCTCGTTGGGCAAGCCGAGCATCAGGGACTGCGCGCCGGTGGCGATGATCAGCGCCGTCGCGGTGTAGTCCGGTTCCGGCTTGTCGGCGTCGTCGATCCAGACCTTGTGGGGCGAGGCGGTGAGATCGACCTTGGCCACCTTGCGAGTGATCATGGTCGCGCCGAATCGCTCAGCTTGGCCTCGGAAGTTCTGCATCAGTTCGGGACCCATGATCCCATCTGGGAATCCGGGATAGTTCTCGACGTCGGTCGTCAACATCAGCTGACCGCCGGGTTGATCACTGGTGGAGGAGGGTTCACCTTCGATCACCAGTGGTTCGAGGCGGGCACGCGCGGTGTAGATGGCGGCGGTGAGTCCGGCCGGACCGGACCCAATGATGATGACCTCGTGGTGCTGCGCGCTCATGCGTACTCCAGGATGTTCAGACGAGAGGGGTCAAACGACAGGTGTGGGAACCCGCGAAGCGTGCGGGCCATTCCGGCCGAGGTGTGGCCGGGGGAGGGTGCCTCAGGACGCAGCGCCGCGAGGCCGCTTCGACCAGAGGAAGGCGCCGAGCCCGGTGAACAGCGCGCCGAGGATCATGTAGACCAGCCACACGTCTTCGGGGATCACGATGTTGAGCACCCGCACCAGACCGATCAGGAACACGATCATCGCGACGGTGGCGAGAATCGCGCCCAGCAGGCCGAACACGACGGCTCGAGCGATCACGATCGCCGGACCCGAGGATTTCACCCGGACCTGGTCGACGACGGAAACGACTCGTTCGGTCGCCAACCGATCCCAGTCCTCGGGCAAACCCGGAACGGCGAGCGGTTCGGTGTTGCCGGTCGTCGACGGCGTGTTCGCATCGGTCATGGGGCGTGAGCCTACCGGCCGCGCCGACGGCGTGCGAAGAGAACGAGACGGCGGATTCGACTAGTTGAAATCGGCAGGCTCGAACGAGTCGGTGCACGACACGTCGAGCTCGGTCGTCGGGCCGGCGAGGAATTGATCGACGATCTCCGTCATGCAAGGTGTGGCCAGTGCGACCCCGTGGCCGCCTGCGGGAACCTCGATATAGGTCGAGTTGGCGAACCCGGCCTGGAGCGCTTCGGTCCCGGCGGGTGGGGTGATCGGATCGAAGGCCCCGGCGGTGATCAGCGCGGGGATGTCCGACACGATTGGTTCGTTGAAGTTCGGCGACGTCGCCGGCCAATCGACCGGGCACAACGTGAGTCCGCTCACGATGGTCGAGAAGCGGCCTGGCGCGTCGCGGACGACCGTGTCGAGCGGGACATGGTCGAGCCCGGCATTGTCGGCACAGTTGACGGCGAACTCCATGCCCTCCGAAGCGCCGGTCGCCGTTGGGATTCCGTCCTGGATGAGCTGGGGGATGAAGAACGTTGCGCCGGCATCGAGCTGGGCGACCAGACCCGGCAGCGCGGGGATGAGCGTTTCGTCGTAGAGGGCGTTGAACAGTCCGGCGATGAGGTCATCGCCAGTGATCAGGAACTCCTGGTTGACACCATCGATCGCCGCCTCGACCGGGATCGGATCGTCATTGTGTCGCAGGCGCACTCGTTCGAGCATCTCGCCGAGGTCACCGCGGGAGGCACAACGCTGCGACGACGCGCAGGCGTCGATCAGGGCATTGATGGAACGATCGACCGCGTCGAGCGTGTCGGCGATGCCGCCGTAGGTCACGTCGTAGACCGAGTCGAGCACCAACGCTCGGATGCCGTCGGGATGCTCACGAGCAGTCACCAGTGCGAGTCGTCCGCCGTAGCTGATGCCGACGATGTCCCACTGTTCGTAGCCGAGGGCGATCCGGATGTCTTCGAGATCGTGGGCGCTGGCGACCGAGTGGTAGTCGGTGAGGTCGACGCCCGATGCCTCGAGACGATCGAGACAGGCGGACTGTGCTGCGTCGACGGAGTCTCGTTCGTCGGTGGGATCGGCGGCGGTCTGGAGCACGGCCAAGAAGGCGGCATCGACCTCTGGACAGTTCAGGTCCGGTAGCGCGGCGCCGGTACCGCGCTGGTCGTATTGGACGACCGCTTGGTTCCGAAGAAGCGAGAAGCTCGGATGGAGCGGGCCTCGGAGGCCGCTGAAGCCCGGTCCGCCGGCGGGCAGCACGACGGGAATCGGGCCCGGTGGCGCGTCGGCGGCTTCGGTGACCCGGATCGGCAGCTGTACCGTGCCGCCGGTCGGGTCGGTGCGGTCCGCGGCGACGGTGAGCGTGTAGCACCGTGTCGTCGTGCCGGCTTGGGCTGCGCAGTTGGGGTTCGACGCGAGCTCGGGGACAAACCAGGACGCCACCCCGGTTCCCGCCGACTCGGCCGCCGGCGCGGCTGCTGCGGCGTCGCCGGCGTCATCAGCAGATTCGGCGCGTCCGTCGTCGAGTGCATCCAGGGAGTCGTCGTCGAGTCCGGCGCCGTCGGTCGCAGCCTCTTCCTCCTCGAGTTCCTCCTCGTTGGCCATCGCTTCTTCTGCCATGGCATCTTCGGCGGCGGCTTCTTCGGGGGCGAAGTCGGCCTCGGCGTCGAGGTCGTCATCGGCTGCAAATGCCTCTGCGGACAGCTCGTCGTCGGCCATCGCTTCCTCGTCGTCCATGGCTTCGTCATCGTCCATCGCCTCGTCCTCGTCGGGGAGCACCATGGCCGCCGCCGAGTCGATCGCGGACTCTTCGGCGGCGTCGCCACCCGAACCGGCGGTTGCTGCCGTCGTCTCGCTCACGACGTCAGTGGTGTCGCCGCGGTTCAGCCCCACTGCGACGATGCCGGCAAAGAGCAACGCGACGATCGCCGCCGCGGCCGCAACCGGGAGTAGTCGCCGCGACTCGCGCTTCTCCCGGGCCGCCGCCAACGATGCGACCTTGGATTTGGCCGCCGGTTCAACCGTTGCGGCTGCGAGCGCGTCGGCCTGTGGGGCAGACGTTGTGGCGAAGAGCTGATCGAACTCGGCCAGGGCAGCACCGATGTGAGCCTCTCGCACGGAATCGGCTGCTGGGGTCACCGAGCCACCCAACGCCTCGGCGACCGCACGCATCGAGTCGACCCGGGCCATGAGTTCACTGCTGGACTCGACGATCTCGATCTCGTCGGGCGCGGCGACACCGTCGACGTAGGCCGACACGAGTTCGTCGGCGTTCGGTGGAAGTGGCGCGGTCATGGTTGGTCCATTGGACGTTCGTCGAGGGCTGCTTGGTTCCCGGCCTGGACGATTTCGGCCAGTTTGGCCCTGCCACGGGCGATTCGCGACCGCACCGTCCCAGGAGGGATTCCCAACACCTCGGAGATCTCGGCGTAGTCGAGCCCGGCACAGTCGCGTAGCAGGACGGGTTCGCGGAAGTCCTCGGGAAGCTCGTCGAGGGCGGTCGACATGGCTTCTCGCTCCACCAGGCGGTCGTCGAAGCTGCTGGATTCGGGATCGGCGGTCTGGACGCTCCAGTCCGCCGACTCATCGGTGTCGGTCGGCGTTGGTCGACGTTTGCGCCGGCGTAGCTCGTCGAGACATGCGTTGGTCGCGACTCGATAGGACCACGTCGAAAACGCTGAGCGACCGTCGAAGCGCACAAGGCCTCGGACGATCGCCATCAAGGCTTCTTGGGCAGCGTCCGCGGCGTCGGCATCGTTGCCGGCGATCCGTCGACAGATGGCGTAGATGCGGTCGTAGTGACGGCGGAGCAGGGTGTCGAGCGCGGTGCGGTCGCCGCTCTGGGCACGTTGCACCAGCTCGCGATCCTCCGCGCCTGCCATGGCGGCAGGCTAACCGACCTCCGCGGTGCGGCTGGGACAACCCCAGCGAGGTCAGTCGGTGTAGGCGAGGCCGATGACGCCCGGGCCGCCGTGGGTCCCGACGACCGGACCGATCAGGCTGATGTCGGCGATCTCGTTATCGGTCAGGTCGAGGAACTTCTCGACGTCCGCAGCCATCGCATGACCGACGGCGATATTGGTCGCACCGTCCGGGATCTGCGCGGCGAGCCACGCCAGTGCTTTTTTGCGGGTGCGTTGGCGGCCGGCTTCTTCCACCTCGCCGCTACTCAGATCGATGCACGGCTTGATCGACAGCATCGAACCGAGCATCGCCTGTGCGTTGCCGATGCGGCCGCCCTTCTTGAGGTTGTCGAGCGTGTCGAGCACGCCGAGCACATGCATGCGGTCGGCGAGGTCCTCGGCCAACGCAATCACCTCGGCGGCACTCGAACCTGAGGCTGCGGCTTCGGCGGCACGGCGCACGACCATGCCTTGGCCCACGGTCGCCGACTTGGAGTCGACGATGGTGACGTTGGTTCCTTCGATCTGATCCGCTGCGGTCTGGGCGGACTGGAAGGTCGCGGACAGCGCGAACGACAGGTTGATGCAGACGATGTCGGTCGCTCCGTCGGCGATGAGTCCATTGAAGGCCTCGAGGAACGCGCCGGGAGCCGGTGCCGCGGTCTCGGGGAGTTCGTCGTTGCTGTCCATCTCGGCGTAGAACTGCTCGGGGGTCAGCTGCACGCGGTCGGTGTACTCGTCGGACCCGAACCGGATGCTGAGCGGTACGACGACGACGCCGAGCTGGTCGGCCAGCTCGATGGACAGATCGGAGCCGCTGTCGGTGACGATGCGGACGGACATGGTGGTTCTCCCCCGGGCGAATGTTGGCGCCGGTCGTGGATCTGTGCGTTCGAAGGACCGGTGCCTGCGACGCGGGACACGCTACTGGGCGTTGGGATTGCGACCGCAGCGGACCGGCGATTTCCCCAACGCCGGGGCGAACGGCTCAAGCGGTGTGCGGCTCGCCTATTCGGGGTAGCCGTCAGGGTTGGTGCGCTGCCACCGCCAGTGGTCTTGGCACGCGTCGGTGATGGTTCGGGTCGCCTCCCAGCCGATGACCTGGGCGGCGCGACTGGGATCGGCGAAGCTGACGGCGCTGTCGCCCGATCGGCGCCCGGTCACGCGATGGGGGATTGGGTGATCCACCGCGTGCTCCGCTGCGGCGAGCATTTCGAGTACGGATGACCCGACCCCGGTACCTAAGTTGAGGGTTTCGACACCGGTTACGCCTACGCCGCGGTCGGGGAGCAGCGCTTCGACTGCGGCGACGTGTCCTTCGGCGAGGTCGCAGACATGGATGTAGTCGCGGATGCAAGTGCCGTCGGGTGTCGCGTAGTCGTCGCCGAAGATCTCGAGTTCCGGACGGCGCCCGACCGCCACCTGCATGATGAAGGGCATGAGGTTGTTCGGAACGCCAACCGGGTCCTCGCCGATGAGCCCGCTCGGATGCGCCCCGACCGGATTGAAGTAGCGCAGATTGATGGCATCGAGCCGACCGGCGCCGGCCACGTCGGCGATGATCTGCTCGACCATGAGCTTGGTGTTGCCGTAGGGGTTGATGGGGCCGGTCGCCGCGCCCTCATCGAGCGGGCTGGCTTGGTCCGGGCGGTAGACCGTGGCCGAGGATGAGAAGACGAGCTTGGTGACCTCGGCATCGGCCATGGCTTGGAGCAGGCTGAGGCTCCCGCCGACGTTGTTTCGGTGATACCGGAGGGGGTCCTCGGTCGACTCGCCGACGGCCTTGAGTCCGGCGAAGTGGATGACCGCATCGACGGCGTGGTCGCGGAGGACATCGGCCACCCCTCGGGTGTCGGCCACGTCGAGTTCGGCGAACGGCATGGTCGTGTCCGCGATCTGGGCGATCCGGTCGAGCACCGCCGGCGAACTGTTGTCGAAGTTGTCGATGCCCACGACCGCGTGACCCCGTTCGAACAGCGCCACCGCAACATGGCTGGCGATGTAGCCGGTCGCTCCGGTGAGCGCGACGGTCAACGAAGGCACACCGTCGAGGCTAGCCACCTGCTCCGTGCTGGGGCAGACATGTCCGACGCTTCCGATGCGACGGTCGGCCGCAGCGCGCTGTCCCGGGCCGTAGAGTCAAGTGGTCGCCCTGCGACCAGGACCGGCGAACGAATCGGAGCCCGCCATGCACGCAGAGCAACTCGAGCGAGTCGGATCCTCGGCCGGTTTCATCGCGGCTCTCGACCAAAGCGGCGGCAGTACTCCAGGTGCTCTCGCGCGCTACGGCATCGGCGAAGACGCCTACGACGGCGAAGCCGAGATGTACGACATGGTGCATGCCATGCGCTCGCGGATCATGACGGCCCCGGCCTTCGCCGGCGACCGCGTGCTCGGCGCGATCTTGTTCGAGATGACGATGGACCGCGAGGTCGAGGGGGTTCCTACCCCGACCTACCTCTGGGAGACCAAGCAGGTCGTCCCGTTCCTCAAGGTCGACAAGGGCCTCGAGGATGTTGCCGATGGCGTTCAGCTGATGAAGCCGATGCCCGAGCTGGACGGCCTGCTGTCGCGCGCCAACGCCAAGGGTGTCTTCGGAACCAAGATGCGGTCGGTCGTGAAGCAGGCATCAGTCTCCGGGGTGGGGTCGATCGTCGCCCAGCAGTTCGAGGTTGGTCGACGAATCCTCGACGCCGGACTCATGCCGATCCTCGAACCCGAGGTCGACATCCACTGTCCCGACAAGGCTGAGGCCGAGGCGTTGTTGCTCGAGGCGATGCTCGCAGGCCTCGACCGGTTGGGCACCGACGAGCAGGTCATGTTCAAGCTGACGATTCCGAGCACCGACAACCTCTACACCGACCTCATCGCCGATCCGCGGGTTTTGCGGGTCGTGGCACTGTCCGGTGGCTACGAACGCGACGATGCGAACCGTCGTCTGACCGCCAACCAAGGCATGATCGCCAGCTTCTCGCGAGCCCTTGCCGAGGGTCTTTCGGCCGACCAGACCGACGCGGAGTTCAACGAGACCCTCGACGCGGCCATCGCCGCAATCCACGCAGCTTCGTCGACCTGACGACAGGCCGAAACGGCTTCGCCAAAGCGCAACACGGCGCCGTGATCTGAGCCAAGATGCACCCTGCATGAACGGACAGGCGCGGCTGAAGTTCTTCTTCGGCACCATGGGGTCGGGCAAGAGCACCCAGGCTCTGCAGATTCGCCACAACCTGGCGACGCGCGGGCTGCAGGTCCTGTTGACGACCCAACTCGACCGCGAGAGCGGCCGGGTCTCCAGCCGCCTCGGTGTCTCCGCCGAAGCCCAGCTGGTGACCTCCGAGACCGACCTCTTCGAGCTCGCCCGCGACCATCGGGACCAGGACGGGCTCGACGCCTTGGTGTGCGACGAGGCCCAGTTCTATTCGCCGACCCAGATCGAACAGCTGGCGTTCGTCGTCGATCTACTCGGCGTCGACGTGTTCGCGTTCGGACTCTTGACCAGCTTCCAAGGCGAGCTGTTTCCCGGCACGCAACGGCTACTGGAACTCGCGGATGAACGCAGTGAGCTCCAGGTCGAGGCCCGATGTTTCTGCGGAAGCCGGGCGACCCACAACGCCCGCATTGTCGACGGGCGTCAGGTCTATGCCGGCGAGCTCAAGGTCGTCGGCGACACGACCGACCGCTCCGAGGCGTCGGTGGCCTACGAGCTTCGTTGTCGCTATCACTGGCACGAGGCAAAGTGGGAGAGCGAAGGGCGCCAGCTGATGCTCCCGGTCGGCCAAACACGGCCATCGCTGACCAACACCCCGATCGAACCGACCCTGCCACTGTCCGAGGAGATTGCTGCCGATGATGCTGAGTGACCGGAGCCTGCGCGAAGCACTCGCCGAGGGACGGATCGAGGTCGAACCGCTGGGGGACAACGCCATCCAGCCGTCCTCGATCGACCTGCGGCTGGCGCCTCAGTTCCGCATCTTCCGGAACCACACACGCGGGATCATCGACGTCAAGGAAGACCTGAGCGACCTGACCGAGATGGTCGAGATGCCGGGGGAGGAGCCGTTTATCTTGCACCCCGGCGAGTTCGTGCTCGGCTCGACACTCGAACGGGTCAAAGTGCCAGTGGACCTGGTCGCTCGCATCGAGGGCAAGTCGAGTCTCGGCCGGCTCGGGCTGTTGATTCACTCCACGGCCGGGTTCGTCGATGCCGGATGGAACGGCCAACTCACCCTCGAGTTGTCCAATGTCGCCAGCCTGCCGATCACGCTCTATCCGGGCATGAAGATCGGCCAGATGAGCTTCATGCAGATGACCACGGCGGCCGAGAATCCCTATGGCTCGGGCGAAGTCGGCTCCAAGTACCAAGACCAGAGCGGCCCGGTGGCCAGCCGCTACTGGGAGAACTTCGACTGAGCCTGCTCAGGTGCCCGAAGTCCAGCCGGCCCCGCGGCCGGCATGGATGTGCGCGATGGCGTCGCCGTCGTCGGCCGCGATCTTCTTGACGGCGCGCTCGGGTTCCGCCGGCGGCGCGACGTCGGCATTGCGCCAGGCGAGGTAGCGCTGCCACAGGTTCTTCAGTCGCGAGGTCATGGGATCACCGTATTCGAAACGGAGATCACTGTTCCAGGAGATTCTCTCCGGCGGTGGGGGTGGTCGAGGACTAGCGTGGCCCGCATGGGTCCGAACGCTCGCCGGGCCCGCTGGTTCTACGGCGGGTTCGCGGCATTGATGCTCGCCCTTGCGGTGAGCGGTGTGGTGATGATGTTCACCCGCCGTCCCGATCGGGGTGTGACGTTCGTGGCCAATCGGGGACGCTCGGTGCAACCGGGGGGTCTTGGGCCGCTGCAGGACCTGCACGAGAGCCTGGCGGCGCTCACCGTGATCGGGGTCGGGATCGGTGGCGCATGGCTGATGCTTCGGGTGAAGCAGGACTGGCTTGGCGCGGTTGGCGTTGCGTTCGTGTTCGCCGGTGTCGCGGTCTTCACAGGACTGTTGCTGCAGTACGAGGCCTTGGGCATCGGCGGGCTGTTCGTCGAGGACGTGCAGGGGTACAGCTTCTTGTTCGATCCTGACTTCGACGTTGCGGTGTTCGGCTCGCGCGAGCTCGGCGCGAATTGGTACCGCTTCTGGTTCGTTGTCCACCTCGGGGGCGCCGCAGGTTCGGTGGTGGCAGTCTGGCGATCCATGAAGGACCTCGATGTCCACGGGCGCGACATCTGGGCCGAGGGCCGGCGTCGGCGAGGGCCGGCGGTTACGGCCAGCGCCGAGCGGATCGCCGAGCGAGCCCGGAGCAACGGGGCGAGTCGCTAGATTGCCATCGTGAACCTCGGCAGCACCGAACTGATCATCGTGTTGATCATCGTGGTCGTGGTGTTCGGCGGCAGTTGGCTTCCCAAGGCTGCGCGGAATCTCGGCCGGGCGAAGGTCGAGGTCGACAAGGCGCAGCAGCAGTTCAATGACGCCAAGACCCAGGTGATCGAGGCAACCGGCATCGAGAAGGCCGACGAGGCGCTGCGCAAGGCCAACCGTGCGTTGAATACGTCGCCCCAGAATCTGATGAAAAACGCCGCGAAGTCGGCGATGACCTCAACACCGAGCGCCGATGCAGACCCGGCAGAAGGCGAAGCCGGAGCTGGCGACGTTGGCGATGGCGACGGCGTGTCGGACGATCCGACCGATGTCGGCACCTCCGAAACCGTCAACGTCGATTTCACCGACGACGCGTAAGCCGAGCGACGGGGTCAGACCCCTTCAGGGTTGAGCGACGGGGTCAGACCCCTTCAGGGTTGGGGTCGGACTGGTTCAGACTTTTTCTCCGACCTTGAACGGGTGGTTCAGGGTTGGGGTCAGACCCCTTCAGGCTTGACGGCTATTCCTCTTCGTCGAGGAGTGCGGCGATGGGGCCCGACGCCTCGTCGCTGTCGATGACACCATCGGCATCGTCGTCGGTCTCGCCGTGCATGCCGTATCCGAGCGGTCCCTCGATCGCGGTCTCGGTGATCCGCTCCGCGGTTGGACGCATCGCCTGGGCAGTTACCTGGGCCTCGCCGGCCTCGATGGCCTCGAGCAGGTGCATCGAGATGTCGGCCACCATGACCTCGTCTTCTTCGACGCCCTCACCCTTCACACCGTCGTCGATCATCACGTAGCAGAAGGGGCATGCCGTTGCGATACGTGATGCACCGGTCTTGAGGAGCTCTTGGGAGCGCTCGACGTTGACCTGCTTGCCGACGTGCTCTTCCATCCACATGCGGGCGCCACCGGCTCCACAGCACATGCCCTTGGTGCCGTTGCGGCCCGCCTCGACGACCTGAATGCCGCCGATCGAACCGACGACATTGCGCGGCGCGAGGTACACATCGTTGTGGCGGCCGAGGTAGCAGCTGTCGTGATAGACGAGCCGATCCTCGAGGGTCGCGTTCGACACGTCGAGCTGGCCCTCGTCGATGAGGACTTCGAGGAGCTGCGAGTGGTGGATGACCTCGTAGTGGCCGCCCAACTGCGGGTACTCGTTGGCCAGCGTGTTGAAGCAGTGCGGGCACTGGGTCACGATCTTCTTGACGCCCATCGAGTTCAGGGTCTCGATGTTCTGCATGGCCAGCATCTGGAAGATGTACTCGTTGCCGGAACGGCGAGCCGGGTCGCCGGTGCACATCTCGGACGGACCGAGAATGGCGAACGTGACGTCGGCCCGCTGCATCAGCTTGGAGAAGGCTTGCGAGACCTTCTTGTTCTTGTCGTCGAACGAACCGGCGCAACCGACCCAGTAGAGGTAGTCGGCGGTCAGCGGATCGCCGCCTTCGAGGACCTCGATGCCCTCGAAGTCGTTGGCCCACTCGGCGCGCTCGCCCTGGCCCATGCCCCACGGGTTGCCCTGGTTCTCCATGGCGCGGTAGGCGTTGCCGAGTTCGGTCGGGAAGTCGCTCTCCATGAGCGACAGGTATCGACGCATGTCGAGGATCTTGTCGAGGATCTCGATGTTGACCGGGCAGTTCTCATCGCAGGCCTTGCAGCTGGTGCAGGCCCAGATCTCTTCACTGGTGATGCGGTCGAACAGCGAGTTCGCCTCGACGGTGATCTCGGCGGTCGCGATCTCGGAGTCGATGCCGATCGGGGGCGAGACGACCGGCGAGCCGGAACGGGCCATGACCTCGCCAGTCTTGAGCACGATCTCACGGGGATCGAGCGACTTGCCGGTGGCGTGGGCTGGGCACACCGAGGTGCACCGACCACACATCGTGCAGGCGTCGGTGTCCATCAGCTGCTTCCAGGTGAAGTCCTCGATGGTGGCGGCACCGAACGATTCGAGCTCGGTCTCCATGAGGTTGGGCATCGGCTTCATGGCGCCCTTGGGACGCTCACGGTCCTTCAGGTACATGTTCGCCGGCGAGGTGATCATGTGGCGCAGCATCGTGGTCGGCAGGATCATCAAGAAGACGCCGAACGAGATCACGTGGGCGATCCACCAGGCCTGATGCCAGCCGGACAGGTTGCCCATACCGTCGACGGCCTGGGCCAGCGGATAACCGATGAAGCTCCACTGTTCGTAGTCGGGGTTGCCGTCGAGGGCGATGCGGAACGCTTCGGCACCGAAGCCGCTGATGCCGACGGCCAGCAGGGTTCCGAGGATCACGTAGTGCTCGGGGCGGCTCTTGATGCGAATGCGATACGGGCGCATGGCACGCGGCCCGATGCGGCGGCCGAGGGCCCACAGGAGCCCCACCACGAACATGATCCCGGCCGCATCACCGACGAGTGCGTAGCCCTTGTAGACACCGCCTTCGAGGAACTTGAGGTCGTCGGGCAGCTGATGATCGATCTCCAGCGTGGTGGTGACTGCCATCAGGATGAGGAAGCCGAAGTAGATCATCGAGTGCATGATCCCGGCGACGGGATCGCGCATGAGGGTCTGCATGTAGAGGCCGGCCCGCATGTCTTCCATGCGCTTCTTGACGTTGCGCGGGGTGGTGGTGCGCTTCTCGGGGGCGCCTCGCTGCCAGTTCTTGACCCGCAGCGACAGCATGAAACCGCTGTAGATGAGCAGCACCGGCACGAGCGTGTAGAACATCACCTTGATGGCGGTGGGGATGTTCCCGAACACCTCGCGGGTGATCGCTCCGTCCTCGTGATGGAAGTCGAACACCGCCGAGGCGATGCCGGACAACACCGTGATCAACGCGATCACGCCCCAGAAGATGAGGATCAGGTGGTTTGGTCGAGCCCCGCGCGATGGAGTCGCGTCGGTCTCGACCGCGTCAGCGGTCTGCGTAGCCATCGCATCGCATGGTAGTTGCCTTGTGCCGAGATTCGTGAAGCTGTCCAGATGACGAGCCGTCACCCGTAGGACTGCGAGACGCGCCGCCCGCCCTGAGGCTCAGAGCCCTCGGTGAGGTCGAATCACGAAGCGAGGGAGGGGTTGCTATGACCCCGCGAACGACATGCTCGCCAGGATCGCCAGCGCGACGCGAGTGGTTTCGTCGAACGCCACCAGGTCTTCATCCGGGCTCTCGGCGGTGACCACCACCGGCCCGTGTGGGGCATCGATGATCCACATGCGCAGCAGTGGGGGCGATCGCCAACCGACACCCTCGTCGACGGTCTCGGTGGTGCGAAACGCCAAGAACGACTCGGTGGTGCCCTGAAAGACCTGGGTGTCGAGCCCGGCGAAGGTCTGGCTTTCGAGCCGTTCGAGATTGCGGAAGCGGCTGTCGGACGACACGTAGGTGACGACGTCGTCGATCGTCGGTAGCTCGAATCGCAGATCGGTTGAGAACGGCCGGAAGATGTCGACCTCGTGGCCGGCATCGCCGACATAGACGAGGAGATGGCCTTCCTGACTCAGCGCCTCGCGGCTCTCCGGGAGCAGGAAGCTCATCGGTGCGCCGACGTCGATGGTCACGGCACCGGCATCCAGGGTCGTGCGCTCCGAGGTGCCGAAGGCGACGGTTGGGATCGGGTCCACCGCGGTGCCCGTGGACGGCGCGACATCGTCCACCGCGCTGGTCTCCGAGACACTGTTGTCTGAGGCACTGTTGTCCGAGGCACTGTCGTCGGGGACGCTGTCGTCGGGGGTGCGGTCGGGGCCGAAGGTCGCGAGCATCGTGCCCGGTGCGTCGAGGTCGTCGACATCGAGCATCGCAAGGCGTGTGCCGGGGACGATGGCGATGACGTCTGCCGGGTCGAACCCGGACCATCTCGTGCCGACCGGATCCGCCGTGAGGTCGACCGATGAAGCGGGCAGGATCGGCGCGCCGTCGCGACAGCGCATGAAGGGCACACCGAACTCGTCGATGAGCACGACGGTTCCGCGTTCCAGCACCGCGTCGATCGTGGTGACCTCGGTGGTCTCGGTGTCGAGCGAGGCGAGGGTCACGACCACGTCGGTCTTGAGGAATCCGTCGGCGCCGGTCTCCAATCGGCTCGCAGCCTGCGAGGAGACCAGCGACGCGACGTCGGCCCATGCCGACAATCGGTCGGGCCGGGCGTTGAGCTGGTCGATCACGGCGTCGGTGTCGCAGAGCGCTCGTGCGCTCGAGGCACCGTAGAGCCCGGGCGCGTCGCCCCGGATCGTCACGATCACTCCGGGGTCGTCGGCGATCTCGAGTGGAAGAAGATCGGGATCGTCGAGGTCGATGATGGGCGGCGACGTTTCGACGAACGGGCCCGGTCCGGGCTCGACTGCAGAGACGAGTTGGACGCCCGGCTGGTCCGAACCGCGCAGCAGCGTGAAGCCTGCAATCGCCGCGGCGACCACGGCGATGGCCGCGGCGACGAGCGGCCATCGTCGCGGGCCCGATTTGGCCGGTGATCGGGCGGACGATCCAGCAAGCTCCGGCGCGGCGACGGGAGCGGATGGCGGGCCCGACGCGGGTGCCCCTGTCGGGCCGGGAGGCTCGTCGATCGTGGGAGTCGGAGGTACGCCAATCGGTTCAACCAAGGTCCCGCTCGGGCCGGCGTCAGTGCCGGGGTCATCGACGGTCGGGCGGACTGCGATTGCTGACGAGCCATGCGGATCGGCGGTGACGACCGGCCCGCCGCTCGCGGCGAGTGCATCGGCCAACTCTTGGCGAAACACGTGTGCGTTGGGCTGACGGTCGTCGACGCGCTTCGCCATGGCTCGCTCCATGACCTCGGCGATCGAGACCGGGACCCCGGGTAGCTGTGGGGGAGCCTGGTGAAGAATCTTGGCCAGCGAGGCGTACAGACCCTCGTTGCCGGTCGCGAACGGCGGAGCGCCTCCGATGAGGCCGTGCAGGGTCGCGCCGAGTGCGTAGACGTCGGACCGCGGGTCCGTGGTGGGACCCTCGAAGGCCTCCGGCGGCGCAAACGATGGTGTGAGTGTGATCGCGGTCGAGATGCTCTGGGTGCCGCTGACGACCTGGGCGATTCCGAAGTCGACCACGATCGGTTGACCGCGATCGTCACGCATCACGTTGCCCGGCTTGAGGTCGCGGTGCAGCACATCGTGATCGTGGGCATGGGCCACGGCACTGGCGACGCCGACCATGAGCTCGGCTGCGGAGGCCCACGGCATGGCGCCCGCATCTTCGAGTGAGCCGGCGGGATAGAACGGCATCACGAGGAAGGGCTCGCCGCGACCGGTGTAGCCCGAGAAGTAGATCGGCGCGATGTTCGGGTGGGAGGAGATGCGCGCCATGAGCTTGCGCTCTCGCTCGAACCGTCTCAGGGAGTCCGGGTCGTGGCCGAGCCGGAGCATCTTGACCGCCACCCATCGGTCCAAATCGACCTGACGAGCGCGATACACGATGGCGTTGCCACCGCTGCCGACACGCTCGGCGTCGGCCAGTCCGTCGATCTGTAGGTCCATGGCCCCCGTGCTGGCTCCTCCGCCGCCTCCATGGGCATCACCAACCGTAGTGGACGTCGCCCTGGGGATCGTTCCCGCGTGCGCCCGATCGCGCAGACGTACCCCTTTCACCAGGCGTGAGGCGTCCCGTAGTCTCGAGGAACGGACGGTCATCGCGTGGATGCTTCGTCGAAAGGGCGGGAGATGAACGAGCAGGAATCAGCGGGCTCCGGCACTACCCGGATCGTTGTCGCGATCGGTGCCGTGCTCGCGCTGATCGCCGCAGGCTTTGGTGCCTTCACGCTGCTCGCTGACGATGCCGAGGCGGTCTCCCAGATCTTCGCCGAGCCGGTGAGCTCGGTCGGCATCGACCCCTTCACGCCGGACCTCGTTGCGCCAGCGCCGATGCTGAACCCGGAGATCGGCACGCGTCCGGAGTTCGTCGAAGCCGATCGCCTGCCTCCGCTCGAAGTCGGCGTGGATGCGTCGATCGCCTTCGGCTCCTCGGTGCCCGACGATGCGGCCGAGGTCGGCGTGACCCTCACCGGTGGTGGCGCAGTCGGTCTCTATGGCGGAACCGAGCTCGTCGGCGTCTGCGACAAGCAGAGGCTGGTCGACTTCCTGGCCACGAACCCCGACAAGGCCCAAGCCTGGGCCGACATTCATGGCATTTCCCGGGGAATGATCGCCGCGTACGTCGACGGGTTGACCGTGGCGATCCTCGCCCAGGACACCCTGGTCACCAACCACGGCTTCCGGGATGGCGCCGCGAATCCCATCCAGTCGGTGCTCCAGGCCGGCAACGCGGTGTTGGTGGACGAACGCGGTGTCCCGCGGGTCAGATGCAAGTGCGGAAACCCGCTGCTCGAGCCCGAACTCGGAGCCCTCGCCCGTGCTGACGAGATCACGATTGTGGGCGACCGCTGGTCCGGACTGTCCCTGAGCGACGCCGTTGCGATCACCCCGTCCTCGACGGTGATCGAGACCTTCGAGCAGACCGATATCGAATCGGGAGCCACGGTGTTGGTCGATGCCGGTTCCGAGGTCGCAAGCCAGGTGTCATCGGTGCCGACGTTCGCGACGCCGACGGTCGTCGAAGCCACCGGGTCGTCCGATCCGGCGACGCCGACACCGATCCCGGAGCCGGACCTGACCGCAACGCCGGACTCCTCGTCGGGATCGCCCCCGCCGAGCCCGACCGCCCTACCGTCAACACCGACGCCGGTTCCGCCGACGCCGACTCCGATCCCACCGACGCCAGTTCCACCGACTCCGACACCGGTGCCCACATCCACGCCGCTGCCTACGTCGACCCCGACCCCGGTGCCGCGCACGCTGGTGACGCTCACCAACCAGGGCACGGTGACGGCGAACTCGACGTTCGCCGGCTTCCCCGCCTCGCTTGCCGTGGACGGCAACGTGAGCAGCTCGTGGTTCTCGACCGGACCAAGCGCGGGGCCCGGGGTCTTCACTTGGACCGGCCCCCGTTCCGAACTGACCGAAGTATCGATCCTCGGTAACTCGGCCCACGCGAACCCGAACTTCCGGTCCGGCTTCGGGTTCGCGTCGGTGACGATGCAGGTGTTCGATGGCGGGACCGAGGTGTTCAGCGCAAGCGGGTCAGGCCTCGGCTGGCAATTCCAACCCAACGTCGAGGGCGACCGAATCGTGTTGACGTTCATCGGGCACGAAGACGTCACCTGCGGCGGGTTCGCCGAGTTGATCGTGAAGGGTCTGGTCTAGCTGCACCGGCCGCCCCTTCACGAGCCGGTGCCGTTCGCCGGTCAGGCGGGCCGGACCTCGTAGAGCTCGTACACGATCTCGCCCTCACCGTTCTTGCCAACCCCCACGGCTTGGACCCGATTCATCCAGGCGTACTGCTCGGCGCCGGTCTCAAACAGCGGAGCCGACACGGCCGTACCGGTGGCGAAGTCGATGCGCCCCGAGTACTCGACGTGCACGATGGCGTCGTCGTCGGTGCGGAGCGTGGCTCGTACATCGAGGGTGCCCATCGTCTTGTCCGGGCTGACCGTCAGCCAGTCAGCCGATGCGGGGCTCGCCAGGTCGGCGTTGATCCGATCGCCGCGCATCGTGACGCCCACGACCTCGGCGACGAAGCGTGTTCCGATCGGGCCTTCCTTGATCCGGAACGACTCCCCGAGGGTGGCAGTCATCGTGGCGATTGGGACGAGTTCAGGTGCGGCCATGTCACCCAGACTGGCCTTCAGCTCGCGCTGCGCCAAGTCGTGAGCGCCTTCGGCGTTCGGCTCGAACGCCGTGGAGGAGGTCGCCCTTGCGTCGCCGGACCATCCAGCCGGGCACGAGGCCGCCGTCGTCGCGACGGAAACGGCCGATGAGCCGATCTGCGAGATGAATCGGCAGGCTGAGAGCGAGCAGGACGCCGTGCACGACCAGGAGCGGGAACGCACCTACCAGGCTGAACCGCTGTGGTTCGAGGAAGCGGTCGATGACCTCGGGGTCGCTTCCTGGCCCGCGCTGGCGGTACCAGCACGACCAGTTCGGGTAGATGTGGAACTGGGCAAACCGCTTCGGGCTGCGGAGCGGGTTGGGCGCGATCGGTCGGCAGCCGACGAGGTCGGCGACCGAGTCCATGAAGGCCGGGTAGTCCACCAAGGACTCCACGTGAGGAGTGCCGCGATAGAAGCTGCGTGCTGCGTCCGCCTCGGCTGCGATCCGCTGCTCGAGGTCTGCCGGCGGCTCCGTTCCACCCGACGCAAGCTGGGCACACCACCGGGCCAAGAGCTCGGCACACGGCGGGATCCCGCCCTGTTGTGGTCGGGCCCAGCCGAGCATCATCAACCGGCCGCCATATCCGGGTGGGAGGCAATGCCGAAACCAGGATCGCGGCGACTGATCCGGGGTCGGCTCGAGCCAGTCCAGCCGAGTGCGATAGCCGGTGCAGGCGATGATGACGTCATAGGCGCCATCGGCATCGTCGGGCGCACTGAGGTAGTCATCGCGCCGACCCTCGAACGACACGGTTGTTCCCGACGTACGGATGTCGGCAGCGATGACGACGTCGATCCCACCCTGTGCCGCCAGGGTGGCGAGGCGGGCGTTCTTGGAAACCACCATCGCCTGGTCCTGCATCCAGAACGTCGGCTCGGTCGCCATCGAGGTCCACGACTCGATGTGTTTCACCGTCGGCGATGCGAATGGCGCCCAACGAAAGACACTGAACACCACGAGGCGTATCAGCGTGTAGCCGACGGTCGACAGTGCATTGGCCATCCGGCTGATGGTGAAGAACTCCAGGAAGTCGTTCACGTGGGGAAGATCCCCGGGGCGATCGGCGATCACGGTGTGCTCGTCGTAGCCGGGTTCGAGCGCGGCAAGCGGAAACCTGGGCGCGATGAGGAACGGGCGACGTGACCACACGACCGTCTTCGTTGCCACGCCGGCGACCTCGGCCGCGATGTCCGAGGCACTCTCGCCTGCCCCGACGATGAGCACCCGCTTGTCCGCGTAGTGCTCAGGGGAGCGGTAGTTGGAGGAGTGCACGAGCTCGCCGTCCCACCCGTCGAGCTCCGGCAACGCCGGGTGGTGGTGCGAGCCGGTGGCGACGACCAGGCGGTCGGCGGTCCGCTCCTCGATCTCATCCGTCAAGAGGTTCCGAACCTCGACATGCCACGTGGCACCATCCAGGCGAGCCGTGACGACCTCGTGTTCGAGTTCGATATGTGGCCCCAACTCGTTGGCTTCCACGTAGGCGTGGAGGTAGTCGGTGTACTCCTGCTTGGTCGAGTACTTCAGCTCGCGCTCGAGTGGCGGGAAGTCGGAGAACGCCATGAAGTAGTTCGACGTGGTCAGGAACAGCTCGTCGTAGGTCGCTTCGCCATCGCGTCGGAAGACGCCACCGATCGAGGAGCTCTTCTCGAACACGGTCGCCTCGACTCCGGCCGCCCGCATCTCCTTGAGCGCGACCAGACCCGAAGGTCCGGCGCCGATGATGATGACCCGTTCTCGCATGCTGAACCGCCTCCCATGCCGGGAACCTTCGATTCAACTGGATCGTGGTCGATTGGGCAAGCGGTCTCAACCGCCGGCGTGGCTTACCCAGGTCGCATACATGTCCGCGTAGTAGCCGCCCTCAGCGACGAGTTCGTCGTGTGAGCCCAGCTCGATGATGGCGCCGCCGTCGACGACGGCGATCCGGTCGGCCTTCATTGCGGTGGCCAGGCGGTGGGCGATGATGATCGCCGTGCGACCTTCGAGGAGCGCGTCGAGTGCGTGCTCCACCCGCGCTTCGGACTGCAGGTCGAGGTTTGATGTCGCCTCGTCGAGTACGAGCACTCGCGGACGGGCGAGGAACGCTCGGGCCAGGGCGAGCAGCTGGCGTTCGCCGGCCGACAGCGAGGAGCCGCGTTCGTGAACGGGTGTGTCGATCGACTGGGGGAGCGCGCTGACGAGGTCGTCGATGCCGGTGGCGGTGAGCGACTCCCAGATCTCGATGTCGGTGGCCTCGGGTCGGGCGAACGCCACGTTGTCGCGCACCGTGCCGGCGAAGAGGAACGGCTCCTGGGGCACCACGCCGAGCTGGCGACGAAGTGATTCGAGCGATACGCCCCGCAAGTCGTGGCCATCGATCGAGACGGCGCCCTCCTGTGGGTCATAGAACCGGGTGATCAGCTTCGCGATCGTTGACTTGCCCGCGCCCGTGGGGCCGACGATGGCGATCGATTCGCCTGCGGCGAGCGAGAGCGACACGTCGCGCAGCACCGGGACCGCGGGGTCATAGCCGAAGGTCACGCTGCGCAGGTCGATCGCCCCCTCCACCGGTGGCAGCGGCTCGGCATCCTCGGCTTCGAGTACGGAGGGGTCCGTCCCGAGGAGCTCCCGGAGCTTGGTGACCGCCGCCTGGCCCGACTGGTATCCGTTGTAGAGCTGGGTGAGCGTCTGGATCGGTGCGAAGAAGGCGGCCAGGTAGAGCAAGAACGCCGTCAGCTCGCCGACGGCCAGGTCGCCGTTGAGGACCCGGCGCCCACCGATGAACAGGATTGCCGCTTGGGCACAGATCGAGATCGCCTCGACACCCGGCGTGTAGACCGACGCGGCCCGAATGGCGGCAAGGTTTGCATCCTTGTGGTCACCGACCACGTTGGTGTGGTTGACGACGTTGTGACGGCGCCGATTGTGCGCCGCGATGACCCGGATGCCGGCCAAGCTCTCGGACAGGTCCGAGAGGACACCCGCGATCCGATCCCGGACGAGCCCGTACGACGCATCGGACCGCTTCCGGAACCAGTTGCTCGCGACCAGGGTGACCGGGATGACGACGAGCAGGGTGATCAGCGCCAATCCCACGTCGAGGAACAGCAGCACGATGGTGATGACGACCAGCGTCAGCAGCTGAACGGCGAAGTTGACCAAACCCTCCTGGAACAGCTGCGACAGCGCCTCGATGTCGCTGGTCATGCGCGTCATCAAGACGCCCGCTTTTTCCTCGGTGTAGAAGTCGAGCGACTGGCGTTGGAGGTGGCTGAAGACCCGGATCCGAAGCGAGCGACTGAGGTCTTCGCCCAGCGTCCCGGTGTACCGGATTCGAATGCGGCTGTTGACGGCGCTGACGACGACAAAGGCCACGTACAACAGGGCGGCGATGACCAGCACGCTTCGGTCACCGGGGGTTACACCCCGGTCGATGCCGATCTGGATCAGCAACGGCCCAGCCTGGGCAGCAGCGCTTTCGAGGACGACGAGGCCCAAGGCACCGGCGAGGCGCCAGCGGTGGGGCCACAGGAACGAGCGCAGGGTGAAGGCCGGAAGCTCGGGCGCGCGGTGTGAGAACTCGATGGCAGGATCCGGATGATCCGGTTCGCGAGCGAGGACTTCGTCGACACGCCCTTGCAGGTGGCCGGGGACACCGGCGTGCGGCAGGCCGGCATCGCGTGCCGCGGTCTGGGAACTGGTCCCGCCCATGAAGCCGACGGGCCCACCACCGAAGCTGCTCATGATCCGGCCACCGGGTCGCCCGCCGGATCGGTCGACGGGTCATCGCCGGACGGGTCATCGCCGGACAGGTCATCGCCAGATGAATCCTCGGCATCGGCTTCGGCCAGGATCTGTACGTAGCGCGGCTCGTGCTCGAGCAGTTCGCTGTGTGTGCCGCTGGCGACGATCCGGCCACCTTCGAGGAGCAGGACGCGATCGGCCAGCGCAATCGTCGAGAGGCGATGGGCGATCAGGATCGTCGTCCGCTGGTCGAGCACGTCGTGCAACGCGTCGTGGATCGCTGCTTCGACCGTGACGTCGATCGCACTCGTGGCGTCGTCGAGGACGAGGATGGCCGGCCGCTCGAGCAGGGTGCGAGCGATGGCGATGCGCTGACGTTGGCCGCCCGAGAGCGTGTAACCGCGCTCGCCCACGACGGTGTCATAGCCCTGTTCGAGCTCGCGGATGAAGCCATCGGCTTGGGCGGCAGTCGCCGCGGCGATCACTTCGTCACGGCTTGCGTTGGGGCGGCCGTAGGCGATGTTGTCGTGAATCGATGTCGAGAACAGGAACGGTTCGTCGAAGACCAAGCCCACGTGATGCCGCAGGCTGGCCAGAGTCAGCGATTCGATCGCGTGCCCATCGATGCGAACCTCGCCGGCGTCGATGTCGTAAAAGCGCGCCAGCACGCGTGCGATGGTCGACTTGCCACTTCCGGTCCGGCCGACGATGGCGACGGTCTCGCCCGGTTCGATGAGCAGGTCGAGATCCGTCAGGACCGCCTCGCGGGTCGTAGTTCCGTCGCGATCGGATGTTGCTGCGTGCGGATAGGTGAAGGCGACGCCGCGGAACTCGATCCGACCCGTTGGGTCGTCGAGATCGATCGCGTCCGGCGCATCGTCGATCGTCAGCGGCTCATCGAGCACGGCGTACACCCGCGCGGCTGCGGCTGCAGCCCGCTGGGACTGCAGCACGAGGAATCCGAAGAAGCGGAACGGCGCCTGCAGGATCAGCACGTACGCGTTGAACGCGAAGAGGGTCCCGACCGTCACTTGTCCGTCGATGACGAGCAAGCCGCCGTAGAGCAGGGTCAAGGCAACACCGAGCCGCGGGAGCGCCTCGATGATCGGATTCCACAGCGCGCGCTGGCCGACGGCTTCCACGTTGGTCCAGCGCAGGTGATCCGCAGCCCGAGCGAGCTGGTTGACCTGACGTTCTTCGGCGGCGAACGACTTGACCACGCGGGTGCCGTTGACGTTCTCGTCGACGATGGTTGCCAACTCCGCCATACGGGCCTGGGAGACCCAGGTGAGCGGAAAGACTCGGTGGCGGAGCTTCTGGCCGAACACGTACACGCCGGGCAGTGTTGACAGCGCGACCAGCGTGAGCGGCACATGGATCGAGAGCATGAATACGAACGCCAGCAGGAACGCCAAACCGCCGATCCCGACGATGGGCGCGAACGCAAGCAGCACCTGGATCGATCGGATGTCGCTGTTGGCGCGCGAGATCACCTCACCCGATTGGGTTCGGTCGAAGTAGCTGAAGGGCAGCCGCGTGAGGTGCCGATACAACAGGGCCCGCAGGTCGGTCTCAACCCCCCATGCGACCTGAAACAACGAGTACCGATACGTCATCGCCGAGAGAAAGCGGGCGGCGCCCAAGACGGCGAGCACGATCACCCACCGTGTGAGCGTGTCGCGATCTCCGTCGATGGTCGAGTCGATTGCGGTCCGGGCGGCTGCAGGCGCAGCGACCTGGACGACGAGACCGATCAGGCCGGCGATCACGCCGACCGTCAGCGGGCGCCAATGTTGGCCGATGACCGGACGCAGGCGCCGCAGCCAGCCCAACTCGGTGTCGGGGTCGATGTTGGCGCCGGGTCCCGCATGCCGGGCCTCGATGCCGATCGGCTCGAAGCGGGAGTCGCCGGATGGGTCGGACGAGGACAAGACTCGCAGTGTGGCATCGAACGCGGCGCGACCCTCCATCGAGTAGCGCAGGAGGGCGCGACTCGCGTCACACCCGGTCGCTCAGGCAGGAACGCCGATCATCGCGTCGACCTGGACGTCGCGGAGCTCGTGCGAAGTGCCCGACTCGAGCCGGTGGGACTGCGCTCGAGGGTCGGTGTTCTCGTGCGTAGAGCCGCCCGTCGAGTGCTGATTGTGCTTCGGCATGCCAAAGGTCATCCGCGGGTCGTCCAGGTCGTGCGACCCTCGCGGGTGTCACGTCGCGTCGGTGGCCGCATCCTCGTCGTCGCGGCGCCGCGTGCCGATCACGAGGGCGCCACCGACGAGGAACAAGAGCGCAGCCAAGGCCACGGCGATGTTCGACGATGCGCCGGAGAACGCCAGCGGATCGTCCGCAGGCTGCGGGTTCGGCGGGCCCTGTACCGGCGGAGGCGCCGTGCTGATGGTCGGTGCCGGGAAGGCCGGCGTCGTGGGGGTGGACGGCGGCGGGTTCGGCGACGATTGCGCGGTGATCGTGGTGTCGTCGGCGTTGTTCGCCGGAGCGACGTCGGTGACGCCGACCGGTGTCGAGACCTCGACCTCGTAGACCAGTTCGCCAACCGGGTTCTCGACCGTTGCCGTCACGACGAGTGTGATCGTCGCACCGGACATCAGGTCCAGCTCGACGTCGACCGGACCTGAGCTGCTTCCCTCGCTGCACCCGGCATCGGGGCCGGCATCGCAGGTCCACCCGGTGGCGACCAGGCCATCGGGCAGTGAATCCAGCAGTCGGGCACCGGAGACGTCGCTCGGACCGTTGTTGGTAACCACGATCGTGTACTCGATCGTCGAGCCGGTCGTGTAGGTCGTCGTCGAGGCGCTGACGTCGACGGCGAGATCGACCACGGCATTGGGGTCGTTGACGTCGATGGCAGTGTTGTCGCCCGGATCGGGATCAACGGCGTCGGGGCCCGGGGCGACGGTCGCACTATTGGTGATTCCATCGACGGCTCCGCTCGACACGATGCCGCGAACGATCAGCGCGACCTCGGTGCCGGCGAGCAGGTCGATCGACGCTCGGGCCTCGCCGGCCACCAGCTCGCTCGAGCACGCACCGCCGACCGGGAGAGTGCCGCACGTGACCGTGACGTCGCCGAGCTCGTCTGGGATCACGTCGACGACCGATGCACCCAGCGCGGCGGACGGCCCGTCGTTGTTCACCACGATGCGGTACTCGATCGGTGCGCCCGCAGTAGCCGGCGATGGAGACGACGTCTTGTCGATCCGGAGATCGGTCGACGGCGTGACCGTCACCGTTGCGGTGTCGCTGTTGGTGGACGGGTCGGGATCCGGTGTCGCCGATGTTGCCGCCGCCTCGTTGACGAGTGGGCTGACCGCGTCGCCGGTCACGAGTGTCTCGAAGATCAGCTCGATCGATGCCCCGACCTCCATGCGGCCGAGCGTGCACACACCGCCGGCGCACTGCGCCGGTTCCGCAACGACGGTGAGACCCGTGGGAACGAGGTCCACCAGCTCGACCGCCTGGGCGTCGGACGGCCCGTCGTTGTCGACGATGACGGACCAGCTGATCGTCTCGCCGGCCACAACCGTGTCGGATGCCGCCGTCTTCGTGATGACGAGGTCGGCGCTGGGAGCGACGGGCAGCACGTCGGTCGCGTCGTTGTCGCTCGGATCGGGATCGTCGAAGCCCACTGGGGCTCGGACGCTGGCCTCGTTCTCGATCGGGGTGACCGCACCGGAATCGACGAGTGCCTCGATCGTGATCACGGCCGTCGTGCCGGGGGTCAGGTCGACCGTCGACAACATGTCGTCGCCGACGAATGAGGCCGTGCACGTGTTGGGCGCTGCGGTCTCGCAGGTCGCCGAAGGAGCGATGATCTCGGCCGGGATGCGGTCGAGCACCGTTGCACCGTCGGCCTGTGACGGCCCGGCGTTGGTCACGGTGAGGGTGTAGGTCACGGCCTCGCCCGGCACCGCCGGGTTCGGCGACGACGTCTTGGTGATCGAGAGGTCCGTCTGGCCGAGCGACGGGTTCACGTCGACGGCGGTCGAGTTCTCGTCGGTCGGATCCTCGGCGCCGGGCCCGGGGGTTGCCGTCACCGTATTGGTCAACTCGCCGGCGAGGCCTGCGTCGACGGTGCCGGCAATCTCGAGGCTCACCGAGGCCCCGGCGGGAATGTCGACGGTGAACTCGGCCGGATCGGAGGACCCGACGGTGCAAGCCGCCGGGGCGGCAACCGACGCACAGCTGGCGACTGCGCCAAGGATCGCGGCGGGAACCTCGTCGACGATGGTGGCTCCGACGGCGTTGGCCGGGCCGTTGTTGGTCACGACGATCGAATAGAGGATCGCCTCACCGGCGACCAACGGATCCGGTGTCGAAGTCTTCTGGACCGCCAGATCGGTCAGGACATCGACCGGAATCGCGTCGGTCTCGGTGTCGTTGTTCGACGGGTCAGGATCGTTGACCGCCGACGTCACGCTCGCACCGTTGACCAGTTCGCCCGTCACGCTCGGATCGACGAGGGTCTCGAACAGCAACACGATTTCTTGGCCCGGAACGAGCGACGGGATGGCGCAGACGCCGGCATCGCAAAGCGCCGGCTCGGCCACGATGGACAACCCGGGTGGGAGCGTGTCGGTCACCTCGACACCGGTTGCGGTGGATGGTCCGGCGTTGGCAACGACGACTTCCCATTCGATGGCCTCACCCGCCGACGCGGAGGCGCCGAGCGGCGACTTGGTGATCGAGAGGTCGGCAGAGGTGTCGATCGGCGTCGACGACGTCGAGCTGTTGTCGCTCGGATCGGGATCGACCACGCCCGGGGGCGGGTCGATGGTGACCGTGTTGTCCACGACGCCCGTCACGCTCGGATCGACGGTTGCCGTCACGCTGATCGTTGCGCTCGAATTCGGTGCGAGCGACACGGTCCCCTCGACGGTGTCGCCGAAGAGGCTTGCGCCGCAGAAGTCGGGCGGCGTGACCGCACAGCCGATGACGGGGTCGGAGAGCGACGGAGGCAGCACATCGAGTACTGCAGCGTCGGCAACCGCCGATGGTCCGGCGTTGGTGACCTCGAGCTCGAAGGTCAGGGTCTCGCCGGCCACGACCGGGTTCGGTGTGGCGGTCTTGGTGACCGAGAGGTTCGCCTGGGCCTCTGTCGGGTTCAGGTTGGTGTCGCTGTTGTTGGACGGGTTCGGGTCGCTGGCATCGGGACCGGGTTCGACGGTTGCGGTGTTCGCAAGGATTCCGTCGGTGGCCGGTGCCACCGTGCCAACGATCTGGACGGTGATGGTCACCCCGGCTGGGATGTCGACGAGGAAGCGGGCCGGATCCGATCCGAGCACCGTGCAGGCCGCGGTCGGTGCGACGTCGCCACAGCTGGCAACGGCGCCGAGCACGTCGGCCGAGACGATGTCGGTGACGGTGGCGCCGAGGGCATCGGACGGCCCGTCGTTGGTGACGGCCAGCGTGTAGGTGATCGCCTCGCCGGCGACGAACGGGTCGGGCGCCGAGGATTTGGTCAGCGAGAGGTCGGTGACGACGTCGACCGGGAGCGGTGGCGTTGCGTCGGCATTGTTGTCCGGATCCGGGTCGGGGGTGTCGGCGGTGACCGACACCTGGTTGACCAGGTCCGCGGTGGTGCCGCTGGCGATGGCCGTCTCGAAGACCAGTTCGATCTCCTGACCGACGCCGATGGTGGCGATGGTGCAGACACCAGCGGTGCACCCGGCCGGCTCGGCGACGAGTGTCGCGCCCGGTGGTAGGGCGTCGGTGACGGTGACGTTCCGCGCCGTCGACGGTCCGGCATTGCCGACCGTCACCGTCCACGCAACGGTTTCACCGGCGGTGACGCTCGCAGCATTTGCGACCTTGGCGATCGATACGTCCGCCTCGGCCGTGATCGGACTGGTCACGTCGGCTTGGTTGTCGCTCGGATCGGTCTCGGTGATTCCCGGAGGTGCGGTGACCGTGGCGGCGTTGGTCATGTCGCCGGTGGCATCGGCGTCGATGTCGGCGGTGACCGTGATCGTCGCCGAGGCCCCGGGGAGGAGATTCACGCTGCCGTTGACGGTGCTGCCCGCGACCGCGGCAGAGCACGCGTTGGGAGCGACTGCAGCACACGATGCCGTTGCACTGCTCAGTTCGGCCGGCAGTGCGTCGATCACGGCGGCGCCGGTGACCGCCGTGGGGCCACCGTTGGTGACGGTCACCGTGTAGGTGATCGATTCACCGGCGACGACGGTGGCCGGATCCGCGGTCTTGGTGATCGACAGGTCGGCCTCGCCGATCGAGGGGTTGACGTTGGTCGAGCCGTCATCGGAGGGGTCGGGATCGGTCGCGCCCGGTCCCGGCGAAACCGTGCCGGTATTGGTGATCGAACCCTCGATGGTCGCATCGACGGTGCCGGCGACTTCGACGACCACGGTCTCACCGGCCGGGATGGAGATCGTTGCCGAGGCGGGATCGGAGGAGTCGATCGCGCACGCGCCCCCGACCGGCACGGAGGCACAGGTGGCGCTGGCGCCGAGGATGGCATCGGGGATCGGATCGGCGACCGTCGCATCGACCGCGTCGGACGGTCCCTCGTTGGTGACGGTCAGGGTGTAGGTGATCGGTCCACCCGCGACGAGTGGGTCCGGGGCGGACGTCTTGACGATCGCAAGGTCGGTCACGACATCGACCGGGACGGCCTCGGTGGTGTCGTCGTTGTTCGACGGATCGGGATCCGGTGTCGCCGCGGCGACGGCTACGGAGTTGGTCAGCGACCCGGTGACTTCGGCACCGACGAGGGTCTCGAACACCAACTCGGTTTGGTTGCCCGCCGCAAGCCCGGCGATGGTGCACACGCCCGCCGAGCAGCCGGCCGGTTCGCTCGTGATGGAGAGACCGGTCGGCAAGGTGTCGGTCACCACGATGTTCTCGGCGTCGGATGGCCCGGCGTTGGCGACGGTGACCGTCCAGGAGATCGTCTCACCGGCGGTTGCCCGTGGCGAGTTGGGGCTCTTCGTCACCGACAGGTCGGCCTCGGTTTCGAGCGGATTGCTGTCCGTGCCGGTGTTGTCGCTCGGGTCGGGATCGGTTGCCCCGGGTCCGGCGGCGACGGTGGCGCTGTTGGTCACGACGCCGGTGGTCGCCGGGTCGACGAGACCGTCGACGGTGATCGTCAGCGACGCTCCGGGGTCGAGACTGAACGTGCCCTGCAGGCGCGAGCCGGCGAGTGCAACCGAACAGCTGCCGTCGTCCGGGTCGACGTCACAACTGGATGAGAGGCCGGTGATGGCCGGCGGAATCGCGTCGTCGATCGTCGCACCAACCGCCGTCGATGGGCCGTCGTTGGTCACCACGATCTCGTAGCTGATCGGCTCGCCGGCGGTCGCCGGGTTCGGCGTCGACGATTTGGTGACCCGAAGGTCGGTGGTCACCGCAGGGTTCGAGGGTGTTCCGTCATCGTCGGTGTTGTTCGTGAGATTCGGGTCGGTGACTCCGATCGGCGCGGCGACGGTCGCGGTGTTGATGAATCCGGCGACCGCTGAAGGATCGACGGTTCCCGTGATCGTGATCGTCGCCGAGGCGCCGGCCACCAGGTCGAGGTCGAAACTGGTTTCGGGGAAGATCGACGTGTCGGTGCAGGCTCCGTCCGCGGGATCGACGGAGCAGCCGGCGGTCGGCTCGACGACCTCGGGCGGCGTGGTGTCGGCTACGCGGGCACCCGCGACGTCGGACGGGCCGTTGTTGGTGACGACGATCGTGTAGGTCACCGGCTCACCAGGCACGAACGGGTCGGGGGCGCTGGTCTTGTCGATGACCAGGTCGGCTTCGAGACCGACCGGTACTTCGACCGGCGGCGAGGTGTTGTCGCTCGGGTCGGGGTCCGGCGTGGACGACGTGACCGTGGCATCGTTGATGAGCGGATCTGTTTGGTCGG
The DNA here is from genome assembly GCA_039028435.1 of Actinomycetota bacterium. Lineage (GTDB taxonomy): Bacteria > Actinomycetota > Acidimicrobiia > Acidimicrobiales > UBA10347 > UBA10347. The sequence goes on along the minus strand of JBCCIC010000004.1, from coordinate 432,273 downwards.
AATCGACCTCGGTCACGATCGCGATGTCGATGGTTTCGCCGACGTCGACGGTGGGGAAGGTGCAGCTGACCGAGTTGTCACATTCCGGTCGATCGACCGAGACCACGCTGAGTCCACTGGGCAGGCTGTCGGTCACGACCACGTCGGCGGCCTGGCTCGGGCCGGCGTTGGTGACGGCGAGCGTCCAGGTCATCGTCGAGCCGGCCACCGCGGTCGCCTCGACGGCATCCTTGACGATCGAGACGTCGGCGCTGGTCTCGACGGGTGTGCTGTCGGAGCCGCTGTCGTTGCCCGGATTCGGGTCGGTTTCGTCGCCCGAAACCGTGACGGTGTTGCTGATGGTGGAGCCGGGTGCGAGGTCGTCGTCGACCAGGAAGGCGATGACGATCGAGCTCGTATCGCCCGGATCGACCGGTCCGGCGACCGGGCAGGTCACCTCGCCGGCGGCCTCGACACAGCCAGGGGTGGAGCCCGCGCTGTCGAAGCTGGTATCGGCCGGAATCGTGTCGCTGACTTCGATGCCGCTGGCCTGTGACGGTCCGTCGTTGGTGACGGTGATCGAGTAGGTCACCGCCTCGCCGGCGATGACCGTGGCGTCGCCGTCGTCCTTCACCACAGACAGGTCGGCCTCGCGGATGATGTCGGAGCTTGCGCTGTCGTCATCGTTGGCCGGGTTGGGATCGGTCTCGTTGGCAGAGACCACGGCATTGTTGGTGACCGTTGCGCCGTCGGCCAGATCGCTGGCGACAGTGGCGGTGAAGCTGAAGATGGCCGAGCCGCCAGGGGCGATCGTGCCGGCGTCGCAGGTCACGTTCTGACCGGCGGGCGTACAGTCACCCGATGCCCAGGTGACGCCGGCGGGCAAGGTGTCGGCGATGCTGACCCCGGTTGCTTCGGAGGGGCCGTCGTTCTCGACGACGATGATGTAGTCGACCGTCTCACCGGCGATGACCGGGTTCGGGCTGGCCGATTTGTCGATGCTGATGTCGGCTTCGCGTGCGACCGGCGTCGAGGACGAGCCCTCGGCCGGAGCGGGGTTGTCGGGCGAGTCGGCGGTGGATGTGTTGTCGACCGTTGCGCCATCGGCGAGGTCGTCGTCGGTGGTCACGACGATCTCGACCACCACGCTGTCGCCGGCGGCGAGCGTGCGATCGGGCGCGGCGCCCACGTCGCAGCTCACCGTTCCCGCGGCCTGCCCACAGTCGGCCGTGCCGGAGATCACGTTGACCTCGTCGAAGGTCACCCCGGCAGGTAGGGCGTCGACCAGGGTCACCGCCGACGCATCGGACGGGCCCTCGTTGGACAACGTGATCGTGAAGGTGAGTTGCTCGCCGGCGATGACCGTTGCCGGCGACGCGGCCTTCACGACCATCAGCCCGGATGTCCGGTCGATGGTCGAGGTCTCGGTTGCGGTGTCGTTGAGCGAGTTCGGATCGGTGCCATCGGCGCCGGTGATCGTGACCACGTTGTCGAAGGAGTTGCCATCGATCAGGCTCGGGTCGATGTCGCCGATGATCGTCAGGTCGATCGAGTCGCCGGCGGCCACACCGGGCACGGTGCAGGTGACGGTGGCGCCGGCAGCGCCAGCGGGCACATCGGTGCAAGTGACCTCGCCCCCGGCAAGGCTCACGCCCGCCGGCAGCTGGTCCTCAATGGTGATGTTGCTGGCGTTGGAGGGCCCATTGTTCGAGAGGGTGATCGTCCAGGTGACCTGTTCGCCGGGCACAACCGGCTCGGGCGAGGCGGACTTGGCGATGGCCAGGTCGTTGACTTGGGTGATGGTGGTTTCCTCGGTGTCGCTGTTGTTGCCGGGGACTGGGTCGGTTTCGTCAGCGCTGACCGTGGCGCTGTTGGTCAGTACGGTTCCCGGCGCGACGAGGGAGTCCACGGTCGCAGCGATCACGAGCGCGCCCGGGGTCGAGACCGTGACTGCGGCGAGCGTGCAGGTGACGGTCGAGCCGACGGCCGAGCACTCGGCGGACGACGCTGCCGCGTTGAAGGTCGTGTCCGGAGGCAGCGTGTCGGTGACGACGACGTCGGTCGCGTCGCTCGGTCCATCGTTGGTGACGGTCAGGTCCCACACGATGTCGGTGCCGGCGGCAACCTCGTTCGCTTGGTCGACCTTGGCGATCGAGAGGTCGGCCGCACGACTGACGTCGGTGCTGTTGGGGGCGTTGACGGGATCGCCGGTGTTGGTCGGCCAGTCGACGGTTGCGGTGTTGACGAGTGCGTCGCCGTCGAGGAGCGCCGAGTCGGTGTCGACGGTGATCGTGATCGTCGCTGGTATCCCGACGGCCAGGTCGCCGAGATCGCAGGTCACCAGGCCCGGCAACGATTCCGAGCAGGTGCCCTGGGTGCTGCTGGCAGCATCGAACGAGGTCCCTGACGGCAAGGGGTCACCAAGCGTTGCGTCCGCGGCGATCGAGGGTCCGGCGTTATTGGCGACGATCGTGTAGGTCAGCTGCTCGCCCGCCACGACCGGGTCCGGTGAGGATGTCTTGACCAGCGACACCTGGGCCTGCTGTTCGATGGTCGTCGACTGGGTTGCGTCATTGTTCGACGTGTCCGGGTCGTCGGTGTCCGAGGTTGTCGAGGCGGTGTTACTGATCGATCCCGAGGCACCGGCCTGGACGGTGACGGCGATCTCGACGCTGGCGGTTCCGCCCGGAGCGAGCGTGCCGACGTCGCAGGTGACGGTGCTCGCAGTGTCGGTGCAGCCGGCGGTCGACGCACCCGCATCGAAGTCGACGCCGGCGGGGAGCACATCGATGATCCGGGCGTTGACCGCGTCGCTCGGGCCATCGTTGCGGATCGAGATCGTCCAAACCAGCGGCTGGCCGGCGATCGCCGGATCGACGTCGTCGGTCTTGGCCGTCATGACCAGGTCGGCCGAGGTGTTCACCGTCAGCGGAGCCTGCGCCGACGGCGGGGTCGGGTCGGTCGGCGAGGTCACGGTCGCCGAGTTGGTGAGCAAGCCCGAGGCGCTGGGGAGCACGTCGACGAGGACTTCGACGACCCGGGTCTCGCCCGCGTCGAGCGTGCCGAAGCCGCAGGCCACGGTTCCGCCGCTCGCCGCGCCGTCGTGGGTGCAGTTGCCGGACCCGGTGACGATGGTCGCGTCGTTGAAACGCACGCCGGCGGGCAGGGTGTCGTTGAGGTTCACCGCCTGGGCCGAGGACGGCCCGGCGTTGGAGATCGTGAGGGTGTAAGTCGCCTGCTCGCCGGCGAGCACCGTGCCAGGCGCCACGGACTTGGCCAGGCTGAGATCGGCAACCGCCTCGATGGCCGTCGACTCACCGGCCTCGTTGTTGGCCGGGTCGGCATCGACGGTCGAGGTACTGACCGACACTTCGTTCACCATGAAGACCGAGGTCGTCGTGGGATCGACGGCCGCGACGATGTCGAACTGCTCGCCCCCGCCAGCAGCGATGCTGGCGAAGGTGCAGGTGAGCACGCCGCCGAACGGGCTGCCGTCGTGCGCGCAGCTGCCGCCTGGCGAGCTGGTGAAGCTGACCTGGGGTGGCAGGTTGTCGGTGATGACCACGTCGCGAGCGTCGGAGGGTCCGGCGTTGGTCAGATCGATCGTCCAGGTGATCGACTGTCCGGCGGTGATCGGATCGATGTTGTCGTTCTTGGTGATCGCCACGTCGGCGATGGGTGTGACCTCGGTGTCGGTGCTGGACGAGTCGTTGTCCGAGTTCGGGTCTGGCGTGTCGCTGGTCGCATCGGCCGTGTTGGCGATCGAGTCGACCTGGTCGGTGGCGACTGCGGTGGTGACGATCGCGGTGCGTGACTCACCGGCGGGGAGGTCGCCGTAGGAGCAGGTCACGGTGCCGCCCTGGGCCGAGCCGTCGTGGTTGCAGTTGACGGCGTCGTCGACCGAGGTGAACGCGAGTGCCGCCGGAAGGGCATCGGTGACGATCGTGTTTGTGGCCGAGCTCGGCCCGTTGTTGGTGACGGTGACCGTGTACGTGAGCGTCTCGCCGGGCACGACCGGTTCGGGGTCGGCCGTTTTCACGATGGCCAGGTCGGCTCGGCGTTCGATGGTGGTGTCCTGGTTCGCCGTCGCGCCGACGGGGTCCTCGTCACTGGTCACGGTCGCGGTGTTCGTCACGGTGCCGGCGACTGCGTCGTCGTCGACGACGAAGGCCAGGTTGACCGATTCGGTGGTGCCGGGCTCCACCGTGTCGAGCGTGCACTCGATCGTGCCGGCATTGTCGAGACAGTTCGCCGACGAGTTCGTCGGGTCGAAGGTCATCCCGGTGGGTGGGGTGTCGGTGATCGTGACACCGTCGGCATCGGATGAGCCCGTGTTGCCGGCGACCAGGGTGTAGATCACGAGCTCGCCCGCGGTGACCGGGTCGACGTTGTCGGTCTTGGTGAGCGTCAGGCCGACCGCGGCGTTGACGTCGACGACCGCCTGGTTCTCGTTATTGGTCGGGTCGGGGTCCGGCTCGTTGGCCGACACGGTCGCCGTGTTCGGCAGCAGGTCGGTGCCCGGCTGGACCGATGGGTCGACGGTGACGTCGATCGTGAGCACCGATTGTGCCCCCGCGGCGAGCAAGCCGAGGTCGCAGGTGATCGTGCCGGCGTTGTCGGTGCATTCGGCCGGGAGGGTGACGACGGTCAGCCCGCTGGGCAGCGGATCGAGTGCGGCAACCCCGCTGGCATCGGACGGGCCGGCGTTGTCGACGGTGATCGTGTAGGCGAGTGCCTCTCCGGCGATGACCGGATCGGGCGAGGCGACCTTGGTGATCGAGAGGTCCGCCGAGCGCTGCACATTGACCACGGCGTCGCCGGTCACGGGGGGAACAGGGTCGCCGCCGGGCGTGGTCGCCGAGCCGGAGACGGAGTTGGTCACGTTGGTGTCGTCCGCGGTCGCCGAGACCACGGTTGCGACGATCGTCGCGGTCACCGTCTGGTTGGGGCCGAGCGTGCCGAACGTGCAGGTCACATCGCCGCCGGTCAGTGAGCCATCGTGCAAACACGTGCCCCCAACCGAGGTCGCGGAGACGAAGACCAGCTCGGTCGGCAGGGTGTCGACGAACTGTGCCGCGTTGGCGTCGGAGGGCCCCTCGTTGAGGAAGGTGACGGTGTAGGTGACGTCCTCGCCGGCCAGCACTGGGTTCGGCGAGACCACCTTGCCGATCGACAGGTTGACCTCGTTGATCGAGTTGGTGGTCTCGGTGGCGGCCGCTCCCACCGGGTCTTCAGTCGCGGTGATGGTCGCCGTGTTGCTCAGGACCACGCCGTCGGCCAGATCGGGTGGGGTGTTCACGACGATCTCGATCCTCACCGAGTCACCGGAGACGATCGTCGCCGCGGTCGGCGTGCACGTCACGTTTCCGCCGAGCGCCGCGCCGTCGTGCGCGCAGGAACCGGCGCCCGGGGGCACGAACGTCGCGCTCGCAAACGCGACCTCGGCCGGGAGGCTGTCGACGACCGAGACCCCCGAGGCGTCACTCGGGCCGTCGTTGCCGGCATTGATCGTGTAGGTGATCGGCGCGCCGGCCGCGATCGGCTCGACGTTGTCCGACTTGGCGATGTTGAGGGCGACCTCGCGGGTGACGTCGAAGGCGTGGTCGTCGGTCGCGCCGTCGGGGTCCTCGGTTGCATCCACCGTGGCGGTGTTCGCCAGGGATTGCGGCAGGGCGCCTGATGGAACGAGCGCGGAAATCGTGACCGTCTGCGAGTTCCCGGCGCCGGGCAGCATGTCGCCAAGGGCACAGGTGACGCCCTGGGGTGGCGCCGAGAGGGTGCAGGCCGGCGACGATGTGGCGGCGTCGAAGACCAGCGGTGCAGGAAGGTTGTCGGAGATGACCGGCGCGGTCGCCACCGAAGGTCCGTCGTTCGTCACGGTGACGGAGAAGCTGACGATCTCGCCGGCATCGATCGACGCCGGACCGTCCTTGGTGATGACGAGATCGGCGACGCGGTCGATCGGTGTGTCGACCGACGATGCGTTGTTGGTGTCGCTTGTCTCGGGTGTGTCGGTTGTGACCGATACCGCGTTGGTCAGGATCGTCGCGGGCGTGAGCGTCGGGTCGCTTGACACGACGATGTCGATCGTCACGACCTCGGTCGGGTCCAGTTCGCCGAGATCGCAGGTCAGCAACGGGTCGCCGGCACAGGTCGAACCGTCCGACGCAACGGCCGATGCCAGCGTGGTGCCGGTCGGCAGCACGTCGGAAACGACGGTGTTCTTGGCGGTCGAGGGCCCGACGTTGGTCACGGTGAGGGTGTAGGCGAGGTCGGTACCGGCGGAGACGACGGCCGTCGGCCCGCTCTTGATGATCGAGACGTCGGTGGAGCGGACGATTTCGGTCGTCTCGCTGCCATCGTTGTTCGTCACGTTGGGGTCGGTGGTGTCGCTCGTGACGGTCGCGGTGTTGGTGACGGTCGTCGCGGGTCCGTCGGCATCGGCGAGGACCGTGATCACGGCGCTGTCGGTAGCTCCGACGCCGAGCGGGGTGGCCAGGTTGCAGGTCACGATGGGTCCGAGCGCCGAACAGCCAGCGCCCGAGACGAAGGTCAGCCCGGCCGGCAACATGTCGGTCACGATGGCGTTGATCGCCGGCGATGGGCCGTCGTTGATCACGTCGATCGTGTAGGCGAACTGGTTGCCGGCGGTGACCGGATCGACGTCGTCGACCTTGGAGGTCAGCCGGAGCTCGGCCGCCGCGGTGACATCGATCGGCGCGCTGCCCGATGCGGTGAAGGCGTCGCCGGTCGTCGCCGACAGGTAGTCCGCGTTTGCCGTGTTGGTGATGGTCGTGAACTCGGTACCGGGGTCGATGGTGACCTGGTACGAGATCTCGAAGGTGTCGCCGATGTCAATCGTGCCGAGTTCGAACTGCACCTCGCCGAGGACCGAATCGAAGCCGCCACCATCTTCGCCACCATCGATCACACCGTCGCCGTTGCCCGGCGTGTCGTCGGGACTGGTGCCGTCGAGGGCCGGGCTCGGGTGCTCGATGATTTGGAGCGAGTTGGGCACATAGGTCGTGCCGGCCGGCAGTGGGTCGAAGATGAAGGTGTTGAGCGCCGGATCGAGTCCGAGATTCGAGGTGCGGATCGTGTACTCGATGGTGTCGCCCACCACGACATCGCCGGCGTTGAGGTCGACGGCCGTCTTGTCGAGGTCGGTCTCGAGGTCGGGGATGAAGATGTCGATGGCCGTCGCCACGACGCCCACGTAGTACCAGTCGCCCTGCGATGTGTAGTTCACGGTGGCACTGGTCTGGCCGTTACCGAGGATGCCGGTGACATCGGTTCGGGCGATGTCAAAGCCCAGTTGGTCGACGTAGTCCGGGTCCTTGTCGTTGAAGAGCGCGCCGTCCTTGGAGATTCGACTATTGAAGAAGTTGCCTGCGGGATGCGCGCCGTCGGAGAGCACCTGGCCTTCGAAGCGCATCTGGTCGCCGCTGTAGCGCTCGTCGCCCTCGTAGACGACCTGCGTGATCTTGGCGGTCACGGGGCCGGCCGCCGGGGTGGTGAAGCCGTCGACGGTGATCTCCACAGGGTTGTTCTGATTCACGCGAGCGAAGCCGTCGAAGACGGTGAGGTTCCGGAACGGCTGGGTCGTGTCTTCGTAGACGACGAGGAGTGACCAGCCGGCGTGTCGGCCGCCGCCGGTATCGGCTTGAACGTTGCCCACCGTGTACGTGCCGCTGCCGGCCGCTTGCACCTCGGCGGTGGCGTCGTAGAACGCCTGATAGTTGGCGCCTCCGTCGGTGTCGAGTTCAGCGGCGGTCACCGTCTGGTAGGTGCCTCCGGGTGTTTGGAACAGGGCTTGATTCCGAGCGCCGTTGTTGCTGCGGGCGCCCCAGTACAGGCCAGCGAAGAGTACGTTGGCGCCCGCCGGAAGCGTGAGTGTGGACGAGGACGAGTTGAACGTCGAGCCGTCGCCGTCCTGGTCGACGTAGACCATGCTGAACTGGTTGTTGGCCGCGTTGTTGCCGGTCGTCTGGGCCGCGGTACAGCCACCGGCAGCGCTCGGGCAGGTGAGCAAGGTGTTGCCCACGAAGTCGATGTCACCGCGGGCGTTGGTTCCGAAGCGGATCGCGGGTGCGTCGTAGAGCTGGGCGTCGGCCGAAGGTGCCGGAGCCAGGATCGTGGTCGTCGCCACGAGGGCGACGATCACGATGGAGACAAGGCCGAGCCGGACGCTCCGGGTGTTGCCATGCATGGGTGCAGTCCTCACACGCTGTCTCCATGCACGATGACGCGTTGGGGCGCGGTGTTGGTTCCGCGCATCGACTGACGCGTGTGCATGATGTTGCAGCAAGTTGGTCGTGTTGCTCTTGTTGTCCACAATACCCTTCGCGGCCTTGCGGGGTGGGACGCTCATCCCAGATCTGGCTTCCCCGGTGATCACTAGACGTTGCAGACCCCCGGAGAGTCGCGAGCGCGAGGGTCATTCGAACCAGCATCGACTCGTTGGGATCTGGGGTCCGAAACGGTCGCACATTCGAGTGACTGGGTAGACCCACGGTTCGCCGACGAGCCGCCGTTCGGCAGCGTCCGGTCCTAACCTGGCGTGTGCCCCGGTCAACGAGCCGACGGGCCACCGTGAACACCCCAGGAGGACAGACCATGCCGACCAAGGCCATGATTGCGGGAGGCATCCTGATCGCACTCGGCGTGATCGTGACGCTTGCGTCAGATTCGGGGAGTGCGACCTCGCTCATCCCGGCGTTCTTCGGTGCCGTCCTGGTCGCGCTCGGCGCCGCCGGCCGGGCCCGGCCCGACCTCAACCACCACCTGATGCACGCCGCGGCAGCGTTGTGCCTCTTGGCCATTCTCGGCAGCCTCGGATCGGCCATCGGGCGCGGCAGTACCGGATGGGCACTCTTCGCCCAGCTCGCGACGGTAGTGATCGCCGCGGGATTCCTCTACTTTGCGGTCCAGTCGTTCCGCGCGGCTCGAATCGCGCGGGAGGCCGAGGCTTCCGGCTGAACGCCGATGGTCGGGCTCAGCCGATCGAATGGTCGCGGAGCAGCTTGTTCAGCTCGATGACGTGGAGTTCTTCCTCGCCGATTTGGGTTCGCGCGAACTCCTCGATGTAGATCGACTTTTCCTCGGCCAGATCGAGCAGCTGTCGATACAGATCGAGCGCGCGCCGTTCGTGGGCGATCGACTCTCGCAGGATCGTCTCGAGGCTGTGATCGTGTGACTCCTCGATCGGGGCGATGCCCTGCTCGGGGTGGCCGCCCAGCCCGGTGATGATCTGGCCCACCTGTTGGCTGTGGAGCAGCGACTCGGCGGCCTGTTCGTCCATGAACTGTACGAGTGGCAGCCGGTTCGGTCCGGTGATGACCAGCGCGTAGTGGGTGTATCTCACGACCCCTGACAGCTCGGCCTTGAGGATCTCATTGAGCACCGGGATGAACGGTTCGGGATCGACGAATGCACCTTCCATCTGCACAGCCTAGGGAGGGCGCCACGGTGATAAGCCCTCATATGCTTGCGTGGATGGAGCAGCATCCGCTGACGGGCCTGGCCCAGCTGTCGTTCAAAGGCATCGTGGCCTTCGAGCTGTTCTTCCTGGTCATGGTCTATGTCCTGCCGAGCTTCATCAGCGGTCGACCAATGCTTGTCGCGGTTTTCGGCGGGGTCTTGGCGCTCATCGCTGCCGCGTCCGGACTGGTTGCCGTCGTCGTCGACGAGCACTCGGTGCGCTGGGTGCGCCCACTCGGTGCCGCGCTCGGTCTTCTTGGCGCCCAACTCGGGATCATGGTGGCCCAGTCGTTTGCTCGAGTCGACGGGTTCCTCGGCCCGGCCCTCTCGATCGTCGTCGTGGGAGTGATCGTGGTCGCACTGTGGCAGGCCGCTCGATCTTGGGCGCATTGGAATCGCTAGCCGGCAGAGACCGTTTCACCACCAGGGTTCGCAGGTTCACCACCAGGGCTCGCAGCGCTGAGGACCCTCGAGCGGACCCCTAAATCGAAACATTCAAGTTTTGTGGGAATGTGCCGTCAGGGGTGGTCGTTACATCGCAACGTCGCCGTACGCTGCCCTGGCTGGCGAGGCGACTCCACGCTTCCAACCACTGTTCTTCCACCACATTCCGTTGAGAATTTCCCTGAAACCGGAGAGTTTGCATCATGGGTAAGGCCGTCGGTATCGATCTCGGTACCACGAACTCCGTCGTCGCCGTCCTCGAGGGCGGTGACCCTGTCGTCATCGCCAATGCGGAAGGTGCTCGTACCACCCCCTCGGTCGTCGCCTTTTCCAAGACCGGCGAGGTCCTCGTCGGCGAGGTCGCCAAGCGCCAGGCGATCACCAATCCCGAGCGCACCTTGCGTTCGGTCAAGCGTCATGTCGGTACCAACTGGACGATCGACATCGACGGCAAGGACTACACCTCCCAAGAAGTCTCGGCTCGCACGCTGCAGAAGCTCAAGCGCGATGCCGAGGCCTACCTCGGCGAGCCGGTCACCCAGGCGGTGATCACGGTTCCCGCATACTTCGATGACTCGCAGCGGACCGCGACCAAGGAGGCCGGTCAGATCGCCGGCCTCGACGTCCTGCGCATCATCAATGAGCCGACGGCCGCGGCGCTGGCCTATGGCCTCGACAAGGACAATGACCAGACCGTCCTCGTCTTCGACCTCGGTGGCGGCACCTTCGACGTCTCGGTGCTCGAGATCGGTGATGGTGTCTTCGAGGTGAAGTCGACCAGCGGCGACACCAAGCTCGGTGGCGACGACTGGGACGAGGCCATCATCGAGTGGCTCGTCACCTCGTTCAACGGCGATCACGGTGTCGACCTCTCCGCCGACAACATGGCCATGCAGCGCCTCAAGGAGGCCGCCGAGAACGCCAAGATCGACCTGTCGGCCAAGCAGGAGACCCAGGTCAACCTGCCCTTCATCACTGCGACCGACGCCGGTCCGCTACACCTCGACTACACGTTGAGCCGCAGCCGGTTCCAGGAGATGACCGCTGACCTGCTCGACCGCTGCCGCGGCCCGTTCGAACAGGCCATCAACGACGCCGGCCTGTCGAAGGGCGACGTCGACCACGTCATCCTGGTCGGTGGTTCGACGCGCATGCCGGCCGTCTCCGAGTTGGTACGCGACATGACCGGCCGCGACCCGCATAAGGGTGTGAATCCCGACGAGGTCGTCGCAATCGGCGCCGCCGTGCAGGCCGGTGTGATCAAGGGTGACGTCACCGACGTGTTGCTGCTCGACGTCACGCCCCTGTCGCTCGGCATCGAGACCAAGGGCGGTGTCATGACCCGCCTCATCGAGCGCAACACAACCATCCCGACCAAGCGCACCGAAGTCTTCACGACCGCCGACGACAACCAGCCCTCGGTCGAGATCCACGTGCTGCAGGGTGAGCGCGAGATGGCGCAGTACAACAAGACACTCGGCAAGTTCCAACTGGTCGACCTTCCGCCCGCCCCGCGTGGCGTGCCACAGATCGAGGTCGCCTTCGACATCGACGTGAACGGCATCGTGCACGTGTCGGCCAAGGACCGGGCCACGGGCAAGGAACAGTCGATCACGATCACCGGCCAGTCCTCGCTCGACAAGGACGCCATCGATCAGATGATTCGCGACGCCGAGGCCCACGCCGATGACGACAAGCGCCGTCGCGACGAGGCCGAGATCCGCAACACCGCGGACACGCTCGTGTACCAAACCGAGAAGCTGCTCCGCGAGCATGGCGACAAGATCACCGAGGACGAGCGGGCCGATGTCGACACCAAGATGGCGGCGCTGCAGACCACCCTGGAAGGTGACGATCTCGAGGCGATCAAGGGCGCCACAGAGGCGCTGATGACTGCCAGCCAGCAGTTCAGCCAGCGGCTCTATGAGAACGCGGCCGTCAATGATCAGCCTGATGGCGATAGTGCGGGCGATGGCGATGACGACATCGTCGACGCCGAGATCGTCGAGGACTGAGCCTGAGCGGCCTGACCGAACGAGCCCACCGAAGCGAGCGAGCGATGAGCGATACCGACCAGCCCGAGGTGACCGAAGAGGCACTTGGACAGGACCCAACGGCGGCCGATTCGGCTGCCGACGCGCCGGCCGATGCAGTCGCTGGTGGGCCCGCGGCCCCTGCGGCCGACGAAACGACCATGTCGGACGAGGCGATCGTGGCGCTCATCGCCGAACGCGACGACTATCTGGAGAAGCTGCAGCGCGAGCGCGCCGAGTTCGCCAACGCCCGGCGCCGGGCCGACGAGCAGGCGGCATTGCAACGCCAACAGGCGGCGGCCGACCTGGTCAACCGGCTGCTTCCGGTGCTCGACAGTGCCCAGGCGGCGCTGGATCAGGGCATTGAGGATGTTCGCCCGCTCAACGACTCGCTGTTGGAGATCCTGGTCGGTCAGGGGCTGGCACCGATGGATCCCGTGGGCGAGCCGTTCGACCCGCAGAAGCACGAGGCCGTCATGTTCGAGTCGGGCGATGATGGCGAACAGGTGGTCGTCGAGACGATGCGGCTGGGGTACCTGTGGAACGACCGGGTACTCCGTGCCGCAATGGTGAAGGTACGAGGCTGAAAGGCATTACGGGGCGACAGGTGACCCGATGAGTGGTGAGATCAAGCGCGAGTGGTTGGAGAACGACTACTACGCCGTGCTCGGGGTGTCCGAGTCGGCGTCGCACGCCGAGATCACCAAGGCGTACCGCAAGCTGGCGCGACAGTTCCATCCCGACGCCAACCCGGGTGATCAGGCCGCCGAGGAGCGTTTCAAGGAGATCTCGGCGGCGTACGACGTCGTTGGTGACGAACAAACGCGACAGGACTACGACCACGCGCGCCGACTCGGACCGATGGCCGGGGGTTTTGGTGGCGGGCCGGGCGGCTTCGACTTCAACAGTGGCCAGATGGGCGACCTCGGCGACATTCTCGGCTCGATGTTCGGGGGCGGCATCTTCGGCCAGGGTCGCGGCGGCCAGCGACCGGTTCGGGGCCGCGACCAGGAGGCCCGCATCTCGATCTCGTTCGACGAGGCCGTCCGCGGCACGACGACATCGCTGAGCCTCAGTGATTCCAGCGGCGGCCGGACGATGAAGGTTCGCATCCCCGCGGGCGTCGAGTCGGGGCAGCGCATTCGCCTCCGCGGCAAGGGTGGCCCAGGCTCACCACCGGGTGACCTCTACGTGATCGTGAGTGTCGCCGACCATGTGCGGTTCGGCCGCGACGGTGATCGCCTGACGCTTACCGTTCCGATCACATTCGCCGAGGCCGCACTGGGTGCCGACATCGACGTGCCGACCTACGCCGGTGACCCGGTGACGGTGCGTATCCCGGCAGGCACCCAGCACGGCCGAACACTGCGTGTCCGAGGCGGTGGCGTGCCCGATGAGAAGGGCGATGGTGCCGGCGATCTCCTTGTGACGGTCGAGGTGGCCGTCCCCAAGAACCTCACTCGGGCCCAACGCGACGCGCTCGAGGCGTTCGCCGAGGCGAGCGACGAATCGCCGCGGCGGCATCTGTTGGCCGAGTCGGATCGAGCGTCGACCTGATGGACACGTCGGGACGCCATCGCGCGGTCTACATCATTTCCGTCGCAGCGGAGCTCACCGGCGTTCACCCGCAGACATTGCGGGTCTACGAGCGCAAAGGGCTCATCGCGCCGGCTCGCACCGGTGGCATGTCGCGACGCTTCAGCGAGGCCGATCTCGAACGCATCCGCCGGGTCCAGGAGCTGACCAACCAAGGCCTGAATCTCGCCGGGGTTGCGCGCGTCTTGGAGCTCGAAGCGGAGAACGCACGGTTGCGTGCCGCGCTCGAGGAACTCGAAGATCTGTCCCCGACCACCGACCTGGTTCCGATCGATCGGGCGGCCGTGGTTCACCCGTTTCCCGAATCGGGTGGACGGGTCTCGTAGCACCCGTTTCGTGTCCCCCGGACGGGGCACGGAAATCAACCCGATTCGTGGATCATCCGGCCCGGGTGGGCTACAGTCCATCCCGATTGTCGACACATCTGTGAGAGATGGCATTTGAGACGCGCGCCAACACTGGTCGCTGGGCGCGCGGTCGAGCCATGCGAATCCGACTCACAACCACCACCTGAGCACTGCGCCGGCCGCGCGGTGCTCATCAGAAACGGAGTACAACGGGATGAGCTACGTGGAAGGATCCGCATTGCGGAATGTCTTCTCGAAACGAACGCGCATCGGCGCGATCGTGCTGGTTTCAATCGCGATGTTGGGGTCGGTCCTGACCCTGGGGCTGACGGGGACATCAGCCGACGCTGCCGCCCAGGCGGCCATCGTGAACGACACCTTCTGTTACGGCCTCGACGAGGGTTCTGGCGACCCCACGAGTGACCCGCAGTGGCTGCACGAGGTGCAACTGGGCACCGGCGGTGCGCCGGCCACCAAGTTGCAGGGCAACAACGGTGATCCGCAGCTGCTGGCCTCGGGCAACGTCGAGAGCATCGCGCTGCGCAACGACGCGTCCGAGCTCTACGTGTTCGACCCCACCAGCGGCGACATGCTGCTCGTCGAGGTCGACGCGCCGTCGTCGACCAGCACGCCGACCGACTTCAACCTCACCGGCCTCGGCGACATCGACGCGATGTTCTTCCAGAACGACACCGATGGTGATCCGACCAACGACGTTCTGTGGACCCTGCTCGACAATGCCGGCAACGACGCCGACCAGCTGTTCGGCTACAACCCGAACGGCACCCAGGTCGCCGGCTCGCCGATCACCCTCGATCTCCCGGAGACCCTGCCCGACGGTTCGCCGCTCGGTGTCGGTCAGGAGAACACCGTCGAGGGCGCCACCTGGCTCCCCGACACGTCGACCTTCTACATCTCCTACACCGTGACCTCGAGCACCGACGTCGTGTCGAGCCTGGCCAGCCTCGGCACCGGTGCCAGCCCTTCGGCCACCGCCACTCGCATCGGCGACCTGCCGATCGACGTCGAGGGCCTCGGCACCGACGGCGCCGTGCAGCTGTTCCTCACCACCGGCGAGGACGGCACCGACGCCAACAACCTCTTCCACCTCGACGAGGCCGGTCCGACCACGGCCGTCCTGCTCGACATGGCTGCCGGCGCCACGCCCGACGACGGCGATCCGCTCAACGGCGACCAGGGCGGCGACGCCGACTTCGAGTCGATCGACTGCGCCTGGGCCGACATCAGCCTGACCAAGACGGCCATCGACGTCACCCGCAACGCCGACGGTACGACCGACATCACCTTCGAGTTCGACATCACCAACAGCGGTGAACTCCTCCTCGAGGGTGTCGACCTCGACGATCCGATGACGAACTACACCGTCGTCAGCGGCCCGACCCCGGACGGACCCGGCGGCGCCAGCGACTGTTCGGCTACGGCCGAGGCCGGCACCGAAGACCTCAACATCGGCGAGACCTGCACGGCCACCTGGACTTACGTCGTCGACGATGCGCCAGGCGACTACGACAACACCGCCACCGTGACCGGTACGCCGCCGAATGGCATCGCCGACCCGGTCACCGCCAATGCGTCGACGACCACCACCATCCCGGCCGCTCCGTCGACCGTCACCATCATCAAGACCGCTGCAGCTGACGGCACCGACTGTGCCGGTGTCACCCCGATCGACGGCCCAGACTCCGTGGCCGTCGCCAACGGCGGTGGCCCGGTCGTCATGTGCATCGAGGTCACCAACGCCGGTCCGCTCGACGTCACCGGTATCCAGGTCGACGATGATGTGCACGACGAGTGCGACAATGCAGCCGTCGGCGATCTGAACGCCGGCGACTCGACCACCTACAGCTGCACCTTCACCACCGGTGCGGCGACCAACACCGCGACCATCACCGTGGCGACCGATGCCGACAGCAACGACGTCAGCGGCGACAGCGACCCGGCCTCGGTCACCGAGAACCCGGCCCTCACCGCAATCATCGGTGACCTCGTCTTCGACGATCTCGACGACGACGGCATCCAGGACGGTGGCGCCGAGGTCGGCATCGACGGCGTGACGGTCAACCTTTGGACGAGTTCCGGCGGTGCACCCGACACCCAGATCAACACGACCACCACCGCCGGTGGCGGTCTGTACCAGTTCACCGGCGTCGCCGCCGGCGACTACCACGTTCAGTTCATCGCTCCGTCCGGACGCACCTTCGTTGCCCAGGACCAGGGTGGCGACGATGCCGCTGACAGCGATCCCGATCCGTCGACCGGCATCACGGGTGTGATCACCGTCGCTGCGGGCGTCGACGATCTGACTATCGATGCCGGTATCGCCCAGGTGCAGGCACCGGGCCTCGACATCGTCAAGACCGTCGTGTCACCCTCGACTGCCTGCCCGGCGAACTTCGCCGCCGGCGCCGATGGTCTCGACACGATCCAGGCCGACATCGGCGACGACGTCAAGTACTGCATCAACGTGATCAACAACGGTCCCGGCGATGCCTTCAACGTCTCGGTCGACGATGACTTCGACGCCTCCGCTCCCCGTGACCTCGGCGATCTCGCCAGTGGCGCCGAAGCGACACCCTTCGAGTACACCCACACCATCGTCGCTGACAACGAGGTCAACGTTGCCACGGTCACCGGTGAGGACTCGATCGGCAATCCCGCCCCGAGTGCCAACGACAATGCCGGCACCACGCCGCTCGGTTCGATCTCGAACTTCGTGTTCGAGGACACCAACACCGATGCGGTCCAGGACGCCGGCGACACCGGAATCGACGGCGTGACCGTCAACCTGTGGACGAGCGTCGGCGGTGCCCCGGACACCCAGATCAACACGACCACCACCGCTGGTGGCGGTCTCTACCTGTTCGACGGCTTGGCCGACGGCGACTACCACGTCCAGTTCGTGGCACCTGCCGGACGCACGTTCGTCGCCCAGGACCAGGGTGGCGACGATGCCGCCGACAGCGACCCGAACCCGGCCGACGGCATCACCGGAGTGATCACCCTCGCCGGTGGCAACGACGACGATTCGGTCGACGCAGGTATCAACCCGGTGATTCCGGGCCAGGCCACCATCGGCAACTTCGTCTGGAACGACACCAACCGTGACGGCATCCAGGACGCCGGCGAGCTCGGCATTGACGGCGTGACGGTCAACGTCTACGCCACCGATGGTGCAGGCAACCTGCAGGGCGCACCGACCGAGGTCACCACCGCAGGTGGCGGTCTCTGGACGCTCAACGTCGACCCGGGTACCTACCGCGTCAACGTCGTGCTGCCGTCCGGCTCCGAGGGCTTCAGCCCGCTCGACGCCGGCGCTGACGACGCCGTCGACTCCGATGTCGCGGTCGACGGCCCGACCTTCGGCTTCACCGGGGTGTACACCGTCGCCGCCGATGAGGTGAACCTCACCATCGACGCCGGCATCCTCTTCCCAATCCCGCCCGCCGAACTCGGCGACCGGGTTTGGAACGACGCCAACGGCAACGGCATCCAGGACGCCGGCGAGCTCGGCGTGCAGGGAATCGTCGTGCAGGCCCTCGATAGTGGCAACAACGTGGCCGGCAGTGACACGACCGATGCCAACGGTGACTACCTGATCACTGGCCTGGCGCCGGGGACCTACACGGTCAGCTTCATCAACACGACCACGGGCCAGTTCACGGCTCAGGACTCCGGTAGCGATGACACCGTCGACAGCGATGCCGATTCCGCAGGTCAGACTGCGGCGGTCACGCTGGCTGCCAATGACTCGAACCTCACCATCGATGCGGGCATCGTGTTCCCGGGTACGGCGTCGATCTCGAACTTCGTGTTCGACGATGTCAACTCCAACGGCATTCAGGACGCCGGCGAAACCGGCGTCGAGGGTGCAACCGTGACCCTGTGGACCAGCGTGAGCGGTACCCCCGGTGCGGTGATCACCAGTCAGACCACGGGTGCTGACGGTCTGTACCTCTTCGGTGGCCTGAGCGCCGGCGATTACTTCGTCCAGTTCGCCGCACCGGCAGGTCGTAACCTGTCGGCGCAGGACCAGGGCGCAGACGATGCCGCAGACAGCGATCCGGATCCAACCAGCGGTGTGACCGCACAGATCACGCTCGCCGATGCCGAGAACAACGACACGGTCGACGCAGGTGTCCTGCCCGCTCCGATCGATCCGGTGATTGGCCTGGCCAAGGACGTCGTCGGCACACCGCTGTTCGTCGGCAACGGTCAGTTCCAGGTGACCTACTCGTTCGTCATCGAGAACATCGGCAACGTCGATCTCACCAACGTGACCCTGGCTGACGACTTCGCGCTGACCTTCGTCGACGCAACCGTCGTGAGCGGCCCGACCCCGGCTGCCAGCGGCTGCTCCCAGGCGGTTGTTCCCGCCAACGGCGGCACGTCACTGGCGGTGGGTGAGAGCTGCACGGCCATCTGGAGTGTCGTGGTGACCAACCTGGTGAGCAACCGGGTCTACGACAACACGGCCACCGTGACCGGTACCGCCCCGGACAACTCGACGGTGACCGACATCTCCGATGATGGCACCGTGACCGATACCGACCAGGATGGCGAGCCGAACGAGCCGGGCGAGAACGACCCGACTCCGGTGGTCATCGTCATCGGCAACTGCCAGCAGGTGAACCCGCCGGCTGAGTGCAACCAGAATCCGAACCAGTGCTTCGACAACAACGGTGTTGCGATCGCGCAGACCGGTTGCGTGCGCTTGCCGGATCCAGGTCCGTTCACGCCGCAGGTTCCCGAAGAGCCGCCTGCTTCGGTTCCGGCTCCGGATCCGGACCTGGCCTTCACCGGTAGCAGTGCCAACATCCTCGCCACCCTGGCCCTCGCCCTGATGGGTGTTGGTGGTGCGCTGATGATTGGTGCCCGCCGCCGCAACGACGAGGACTGATCTGATCCCAAGGATCAGCTGACTCCGACAATCGGATCGAACCCGGGGCAACGCCCCGGGTTCGGCCCGTTTTGGGGTGATGCCACGGCTGAGGTTCGGTCGAGGACCCATGGCCGATCCGGTTCCGGATACGTCCGCGCCGGAATTCCGTCGAGGCCTCGCGCCGAAGCCGGTACGATTGCCGGGTAACGGCAGCGAGTGAAAGAGAGTCGTGCCGTGCCAGCGACCGTCGTCGTGGGTACCCAATGGGGTGATGAGGGCAAGGGCAAGGTCACCGACCTCCTTGCCGAGGAAATGCAGTGCGTCGTCCGCTACCAGGGCGGCCACAACGCCGGCCACACCCTTGTGGTGAATGGCGAGAGTTTTGCGCTGCAGCTCATGCCCAGCGGTGTCCTGTATCCGCACATCACCCCGGTGATCGGCAATGGAGTCGTGGTCGATCCGCTCGTGCTCCTCGCCGAGATCGACATGCTCGAGAGCCGCGGCATCGATTGCAGCCGCCTCCGGGTGTCCGGCAATGCGCACCTGATCCTGCCCTACCACCAGACGCTCGACGTCGTGTTCGAACGCCACCTCGGCAAGAACAAGCTCGGCACGACCAAGCGTGGCATCGGCCCGGCCTATGCGGACAAGGCGGCCCGGGTCGGCCTGCGGATGCAAGACCTGTTCGACGAGTCGATCTTTCGGGCCAAGCTCGAGGTCGTTCTTCACGAGAAGAACCCGTTGCTGGCCAAGGTCTACAACCGTCTCGGCTTCGAAGTCGAGGACCTCGTGACGACCTACATCAAGGAATGCGGCCCGCGGCTCGAGCCCTACATCGCCGATGGCATCGACCTGGTCCACGATGTCCTCGAAGCCGATGGCAACGTCTTGTTCGAGGGTGCCCAGGCCACGTTCCTCGACCTCGACCACGGCACGTATCCCTATGTCACTTCGAGCAACCCGACCGCGGGTGGCGCTTGTACAGGTGCCGGTGTCGGTCCTCGCCACATCAACCGGGTCATCGGCATCGTCAAGGCGTACCTGACCCGTGTTGGGGCCGGGCCCTTCCCGTCCGAGCTCTTCGACGAGGTCGGTGATCATCTGGTCGACGTCGGCAAGGAGTACGGCACGAACACCGGTCGTCGGCGTCGCACCGGCTGGATCGATGCCGTGATGCTTCGCCATGCGGTCCGGGTCAATTCGCTGTCGGAGATGGCCGTGACGAAGCTCGACATTCTCGATGGGCTCGACTCGGTGAAGATCTGTGTCGCCTACGACATCAACGGCGAGCGTGTGGACAAGATGCCGTACCACCAGAGCGACTTCCACGACGCCAAGCCCATCTACGAGGAATTCGAGGGGTGGAAGACCGACATCAGCGGTGTCACCGATCGGGCAGATCTGCCGGCGGCTGCCGTTGCGTATCTCGAAGCACTCGAGGCCACCGTGGGGGTACCGATCACCATCGTGGGTGTCGGCCCGGGCCGCAAACAGGTCGTCCACTTCAACCCTGCTCCGTAGGTGAGCGACGTGGCTGAACCCGTCCTCGAAAACGTGCTGGCCGCTCGCTACGCCAGCGACGAGATGGTCGCCATCTGGTCGCGATCAGGCAAGGTGCGGCTCGAGCGACAGCTCTGGATCGCCATGATGAAGGCCCAGCGCGACCTGGGGATCGACATTCCCGACGAAGCGATCGCGGCGTACGAGGCCGTCGCCGACGACGTTGACCTCGAGTCGATCGATGCTCGCGACCGCGTGGTACGCCACGACGTCAAGGCACGGATCGAGGAGTTCTGCGCCCTCGCCGGCCATGAACACATCCACAAGGGAATGACCTCGCGCGATTTGACCGAGAACGTCGAGCAGCTCCAGATTCGGACGGCTCTCACCCTGGTCAGAGACCGCGCCGTCCGAGTCGTTCACGACCTGGCAGCCCGCGCAGCCGAACACGGCGACGCCCCGATCGTGGGTCGGTCACACAACGTCCCGGCACAGGTCACGACCCTCGGCAAGCGGTTCGCGAATGCAGCCGAGGAGTTCCTTGCGGCCTTCGATCGTCTCGAGTACCTCCTCGGCAACTACCCCTTACGAGGCATGAAGGGCCCGGTCGGCACCCAGCAGGATCTCCTCGACCTGTTCGAGGGCGACGCCGATCGCGTCGGCGCACTGGAGGCGCGCATCGCCGAGCACCTCGGCTTTGCACGCACCCTCGACAGCGTCGGGCAGGTCTATCCCCGGTCCTTCGACTTCGAGGTCGTGAGCGCATTGGTGCAGCTGGCGGCCGCGCCCGGTTCCTTGGCGACCACGCTCCGGTTGATGGCCGGCGAAAACCTGGTGACCGAGGGTTTTGCGGCCGGCCAGGTTGGTTCGTCGGCAATGCCCCACAAGATGAACGCCCGGTCGTGTGAGCGGATCAACGGCTTCGTCGCCATTCTCGGTGGACACCTGGCCATGGTCACCGCCCTTTCCGGTGGTCAGTGGAACGAGGGCGATGTGAGCTGCTCGGTCGTGCGGCGGATCGCGTTGCCCGACGCATTCTTGGCCATTGATGGGCTCTTCGAGACCTTCCTGACCGTGCTGTCCTCGTTCGGCGCGTTCCCCGCCGTCGCCGAGCGCGAGCTGGCGGAGTACCTGCCCTTCGTCGCGACGACACGCATGCTGATGGCTGCGGTCAAGGTGGGGGCCGGGCGCGAAGAGGCCCATGAACTGATCAAGGAGCACGCCGTCGCCGCCGCGCTCGAGATCCGTGAAGGTGGCGACGAACGTCAAGGCCTCGTCGACCGACTCGGCGGTGACTCGCGGTTCCCGCTCGACGGTGCGCAGCTCCGCGCCCTCATGGCCGATCCGCTGGCTTTGGCCGGTCTGGCATCGACCCAGGTCGCCGCGGTGGTTGCCCGAGCCGACGCGATTGCCGCGAGTTATCCACAGGCCGTCGCCTACACTCCGGCCGCCATTTTCTAGAACCGACAAATCAAACGGGTATCCGCGTTGGTCCTCAGAGGCCTCTCTACTGTGGCCCGCATGTCCGAGGTCGGTACCCCTGCGCCATCATCGTCGGCCCGGCCGACGACGATGTTCTGTGCGGACTGTGATGTCACGTGGCGCGGCCAGATCACCGACGAGTGCTGGTCCTGCGGCGAGTCCGGCGACGTGCGCCAGGCGACACCGCGCCGGGTTCGCCTCACCCCGGTGACGACCGAAGCCGACCGCCTCGTCAGCTGACACCGACCGTCGCCGCACCGACGGCCTGACGTCCTCGCGCGACCCAGGTCGGCGGGCTCCCGCAAAGCTGTGATCGCGCGCGTTTGTGGCTATGGTCTTGGTGGGCCGAGGCGGGACAAGATCCTCATGGTCGGTGGCTGCTGGGGGGTGGCCGCCGACCATGATTCCCGCCGCCTCGACGGGGCGCTGTTCTAGTAGCTGTAGAACCCGGCGCCCGTCTTGCGACCGAGCTGGCCACCCGCCACCATGCGCTTGAGCAGAGGCGGCGGTGCGTAGGTCGGCTCCTTGAACTCTTCGTAGAGCACGTCGGCGACCGACTTGATGGTGTCGAGGCCGATGAGGTCGCACAGCGTGAGCGGGCCCATCGGGTGAGCGCAACCGAACATCATGCCGTTGTCGATGTCTTCGCGGCTCGCTTGGCCGGTGTCGTAGAGGGCGATGGCCTGAAGCAGGTACGGCACGAGCAGGCGGTTGACGATGAACCCGGCGCGATCCTGAGCGATGATCGTCGACTTGCCGAGGGTGTCTTCGGCGAAGGCCTTGGCGCTCGCCAAGACGCCATCGTCGGTCGCGATCGACACCACGATCTCGCACAGCTTCTGCACCGTGGCGGGATTGAAGAAGTGCAGGCCGAGCACCTGGCCGGGACGGTTCGTCGCCGTGGCCAGATTGATCAGCGGGATCGACGACGTATTCGAGGCGAGAATCGCATGCTCCGGCGTGATTGCGTCGAGGCGTGCGAAGAGATCGAGCTTGATGGCTTCGTTTTCGACGATCGCCTCGATGACCAGGTCGCGATCGCTGAGCGCCTCGATGTCGGTCGTGTATGACAGCAACCCGGCCGCGGCGTCGCGGTCATCGGCGCTCAATCGCTCGCGAGCCACCGCCTTGTCCATTGAACCACTGATGCGGCCCTGGGCCGCCTCGGCGGCGGCGGCATCGGCCTCCATCACGATCGTGTCGACGCCGGCCTTGGCGCTGATCTCGGCGATGCCGGATCCCATCGTTCCGCCGCCGATCACGGCAACCTTGGTGATCTCCACGTTTCCTCCCACGTCTCGGACGCCACCAGACTAGAGCCGCCGCCGGTGCAGACCCACGGCCTGGCTGTCGGTCGCGGCGCGGCTTCGGCGGTGAGCCGCAGAAGTCAGACGGTAGGGTCGCGGGTCGATCCCCTGACGTCCGAGAGAGGACCCCGCATGACCGAGTGCCCCGCCGCCGACGGCTCGAGCCCCCAGCAGCGCGAATTCGATGGCCCCCCGCCGATGTGCATCGATCCAGCGAAGACCTACATCGCCACGATGAAGACGTCGATGGGTGACCTCACGATCGCGCTCTACCCCGACATCGCGCCCAAGACGGTGAACAACTTCGTCGTGCTGGCCCGTTACAAGTACTACGACGGGCTGAACTTCCACCGCATCATCAACGGCTTCGTCTGCCAGGGAGGCTGCCCGCTCGGTACCGGAACCGGTGATCCTGGCTACCGCTTCGAGGATGAGCTGCCCCAGCCGGGTCAGTACGAGGTCGGTTCGCTGGCGATGGCGAACGCCGGTCCCAACACCAACGGCAGCCAGTTCTTCATCATCAGCGGGCCCGATGGTGCTCGCCTGCCTCCGCAGTACGCACTCTTCGGCAAGGTCGTCGGCGGGCTCGAGCTCGTCGCCCAAATGCAGGCTGTCCCGACCGGCGCCGGCGATCGTCCGGTCGAGGAGCTTCGCATCGAGAGCGTGACCATCGCCGAGAGCTGATCGACGGAGCGGTGCGACCGGGCGCGGTCGCACCGCTGATCGGTCGCACCCCGATCGGCGGTGGCGCGAGGGCGCCTATCCGTCTTCGGCCGCGGCGACCGAGGGTGGTGGAATGGCCAGCTCTTGACCGATGACGAGTTGGTTCGGGTCGCTGAGATTGTTGGCGGCCAGGATCTCGTCGACCGTGACCTGATAGACCAGGGCTAGCTCGGACAAGAGATCGCCGGGTGCGACCTCGTGGTAGAGGATCTGGCCCGGTTCGCGCACGACTGGTTCGGGGGTGCTGAACGCTGCCAGTTCCTCCGGCGAGTAGCCCGTGCCGTACGGCGGGATCACGATGAGCTGACCGATCTGGAGCGTGTTCGGCTCCAATCCGGGATTGGACTCGACGATCGAGGCAATCGTCACCGTCCACGTCGTGGCGATCGCCCCGAGCGAATCGCCCTCGACGATTACGTAGTCGATCGGTTCGCCGGCGTCGCGCGCCGCTTCGCGGTCTTCGTCGATGGTGTTGACGGTGGTCGCACCCGGGATCCGGATCGTGTCGCCGGCAAAGAGCACGTTGGCGTTGAGATCGGGGTTGGCTCGCAGGATTACGTCCGGAGTGACGTTGAACTTCGTCGCGATCGACCCGAGTAGATCGCCCTCTTGAATCGTGTAAACGAAGGGTTCCTCCGGCTGGGCCAAGGCTGCGGGCGCCCGTTCGGTTACGACGGGGGGAGGTGAGGGTGTGGCGATCACCGCGGTCGGCGCCACCGTCTCCGCGCTGACCGTCGGCTCTTCGGAACCGAAACAGCCGGCCAAATACAGCACCCACGCGAGCGTGAGCACCATGAGAATCGGCACGGCTCGGTTCTGGCGGATCACCACAACTCCTGTCGACGGTGCCGCCTCAGCGTAGTTGGACGCCTCGCGGCGTCGCGGTCACGCCGCCAGACGGTCGAGCTAGAGAAAGACGGCGAGAACCGGCAAGAGCATGGCCAATACGAGGAAGCCAGCCATGATCTGAATCATCAGACGGCGGCGGTCACGCTGGCGACGCGGCGCCGGCGCTGGTGCAGGCTGTTGGGCTACCCGCCGGGAGCGATTCGACTTCTCGACCACGAGACCATCGTAGGCCAGCACACCGGATCAGCAGACCCGGCGCGACCAACCGACGGATCAGCAGTGCTCCAGGTCTTGGAGTGCCTGCCCGGAACACTCCTGGAGGGCAAGCGCCAAGGTGGCGAGGTCGTCGCTCTGCGGGTGCAGTTCACCGAGATCCTCGAGCGCGTCGAGGATCACGAGGAGGGCGGCCGGGCAGCCTTCGGGAACCGACAGGCGGCGGCTGCGGCACCATGCCACCACATCGACCATGATCAGCCGCCAGATGTCATCGACGGTGAAACGGTTGATGGGTCCGAACTGGGTGGTCTGGCGAACCGCCAACAGCACCCGGACCGCATCAGGGTTGACCGCCCGCGGCTGCTCGAGAGCCCACGCCAGCACCGCCCGATAACAGCGCCGAGCCGCGGCGCCGAGGGTCGCAGCATCGCGCAGCCGGTGCTCACGTGCCGAGGGTTGCGATGCGAGATCACCCGTGATCAGCCGAAGCCGCGGTGCAGGTGGGTCGAGGAGCAGGTGTGCCATGCATCCACCCTGACAGGGGGGTATGACAGGCTGACGCGCAATCACGACTTCGCTCCGCTCGGGTCGCTCTGCGGAACATTGCGCGTTGCCCACAGCGGGGTCGGGTGAACGCGCAATGTTCGCCGGGTCGAAGCGGCGATGGGAACGAGGGAGCGTCAGTCGGGGAGTTCGTAGACGTCGGGGGCGATGTCGCCGACGAGTTCACCGCCGCGACACAGGTCGGCGCCATCGACGGCGATGTCCCGGCCCGCCAGCGCGAGCGCAATCGTCGCTCCGCAGGGCCGATCGGCGACCAGATTGTCCCCGAACGCCAAGCGGACGACCCCTGCGGTCAGGGTGGCCAGCGTGTCGTCGACGAGTTCCGGATCGAAGGGTCCACCCGTTGTGCGGCGTCCCGGATTCATCCCCAAACCGAACGACGAGAATCCGTACGCATGATCGTGGTCGATGTGTTCGAGCAAGGCCCGGATCACGTCGGCGTCGGGGCTGTCCCCATCGATGGCCGTGATGAGATCGTCGTGAATCTCTAGGCGCACGGGACTGTCAAAGTGCGCGCCTCGGGTGAGGTTGGCGTCTCCGGGCATCAAGACGACGGTGCCGTGAACCGAACCCGCTGCGGGAACCACGCGCACCCAACCCGACGGGAACTCGGCCCGGTCGCCCGGTCCGCCGACTCGCC
The DNA here is from genome assembly GCA_039028435.1 of Actinomycetota bacterium. Lineage (GTDB taxonomy): Bacteria > Actinomycetota > Acidimicrobiia > Acidimicrobiales > UBA10347 > UBA10347. The sequence goes on along the minus strand of JBCCIC010000004.1, from coordinate 406,213 downwards.
CGCCGTCACCGGTGATCTCGCCTCCCTCGGTCCACAAGGAGAGATCGGTGCCGTTGTCGTCGCGGATCGCCATGTCGACACCCGAGGCGAGGAGCTCCCGCAACACCTGCACGCGCGTGTCGAGGTTGGCGTGGGGTGGCCGCAGCTCGGCCGTTGCCGCAGCGGGATGCAGTCGTAGCAGGGCTCCTCCCAAATCGAGGTCTGCCAGGCCCGGATCCGGAAGTGCGTCGATCACGATGTCTGCCGCATCGAGCATGCTCGACAGGAGCGGGCCGTCGAGCAATCCCGCGAGATCGCCCGGGCCGCTGCGAACAGGATGTACCTCCACCGCCTCCGCGCGGCTTCGGGCGAGCGCTGTCCGGACCAGCAGGGCCAGGTCGGGGTCGTCGCCGACCACCGCGATCACCGTGGAGCCGGGCCCGATCCCATTGAGTTCGAACGCATGGCTGAGCGCGTCGAGCGCGTCCCAGGTGATCATGGCGCTGAAGCTAGCAGCACTCCGCGAAGGCCAACTTCTCGGCCCGAAGATGCCTGTGGTTTGTGTTGCTGATGTCAAGAAATTGCCGAGCGATGGTCCCCGATGGCGAATCGGCCAGGAAGTACCGTTTTGCGACATGGAAGAGTGCGCGAGGTTGAACTGCGACAAGCCAGCGGTTGCTCTGCTGACGTTCGCTCCGCAACAGGCGAAGGCGTGGTTGTACGACCTCGATTCGCCCGACCCCACCGGCGGCATCATGCTGTGCCGCAAGCACGCCAACGCGACCGTCGTGCCCATGTCGTGGCAACTCGTCGACGCTCGCGACCCAGCCTGGCCCGGGCCGGCGTCGGAACAACCGGAAGCTCCCGCTGCATCGGTCGAGCCGGTTGGACAGCCCGCGGCCACCCTCCCGAGTGACTCGACCGTCCACGACGGCGAGTTCGCCGGACTGCGCGGTGACCTGCCGGTCACGCCACAGCCCTATGCCGAGCCGCGTGTCGCGACCCTGCGTGCCGCCGGAGTCCTGACCGAAGTCGAGGAGCGGGTCGAGCTCACCGAAGCCGACATGTCCCTGTTCCAGCTTCCGCTCAGCGACAGCCCTGCGGTCACGCCGCATCCCGACTACCGCTGAGCACGTCGCCCTACGACGGGGCACCCACGCAATGGTGAGCGGGTCATGATCCGGAATGGCCTGATCGCGGGCGTCCTGATCGCCCTCGCGATCGCCGCGGCGGCCTGCCGGTCCGGCGACGATGCGGCACTCGACGATGCATCGGCCACCGCGGCGCCGAGTGCGACAGCCACACCGGTCGTGACCACGACGCCGATCCCTACACCGACCCTCGGTCCGGCGTCCCAGGCCCTTGCCACCATCGCCGAGCCCACGCCCACGCCGGCGCCGTGGTACGACCCGGAGTCGGTCGGCGAGCCGTGGGGGACCGCGGTGCGGGGTGTCCTCACCTTTCGCGGTTCGCCCACCCGCAGTTGGTATGGCATTGGTCCGGTCCCGCGTGATCCGACGGTGGCGTGGTCCTATCCCAACGCCGCGATGTGCTCACTGTCGAGCGACCCCGAAGGCACACGCGAGTGGTGCGGCACCGGCTGGACCGGACAGCCGGCGGTATGGGAGCGCCAGGGGGAATTGTGGGTTGCGTTCGGTGCCTATGACCGTGCCGTGCATGTCCTCGATGCTTTGACCGGCGCACCTCGCATGGCACCGTTCGTGACCGGCGACTTGATCAAAGGAAGCCTCACCGTCGATCCCGATGGCCATCCGTTGCTCTACGTGGGGTCGCGGGACAATCGCCTCCGGGTGCTGTCGTTCGATCAGGGCGAGCTCGTCGAGCTGTGGGCGCTCGACGCCCAGTCGGTCACGCCCCAGGTCTGGAACGATGACTGGGACGGCTCGCCACTGGTGATCGATGACCATCTGATCGTCGGTGGCGAGAACTCGAACTTCCACGTGGTTCGCCTCCATCGGTCCTACAACGCCGAAGGGCAGGTGCAGGTCGCGCCCGACGTGTTGGCGGTCGTTCCCGGCTGGGACGACGAGCTTCGACGGGCGGTCGGCGACAACGTCTCGATCGAGAGTTCGGTGACCATCGTCGGCGACATCGCCTATGCGGCCAACTCGGGCGGGCTGATCAACGGCTGGGACCTTGCGCCGGTGCGTGGCGGCGGCCAGCCCGAGCGGGTGTTCCGCTTCTGGATCGGCGACGACACCGATGCGACCGTCGTCGCCGACGACGAGGGCTTCTTGTATGCCGCCTCGGAGTACGAGCGAGGAAACGCTCGTAGTCAGGAGATCGGCCAAGTCGTCAAGCTCGACCCGCGCCGACCTGAGGATCCCCTCGTTTGGTCGGTCCCGGCCCGCACCGGCATCGATACGGGCGTGTGGGCGACCCCGGCGATCCACCGCGACCTCGTGGTCGTGCCGACGGCTGACGGACGCGTGCTCGGGCTCGACCGGGCGACCGGCGAGACGCGCTGGACACTTCGACTTCCGGGCCCCGTGTGGAGCTCGCCGGTGATCGTCGACAACGTGTTGATCCAGGGAGACTGTGGCGGGTTCCTGCACGGCTTCGATCTGTCACAGACCGAGGCAGAGCCGGTCGAACTCTGGTCGACACCGGTGGGCGGGTGCATCGAGAGCACACCGGTCGTGTGGCAGGGCCGGATCTGGGTGGGCACCCGAGGCGGCTTCTTCCACATGATCACCGACCCGTCGTAAGTCGGCGAGCCGGGTCTACGCGTCGTCCTCGGCGTCGGGATCAGGCGTTGGCGTCGGCCGGGGCGCCGGAATCTCCGGGAAGAGCGTGATCAGCTGGTCTTGCAGGCTCTGCTTGGCTTCGATGAACTCGTCGAGGCCGGTCTCGAACGCATCGTCGGCGATCGTGCGTTCGTAGCTGCGGAGATCGATCTCATAGACGAGGTCACCTTGGAGGTCGACCGAGGCGACCAGGCGCAGATCGTCGTCGGTGAAGCAGACCTCGAACCCGGTCCGGGCCGCAGAGGTTTCGCCCACGACGGAGAAGCACTCCACCGGGGTGTCGGCGATGGTCGTATTGGTGCGGCGCCACGCGGCGGGCTCGTTCTGGGCGACGAGGTCGACTTCGCGCCAGGTGGCCAGGTCGTAGAGGTCGACCGGGCCCCACGTGCGCAGCAGCTGGACGGGATAGCTCAACACAGGTGGCGTGTTGTCCGGCCGCTCGGTCGATGCACAGTACGGGTCGGACCGGAAGATCGCGGCACAGAAAACCACCACCTCGGGATCCTGGGTGGCCAGGTGGGCGGGCGACTGGACCAAATATCGACCGGATGCGTCGTCGACGACCTCGCGGTACAGGAACGGGAAGCCCGGTCCGTTGACCCCGACCGCTTCGGCATTGACGAGCCAGGATGCGTCGTACGCCCGGTCGGCGGAACGGTTCACGACGGCGGTCGCCGTCGGCTCGGCGTCGGCCCCCTCGCCGCTACCGGTGCACGCGGCGAGCAGCAGCAAGAGGACCGCGATGGCGAGCCGGATCACGGCGCGAGACACCCGGAGGGGTGGAGGTTCGCCGGCGAGTCTCACCGGGTCGATCGTAGGGTGTTGGAACCAGGACCCCGGCCCAGGGTCCACCGACGTGGGACACACGGAATCTGCGCCGTCCCCTGCACAGGCGATTTCCGGCGAGGTGCTCGCCCGATGATCAATCGGTGGGCGGGACGACCGATGGGCGGATGACACGCCCAGTTCAGGAGAGGTTCTATGGCCGCCCTATCGATGTACACGTCCGCCGTCGCGGCCATCGGGGCTCGCGTCGATTTGCTCCGGGGCACCAGTGGTCGCTCCGCGGAGCGCGGTGCGGCCATGACCGAGTACGGCCTGTTGCTTTTTCTGATTGCGATTTCGGCGGTTGCTGCATTGGCGTTCTTCGGTGATGAGGTCGTCGCGCTCTTCGATTCCGCCGGGACCGAACTCGACGCGCTGGACGATCCGGCCGCGCCCTAGCTGAACGCAGCCCAGACTGTCGTACCCAAATCAGGGAGCGCTGCGTGGGGTTCGTTGCCGCGACGGCCAGACTCGAACGGTGACCGAGGAACCGCTCGACGCCATCACCGAACAGGACGAGCACGACGACGGTGTCGAGGACCTCGCCTGGCCCATCCCGATGGCGACGATCGTCCCGCTGGCGGCAGCCTTCGTCGCCCTGATGGTCTGGGGGTTCGGAAGCGATCGGGTCCTGATCAGCATCATCCCCTTCGTGGTGCTGTTGGCCGTGCTCACGGTGATCGATCTCCGTGAGCTTCGAGTGCCCAACCGTCTCCTGCAGCCGGCGTATCTGCTGGCGATCCCGTTGCTTCCCCTGGCGGCGACCTCGGACTGGGCGGAGCTATCACTCCTCCGTGCGCTCTTCGGTGCCCTGGCGCTGGGTGCGATCTACTTCGTCATCGCCATGATCTATCCGCCCGGCATGGGATGGGGCGACGTCAAGCTCGCTCCCTTGCTGGGAGCCCAGCTGGCGCTGTTCGGTTGGATTCCGTTCGTGCGCAGCATCATCATCTCCCACTTCGCCAGCGGAATCGTCGCGGTCGTGATCCTGCTGATCGGGATGGCGAGTCGGGGTCGGATCCGATGGAGGGTCGCGTTCCCGTTCGCGCCGTTCATGGTGCTCGGCGCGGTCGCTGCATTGGTCTTGGAGGCGACGACCGCCTGACGGCGCGGGCGAAACGACGACCGGCATTGGCGGGGTCGGTTCACTGCAATAGCCTCGGGCTCGAGACCACCTCGAGGAGAAGACGTGACCAAGCCCCCCGCACGAGTCGTCGTGACCGGCGCCGCCGGCCAGATCGGCTACCAGCTCTGCTTCCGCATCGCCAGCGGCCAGCTGCTCGGCCCCGACCAGCCGGTCATCCTGCAGATGCTCGAGATCACGCCGGCCCTCGATGCCCTCAAGGGCGTGGCCATGGAGCTCGACGACTGCGCCTTCCCGCTGCTCGAAGGGATGGTCCAGACCGACGACGCGAACGTGGCGTTCGGCGATGCGACCCACGGCTTGCTCGTCGGCGCAATGCCCCGCCGTGATGGCATGGAACGCGCCGACCTGCTCCAGGCCAACGGCGGCATCTTCGGCCCCCAGGGCAAGGCGATCAATGACAACGCCAGCAAGGACATCAAGGTCCTGGTCGTCGGCAACCCGGCCAACACCAACGCCCTGATCGCCATGCACTCCGCACCCGACGTCGACCCCAAGCAGTTCACGGCGATGACCCGCCTGGACCACAACCGGGCGATGACCCAGGTCGCCCAGAAGACCGGCTCGTCGATCAACGACATCACCAAGATGACGATCTGGGGCAACCACTCGGCCACCCAGTACCCCGACCTCTTCCACTGCGAGGTCAACGGCCAGATCGCCGCCCACATGATCGATGACCAGGCATGGCTCGAGGGCGAGTTCATCCCGACCGTGCAGCAGCGCGGTGCGGCCATCATCAAAGCCCGCGGATTGTCCTCGGCGGCGTCGGCCGCCAACGCAGCGATCGACCACATGCACGACTGGGAGCTCGGTACGCCCGACGGTGATTGGGTCTCGATGGCGATCCCGAGCGACGGAAGCTACGACGTGCCCGAGGGCATCATCTCGTCCTTCCCCGTGACCTGTTCAGGCGGCGAGTACTCGATCGTCCAAGGGCTCGAGATCGACGACTTCAGCCGCGGTCGGATCGACGCAACCGCTGTCGAGCTGGTCAGCGAGCGCGACACGGTCGCCGGTCTCGGCTTGATCTGAGGAGCACCACGATGGCCCACCCGCGCGGGGTGCCTCATACGCCGACCGTCTGGGCGGCCGAAGCCATGGTTGCCTCGGTCGATCACCTCGCCTCATCGGCCGGACTGCGGGCCCTCGAGCAGGGTGGGAGTGCGGTCGATGCCGCGATCGCCGCCAACGCCGTACTGACGATCACCTCCCAGCACATGTGCGGCCTCGGAGGCGATCTGTGGGCGCTGGTGTCGACCGATGGCGGCGTCGCGTGCCTCAATGCCTCCGGCCGAGCGGGCAGCGGCGCGGATCCCGAGCGGTTGCGAGCGGCCGGACACACGACAATGCCGCATCGAGACGAGGTCGGCTCGGCCCCGGTGCCGGGCGTGGTCGATGGCTGGCTGGCGTTGCACGAGCGCCACGGGCGGCTGTCGTTTGCCGACTTGATCGCTCCGGCGATCGACATCGCAGAGCGTGGGTTTGCTGCCTCGTCGCAGCTGGCGGCATCGAGCGCCAACGTGGCAAGCGTCGCCGGCAACACCGCTCTGGCTGGTGTCGCGGCCGGCGAGATCGTGCGGCGGCCGCGAGTGGCTCGCAACCTGCGCGCGCTGGTCGCCGAGGGACGCGAGGGTTGGTACGGGGGCGAATTCGGCGAGGCGCTCATCGATCTCGGTGCCGGCGAGTACACCGCCGCGGACTTGGCGGAGTCGCAGGCCGACTGGGTCGAACCGGCGGCGCTCGACGCGTGGGGCCACCGACTGTGGACCGCGCCACCGAACTCGCAGGGCTACCTGAGCGTGGCCGGTGCCTGGATCGCGTCGGGCTTGGACCTGCCCGACGACCCGACCGATCCGCTGTTCGCCCATCTGTTGATCGAGTCGGCTCGGGCGGCGGCATATGACCGCCCCGATGCTCTGCACGAGCATGCGGAGTGGGCGGCCCTGCTATCGCCGCAGAATCTGGGGCCGCGCCGCGACCGCATTCGTCCTGACGGGATCGTCGACTGGGGCGATCGTCATGCCGGCGGCGGCACGATGTATCTCTGCGTAGTCGACGGCGACGGCATGGGTGTTTCGCTGATCCAGTCCAACGCCAACGGCTTCGGCTGTCACCTGATGGTCGGCGACACGGGAGTGTTTCTGCACAATCGTGGCATCGGGTTCAACCTGGAGGCGGGGCATCCGGCCGAGTACGGCCCCGGACGGCGACCGCCGCACACCTTGTCGCCGGCGCTCATCACTCATGCCGACGGCTCGCTGAGGTCGGTGCTCGGGACGATGGGCGGCGATGCGCAACCCCAGGTCGTCCTACAGATGATGGCTCGCATGCTGCACCTCGGTGAGCGCCCGGGCTCGATCCTCAGCGCCCCGCGATTTGCGTTGGCGTCGCCCGAGCCGATGTCGGGGTTCGACACATGGTCGGCGGGCGGCGACGTGCGGGTCCGTCTCGAGCCCCATGCACCGTGGGAGTCGGCATTGCGCGACCTCGGTCACCGGGTCGAGATGGCAACGGTGGCCGAGATGTCCGGCTTCGGGCACGCGCACCTGATCGAAGTCCGCGACACCGGCGCACTGGCCGGAGCGGCCGATCCACGCGCCTTCGCCTCGGCCGCCCTCGGCCGCTAGCGAGCGCCTCTCAGGCTTGTGGCCACTCGGTGGCGGCCATGACCGGCGCGAGTGCTGCCTCGAGCCAGTCCAGCGCGGCCCGATGCTCGATCAACCGGGTGATGTCACCGTCGAATGAGATGTCGCCGAGCAGGAAAGCCTGATGGGCGTCGGTCTCGCCCCGGGCGATGCGTCTCGCGGTCTCGGCGGTTTGGCGGAACGTCGCATCGGCTGCTTCCTCGACACCAGGAGCGAACCGTCGAATCTCTGGTGATGCCCCCAACGTGACCTTCCACGCACCCACGCCGTCGACTTGTTGGACGATGGTCAGGGGACCTGACGGCGCGGGTCCGGCGCCACGTACGGCGGCATCGGCGGCCGCGAACCAGGCGTCGGAGAGGTACTGCACCGGTCCAAGGGTACGGCCACGCTGGGCGTTCGAATCGTGGGTCGCTCGGCCGGACACGTCGGGTACGACGTTGGTCCGCCAAGTAACGTGACGCTGATCATGCTGAAGCTGCTGGCGTCTCGTCGCTCCGAGGGGGAGCTCCGACGAACGTGGCTCCAGGGTGCGCGAGCGGCCATCGTCCTGGTGTTGGTTGCCTCGCTCCTTTCGCTCACACCGACGGTCGATGAGGCTGGCGCCCAGGGTGGTGGATTGCAGACGCTCGAGGTGTGGGGAATCTCCGGCGGCAGCGTCGCCAACCCGAAACAGTGGCGATATCGCCAGAGCGTCATGGGCGACGACCTGGGATCGCATACCGCGGCCGACCCCGACCTCGACGATTCGACCTGGGGCACCAAGACGCTGCGGTGGCGCGAGATCGTGGGCGCGAACAACGCCAACCACTTCCGCAAGGACTTCGACCTGCTGGATCTCGGCATCGCACCGTTCCAGGTCGTCGGCATCCAGGTCCGTCTGCAATACGACGACGCCGCGGTGATGTACCTCAACGGCGAGGAGGTCTACCGCACCATCCGGGGCAACCTCCTGCCCAACTTCGCCACCCACCCTGTCAACACCGACATGGCCCACAACGTGCCAGTGACCGGCGGCGGGTTCGAGAACTTCTACGTCAACATCCCGGATCCCGACCTCACCAATGCCTGCGAGGAGCCCGATACCACGTGTGCCAACAGCCCTTATGGCAGCCCGCAGCCGCCCGCAGTGCCCACAAACCTGCTCGTCGAGGGGACGAACACGTGGAGTATCACGACGTGGAATCAGAGCGGAGGTGGGTCGGGTGACTCCAGCCTGAACCACGTCTTCGAACTGATCATCGACGAGAACGCACTGCCGCCCCCGACCGTCCAGATCAGCGAGGTGATGGCCTCCAACGACACTGCCTGGCTGGTCAACACCGATGGCGATCCGGAACTCGAGTCACCGGACTGGATCGAGCTGTGGAACTTCGATGCCGATGACCCGGCCGACATCTCGGGTTGGACCCTGTCCGACTCCGAAGAGACCTGGACGATCCCGGCCGGAACGGTGATCGCGCCCAACGATCGCCTGATGATCGCCGCGACCGGGGAGGAGGCTCCACCCCCGGGGGTCCTGCAGGCGAGTTTCAAACTGAGCAGCCAGGGCGACGAGGTCAAGCTGACGACCAGCGACGGTGTCGTCGCCGACTTCTACGAGTGGACCGACCAGTTCACCGACAACTCGGTCGGGCGAGCCAACGACACGGGCGAACCGACGTATCTCGCCAGTCCCACCCCCGACCAGGCGAACAACGTCGGGCCGCTCACCCAGGCACCGCCGGTGCTGCGCACCTTCCGCGATCGTATGTTCAATCCGGGCGAGCAGGTCGACCTCCAGCTCGACGCGTTCGATCCCGACGGTGACCCACTCACGTTCGCGATCAACCCACTGCCCAATGGCATGTCCATCGACCCCAACACCGGCGCAATCACCGGCACCGCCGACTTCACCAACCCGGTCGTCAGCCAGATCGTGGTCACCGACGGCGACAACGACACCGACGACCAGCCGCTCGTGTGGAACTCGGTCGGGGCGCCGCTCGGCCCCTCGCCGCTGGTGCTCAACGAGTACAACGCCGTGCCCAACGACGGTGAATTGAACGGTGGCTCCGAACTGGGCAACGGTGGTGACTGGTTCGAGTTCCTCGTGGTCGAGGACAACCTGGATCTGCGCGGCTACACGATCGAGTTCCGCCAGCGAGATCCGGACACCGACCAGCTACGCCCTCAGGTGTTCCTCACGTTCGCCGACCGCGACGAGCTTCGAGCCGTTCCCGCCGGCACGATCATCACGATCGCGCAGGATCAGGGTGTCGACGATCTGAGCTTCGACGCGGATCAGGACTGGTCAATTCTGCTCGATGTGGACGACACCGGCGTCGGCGCGTTCTTCGAGGCGCCCGTGCCCGTCGACGGCAACTTCAACTCGACGCGTCGCGACCAGACTGTGCTCATCCGCAACGCGGCCGGTGATCTCGTGACCCCGCTCGCCGGGGAGACTGACGGCTGGGATGCCGTCAACGGTGGGGTCGGTGAGTCCGAGGTCATGAACCTGTGCCGCGACATCGAGACCGGTGACACGGTCGATCCCGTTGCCGACTATCGCGACGACGGGCAGTCGAGCACCATCGGTGAGCCGAACGTCTGCATCTATCCGGATCCCCTCAATCCTGGTTCGTTCATCACCGACCCACAGGACCTCACCGTGCTTCGGGCGTCGGCGAGCCTCGGGGCCGGTTCGGGAGACGTCAACTGCGACGGCGATGCCGACGTCGTCGACGCGCTGCTGATTGCCCGGCTGGAGGTCGGGATTCTGACCGACACCGGCCCGTGCCTGCTCGATGCCGGCGGCCCGGGCGCCGAGATTGCCGAGCTGGCCGGTGACGTGACCGGCGATGGGCAAACCGACATCGTCGACGCGCTGGTGCTGACCCGCTGCGCCGTAGGCCTGCCGACTCCTTTCTGCGAGTGAATTGGGTTGATCGACTCACTTGAGGGGTCGATGCGCCGATCGAGTCGAGGTCGCAGCGATCCGGCTGCGCGGACGCGAAGGTTCGGTCTTCCTTGTCTTCCTCACTCCAGCACTCGTTCGTACGCACGATGTTCTCGGTCGTCGGTGCGCTCGCGCTGCTCCTCAGCTTGTTTGTGTTGGCTGGTCAGCCGGCTGATGCCCAAGGTTCGACCGCCTCGGTCTCGGCACCCGACCTGGTGTTGACCGATCTCAACGGCACGATCGACCTGCCGATCACGCTCACGCCCGGTGAGTCCGCGGTCGGTGCGCTGTCCCTCGAAATCGTCGTCGATCCTGTGCGCGTGCGTCCGGCGCTCAACGGCGCGGGTGCCCCCGACTGCACAATCGGTCCGGGCGGCGCTGGTTCCTGCGGACCCAGCAATGCGACCGACACGGTGTCGGTCGCGGCATTCAACTTCTCGCCGGGTTGGGACTCGGTGACCGAGGTCGTCTCGATTCCCCTTGATGGTCAGGGCGGAGAGGGTGCGTTCTGTGTTGCGGTGTATGTGAACACCGTTGCGGACAGCGTGGGGATTCCGCTGGAGTACTCGACCGACGGCACATGTTCGGTCGGCAGTTGCCCGAATCGCCCGGGCGCCGAAGAGGGCGATCCCCCGCAACCCGCGGCGAGTTGCGCTTCCTTGACGCTTGCCAACCCGACGCCGACGCCGAGTCCTACGCCAACGAACACGCCGACCCCGACTCCTACGCCGACGAGCACACCGACGCCAACGCCGACGAACACGCCTGAGCCGACGGCGACGAGCACTCCCGAACCGACCGCGACGCCGGAGCCGACGGCGACAAGCACGCCTGAGCCCACGGCGACTCCTGAACCGACTGCGACGCCGGAGCCGACGGCGACAGGGACGCCCGAGCCCACGGCGACGCCGGAGCCGACCGCGACGAGTACGCCGGAGCCGACGGCAACGCCGCTTCCCACGAGCACTCCAGTTCCGACCGCAACGAACACGCCGATCCCAACCGTCACGCCTACGGCGATCCCCGACGTGCCGTCGATCGAAGGACTCATCACCGAACGGGTGAGCCGAGTACCGGTGTTCGGCGCGCGGGTGTGCGCCATCCGGGCGTTCCCCGAGGGTGAGTGGTGTGCGTTCACCTCGTTCGACGGGCGCTACCGGATCGAGGGCCTGCCGCGCGGCAACTACGTCGTTCGGGCGGATGACCTCGGTGGCCGACTGATCGCCGCGTGTTTCGGCACTCGCCCCTGTGACGAGGCCCTCCCCATCGGGGTGACGGGACCGATCATCGATCTCGATCTCGGTTTGGACACTCCGTTCACCGACCGGTTTGCGCCTCCGCCGCCACCGCAGGGTTCCATTGCGGGACAGGTCACCGAGAACGGTGAGCCGGCCGCAGGTGTCGAAGTCTGCGCCGAGACGATCAACCGGCCGCAGGTCTGCGTGAGCACCGGCGGCGATGGCCGCTACGTGATCGAGGGCCTCGCCACCGGCAACTACCGGGTGTCGTTTGCCGACGAAACGGTCTGCTACCGAGCTTCGGCGGGCTGCGCGTCGTGGATCCCCGTCGGTGTGGTTTCACCGATGGGGCGGGTCGCGATCGACGGTCAACTCTGACGAGCGCGCCGACATCACACCCGCGATGACTTCCTGGTGACCCTGTCTATCAATGTTGCTGGTGAGAATCAGCGCGACTCGCTGGTTTCGGCCCGAGACAGACCGGCAAAGTGATGCCGCTTTCCTGAAATTGGGCCAATTGCGCCGGTCGCGATCGTGCGCGCGACATGCGGTGCGTGTACTCTTGAGGCGCTCTCGCCTCGCTTCTGCACATCGAAGGTCGTTTGTCCGTGTCAACAGTCGAATCCAACCGCCGACGCATGCGCCTGTTCGGCTGGCTGTGCCTCGTGCTGGGGATGGTCGTCGGTGTGCTCGCCTTCGCCGTGAGCCCGGCCATCGCCCAGACGACGACGGTCTCGCTCTCGACCCCCGACTACACGCTGACCGATCTGAACGGCTCGGTTCCGGTTGAGATCACGCTCACGCCAGGGACCGCAGCCGTCGGAGCCATCACGCTCGACCTCGTCTACGCACCCGCCCTCGTCACCCCCGAGCTCAATGCCTCGGACGCACCGAACTGCACCATCGGCGCCGGCGGTGCGGGCTCGTGCGGTCCGGCCAACCCGACCGAGCTCGTGCGGATCGCACTCATCAACTTCTCGCCCGGCTGGAACAGTGAGACCGTCTTCGTGACGGTGCCCCTGGATGGGCTCGGGACCGAAGGCCAGTTCTGCCTCGGGACGTACGTGCGGACCATCTCCGACACGACGGGCGCCACGCTCAACGTGAACACCGACGGGTCATGCCCGGCGGGTTCGTGCCCAGACCGCCCCGCCGACGACATCGCCGACCCGGACATCCCGGCGGCCAGCTGCAGCCTCTTCACGCTCGCCGTGCCGACTCCCACGCCGGAGCCCACCGCGACGAACACGCCGGTTCCCACCCCCACCAACACCCCGGAGCCGACCGCGACGAACACGCCGGTCCCCACACCGACCGAGACACCCACGCCGACGCCGACCGAGACACCCACGCCGTTGCCCACGGCGACGCCGACCAACACGCCGTTGCCCACGGCTACCCCGACGCCGACGGAGACGCCGACTCCCGGCCCGACCGCCACACCAACCAATACGCCCGTGGCGACCGCAACGCCCCTGCCGACCGAGACGCCGACTCCCGCTCCGACCGCCACGCCGACGAACACGCCCGAACCGACACTCGCGCCGACCACGACCCCGGTGCCCACGAACACCCCGCTTCCGACGGCGACGCCAGACCCGAACGCCACGGCCACGCCGATTCCCGTCGCAACGGCGACCCCCATCGTCCAAGCACCGCTGCCCGCCGATCCCGGCTCGTTTGCGGTAGCACCCGACCAGCTCTCGATCTCGGACAACCAAGCCGCATTCGTCGTGCCGGACATCGATACCAGTGCGTTGGGCACCGGGGGCGGCGACGCCGGCGGTGATCTCGGTGACACGGGGGCTGCGGGTGGCGACGGCGCTACCTCGGGCGGCCAGGGCGATGGGCCGGGTCTCGCGGCAACCGGTAGCAGCCCGCTCCTGGCGACGATCTCGGTAATGCTGTTGACGTTGGGTGGCATTCTGACGGTCGGTTCTCGCCGAGACGGCGACGACGACTGAGTATCGGACAAGCTCGTGCGTGAGCGGGCGGACCATCGTCACAACGCACGCCTGCGGGTTTGGTCGTTCGCGGCGCGGACCAGTGTGTTGTGTGCTGTCGTGGCGTGCACCGTTGGGATCGCCACGATCCTCGGGCCAGCCCCGTCCGCTTCGGCGCAGGACGGTGGGCCGACGTTGGAACTCCGAGTCGATGGCGACCGCGTGCTCGTCGATCTGGTCGCGGTCGGCGAACCCGTCGGTGCACTGAGTCTTACGCTTGGCGGCTTCGACGGCGTGGCCGAGGCATGCTCACTGGTGAGCGGCATGGGTGCGTGCAACTTCGCTGTCGACGGACTCCAGATCGTGGGATTGAACCCCACCGGCTGGCAAGGCCCGGCCGCCCTGATCGACGTTGCCGTCGTGGACATCGCCGCATCGGGCGTGTGGCTCCGGGTCAATCAGGCGACCGATGTGGATGGGATCGACCTGGCGGCCCAGGTCGTGGGATCGGGCCCTGCGCCCCCAGCGCCGACCGAGGTTCCGATTGCCTCGACCGCAGGCACTGACACCGCGGCGGCCGCTACGACTTCGGTCGCCGACGAGCCGGGTGGCTTCCCCTGGGGACTGCTGCTGGCCGGCGTGGGCGTTGTCGCCGTGGTGGCCGCGGGCTTTGTCGCAGCAGGCCGCCGTTCAGCCCCGGAGGGCACCTGAACGACGCACGCTGATCAGCTGTGGTCGCCAGGGGGCGCCAGCGACGACACCCCGACAACCAGTACGAATGCGACAACCGCCAGGATGGTCGGCACCATTGCTGCACCCATGTCGGCAGGCAGCTCGATACCGGTACCGCTGATCGCTTCATCCTCTTCGCCGATCACGCCCACGCCGTTTGGCCACGGCCAGAGCACCCGCAACGACCCGGCCATGAGGCCGATCAGGCCGGCGAGCAAGGTGTCGCGGTAGCGATCGAGCACCCAGGTGAGCAGGGTGCTGAAGAGTGCCAGGCCGATGACGGCGCCCACGCCGAACACGGCGATTTCGGGGATCAAGCGATCGTGGACGGCACCGACGAACGGTGCGTACATGCCGAGCATGAGGAGGAGAAACGAGCCACTGACCCCGGGGAGGATCATGGCGCAGATGGCGACCGCCCCAGCGAAGAAGAAGTACGGCAGCGGAGGGGAGACGACCACACCGGATTGCAGGCCGAGCACGAAGAACGCCACCACTGCCGAAACGGCGACGATCACCAAGCGGAAGGTGTCGCGTTGCTCGACAAGCTGCCACGCCACGAGGATCGATGCCACCACCAGGCCGAAGAACAAGCCCGCCATGGCCTCGGGCTCGTCGACCAAGAGGCGGTCGATCACCGACGACAGGGCGATGACGGCCATACCGACCCCGGCGAGCAGCGGAATCAGCAGGCTCCACTCGATCGAACGAAGCTGCTCGAAGAAGCCACCGATGTTGCCTCGGAGCAGCTTGGCGAGGGAGCGAGCTCCGGTACGGACCGATGCCAGCAAGCGCTCGTAGATGCCGAGGATCAACGCGACGGTGCCGCCGCTCACCCCGGGAACGATGTCGGAGGCGCCCATGGCGAAGCCACGACCGAGGTTGAAGAGGGCTTGGACCCAGCGTCGGTTCGTATTGACCGACGCAAGTCGATTCGGGGAGGACATGACAGTGCTCATTGTGGCCGCTCGAGGTTGGTAGTCGGAGGCGTGGCCAGCACGAAGAACGTCAATCCCAGCGTTGTTGCGATCGCGAGGAGTGTGAATCCGAAGCGGTAGTCACCGGTCGAGTCGGCGAGCATGCCAGCCAGCAGCGGGCCGGACATACCACCGATCGTCGTGATGAGCGCCGAGAATCCCATGATCGTGCCGAATGAAGTCGTACCGAAGTAATCGGCACGAAGCGCGTTCATTTGAGGCCCGCGGGTTCCCCACGCCAGCCCGTGCAGGATCACGAAGCCGGCGACCATCCAGAGGTTGACGGCATAGGTCAGCAGCAGGAGGCCAGCACCGTGGCCCACCATCGCCGTCGCCGCGATCGCTCGCTTGTTGAACCGATCGCCGAGCGGCCCGCCCAGGCCGGTGCCGATCAGCTGGAAGACCGGCACGAAGCCAGCGACAACCGCCGCTCGTTGGGCCGAGTAGTCGAGGTCCTCGGTCAGAAAGAGCTGCAGGTGGCTCATGACCGAACTGACGACCAGGAGTGCCGACCCGTGCCCCAGGGCGATCATCCAGAACGCACGCGTGCGGACGGCTTCTGCCGCGGTGAAGTGCGTGTCCTGGACGCCTTCGGCGCGAGGAAGCGCCGCCGCTTCGTCGGGGTCGAGCCCGTCGAGGGGCTGGCCGAGTTCTTCGCGGGATTGGCCGATCACCGGCGCCAGGATCCAGGCTGCCCAGGCGAGGAGCGAACCGGCGATGGCGATGGTCCAGCGCCAGCCGATGAGGGTGAAGAGGAACACCATCACCGGGCCACAGAAGCCCCCGATGGCGAAGCCCATCGACGCGTAGGACAGGGCGCGGGCGCGCTTGCGTTCGAACCACGAGACCATGGCCGAGGTGATCGTGAGGAAGCCGGCCAGGGTGCTGCCCAAGGCGACGAAGATCAGGGCAAACAAGAAGTGGGTCCGGTTCTGGATCAGCGCCATGCCGATGTAGCCGACCTGCATCAGCACGGCGCCGAGGCGCATCATCGCCGTCGTGCCCCACCGGCGCAGTGCCATCCCTTGGGGTGGTCCGAGCAGCGCGCTCTCGGCGCGGGTTGCCGCGAAGCCGACCGAGAAGAACGTCTTCGACCAGCCGAACTCTTCGCGCAGTTGGACGGCGAGGTTGCCGAAGCCCTGGATCCAGACCAGCGACTGGAGGGCCCACACGAAGCCCGACGCCTTGACGACCCGCCATCCCTGAAACGATGTTCCGCCCGCCGAAGCAGGCTCGGTTTTGGCGGGGGGCATCCCCGCCACCTTACGCCGCGGCCCCGGTGCTTCTCATGGCCTTGGGGTGGACGATCGCTGCAAGAGGACCGTGTGGACATGGGCAAGGTCCGGACGGTGCTCGGGCCTTTTCGCCATGAGGGCTTCGATGAGCGATGCCAGTGGATCGTCGATACCGACAAGACGAAGATCCGCCGGACGTTCGGTCGTCGCCTTCCGCATGGTTGCCATGAAGTCCTCGGCCGCGAACGGAGCATGACCGGTTGCCAAGGCATGCAGTGTCGCACCGAGGGCGTACGCGTCGGTGCTGACCGTGTTCGATCCCTGATCGAACAGCTCGGGCGCCATGTATCTGGGTGTTCCGAACATGCTTCCTCGTTCGGCGGCTCGGATTCGCTCGATGATGCAGAAGTCGTCGAGTCGCGGGTTCCCGTCCCGGTCGAGCAGGATGTTCGTCGGCTTGACGTCGCCGTGGAGTACCCCGTATCGATGCGCCGTGATCAGTGCATCGACGACCTGAACGCCGTACCAGACGATCCACTCTGCGCTCAGCGGCCCGGAACGTTCGAGCAGGTCTTCGAGGGATCCGCCCTCGACCAAGTCGGTGATGAGACTCGGCGGAGCGTCGGCGGCGAAGTGGGCGCGATGCAGGGTGAGCATGGCCGGGTGCGCCGAAGCTCGGCGCAACTGCTCGAGTTCGGTGATCGTCCGCGACCGCTCGGTCTGCGAAAGGGGCTCGTCACCGCTGCGGCGCACCCTGACCGCGACGACGTGGCCGAGGTTGGTGTCGTAGGCCCGGTAGACATCTGAGAAGCCGCTGCTCGTGACCAGGCGGGCATCGACGATCCCGTCGATGTAGAGATCCACCGGCGGCGTGGCGGTGGGCATCGGTGCTGGAGCAGCGAAGTGTTGCGCCGGGCCCGGTGGCGGGGGCGCCGGACCTGGTGCCGGGGTCGCCACGTTCGGTGGTGGGGGCGCCGGCTCACGAGGATCAGCAGCGCCGGATGCCTGCATGGTTGGTGGTGCGGATCCGGCCTGGGGTCGTTCATCGAGGGCCGCCTGCAGTTCTCGTGCCAGGGTGGCTGCGTCGGGGGTTCGCTGGTTCGCGACCTTGGCCATGGCGCGTTGTATGACTGCCATCGCGTTGGCTGGGACGCCAACGATCGCTGCTGGGTCGAGCGAGGCGATTCGCCCGATGCTCTCGGTGAGCATCTTGCTGTCGCCCGGCCGCATGAATGCGGGGTGACCGTCGATGAGTTGATACAGACTCGACGCCAGTGAGTAGATGTCGGTGCGGGCGTCGACGCGTATCCCGGGCGATAGCTGCTCCGGGCTGGCGTGCTCGATCGACCCACTGATCCCGGCCTTGCTGCGAGTTGCGTCGGTCAGGAGGGCAATACCGAAGTCGGCGAGCAGCGGCACGCCGTGGTCCGACCAGAAGATGTTCGGCGGCTTGATGTCTCGATGCACGATGCCTCGCGCATGTGCTGCCTCCAACGCTCCGGAGACGGCGATGCCGAGTTCGAACGCCGCCCGCCAGTCCAGCGGACCATCACGAACCAGCCGATCATGAAGCGAACCGCCCGAGGCGTACTCCATGATCATGTACGGATAGCCGCTCTCGGTGACCGTTGCGGCGTAGAGCGAGACGATGTTCGGGTGCGCCGACAGGCTGCCGAGCACCCGTGCCTCGCGTCGGAACGCGGTCAGTGTGTCGGTGTCCGGTCGGACTTTGAGAACTTTGACCGCGACATCTCGGCCGAGGTCGGCCTGCTGGGCACGGTAGACCAGTCCGAATCCGCCCTCCCCGATCTCGACCGGATCGGAGAGATCCGGCACGTCGAGGATCGCTGGTCTCGACGCGTCAGCCATCGGTCGTCGGCAGAGACGTCGGGCACCCCGCGCCGTGAATCAAGACCGCCATAGGGCGCCAACCTAACAAAGGCGTACGGGGCGGGCCGCAGCACCCTTTCGCCGTCAGGCGAAAGGGTGTAAGTGAGCGCAGCGAGCGACGGGGTCAGAACCCCTGCAGGTTCGCTCCTCCAAGGTCGGCTAGCCGCGCTGGCCGGCGAGCTTGCGGTTCTTGTTCAGCGACTTGACGTAGTCGCGGTTCGTCCACGCGATGAGGTCGAGCGGGATCTCCTTGGGGCACGCATCATGGCATTCGCCGTGATTCGTGCAGGACCCGAAGAACATCTCCATCGTCTCGACCATCGCCTCGGTCCGCTTCCAGCGTTCGGCCTGGCCCTGGGGCAGCAGGTTCATGTGCTGCACCTTGGCGCTGGTGAACAACTGGGCGGCACTGTTCGGGCATGCCGCGACACAGGCACCGCAGCCGATGCACGCGGCCGCGTCGAACGCCTGATCCGCCGCTTCCTTGGGAACCGGGGTCAGGTTGGCGTCGGGGGCGGCACCGGTGTTGACCGAGATGAAGCCACCAGCCATCACGATGGCGTCGAGGGCCGAGCGGTTGACCGCCAGATCCTTGATGATCGGGAACGATGCCGCCCGGAACGGCTCGATCACGATGGTGTCGCCATCGGTGTACTTGCGCATGTGCAACTGACAGGTCGCGGTGCCGCGCTCGGGACCGTGCGCCTTGCCATCGATCATGAGATTGCAGGTGCCGCAGATGCCTTCGCGGCAGTCGCTCTCGAACGCGATGGGCTCCTGGCCGGCGTCGTTGAGGTTCTCATTGACGACGTCGAGCATCTCGAGGAACGACGCATCGGTGCTGATGCCGTCGGCTTGGTAGGTCTCGAAACGGCCCCGATCGTCGGGGCCGTCCTGGCGCCAGACCTTGAGGGTGATGTTGAGGGTTTCTTCGCTCATGGTGCTTTCCGGTCCGGCGATTATTTGTAGGAGCGCTTGCTCGGGATGACGTAGTTGAAGTCGAGTTCTTCCTGGTGGCGGTTCTGGACCGAGTCGACCCCGGTCCATTCCCATGCGGCCACGTGCTGGAAGTTCTCGTCGTCGCGGTCGGCTTCGCCCTCGGCGTCTTGGTGCTCCGCCCGGAAGTGACCGCCACAGCTCTCCTCGCGAGCCAAGGCATCGCGAGCCATCAGCTCGCCAAGCTCGAAGAAGTCGGCCACGCGGCACGCCTTCTCGAGAGACTGGTTCAGGCCTTGGCCCGAACCGAGCACCCGGACGTTCTTGTAGAACTCTTCTTTGAGGGCCGGGATCTCGCTGATCGCCTTCTCCAGGCCGCTTTCGGTGCGCTCCATGCCGATGTAGTCCCACATGATCTTGCCGAGCTCACGGTGGTAGTAGTCGACCGACTTGGTGCCCTGGGTGGACAGCCAGCGGTCGTTCTGCTCGTTGACCTCGGCCTCGACCGCCTGGAATGCCGCATCGGTGGCGTCCATGGGATCGTCGCCCAGCTGGTCGGCCAGGTAGTTGCCGATCGTGTACGGGAGCACGAAGTAGCCGTCGGCCAGGCCCTGCATGAGGGCGGAAGCGCCGAGTCGGTTGGCGCCGTGGTCGGAGAAGTTGGCCTCGCCGGCCACGAACAGGCCGGGCACGTTGCTCATCAGCTCGTAGTCGACCCAGAGGCCACCCATCGTGTAGTGGATGGCCGGGTAGATGCGCATCGGCTGGCTGTACGGATCCTCGCCGGTGATGCGCTCGTACATGTCGAAGAGGTTGCCGTACTTGGCCTCGACGGTCGCTTTGCCGTCGCGTGCGATGGCATCGGCGAAGTCGAGGTACACGCCGTTCTTCAGCGAACCGACGCCCTTGCCCTGGTCGACCGCGGTCTTGGCGTTGCGGCTGGCAACGTCGCGGGGCACCAGGTTGCCGAACGCCGGGTACTTGCGCTCGAGGTAGTAGTCGCGCTCGGACTCGGGGATGTCGGATGCGGCGCGACCATCGTCCAGCCCGTCCGGCACCCAGATGCGACCGTCGTTGCGCAACGACTCCGACATCAGCGTGAGCTTCGACTGGAACTCGTCGCTCGACGGGATGCAGGTCGGGTGGATCTGCGTGTAGCAGGGGTTGGCGAACATCGCGCCACGTCGGTGGGCCCGCCACGCCGCGGTGACGTTGGACATCATCGCGTTGGTCGACAGGTAGTAGACGTTGCCGTAGCCGCCGGTCGCCAGCACGACCGCGTGGGCCGAGTGCGAGGTGACCTCGCCGGTGATCAGATCACGGGCCACGATGCCGCGAGCTGCGCCGTCGTGGACGACAAGGTCGAGCATCTCGGTGCGGGTGTGCATGACGACCGAGCCCTCGCCGACCTGGCGCATGAGCGCCGAGTAGGCGCCGAGCAGCAGCTGCTGACCGGTCTGGCCTCGGGCGTAGAACGTGCGCGAGACCTGGGCGCCGCCGAAGGAGCGGTTGTCGAGCAGGCCGCCGTAGTCGCGAGCGAAAGGCACACCTTGCGCGGTGGCCTGGTCGATGATGTCGACACTGACCTCGGCCAGGCGGTGCACGTTGGCCTCGCGGCTACGGAAGTCGCCGCCCTTCACCGTGTCGTAGAACAACCGGTGTACCGAGTCGCCGTCGTTCTGGTAGTTCTTGGCGCCGTTGATGCCACCCTGGGCGGCGATGCTGTGCGCACGACGGGGCGAGTCGTGGAACGTGAACAGCTTGACTCGGTAGCCGAGCTCGCCCATCGTGGCGGCAGCCGAGGCGCCGGCGAGGCCGCTACCGACCACGATGACCTCGAACTTGCGCTTGTTCGCCGGGTTCACCAGCTTCATCGAGAACTTGTGGTTGGTCCACGCGTCCTGGATGTTGTCTTCGGAGCCGGCTGGCAGGCGGCTGTCGAGTGAACCAATCATGGGCTGGCCTCTTCGCTGTGGTGGAGTTCTTCGATGTCGAGCGGCTCATCGGCTTCGAGCACACCGGTCAACACCATGATGGGGAACAAAAGGTTGCCGACGAGAACCAAACCGGCAATTGATGCGGCAATCGGTCGTCGCAGTGGATTGAACTTGGGGCTGTTCACGCCGATGCTGGTGAACGCCGAGCGGATGCCGTGGTACAGGTGGACCGCTACGGCCACCGTGGCAACCATGTACCAGATGGCGATGCCGACGTTGGACATCGACTGATCGACGTTCCACAGCGGGTCGCCGTGGTTGAAGCCGTCGCCGCGCCATCCCATGAAGCCGTCGGTCCAGCCCCAGGTCAGGTCGGCCAGGTGCCAGACCACGAACACGGCGATGATGATGCCGGTGATGCGGGTCGTGCGGCTGGCGACGTTGGCGGCCGCGTAGTCGCGGGGCGACTCGTACCGCGCATTGGACATCGCGTTGATGCGGGTCAGCGTGACCGCAGAGTGGATGTGCAGGGCGAACATCCCGATCAGCCCGAGGCGGAGGATCCACAGGACGAAGCCGCGTGGGGCGACGCCGGCGCCGAGTGTGCGCAACGCCTCGGCATATTCAGCGACCTCGAACTGCCCCTCGTAGAGGTGCAGGTTCCCGATCATGTGGGCCACCACAAAGCCGACCAAGCCGAGCCCCGTCAGGGCCATCACCCACTTCTTGCCGATGGCCGTCTGATACAGGTTCAGCGGCCAGGGCAGCAGGAAGCGGGGCGGTTTGTTGATCGGCTTCGGCGTGCGCAGCTTGTCCTGAGGGCGTTGCGTAACGGCCATCTCACCAACTCTTGTTGTCGGGGACGAGTGCAGAGCTGTCGGGACCGTGTCCCCTTCGGTTCCCGCAGCGGCTCGGTTTCCACGATATCTCTTCCGGGGAGTCCATCCGAAGCTCGAACGGGCCGGGTTTGCGTCGCCGCGGTCACAGGGACGGCCTGCCCTTCGGTTACGGACCACAACGAAGCCGTTCTGTTGCTGGTGAGTACAAATACCAGTGGTGTGGTTTATGTGGAATTACAGTGATGTAATGCCCACCACACGACTATCGGTTGCTTTGCGCGCCGCATTGGTCGCCGCTGTCTCCATCATCATCCTCGGTCTGCTCGCTGGTCCCGCCTGGGCCCAGGAGGACTGGGACGTCACCCCCGAGGGCCTCGGCCCGATCCGGTTGGGGATGACGATCGAAGAAGTGCGCGCCGAATTACCCGAGCCCTACCAGATGGGGAACCAGGTGCCGATTGCACCCGACCTCGAAGGCTTTGTCATCTCCGTTGACGGAACGGTGCACGCATTGTTACCGGCGGTCGAGTCCGGTCGCGTCGAGATCATCGTGGTCCTCGACGAGCGGTACACCACGGCCGAAGGCATCGGGCCGCGATCCGACGTCGCCGTGGCTGAGGAGGCCTACGGCAACGCCACGCTGACATGGAGCGCCGAGGATCAAGGCCGAGAGAAGGTCGAGTTCGACGACCAGCCGGCCGGCCTGAGTTTCCGAACCAGCGAGGCGATCGGACCGCAAGCCGGGATCTACGGGTCCGAGGAAACCACGACCAACCTCTACGACCCCGCGAGCCAGCTCACGAGCATCTGGATCATGGGCGGCGGCGAATCGGCCGAACCCGAGAACACACCTGAGGAAGAACCGGCTGACGAGCCGGAGGAGGCGCCGGCTGACGAGCCGGCCGAGGAAGAGCCCGCGGAGGAAGAGCCGGCCGAGGAAGAGCCCGCGGAGGAAGAACCGGCCGAGGAAGAACCCGCGGATGAAGAACCCTCGGAGGAAGAGCCGGCCGAGGAAGAGCCCGCCACTGAGCCGGAGGAAGAGCCCGCAGATGCGCTGGCCGATACCGGCTTGGAGTCGACGACGGTCGCGTTGGCCGGTGCAAGCGTCGCCTTCTTCGGGCTTGCGGTCGGTCGCATAGGCCGTCGACTTCGCCCCTGGTCCTGAGTTCCCCCAATGACCCGTTGGGGTCGTAGCCCCATCCACCCTCCGGCTGCGATCCCAACGAGGTCGTCACCTACCTCGAGACAGACCAGCGGCTGACGCCGTCTCTCACCGACCAGTACCGTGGGTTGCGTGGACGGCACCGGTGATCCCGGCATCGACCTCTCGGTGCTCGGCCTGACGTGGATTGACGAGCTGGGTAGTGGCGGCTTCGGTTCCGTCCATCGCGCCCGCGACGACGCGCACGGACGCGACGTGGCCGTCAAGTTGCTCCATGCGTCGACCGATGCCCGGACCCGGCAGCGCTTCGATCGAGAGCGACGCCTGATGGGTTCGATCTCGAGCCATCCCAACGTCGTCACCGTGTTCACCTCGGGCTTCACCGACCAGCAGGTGCCCTATCTGGTGATGGAACTGATCGAAGGTGGATCCCTCAGCGACTCGATCGCCCAGCGGTCGATTGGCGTGGCCGAAACGATCGAGCTCGGGGTGAAGGTCGGCGAGGCCCTCTGTGCCGCACACGACGCCGGTGTGCTGCATCTCGACATCAAGCCCGACAACGTGATGATCGGCGCCAATGGCGAGCCCCTGCTCGCCGACTTCGGCATCGCCTCGACGATGAACGAGATCGCCCTTCGCCAGACCATCTCGATCAGCCCGTCGTATAGCGCGCCGGAGATGCTGAACAATGCGGACATCGATGCTCGCGCCGACGTGTACTCGCTCGGCGCGACCCTGTACGCGTGTCTGACGGGGCAAGTTCCCTATGCGGGCGACGATGGGGTGCTCGGAGCGATCTCCCGCATGGCGAACGCGCCGGTGCCACGGGTCAGCGACACCACCGTGCCGGGTGCGTTGGTGGAGTTGCTCGCCGAGGCGATGGCGAAGGACCCGGCCGATCGGCCGGCGACGATGCGAGCGTTCACCGACCGCCTCGCCGCGATCGAGCGAGGTGAGCCGCGCGCACCCGTGGCGACCGCCGCGCCGACCGGGGACACCGTCGTCGACGCGGCTCGGGTCCACGGTGCGGGCATGATCACACCCGCACCAGCCGCTCAGGAGGGCGGCCCCCAGTCCGACTCGTCGCCGGTACCGCATGTCGCCCCGTCGGTATCGGCCGAGACAGCGCCTCCAGAGCAGCGTCGAGGCAACCCGCTCGCGCTCGGTGCGCTCATCGCGATCGCCGCGGTGATCGGCATCGTCGGCGTCGTTCTGTTCACCCGAGGCGGCGACGAGCCCGAGATCGCCACGGCGACATCGCCCATCGCCACCGAGGTCGCTCGAACGGTCGACGACGTTGCCGGTGCTGACGGGCCGGACACGCCCGAGTCAGCCAGCACCGAGGCGGCCGGCGAGCCCGACCCCGACGAGTCCGACGAGACGCCCGAGCCCGCATCGAACGCCGCCACCGATCCGACGCCCTCGCCCCCGACTCCCGTTCCTCCCACGCCCGAACCTCTACCGACGTTGCCACCGCCACCCAGCCCGGCGCCCGGTACCGGACGCGCAGGAGCCCAACCGCCGCGAAACGCGCTCGTCCAGAACGCGTTCGACCAGTTTGTCTGGTCCCTCGGCATCGATCGGAACAGCAACGACGCCACGCCGTTGGGCGTTCTCGACGGTCCGCTGGCGCTGCAGAGCCAGGCGATCTGTACCCGCTTCACGCTCACGGAGGCGGTTCAAGGTGACCTCTCATTCATCTGGACCGTGCCCGGCGCACCGGAGTTCGAGCGTGACTACCCGCTCGATACGGCGGTCAACGACGTCACCTGGTGGTCGTGCTACAACAGCGCCGAAGCGTGCGGGAGCTGCACGATTCCCGATGGCATCATCGAGTTCGAGTTCCGCGTCGACGGCGAGACCGTGCTGACCAACCATCGCCGCGTGGGTCCGGCACCCATTCGCACGGTGACGGTGGTGAATGACACCCCGGGCCCGCTTTGTGCGGTGCACATACCGGACAGTGCCGCCGAGTTCGACGGGCCGACTGAGCTGACGATGTTCCTGCTGCGCGGCCAACAGGTACAGATCTTCCGGCCGGTGTCGTCCTACGACGTTGTGGGTGTGAGCTGTGAGGGCCGCGAGTTCCGTGAAGCCGACGTCGTGGTTGCCGGCGATGTGACGGTGCGTCTGCGCGGGTGACCGGCGCGCGGCGTCACGCCAACTTGCGGGTGAGCTCGCTGCCAATCGCCCGAAGGTGGGCTGTCTCGATGGAGGGATGCTCGTCAAGCAGGTTCTCGAAGCGGCTCTTCTTCCAGGCCCGGACCCGGACGGTGCCGACTGCGCGAACGGTCGCGGTTGCATTGCTGCCGGTGACCGAACTCATCTCCCCGACGATGCGGAGTCGACCGAGCTGGACGACAAAGTCGTCGCGCACGTCGACCTCGACGTTGCCGTCGAGGATCATCAACAGTTCCTCGACCGGTTGGTCCTTGACGATGAGCACTTCGTCGGTGACTTCACGTTCCTCGCTCTGGTGCCACAGCAGGTTGAACTCGGTCCGATCGAGGTCCGGATAGATGAGTGTGCGCACCGCTTCGGCCTCAGCGGACAGATCGATGCCGCGGCGCGCCTGGAGCAGGATCCAGATGCGCCAGGCATGGACGAAGCCGACGGGCAGGTTCCACCAGACGACGGACCAGATCGGCTCGATCAGTCCGTAGACGATGAAGAACAGGGTGGCGGCCAACAGCAGGATGCGGAGCCGCAGCATGTCGCGCGCAAGGCCGGAGATCGCATAGACGAGGTAGGCGAGGTTGAGCGACAACCAACTCCAGCTCGTGAGATTCTCCCAGATGCCCCAGTCAGCCACGAGCGCACTGTAATCAAGGCCGTCACTTCGGAATGTGCCCCGGGACTCAGAGCGAGTGCGTAATGGCGCCCTGGTAATGGTTGTCCGCGAGTTCGACGTCGCCGGCGCACAGTTGGAGGTGCAGCGACACCGGCCCCTCGATGTCGGGGACGATCCAGTTGATCGAGCCGATCCGCGCGATGGCGTCGGCCTCGACGCTGCCGCGCCACGCCCACCGGTGCTGGCCTCCCGGCCAGTGGAGCTCGGCGGTGACCACGAGATCCTCATGCGGAACGCGTTCATCGTTGACTACATGGACGTCGAGGAGCACCGCGTCGCCCGGGCGCATCTCGGTCGGCAGGCGGTCACTCACCACGATGACCGGACGGCAGGCAGCCCGGACTGCGCCGGCCGCCTGCTTGGGGTTGCGGTCGTGATCGTGGATGGCGAACGAGATCGCCGGCCGGCTATCGGCAAGTGCGGCGAAGGTGAACCCGCCCGAGGGCTTGTACTTCAGTCGCCGCAATGTCTCGATCTGGCGGCGCAGCAGTGTGGCTTGGTAGGCCTGCGATGCGGCGATCCAGGACCTGCCGTTGGCGTAGTCGGCCAGTGGAAGGTACTGCCGGAAGCCGTTCTCGACCAGGCCATAGCGCTCGGCGAGGAGGTTGAGGTCGGCGGGCCAGTTGCGGACCGCGACCGCAGGATGGTCGGGGATCGACTGGGCGCCGAGCGAACTCACCCAGCGGACCATGCGAGGAATCCGGCGCGCGAACACCTCGAGGTCTCGGCCGGTTCCGCTGTTCCACCCGAAACGCAGATGGGTGTCCATGCCGTTGAAGAACGGCGCGCTCGGCCAGGTACCGGAGCTCTCGATGACCGGCCGGGATCCGTCGGCGCGTCGGAACGCGCGGCCGACCAGGCGGTCGAGCACCGACTTGGTCCACGTCGGCGCTTGTTGTTTCGCGACGCCGAACAGACTGCGGCGGCTCGGGATCGCCGTCGCCGGCCGAGGCCCGGTGGTGGTCCCGGTCGAGTCGTAGTGCGCACACCAGACCACGATTGATGGATGTGCTCCGAGCTGGTCGACGAGGCGGTGTGATGCATCGACCGCCGCACCTTGCACGGTGCGCTTGACCTCGCCGCGAAGTGGCAGGTCTTGCCACAGCATGACCCCGGCGCGATCGGCGGCATCATAAAGCTCTGGTCGTGCCACGTGGCTTTCGAGCCGAAGCAGATTGAGACCGAGGTCACGAGCCAGCTCGATATCGCCCGCCAGCCGTTCCGGAGACGAATCGGCGGGCAACGCATCGGTGGGCCAGAGGTCGGCGCCCCGGGCGAAGATCCGCTCGCCGTTGATCGACAGGATCCAGTTCTTCATCTCGACGGTGCGAAGGCCGACGGTCCGGTCCCAGATGCCCGAGATCGAGTCGTCGACTTCGACGCTCACGGTGACCCGGTACAGCGGCTGGTCACCGAGCTCCCACGGCCACCACAGCTCGGGGTCCGCGACGCGGACGTCCCATTCGAGCACGGTCGATCCGCTCGCCAGGGCGTGGTCCTGCCGGCGGATGATCGGAGGGCCGCCTCCTGGTGGGCGCACCGTGGTCACGATCGTCGCAGGCCGACTCTCATCGGAGAGGACGTGGCAGCGGAAGTGCAGCGTCGCAGCCTCGGCATTGGCTTCGGTACAGATGAGCCGCTTCTTGGTCATACGGACCGGACCGGTCGACACGATCCGCACCGGGCGCCAGATGCCGCCACGGTTGGCGTGGCCGACGATGCCCGAGTCGTCGAAGATGCCGTTCAGGCTCCGACTGGGTTCGTCGACCGGTGGCGCGGGGGCCATGACCTCGACGACGAGTACGTGTTCGTCGCGGTCGGCGACGAACTCGGTGATTTCGAACTCGTGCGGGGTGAACCAGCCGTCGGTGGGACCGAGGTAGTGGCCGTTGAGCCATACGTCAGCGCTCTGCCAGATGCCATCGAACACGACCCAATGACGCCCGCCGGCGATGTTGTCCGCCAACGGAAACGTTGTGCGGTACAGCACGGATCGACGCGAGGCGAGACGGTCATGTTCGGACCAGTGGCCGGGGACGGACATGTCCAGCCAGTCCGCATCGTCGAAGGTCGCATCGATGCAATCGCGGCGCAGCTCGTCGGTCGTCGAGGCGCCGCGCCAAGGGCCCGATAGGACGGTCGAAACCACCGGGCAACGTTACCGGGAGCGGTTCGCGGGCGCGGCCCCTGTCGAATGGCCTGGCCCGCTCGCAGTCACCCGCAGTGCGGGTTGGCGATCAGCGCCGCACACTGGGCGATGAAGAGGGCGTCGACGATGGTGACCGAACCACTGCCGTCAAAATCGGCGGCCTCGACGTTGAGCTGCTCGGCCCGATCGACGGCGTCGCAGGTGGTGGTCGCCTCGCGCATGGTGGCAGCGAACTGGGCGATGACCAGTGCGTCGGTCACATCGACCGATCCGGTGCAGTTGGCGTCGCCGTCGAAGAGCGGTGCGATCAGGCCGTTGAACGACTGGCCCGCGAGTTCGGTGGTCGAAGCCGCCAGGCCCTGGTCCACACTGACGGTGATCGGTGTGCCGGCTGCGAGGCCGTCGGTCGTGAAGAACACGTCGACGAGGTCGCTGACCGATGTCCAGGCGGAGCCGGTGACGGACTCGAGCACGACGACCCCAGGGGTTGTCTCCGCGCAGGCGACGTAGCTCGTCACCCCCTCGCATCGAACGAACTGCAGGAACGTGGTGTCGTAGCCGAGCTGGGCGCGTACTGCCGACGGCTCGGCGGCGCCTGGGCTGATGCTGACGGTCACCCGAACCTCGTCAGGGTCCGCCTCGGCGATGGCGGTGTCGGCCCAGATCTGGAACTGGTCGAGTCCTTGCCGGGCTGCCTGCGAGTCCGAGATCGATGCGGCGATGACGGTGGCGCCGAGGATCGCGGTGACGATCAGCACGCCGAGTGGTGCAACGACCGAGGTGAGCCGACGCATGTCAGTTCCCCTCGACGATCTGGGCGAGGAGCATTGCGTCGGTCAAGTCCGCGTCGCCGTCGCCATCGATGTCGGCGGCACTGATGTTGCCGCTCCCGACGTTGCCGTCGAGCACGGCTTGGACATCCGAACCTTCGATCACGCCGGAGCCGTCGAGGTCGCCGGCGGCATAGAGCAGGCCGACGTTCTCGCGGACGAAGCCCGGGAAGATCGATGCGGTGTCGCTGATTCCGAGGTGGCGGTCGGCAATCTCGGCGTAGACACTGCGGAAGTCGGTCGTGATGTCGAGGTCGCGCCCGTGCCAAAGATCGTCGTCGGCGAGGCCGGGCCATCCTCCCGGAACCAGCACCTTGCCGCCACCCTGCCCTTCGAGCTTGGGGCTGAGCGCGAACATCACGTTGCCGTGTCCGTGGTCGGTGCCCTCGGAACCGTTCTTCTTCACCGTCCGACCGAACTCGCTCGACACGAGCACCAGCACCCGGTCGGCGTGGCTGCCCAGATCGGCCATGAAGGCGGCGAGGCCCTCGGTGAGCCGTGTGCCAAGCGTGGTCATCCGGTTGAGCCCGTCCGCGTGGTGGTCCCACCCGGTCGAATCGATGGCCACGGCGCGGACACCGATGTCGGCACGAATCAGCGTGGCGGCCTCGCCGAGGTCACGGGCGAAGCCGGTGTTCGGGAAGTCGCCGGGCGACGGGTCGCTGATATCGGAGATGTCGTCGATTGTGGCGAGTGCGCCGAAGACGGCATTGCTTTCGAGCGCTGGGGCAACCGCCGGGTTGTACAGGGCTTCGAGCGCCGGCCGGATCACCTGCAGGCTCATGCCCGCTTCGATCGCGTCTTCGACGGTGTCGACGACCGAGCCACTGAACGGGCCGCTCAGCTGCGGACTGATGCGGTCGCCGATACTGAGTCCCGCGGCGTTGCCGGCGAACTCACTGGCGCCGATCGCCCGTTGGAGCCACCCGCCGAGCCCGAGTCCGGTTTCCATGTTCGGCTGGGCTACGAAATGCGAACGGGTGAGCTCATGGCTGCCGACCGCATGGACGAACCCGAGGTGACCGGCGTCCCAGTGGGGAAGCAGTGGCGCGAACGCGGCGTGGAGCCCGAAGAACCCGTCGAGGTCGCTGAACTCGGCACCGCTCAGTCCATAGGCGCCGCGCTGGTTGTAGTAGTCGTCGTCGCCGTGTGGGCAAACGATGTTCAGTCCGTCGGCGGCTCCACGGAGGAAGATGCTGACCACCACGGTGTCGTTCCCTGCGCCGGGCACCGCCCACGCGGTCAACGGGTTGCGGGTCGGGTCGATACCGCCGGCGCCGACGAAGGTGATGACTCCGGCCGAGGTCAGGCCTTTCAGGAACCGTCGCCGGTTCGTTGTCCGGGGAGTGAGTGCAAACGTCATGACCGGCCCCTCAGTACCGAACGAACTCAGGTGAGCACATGATGAGGTGGGCGGCGGCGCTGACGCGGCCATCGTTGGAGGATCCGTTGGCGGCCACGTGATCCATGACGGCGAATCGCGAGGCGTCGGAGAGTCCGCCGGGGACCATCGCGGCGGCGACCTCGTCGACGGTGGCGACGGGGTCCTCGCCGCTTGCGCCCGACCGTGTGCGAAGCGCGGCTCGCAGGGACGGCTCGTACGCGATCAACTCCGCGGTCTCGAACCGCGACAGCATCGACGTGCCCGAGATCCAGAAGTCGGCGCGCTCGGGGTAGCCGGTGGGAGGGCCGACGACATAGGGCACTTCGCCGGCATCGATGATCGAGGCGACCAGGGCTTCGGCGATGGCCGCCCACTCGCCGGCGGCGGTTGCCCCCATCGCCTGGAGTGCGCTTGCCACGAATCGGTGTGGCGGCTTGACCTTGGAGCGGAAGGAGCTCGGCGCGAAGAAGTCGGGATGGCCGAACATCGCCGCGGTCATCGCGCCGAGGTCGCGGTTGGCGCCGTAGGCCGCGCCGGCCGCGGCGGTGACCCCCGCAGGAATGTCCTCGCCGACGAATCGGGCGATCAGCTTCGACGACAGGAACGTGGCGGCTGCGGGCAGGTTGGCCAGCCAAGCGAGGAAGTCGATGCCCTCCTGCTCACCCACCCCGGCGGGCCAGAACACGCCCATCACCGTCTTGGTGTTGAAGTCGTGGCGCGCCTGTTTGAACGCATAGGCATCGGACGTGACCGACCAGCCGGTCAGGATTCGAGCGACTTCGGTGATGTCGATCTCGTCATAGCCACCGTTCACACCGATCGTGTGGAGCTCCATCACCTCGCGGGCGTAGTTGTCGTTGCCCCCGTAGTAGTTGCCGTTGACGACCTCTTCCTCGAAGTTGACCCGGTTGTCGAGGTAGTCGAGCATCGACGGCGACTTCGCGGTCTCGAGCAACATCGTGCCGAAATCGCCGAGCACGTGCGGCAGGATGGCGACGTTCTGATGGTGGCCGACCTGGCGGCCGGCGATGCTGTTGTCGACCTTCTCCGGGTCGGTGCTGCCGGTGTCGATGTTGAAGTGGTTGAACCAGAAGTCGAGGAGGGCCGCTTCGAGTTGACGCGTGGCGAGCACGTCGCGTTCGAGCTTGCCGGCGATCGTCGTGCCGGTCTGGCTGATCGCCGGTTGGGTCCCGCTCAGCTGCTCGTTGATGTAGCCGGTCTGGCCGAGCGCGTCGAACCGAGCTGAGTGCCAGACGCTCTGGCCGTAGCCAAGGCGGTTGAGCACGTGTTCTTTCTGCTGGGCAGCGGTGAGCATGAGACGTGGTCGGTTTCGGACGTTGTGTGTTCCGGCTGGTCGCGTGGTCGGTGGGGAGCCCTCGATCAGTGCCGCTGATCGTGTCTCAAACGATAGAACATCGTCCGATCCATGTTGCCGAGGACGTACCTGGTCGATCCGGTTGACCCACCGCCCACGGCCCGGATCGAACGGCCTGACACGATCGGCCAAACCGGCACGGATCGCGGCTGGTTAGGGGTCGGGTGCACAGTAGGGGTTGACGATGCCCACGCTGCACTGGCTGATCACCAGCGCGTCGACGATGGTGACCTGTCCGTCGAGGTCGACATCTCCCGTCGTGCCGTTGATCTCGTTCACGGGATCGCCGAGCGGGCAGGCGCCGGCGTCGCCGCGTAACCCGACCGCATATTGCGCGATGAGCAACGCATCGGTGATGTCGCTGGCTGCGGAGCAGTTGACATCGCCGATGACCCCGACATCGGGCCGAATCGAATCGAAGTCCTGGGGGCTGCCGGCGAAGTTGTTGGGCTCGCCGAAGGTGGACTCGTCGCCGTCGCCGTAGGGCGAGCCGGCGGTGATCGTCGGACCGGGATCGGCCTCGAGTTCGCCGATCTGGTTGTTGTTCACGCCGCCGGCTTCGAGTGAACCGATCCCTTCGCCGGCCGGACCGAACCGACGCGTGTCCGTCGCGTCGTGGATCGACAGCTGCCAGTTGTCCTTGGACACTCGGAAGTCGGTGGCCGTGATGTAGGTACCGGTGCCGAGCGCTCCGCCGACGACGTGGATCCACCAGTCGTCGAGTGGGGGCCGGTACGAAATGTCCTCGCCGTAGATCGTTCCGTCTTCGCCGATCACCGGGGTCTCCGAGATCGTGATGATCGTGCCGGCGCGCAGATCGGACCAGATGTCGTCGTCGCTGAAGGTCAGGCTCTGGTTGAACTCACCGGCATCGTTGATGTCGAGTCGCCAGCCTCGGATGTCGAGGTTGTCGTCGGTCACGACGAGCTCGAACCAGTCGCCACCATTGCCGAGCACGGAGCCGAGCCGGGTATCACCGTTCAGGATGAGGTTGGTCGACGCGACGGCGTTCCACTCGTTGAGGATCAGCCCGGGCGAGGGTGCCCCGTCACCCCACTGCGCTGCGGCACGTTCGACGCCGCCGATGTCGCTCAGGCGCACATTGCCGTTGGTGTCGTTGAGCGCGGCGTCGTATTCGCCGAGGACGTAGTGGTCATTGGTGACGGCTCGGTAGCCGTTCAGCGTGTCGTCGAAGACGAGATAAGCAGAGCCGCCGGCGGGCAGCACGGCGCCGGGGGCGAGGGTGGCGGTCGTGGAGCCACTGATCTGCCATCCGGAGATGTCGATCGCCACGGTTTCGTTGTTGCGGATCTCGATGCGTTCGGCGCGCTGATCGCCGGGGGCAGGATCCACGACCAGTTCGAGATTGGGATCGACCGGTTGCGGGTCGGGAATGTCGCCGTCGGGGCCACCGTCGGTCAGGTGTTCGTAGAAGTCGTCGATCCACGTGTCACTGTGGCGGTCGATCGCCCCCTGCTGGGTGAAGTTCTGACCGCCCCAGAAGCCCCACTCGGCCGTATCCAGGGCCCAGAGGTTTGCACCCCCGTTTGCACCCGTGATGTTGGCGAAGGCGGCGCGCGCCACCTGTTCGTAGCGGCCGGTGCCGAACCATTCATCGGCCAGGGTTCGGACGCGCCGCAGGTAGAGCTCGCGGAACGGCGATGCCAGGACCGGCTGGAACAACGGTGCTTGACGCTTCCACCGGTTCCATACGTAGCTCCAGGTATTGCCGTTCTCGAGCGCCACCGTGAGTCCGCCGTCCGGCGGGTAGCGAATGCCCTGGGACAGGTCGAGATCCCAGATCATCGCCTCGAATCGCTGGTGTTCGTCCGCGTCGTACCAGGCGTAGAGGTTGCCGTGGGCGTAGTCGTTGTGCTGGATCACCGAGGCGGCGGCCAGCAGGTTGATGTACTCGGGGATGTCCCACGTCTCGTAGCCGATCGTGGTCTGGCCGGGGACATTCGGTCCCTGTTCGTAGTCGAGGGTCACCCGCTTGTAGAGCGTCGCGTTAGGCAGGCCGTTGTCCTGGAGGAACCCACCTTCGGGATGCTCCTGGAGGGTGTGCAGTCCGAAGAACTCGCCGTTGCGACGCAGCTGCACGTGTTGCACCTGGCTGGCGACCAGGCCCATCTGATCGGCGACGGTATGGCCCACGACCTCGCGAATCCGAGCCTCGTCGGCGAAGCCGCCCTGCAGGTCGATGGAGTCCAACCCGTAGCTGATGCCGTCGATGAAGAAGTCGTGTCCGTCCGGGAACTTGAACTTCCAGTTGCGCTTGCTCCAGTCGGCCGAGCGGGCGATCTGGCCGCGGATGCGGAAGCCGATGTTGTCCCAGACCTGCCCGTCGTAGGCCAAGACGCCGTCGTAGAGGGTGTCGCCGCCCTCGTTGTAGCCCGAGTTGTAGTTGGAGTCAGAGGTGAACCACTCCATGACCGGCACGTTCGAGTTGACGGTCGGGTCGGCCACCGTCGTGCCAACCCAGTCGATCGAGTCCTCCTGGCGGGGAGCGACTCGATTGCCGTCGTTGAGGATTCGGAACCGCACCAGGTCGCCGGCGTCGTAGGCGCTCGCGGGAATCTGCGCGGTCCACGTCGTCCCGCCGCCGGTGTTCATCGGGATCGTCTCGGTCGTGCCGGGATAGTTGATGCGGTACTGCACGGCGACATTGACGCCGCCGAAGACGTCCGCGGAGATGTCGATCGGGTCGTTGGCGCCGGGGAGAACCGTCCAGGTGAAGTTGTCGACGATCGCGGAGGGCGACTGACCGTCGTTGGCGTTGACCGCGCCGGGGGTCGGGTCGGCGCCGTCCCACCACCACGAACTGCCGTCGTCATTGTCGGCGGACAAGAGCGAGAGTGAGTCGCCGTTGCCGTCGGCTCCGACGGACCAGGCACCCGGGGTGTTCGAGCCATCGCTGTAGGTCAGCTCGTCGATGATCGTTGCACCGGCATCGAGCAGGGCGATGCGCTCGCCGGAATTGGACAGCGCACCCGACCACTCGCCGTCGGCGGTCTGGCTGAAGAAGTCGTTGAACCCGACGAGATCATCGGCAATGACGAGGTAGGCCCCGGCAGCGATCACGGTGCCGGGGATGAACGTGTACTCGACCCCGTCGGCGAAGGTCCACCCCGCGAGGTCGACCGTCTCGTCGCCGGCGTTGTAGAGCTCGACGAACTCGGCGGGGGCATCCGTGCAGGGCGAGAGATTGTCGGTGCACGGCGGGTGGTAGAAGACCTCGTTGATCACGACGAACGGGCTCTCCTGCGCGCCGGCCGACGGACTGAGCAGGGTGGCCAGGAGGGCAACGACGGCGCTGATGGTCAGCGCGGCCCGGGGTGGTCGATGCGAAGTCACGGAGCCGTCTCCCATGTACACAGCCTCCCCTATCGGCCGGATCAGGCTAGCGGTGAGCGTTCCCGTGCTTTGGGGACGACGGGCTCAGAACCACTCGGGTTCGGCGATATCCGCCGTGTCGGTTTGGCTCGGATCGACGACCGTGTCTCCGACGTTGTGCTCGCCGGTGTTCGATGGAGGAAACCAGTCGGGCTCCGCTCGGGTGTCGACGACCCGAGTGGCCGGGGTGCGAGGTTCCCTCGGCGATTCGGCTGGGTCCTCGTCGACGATCGGCATGGCGGTTACCGGGCGTCCGAGCTCGCGCTGTGCCCGCTGGAGCGCGCGCCCGAAGTGTCCGGCCGAGGAGAACCGTTCCGCCGGCTCCTTCGCGAGCGCGGTCACGATGACGTCGCCCACCGCTGCTGGCGCGAGCGAAGGCGACAGGCGCGGCGGTGACTCGTTGGCGATGCGACCGATCGATGCGAGGAGACTCTCGCCTGGAGGCGGCGCGAAGGGTGCCGTTCCGGCAATCAGGTTGTGCAGTGTGGAGCCGAGTGCATAGACGTCGGACGCGGCCGTGCTCGCGACACCGAGGAAGACTTCTGGGGGAGCGTGCGCCACCGTGACCGCAACGGCACCGGTCGCCGTCTTGGTGCCGTCTTGCATCGAGGCGATCCCGAAGTCGGCCAGTTTGGCCTTGCCGAATCGGTCCCGAAGGATGTTGGCCGGCTTGATGTCGCGATGCAGGACATCGGAGCGGTGCGCCGCCTCGACGGCATCGGCGACCTGGACCATGGCGTCGACGGCCTCGGGCCAGTCGAGTGGCCGGTTGACGATGGCGTCTTCGAGTGAGCCACCGCTCAGCAGTTCGAACACGATGAACGCCCGGCCGTCGTCGGTGCTTCCGGCGTCGATGACTGCCGCGATGTTCGGGTGCCACGAAAGCGCGCCGACGGCTCGCGACTCGCGGGTGAATCGGCGAATCGTGTCTTCAGGTGGGTCGGGGTCGCTGATCAGCTTGATGGCAACGGCCCGACCGATCGATCGCTGGGTGGCTCGGTAAACGGTGGCAAAACCGCCACGGCCCAACTCGCCCTCGAGGTCGTATCCCGGAACGGATGTCATCGATGCGTTCCCCCGGCCGACACGACCGGATCGTACCGGGGCCGCTCGGTGCCGGTCGAATGGTGTTGTCGCGCGCCCAGACGAGCGACGGGAGCGTGGAATAGGGTCATCGGCGGACGGGAGCGGCGAAGGGAAACGATGGTGGCGGAAGCGGGAGCAGCAAGCGGGGGCGGCGGCGGAACGCTGCGCTTCGTGGTCTACGGCGACACGACGATCTTCGACGGCGACGGCACGGCGATCGGACGGCTGCGGCCGGGGAACACCTATGTGGCGATCGAGGTCACCGACAACCACCTGGTGATCAAGTCACCGACGCAGGGCCGCGCGTTCGTCGAACTCGGCATGGTCGAAATCATGCCCGAGGACGAGGCGGCGGCAAGCGCAGCTGCAGGGCCCGGCTCAGCGCCGGTCACCGGACCGGCGCCCGCCGCTGCGCAAGCCACGTCAGCCCCGGCGACCGCCGCCGCGCCGACGGCTGAGCCGAGCGCACCGGGGTGGCGGAACCCGGTGGTGCTGGCGATCGCCGGTCTCGCATTGGCCGTCGTCGTCCTGATCGTCGTGCTGCTTACGTCGGGTGGAGGTGATGGCGATTCGATCGCCGAGCCCGTGGCTGCCGAGACCACGGACACCGGCGGACCGGCGGGCACCGACGAGCAGGCCAGCGACGAGCAAGCCGGCGATGATTTGGTCGAGACGGGCGACGGCGAGGCGGCGCAGAGCCAACCGACGGACGGCGATTCGAGCGCTGACCCCGCCGACACCGGTACCGACGAAACACCCGATGGCGAGGCGCCGGACAGCGACCCGGCCGAAGCAGCCGCGGCCGATGATGGCGCAGGAGCTGACGCGCCGACGGTCGTCGTGGGCTCAGGCGTTGCCACGGCCGACGGCACGCTCGAGAACCGCGGCTTCACGCATACCCCGTGGGGCACGTTGTCGAACACCTCGGCATTCGACTCGACGGGGCCGAGCCAGGCCCCTACCGCCATCTGGCGGCTCGACGATCCGCTCGCGTCCGACCCGGTCCTGGTCGATGGTGCGATCATCGCCGCCTTCGATGACACCTCGATCCGGGCCCTCGACGCCCGGACCGGCGCCGAGATCTGGCGCACTGAGCTCGACATCTTCCGGGCCAACTCGCTGTGGGTGGCTGGTGACACGGTCGTCGCCACCGAGGGCGAGAACCACTCGTTGTTCGACCTCGCAACGGGGGAACCGGTCGGGTCGTTCGAGCGCCCCGAGGGCATCGAAGGGTTCGCCCACGACGCCCTTCTGGTCGCCGGCGTGTTCGTCGGCGTCTGGACCGACTCGCAGCCAGGAGATGTCCGGGCGACCGTTGCGGCCTTCGATGCCGCGACCGGGGACAACCTCTGGCTGGTCGAGACCCAGGCGGAGAACTTCCCGAACACGATGACGTTCTCCGCGGGGTCGGTGATCATCGGCCACGGCGACACGATTCGTGCGCTCGATCTCCTGACCGGCGAACAGGCGTGGAGCTACACCGTCGATCAGTTCCTCCCCCAGGTGGTCGCTGCCGAAGCGCAGTTGCTCGTGTTCCGAGACACCGCCCTGCGGGCAATTGATGCTGCGACCGGCGAGGTGGTCTGGTCGGGAACACTGTCGAGCAACACCATCCATGCGATCGACGGTGGGTTCGTGGTCAACCCGGGAACCGAGCTCGGCGTGATCGATCTCGCCACGGGTGCAGTGCGTTCGGCGGGCCGGGTCCCCGACGGCTTTTTTGGTCGAGGCATCTCGGCCATCGGCGATGGCGTTGGCTACGTGCAGCTGAGCGAGGGTTCGATCATTGCCATCGACCTGGCGACGGCCAGTCAGCTTTGGACCGGTCAGCTGATCGATGACGAGTTCGCGCCGTCCACGCCCATGCTGGTCGGTGAGGGGCTGCTGTTCGTCGTCGAATCGGACCGCCAACTCGTGGCCGCCGGCTGACGGGTTCCGGCTCGGCCGAGTCGCACGAGGGCGGTGATTGGCGTAGGTTTGGGCCCGATGGACCTCGCAGAGAACCTCGGTCAACTCAAGGCTTCCGGCTGGACTTCGGTCCCGGTCAAGGAAGAGATCCGGCGCAACGCAATCGCCAAGATTCAGTCGGGTGAGCCCCTCTTCGACGGGGTGCTCGGCTACGAGAACACGGTTGCGCCCCAACTGGAGAATGCACTCCTCGCCGGCCACGACGTCGTCTTCCTGGGCGAACGCGGTCAGGCCAAGACCCGCATGATCCGTTCCTGCATCGGCTTGCTCGACGAGTACATGCCGATCATCGCCGGGTCGGAGATCAACGACGATCCGCTGAACCCCGTGTCCAAGTACGCCAAGGATCTGGTTGCCGAGCATGGCGATGACACCAAGATCGACTGGGTACACCGCAGCTCCCGTTTCGCCGAGAAGCTGGCAACTCCCGACACCTCGATCGCTGACCTCATCGGCGAGGTCGACCCGATCAAGGTCGCCGAGGGCCGATACCTCAGTGACGAGCTGACGTTGCACTACGGCATGGTTCCCCGCTCGAACCGCGGGTTGTTCGCCATCAACGAGCTCCCCGATCTGGCCGAGCGCATCCAGGTTGGCCTCCTCAACGTGCTCGAGGAGCGCGATGTCCAGATCCGTGGCTATCGCATTCAGCTGCCGATCGACGTCATGTTGTTCGCGTCGGCGAACCCCGAGGACTACACGAACCGCGGCCGCATCATCACGCCGCTCAAGGATCGCTTCGGTACCCAGATCCGGACCCACTATCCGCTCGAGATCGACACCGAGATCGACATCGTCGAACAGGAAGCCGAGGTCTTCTCGGCCGAAGGCGTCGATGTCTCGGTTCCCGATTTCATGGCCGAGATCGTGGCCACCATGTCGCACCTCGCCCGCGACAATCCGCACGTGAACCAGCGCTCGGGTGTGTCGGTGCGCCTGTCGATCTCGAACTACGAGACCCTCGTCGCCTCGGCGGTCCGTCGCACGCTGCGCTCGGGTGGCACCAAGGCCGTGCCGCGCGTGGCCGACCTACCGTCGCTCACGCCGTCCACCATGGGCAAGATCGAGATCGAGTCGATGGATGAGGGTCGCGACGCCGAGGTCATCTCCCACCTGCTGCAGTCGGCAACCCTCGTCACGTTCAAGGACGCCCTTGAGCACGAAGACGTCCGCGGGATCCTCGATGCGTTCGAGGAGACCGAAGCGGTCGTGCACACCGGTGACGACATCGAGGACAGCGATTACCTGTCGATGGTCGAGAACATGCCGCCCCTCGGGTCGGCCCTGACGGCGCTCGGTTATGCGCCCGACGACCTTTCCGATGCGGCCCTGGTGGCGAGTGGCGTCGAGTTCATCCTCGAAGGCCTGCACCTGTCGAAGCGACTCAACAAGGAAGCCCTCGGCGCCAGCGCGGTCTATCGCTCGCGCTGATCGGGGTGGACCTGCCGGTGCAGGTTCCCGAACTCGTCCGGCTGAGTGCCGCCGCGAATGCCGGCGGTGCCGCTTGGCTTCGTGCGCTGCCGTCACTGGTCGACGAACTCGTTGCCCGCTGGGGACTCACCCTCGGCACGCCGTATGAGGATGCGAGTGCGGGTTTCGTGGTTCCTGCTGATCGACACGGCGAGCCATGTGTGCTCAAAGTGCCGTTACGACTCGAGGCGCAGACCGGCAACTCGGTGACTCGTGCGGTCGCCGTGCACCGGTTGGCCGATGGTCGAGGCTGCGCCCGGCTGATCGACGTGGTCGCCGAGCCGCCAGCACTGCTGATGGAGCGACTGGGCCCGAACCTCCATGCAGCCGGGTGGCAACTCGAGGAGTTGCTCGACGCCATCGCCGACACCCTGGTGACGTTCTGGCGACCGGCAGCCGATCTCGACATGGACCTTCCGACCGGTCGGGACCGTGTCGAGCAGCAAGCGGTGTACATCGAGCGCATGTGGCATGACCTCGCGCATCCCTGCGAGAGACGTCTGGTCGACCTGGTTCTGGAGCAGTGCGTCGAGAGGGCCGACGCGCACGACCCTGGGAGTGCCGTGATCGCTCACGGTGACGCGCATGGATGGAACACGCTCGAGGCCGACGGAGGAGGTTGCAAGTTTGTCGATCCTGAAGGGGTGATCGCCGAACCCGCACTCGATCTGGCGGCAGCGATGCGCGAGTACAACGAACCCTTGCTGGCGGGCGACACCCAAGTCCTGGTGCGCGACCGCGCGGCCCGGCTGGCGGAACGAGCCGGCGTCGATGTCGATGCGGTGCTGGCCTGGGCCAACATCGAGCGCCTGGCGACCGGCTTGGCCAACCTCCACGACTTCGGCCCGGTCCAAGCCGAGCCGTTCTTCGAGGTCGGCGCTCGGCTGGCCCGGTAGGCGTCGGGCAATCCGGCTGCACCCCTCACCCGGACGCACTAGCTTCGACAGCGAGGCGGTTCACTCGACGAGGAGGAGTGGGATGAAGCGAGCGAAGGTTCTTCTGGCAGTCGTGGCAGCGTTGGCGCTGTTGGCGACGGCGTGTGGAAGTGACAGTGACAGCGATTCGGCCAGTGGCGCGGGGTGTGATCCGTTGCCGTTATTCGCGGATGGTGTCCTGACCGTGGCAACCGGCGAGACGGTGTTCCCGCCCTGGATGGGCGCGGGCGCCGATGACTTCGATGACCCGAGCACCGGAACGGGATACGAAGGAGCACTGGTGTTCGCGCTGGCCGAGGAGCTCGGCATCGACGACGTCACGTTCGTGCGGACCGGCTTCGACGAGGTGATCGCGCCGGGCGAGAAGGACTGGGACTTCAACATCCAGCAGTACACGATCACCGAGGCGCGCGACGAGGTCGTCGACTTCTCCGACGGCTACTACCAGGTGGATCAGGCGGTGATCGGACGCTCCGACAACGCGATCGCGTCGGCATCGTCGCTCGACGATCTCAAGGACGCCCAGTTGGGCGCCGCGATCGGTTCGACCAGCCTCGACTACATCGACCAGGTCATCGAACCGAACTCTGACGCATCGGTGTTCGACGACAACGCTGCCGCCAAGGCGGCGTTCGACGCGAACCAGGTCGACGGCATCGTGTTCGACCTGCCGACGGCGTACTTCATCACTGCCGTCGAAATCACCGATGCCTCGATCCTGGGTGTGTTGCCCGATGGCGACGAACCCGACGAGCTCGGCATGTTGTTCGAGGACGGCAACCCGCTGGCCGCCTGTGTCAACGACGCACTGGCCACGCTGCGGGACAACGGCACGTTGGCCGCAATCGAGGAGGAATGGCTCGCGGCCGGCGGCGACATTCCGACACTGAGCAACTAGCGGCACTCCCGCATCGCCGCGGTGCCTTCACCATCGGTCGATGACCGGCCGACGGGTCGTCGATCCGCGATCGCCGAACTGTTCCGGGAGGAGGGCGCGAAGGGCGCCCTCCTCGCGGCGATCTCCACGATCGTCGTCTTCGGCGTCGCCGCACTGCTCGTCCTGAACAGCCCGAACTGGCCGCGGATCCGCGACCAGTTCTTCAATCCCGAGGACTTCGCCGAGTCCTGGCCCGATGTCGTCGGCGGCTTCTGGCTCAACCTGGAGCTGTTCTTCTGGTCGATGCTCACGATCCCGTTCGTGGCGCTGATCGTGGCGGCGGCCCGCAGCTTCCGCGGGGCGGCATTCTTTCCGATCCGACTGCTCAGCGTGATCTACACCGACCTGTTCCGCGGCATCCCGCTGATCTTGTTGATCCTGCTGCTCGGGTTCGGTGTGCCGGCACTCGCCATTCCGGGCCTGCCGACCAGTTCGACGTTCTGGGGGATGGTCGCCCTGGTTCTCAGCTACAGCGCGTACACGGCGGAGATCTATCGCTCGGGCATCGATGCGGTGCCCGACAGTCAGCGCTCGTCTGCCCGGGCACTGGGGCTCACCCAATGGCAATCGCTGCGCTACGCGATTCTTCCCCAGGCGATCCGCAACGTGGTGCCGGCGTTGATGAACACGGTGGTGAGCCTGCAGAAGGACGTCGCCCTCATCAGCGTGGTCGGGGTCCGCGATGCGGTCCGCGAGGCGCAGATCTACACGACCCGCACGTTCAACTACACCTCGTACATCGTCGCCACGCTCCTGTTCTTGGCCATCTCGGTGCCGTTGACCCGCTATGTCGACTGGTACACGGCCCGAGATCGGGCGGCTCGCCAGAAGGGGTCCGTGTGACGGCGCCGAAGCTCGAGCTCGACGGTGTTCGCAAGTCCTTCGGCGATCGGGAGGTTCTGACCGGCCTGGACCTACAGGTCGAGGAGCACGACGTCACCTGTCTGATCGGTCCGTCGGGCTGTGGCAAGTCGACCGTGCTTCGGTTGATCGACCTGCTCGACCCGATCGACGCGGGCGAGATCCGCCTCGACGGCGAGTCGATCACCGCCAGCGGTATCAATGCCAACGACGTGCGGCGCCGGATCGGGATCGTGTTCCAGTCGTTCAATCTCTTCCCGCACATGAGCGTGCTCGACAACGTCACGCTGGGGCCGCGCCGGGCACATGGTGTCGACCGCGATGTGGCCGAGGACCGTGCGATCGAGATGCTCGGCCGGTTCGGTCTGGGCGACAAGGCGACCGACTATCCGAACCGGCTCTCGGGTGGTCAGCAACAGCGAGCCGCCATCGTTCGGGCATTGATGTCCGACCCCGAGGTCCTGCTGCTCGACGAGATCACCTCGGCCCTCGACCCGGAGTT
Organism: Actinomycetota bacterium; assembly: GCA_039028435.1. Classification (GTDB taxonomy): domain Bacteria; phylum Actinomycetota; class Acidimicrobiia; order Acidimicrobiales; family UBA10347; genus UBA10347. The sequence goes on along the minus strand of JBCCIC010000004.1, from coordinate 363,281 downwards.
GGTCGGCGAGGTGTTGGGGGTGATCCGCGAGCTGGCGGATCAGGGGATGACGATGGTGTTGGCGACCCACGAGATGGGGTTCGCCCGCGACGTCGCCGACCGCGTGTGTTTCATGCACGAGGGCAAGGTGCTCGAACAGGGACCGCCCGCATCGTTGCTGAGCGAGCCGGTCGAGGAGCGCACGCGGCAGTTCTTGGCGAGGGTGCGCGCCGCCGGCCGCTTGTAACGCGGGCCAGACCCAACACGTTCTCTGGGTGATCGGCGCCGGGTCTTCTACGGTCGAGATGGATCGAGGGAGGCGTGATGGCTGAGGGAACCGAGCGAATCGACACGACCCGACTGCAGCGGCTGGCCCGCTCCTACGCCGAGACGGCGGTGTTCTATTCGGCGATCGACCTCGAGCTCTTCACCCACGTGTCGGCCGGGGCCGGCTCGATCGCCGAGCTGGCCGCGGCGATGGGGGTCAGCGAGCTCAACGCCGAACGTCTGGTCGTGGTGTGTTTGGCGCAGGGACTGCTCGAACGCGATGGCGACGGCCGAATCGTGAATGCTCCCGACTGCGAGAAGTTCATGGTCAAGGGGACCGACCGCTACGCGGGTGCGTGGATGACCTTCACCCGCCACGAGGTACCGGACTGGTTCGACCTGACCGCTCGGCTGCGCAGCGAGGAGACGCCGACCGAGCTCGGCATGTACGCCGACCTGACGGTCGAGCGGGCGCGGAAGTACCACCGGGCGACCGCATCGATCGGCATGGGCGCGGGTCGGCGTTTCTGTCGGACCGTCGACCTGACCGGCAGGCGGCGCATGCTGGACCTCGGCGGGGGCTCGGGCGCCTATTCGATCAACGCCGTTCGGACGTTCGAGGGGCTCGAGGCGATCGTGCTCGACCTGGAACCGGTCACGGTCGTGACCCAGGAGTACCTGGAGGAGCACGGCGTGACCGACCGAGTCTCCACCCACGCCGCCGACTTCGTCAACGACCCGCTCCCGGCGGGCTGCGATGTTGCGGTGATGGCGTCGAACCTGCCGATCTACAGCGCAGCGAACATCGCCAAGGTGGTCGCCAAGACCTTCGACGTACTCGAACCCGGCGGCGAGATGCACCTGATCGGCGAGACACTGCACGCGGACGGCATCGGCCCGATCGATGCCGCACTCTGGGGGATGGCCGAGGTCAACTACGGCGATACGGGTTCGGGCGGACGCGCCCACTCGGTGACCGAGTGCATCGGGTACTTCGAGGCCGCCGGCTTCGTCGACGTGGAGAACACCGACTTCGTGGCCAACACGCTCACGCGTACCACCGGCCGAAAGCCGGCTTGAGACTGGCGCGTTGACGCGCCGCTTCCCATGCACCACGCTTCGGCGGTGGAGGGAATCGACGTATCCGAGATCGACGCGGTCATCGAACGGCTCGATGCGATCATCGACGACGCGCTCGACACCGGTGACCGCATGGGTTGGTTCGCGGCGATGTATCGCCGGGTGACCATCGCCGTGCGCAACGCGATTCTGGCCGGTGACTTCGAGGATGGTCCGCGGATGGCCCGTTTCGACAAGATCTTCGCGGACCGCTTCATTGCCGCCTGGGATCACGTGCGCGCCGGCGAGCAGCCCACCCGGTCGTGGCAAGTGGCGTTCGACGCCGCACAGAAGTGGCGGCCGGTGATCGTCCAGCAGCTGCTGCTCGGCATGAATGCCCACATCAATCTCGATCTCGGTATCGCCGCCGAGGCGGTCGCACCCGGCGGCGAGATCGATGGCCTGAAGAACGATTTCGACACGATCAACCGGATCCTGTCGGAGCTCACGAACGGGTTCGTCGTACAGGTCGACGCCCTGTCGCCGTGGTTCGCCCGCATCAACCGCATCGCCGGCAGCGCCGACGACGAGATCATCAAGTGGAGCATCGAGGGTGCACGCCTGGGGGCGTGGGGCCTGGCGACGGATCTCGCCCGGCGCCCCGACGACCGGGCGGCGATCATCGCCGAACGCGACGCGTTCACCGTCGACCTGGCCGGTGCGATTCGACGACCCGGCTGGGTCGTGCTGCCGAGCCTGCTGTTTCTGGCTCGGTTGCGCGAGCCGAACGACGTCGACGAGGTGACGCGCTTTCTGATCGATCCGCCCGAGCCGTCCAGGTAGTGAACGTCAGGCCGAACTGCCCGGTGGGCTGATCGCCGGCAGGTCGGGGACCACGCCCTCCATGAGCGGATCGATGTTCGGACCGCGGCGCAGGTGGTGGCCGCCGTCGACCGAGAGGATCACGCCGGTGACCCAAGACGACTCGGGTCCAACCAGGAAACGGATCGCGGCGGCGACGTCCTCGACCGTGCCACGCCGGCCCAGCGGCATGTTGAGCCGGTAGTCCTCGTTGACGGCCTCGTGCGTCTGCAGGCTGATCGAAAGGTCGGTCTCGACGAGTCCTGGAGCGACGCCGTTCACCCGGATGCCGAGCGAGCCGAGCTCGTCGGCGGCGTTCTCCACCAGGCTGTTCACTCCGGCCTTCGCCGCGGTGTAGGCGCCGAACAGGCGGTGGGTGCGCACACCGGCGATCGACGAAACCGCGCACATGGTGCCGCCACCGTTGTCCGCGAGTGCCTGCCCCGCGTGCTTGAACGTGAAGAACGTGCCGTTGAGGTTGACGCGGACGGTGTCGTCCCACGTCTTGGCGTCGAGTCGCAGCAGGGGCCCGGCGCCCCCGCGACCGGCGTTGGCCACCGCGATGGACAGCGGCGCTCGGTCGTTCGCCGCGGCGACCGCATTGGCCACCGACTCCTCATCGGCGACATCGACGACGACCCACGCTGCGCCATCGCCGAGTTCGTCGCAGGCGACACGAAGGGTGTCCTCGGTACGACCGCACACGGTCACCGCCGCACCATCGGCGATGAGCGCCCGAGCCGTGCCGAGCCCGATGCCGCTGCCTCCTCCGGTGATCAGCGCGTGATGGCCTTCGAGCGGTCTCGTTGTCATGGCGACATCTTGGTCGGTGGAGGCAACGTCGGCCACGCTGGCGCGATGGCTGACGACTGGTTCGACAAGTACCCCGGACTCCTCTTCGAGCGCCGCGACCACGGCGTGTTGTGGATCACGATCAACCGGCCGGAGTCGTTCAACGCGACCGACGCCGATCTGCATCTCGGACTGAGTCGGATCTGGCTGGACATCGACGACGATGACGACACCCGCGTGGTCGTCATCACCGGCGCGGGCAAGGCGTTCTCGGCCGGTGGTGATCTCGAGTGGATCAACTCGTTCGTGGGCGACTCGCATGAGCTCCAGCGCGTGATGCGCGAGGCCGGCGATGTCGTCTACAACATGCTCAAGTGTTCCAAGGTCATCATCTCGGCAATCAACGGGGTGGCGGTCGGCGCAGGGCTGGCGGTGGCCTTGATGGCCGATGTGTCCCTGATGGCCGAGGAGGCCCGCATCACCGACGGCCATGTCCGCATGGGTGTCGCCGCGGGTGACCACGCCGCCATCTGCTGGCCGCTGCTGTGCGGTCTCGCCAAGGCGAAGTACTACCTGTTGACCGCGGACTTCATCGACGGCAAGGAGGCCGATCGCATCGGCCTCGTGTCCAAAGCGGTGCCGATGGACGACCTGCTCGACGAGGCCCAGAAGGTCGCCGACAAGCTCGCCACCGGCTCGCAAGGGGCGATTCGGTTGACCAAGCGGGCACTCAATCTCTGGATGACGCAGTCGGCGCCGACCTTCGACGCCAGCATCGCCTTCGAGATTCTCGGCTTCCTGTCACCCGACGCCCGCGAAGGCGTGGATGCCCTCCTCGACAAGCGCGACCCCGACTTCGCCTGACCGGGGTCAGACCCCTTCAGGGTGTTTCGCCGCTAGGTGCAAGGGTGTGGGCGATCGTCAACGAGCGACGGGAATACGGGAGGGGCGGCTGCGTTAGCCTCTCTTTGACCATGGCAAATCCCGAAAACTTCGCCGAAGATGCCATGCCGTTCATGAACCAGCTGTTCGCGACGGCCATGCGCATGACCAGAAATCGATCCGATGCGGAAGATCTCGTCCAGGAGACCTTCCTCAAGGGCTACCGCGCTTACGAGCGCTTCGAAGAGGGCACCAACCTGCGTGCCTGGCTCTTCCGCATCCTCACGAACAACTACATCAACACCTACCGCAAGAAGCAGCGGCGCCCGACCCAGACCGACCTCGAAGACGTTCAGGACCTGTACCTGTACCGACGCCTCGGCGGCAACGAGCTGGCCTCGATCGGCCGCAGCGCCGAGGACGAGCTCTTCGACCAGATCACCGACGGCGACATCATCGAGGCACTCGAAGAGCTGCCCGAGCAGTACCGCACTGCGGTCATGCTGGCCGACGTCGAGGGCTTTGCGTACAAGGAAATCGCCGAGATTCTCGACATCCCGATCGGCACCGTCATGTCGCGGCTGCACCGGGGAAGAAAGAAGCTTCAGGAGCAGTTGTACTCCTTCGGCGTGGACCGGGGCTATGTCTCGGCCACCGAGGACGAGCCGGAACCGGTCGCCTCATGAACCAGATCCATCCATTTCTGCACACAGACAACCACCACTGAAGGGAGCTACGAAGATGGAACCCAACCTGTCGTCCGACGACGCATTCGGCACAAACCCCCTGGGCAAGCCGTTGGATACTGCCGGCGGGCTCGGTGATCTGAGTGCTGGCGCACTCGGTGCCGACGGCCTGGCGGCCGACTGCCAACCACTCAATTGCACCAAGGCGATGGACTGCATCGATGGGGCACGCAACCCGTCGACCACGCCACTCGAACTCGGCGGCTACCGCGGCCAGCTCGACGAGTGTGCACCGTGCCTGCAGGCCTTCGACCTCGAGGTCAAGCTGCGGTCCACCATGGCGCCAACGGTGTCCGAGCTACCGTCGCCCGACTTCGCCCAGCGGATCACTCAGACCCTGGCGAGTGTGGACTTGAGCCAGCTCGACATCAGCGATCTCGAGTTCTGATACCCGCCTCGGTGGTCACACGCCGGTAGCCGGTCGCGGTTCGACAAGTAGATCTCATCGGCCGCATCGATGGCCGGTTGAGGCGTTCGCCCACAGACGGCCCAACGAGGCCATGACTGGTCACGCGCGACGGGCTCCATTGCCCATTCCCCCGTAACCGGGCGATCCTTACCCTCGAGACATGACCAAGCTCGTCATGGCCGCCGGCGGTGTGATCGTCGATCCTGCTCGGCCGTCGCGCGTGCTCGTGGTCCACCGCCCCAAGTATGACGACTGGTCCTTTCCCAAGGGGAAGCTGGCCAAGAACGAAGCCCCACCCACCTGCGCGCGGCGCGAGGTGTATGAGGAAACCGGCTTGGTGTGCGAACTCCTCGAGGAACTCGGGGCGGTCAGCTACGAGACCCCCGCTGGGAACTTGAAGTCCGTGCGCTACTGGCTAATGCAGCCGATCGCAGGCGAGCTCCGAGCGAACGACGAGGTCGATGCGTTCACCTGGCTGAAGCGCCAGCAGGCGCTGGCGCTACTCACCCACGACCATGATCATGCGGTCGCTGTGGACGCCACACGCCGGGTCAAGGAACGGCGGCGGGCGGAGAAAGCGGCCCGCCGTGCTGCTGCGGCACTGGAGCCGAGGCTTCCGGCATCGGCGCTCGACATCGCGCCCTAGAAAGGCGCGGTCCCGCAGAGGGGCTGGCCGCCCGGGCCTAGACGCAGAGGCCGCTGTCGTCGACCCCGCGTGCGCAAAGCGCCTGCTCCTGGACCTCCGACAGCCGGAAGCTCCCGCCTTCGCCGATCAACGTCAAGGTGATTCGTCTTCCGCGAACCGAATCGTCGCCATCGGTGAGTTCGTCGAGGATTGTCGTGGCAGGGCCATCGATAGCCGGACCTTGGAACACCGTCACGAGTTCGCCACCGAGCAGCGAGCGGACCTCTGCGAGCAGGGTGTTGGGGTCGTCGTAGGTCGTGTTGGATAGCCGACCGGCGATCCCGACGCTGATGTCGACGGGTCCGCCCAGATAGGCCGCACCGGGTTCAATCCACCCTTGCGCGTCTTCGTAGCGGATCAGCCACCATTGGCGGCCGTCGGGTGTTTCCGAGGTTTCGCCGTAGCCGAAGAGGTCGGTCGCCGTCGATGGGATCTCGGCGATGATCGGCTGGTTTGCGCCGGGAAGTGCGTGCACCGACAGTGTCTGCCCTGCGGCGATTCCTACGATGGCCACCCGGTCGTCGATCCCCGGAGCGAAGCCGTCGATCTCCTGGGCTTCGAGCTCGGCGCCTGCCTCCGGTGTGGGTACTACTCGCTCGCCCGAGGCGGTGTCGTCGGAGCATGCGCCGGCCAACAGAACGAGACTCAGAAGACAAATGGTGAACACGCGCATCGTGGGCACCAGGGGAGTGTGGCACAGCGAGTCGATCCTCTAAGCTCATCGACATGTTCGCAGCAGTTGTGTGGCACTGGTGGCTCGCCCCCGTCCTCGTGGCCAGCGGTGTTGGCCTCATTCTCGCCACGATCGGCGGCTATCTGAACCAGGTCAGCAAGGACCGGTATCCGCCTCGCCCGCCGCGTCGCGACTGAGCGATGGCCGCACCCGTCGATTGGGACCTCGCTGAGCGGGTCGCCGTCAAGATCGCGACCCGTGGCGAGGTCGTTGATGAATACGCACTGGCCCGGATGGCCGAAGACTTCGAGGAGATGACTCCTCAGGCAGAGAAGTTGGTGGGCGAGGAGACTGGCCTGTGGTCTCTCCAAGGCGAGGCTCGCTCGCGGCTCGTCTCGCGCCCGGACTGGATTCGGGCCAACATCAACTCGTTCCAGCGCCTCTTGGCCCCGGTCGTCGACAAGCTCGACGACATGTCCGACGGCCCGTTCGGCCGCGCGACCCGGGCTTTTGCCGGCGCCGAGGTTGGCGTCGTCCTCGGCTGGATGGCGACTCGCGTGCTCGGTCAGTACGACCTGTTGTTGACCGAAGACGAGAATCCTGAGGACCAGGACATCGTGTACTACGTCGGGCCGAACGTGTTGGCGCTCGAACGACGCAACGGGTTCAACGCCGAGCAGTTCCGGTTGTGGCTGGCGTTGCACGAGACCACGCATCGCGCCCAGTTCACCGGGGTGCCGTGGCTTCGTGATCATTTCGTGTCGCTCGTCAACGACACCCTCGACAATGTCGACCCGGACCCCGGTCGTCTCTTCGAGGTCGCCAAAGAGGTTCTCGAGGCCCGACGCAACGGCACTGACCCGCTCGCCGATGGCGGCCTGCCTGCCCTGATCGCCGGCCCCGAACAACGGGCCGTGCTCGACAAGATCGGCGGCATGATGAGCCTGCTCGAAGGGCATGGCGACGTCACGATGGACCGTGCCGGCATCGGCATCGTTCACGACGCCGAGCACTTTGCCGGCACGTTGCGAGCTCGGCGCGACTCCGCTCGCGGTCTCAGCCGGATCATCCAGCGTGTGGTCGGCCTCGAGGCAAAGCTGAATCAATACGCCGCGGGCGAGGCGTTCATCGCTCGAATCGAGGATCAAGCAGGTGGACCCCGCGTGATCGATCACGCGTGGCAGAACGCAGATTCGTTGCCGACCATGGACGAGATCCGCGACCCCGACGCCTGGCTGAGCCGCGTCGTCGAACCGGCGGCCTAGAGCGCTCGGCCGCCCATGAGCGCGCCGCATACGTCCCCACTGATCGAGCGGCTTCTGGCGTGTTCGACGTTCCCGGGTCCCGGCGTGCCGCTGATGTGCGCCGTGTCCGGCGGCGCCGATTCGTCAGCCCTTCTCGTGCTGGCGGCCGCGGCGGGTTGCGCGGTGACGGCACATCACGTCGACCACGGTCTGCGCGCCGAATCGAAGGCTGAGGCCGAGGTCGTCGCCGCGCTCGCCGAGCGCTTCGGTGCAGCTTTCGTCGGCCACACCGTGCGCGTCGATTCCGGGCCGAACCTCGAGGCCCGCGCCCGAGCAGCGCGGCTCGGCGTGTTGCCGGCAGACATCGCCACCGGGCACACGATGGACGACCGGGCCGAGACCGTGTTGTTGAACCTGCTCCGAGGCGCCGCTCGCAGTGGGCTGTCGCCGCACACCGATCGAGCACGTCATCCGATCATCGGACTACGTCGATCGGACACGGTCGCGTTGTGTGCTGAGGTCGGCATCGAGCCGATCCAGGACCCAACGAACCTCGATCCCGCGCACCAGCGCAATCGCGTTCGTCACGAGCTGCTGCCGCTCTTGACGGACATCGCGTCGCGCGACCTCGCGCCGATCCTCGATCGTCAAGCGGATCTGTTCGCCGACGAGGACGCGTTGCTCGACGAGCTCGCCGGTGAACTCGACCCGACCGACGCTCGTCAGCTTGCCGCCGCGCACCCTGCGCTTGCCCGTCGCGCGATCCGGAATTGGATCACCTCGATGTGGGATCGCGACCATCCGCCGGGCGGCGAATCGGTCGAGCGCGTGCTCCATGTGGCCCAGGGCCGGGCCGTCTCCACCCAAATTGAGGGGGGTCGATCGGTTCATCGGCGCGACCAGAGACTCCGGTTTCAGGCGTGATCTGTACGGTGTGCAGCTAATGAAGCGAGTCATCACTTCACGGTGGGCCATTGTCGTAGCGGTGTTCCTGGCGGGTTTGCTCCTGTTCACGGTCACGCGCTCCGAGGACGAGCCCACGACCGAGTTGACACTCGGCGAGTTCCTGACCGCCATCGACGAGGGCCAAGTCGAGACGGCGACGATCCAGGATCGTGTCTCTCAGATCCAGGGCACGCTCGTGGGCGGCGACCAGTTCGAGATCAGCTATCCGCGCGAGTTCTCCGACGAGCTGACCGAAGCCTTGACCGCTGCCGAACCCGCCGTAGCCATCGTCACCGACAACGAGCCCCAGGGCGTCTGGCGAGATCTGCTCTTCTCGCTCTTGCCCGTCATGCTGCTCGTCGGCGTCTTCCTCTTCGTGTTCACCCGGCTGCGCGGCAGCGGTGGCATGTTCAGCTTCGGCAAGGCCAAGGCCAAGAAGTTCTCCAAGGATCAACCCCGGGTCACCTTCGACGACGTTGCCGGCGCCGATGAGGCCGTGGAAGAGCTCGCCGAGATTCGCGACTTCCTCAAGGACCCGAAGAAGTTCCACGCCCTCGGTGCACGGATCCCGAAGGGTGTCTTGCTGTATGGCCCGCCCGGAACCGGAAAGACCTTGCTCGCCCGCGCGGTGGCCGGCGAGGCCGGTGTGCCGTTCCTGTCGATCTCGGGTTCCGACTTCGTCGAGATGTTCGTGGGCGTCGGTGCGAGTCGAGTTCGCGACCTGTTCGAGCAGGCCAAGGAAGACGCTCCGGCGATCATCTTCATCGACGAGATCGACGCCGTCGGCCGCCACCGTGGCGCCGGACTCGGTGGCGGCCACGATGAGCGCGAACAGACGCTCAACCAGCTGCTCGTCGAGATGGACGGCTTCGACGCCACGACCGGCGTGATCCTCGTCGCGGCAACGAACCGCCCCGACATCCTCGATCCCGCACTTCTTCGGCCCGGTCGCTTCGATCGCCAGATCGTTGTCGACCGCCCGGACCTGCCCGGTCGTCAACAGATCCTGCGAGTCCATGCCGCCGGCAAGCCGGTGAGCCCCGAGGTCGACCTCGACACCATCGCTCGACGCACTCCCGGGTTCACGGGTGCCGACCTGATGAACCTCCTCAATGAGGCCGCGCTCTTGACCGCACGCAGCGGCAAAGAGTTCATCGACGACGAGATCGTGGGCGACGCCATCGATCGAGTGATCGGCGGACCGGAACGCAAGAGCCGGGTGATGAGCGACCACGAACGCCGGGTCATCGCCTACCACGAGGCCGGCCACGCGCTTGTCGGACATGCGTTGCAGCACACCGACCCGGTCCACAAGGTCTCGATCGTTTCCCGTGGCCGTGCGCTGGGCTGGACGCTCACGCTGCCCGAGCGGGACAAGTACCTGAAGACCCGAAGCGAGCTGCGCAGCGAACTGGCGATGCTCCTCGGGGGCCGAACCGCCGAGGAGATGATCTTCGGCGACCCGACCACTGGCGCCGCCGATGACATCGAGCGGGTGACCACCCTCGCCCGCAAGATGGTGACGACCTACGGCATGAGCGATGTCCTCGGTCCGCAGAAGTTCGCCAGCCGCGGCGAAGAGGTCTTCCTCGGCAAGGAAGCCGGTGGCGGCGGTGAGCCGGAGCACGGCGAAGCGCTGGCGGCGGCGATCGATGCGGAGATTCGCGTGCTGATCGATGTCGCCCATCGCGAGGCCGAGGCGATCCTCACCCACCATCTCGAGACGCTCCATGGTCTGGCGATCGCACTCATCGAGCACGAGACCCTCGACGAGGAACAGCTCCGGGAGATCCTGGGAGCTGCAGGTACCTGGAACAGTGACCCGCTTCGCTCGACCCGTTCGAGCGCGCCGTTGGTCATCGACCCGGTGCCGGTCCACGAGTTGCGAGCCGAAGAGCCGCCTCGCGACAACCCCTGAACACGTTTCTGAGTCGCTCAGGAATACGTCATTCGGCACCGGCCTTGTAGAACCGGGCCGGATACCGTGACCCGGCCGCCGACGAAGGGTGACGAACGTGACGACCGAGAACACTCCGGTTGACAAAGAGCGCATCGCTGCAGCGGTTGCGGAGATTCTCGACGCCATCGGTGAGGACGTCGCCCGTGACGGCCTCCACGACACCCCCCAGCGTGTCGCCCGGATGTACGCCGAGGTCTGTGCCGGGCTTCACGAGGATCCACGTAAGCACCTGGTCACCCAGTTCGAGGCCGGGCACCAGGAGATGGTGATCGTCCGCGACATCCCGATCTACTCGCTCTGCGAGCACCACTTGGTGCCGTTCATGGGTGTCGCCCATCTCGGTTACATCCCGAACGAGGAGGGCCGGATCACGGGTCTGTCCAAGCTCGCCCGCCTGGTCGACGGCTACGCACGGCGTCCGCAGGTGCAGGAGCGGCTGACGTCGCAATGTGCCGACGCGATCGACGAGATCCTCGAACCACATGGCGCGATCGTCGTGATCGAAGCCGAGCACCTGTGTATGGCGATGCGGGGAATCCGCAAGCCCGGGGCGGTGACCGTGACCTCGGCGGTGCGCGGCATCTTCCGCGAGGACGTTGCGACCCGCATGGAGGCCATGCGCTTCCTGACGAACCAGTCCTGAGCGAGCGCGTGGCGATGACGGCACCGACACCGACGCCCCCCTGCCGGGTGATGGGCGTGGTGAATGTCACGCCGGACTCGTTCGTCGGCGAGGTCCGCACACCCGGTCGAGACGAGGCGGTCGCTCGGTGTCACGCCCTGATCGAGGAAGGCGCCAACATCCTCGATGTGGGCGGCGAGTCCACCCGGCCTGGTGCGACGCCGATCCCGATCGACGAAGAACTCCGCCGTGTATTGCCGGTCATCGAGGCGGTGATGGCGGAGCTACCGGCCCACGTGCAGATGTCGATCGACACGCGACACGAAGCGGTCGCCCGCGCTGCCGTCGGCGCCGGTGCGACGATCATCAACGACATGAGCGCGTCGCTTGGCCTGGTTGCCGGCGAGCTCGGGGTCGGATTCGTCGCTGCGCACATGCAGGGCACGCCCGATTCGATGCAGGACGACCCGACCTACGCCTCGGTCGTCGACGACGTGCTCAGCGAGATGGTGCGGTCAGCCGAGGCCGCTCGACAGGCTGGTGCACACCCGGTGTGGATCGATCCGGGCATCGGGTTCGGCAAGACCCATGCTCACAATCTCGAGATCCTCGCCAACATCGACCGATTCGCCGCCACGGATTTTCCGGTGTTGATCGGGGTGAGCCGCAAAGGCATGATCGGCCATCTTCATGCGGCGAGCGATGCGGGCGTCGCGCTCGGCGACGTCCCGCCGACGCCGACCGACGATCGGCTCGAAGCGTCGATCGCCCTTGCCGTGTGGTGTGCCCTTTCCGGGGTAGAAATCGTGCGGGTGCACGATGTCGCCGAGACCGTTCAGGCCATGCAGGTCGCTGCGGCGCGCCTCGATCCTGGCAAAATGTGACGTCACTGATAGGGTCGGATCGCGATGGTCGAGATGTCGATTTCCAGCCTCCGAGGCAAGTGGGCGCAAGGTATTCAACCGCGCGATTTCCTGTGGATCTTGAAGGATCAGCTGGCCGTTTGTGAGCGTCTCGGCGGTCGTGGATCGAGCCATCGTCCGATCCGGCGGCAAGAGGAGATCGTTTGGGTGTTGAACAGCGAAATCGATCTCACGATCTCGCTGATTCCCGGCACCCACAATCTCGACGCATACAAGAAGCTCGGCTTGCCGCATCGCCATTGGCCGGTCGTCGACGGCGAAGACCCCACCCTGAACCTGCCCAAGATCTACGAACAGATGGGGCTGGCGATCGAGGCCGACAAGACGATGCTCATGCATCGCATATCGCTCGATGACACGGTGATGGGCTTCATCGGCGGCTTCTTGATCTGGGGTGGCTATCTCGACAACGCCACCGACACGACGGTGATGGTCGAACGCCTCTTCTCCAAGCAAGTCGGGTCAAGGGGCCGCGTGATCATCAACACGATCGCGGCCGACTCCACCATCCGCAAGGCGGCGATGGCCGACGACGGTTCCGACGGCACCACCGACGGATCCGACTGAACGACGCCGTCGTGGCCGACGATCGCATCCTGCTGCGCGGCCTGCGCGTGATGGCGTTCTGTGGCGTGCTCCCCGAGGAGCAGGCTCGCCGCCAGCCCTTCGAGATCAACGCCGATGTCGTGACCGACATGTCGCCCGCGGGTCGAAGTGACGACCTCGAGGACACGATCGACTACGGCGCGTTGACGGATCGCCTCGCCGATCTGGTCGCCGATGGTCGCTTCGCCCTGCTCGAGTATTTCTCCCAACGCATCGCCGATGTCTTGCTGGCAGACCCGCGGGTCATCGAGGTCTCGGTCGAGGTCCTCAAACTACGGCCGCCCGTTCCGCACGACTTGGCGGCCAGCGGCGCCCGAGTTGTCCGCCGCCGGAGCAATCTTCGGGCGAGTGCGCCGCGCCGAGTCCTGCTCGGCCTGGGTTCGAATCTCGGCGAGCGCGTTGAGCACCTCCGTGCTGCAGTGGCCGCGATGCCCGACCTGGTCGCGGTGTCCGATGCCTATGAGACCGATCCGATCGGTGGCCCCGACCAGCACCCGTTTCTGAATCTCGTCGTCGAATTGCGCACGCACTCGAGCGCACGGGAGCTGCTCGAGTTGTGCCGCCAGCTCGAAACCGACGCCGATCGCGTGCGCGTGGTTCGGTGGGGCCCTCGGACCCTCGATGTCGACGTGTTGTGGATCGATGGCGAAACGGCGACCGATCCCGACCTCGTCGTCCCGCATCCTCGGATGGGCGACCGTGCGTTTGTCATGGTTCCACTCGCCGAAGTCGCGCCCGACCTCGTCGACGGCTGGACCGACCCGGCGACCGGCGACGTTCGTCGCCTCGGCCCGCTCGCCGATCTCTGAATCGTCGCGGACGGACCGATGGCACAAGATCGACGGATCCGGATCGTCGGACCCGGGCGCGCCGGACGGTCCTTCGCCCTGGCGCTCGCCCGGGTGGGGTGGTCCGTCGACGTTCTCGATCGTCACGGTGACCTCGCCGGCGCGGGTGACGAGGTTGAGGCGGTGCTGTTGTGTGTGCCCGACGGCCGAATCGCGGGCGTGGCTGCCGACATCGAGCCCTCTGACGCGGCGGTGCTCCACTGCTCGGGCGTCACGAGTCTCGCCGCGCTGGCGCCCCACCAGCGGGTCGGGTCGATCCATCCGCTGATGGCCCTCCCAGATCCGGAGATCGGCGCAGCCCGGCTCCTCGATCAAGGGTGGTACGCGGTGGCTGGAGACCCACTGGCCCAGGATCTGGTCCGGGCGCTGGGCGGCCGGGGCTTTGCGGTCGCCGACGAGGATCGGGCCCGCTACCACGCGACCGCAGCTATCGCTGCGAACCACCTGGTCGCACTGCTGGCCCAGGTCGAACGCCTGGCCGCCGAGCTGGCCATCCCCGTCGACGCGTTCCTCGATCTCGCGCAAGGGAGCTTCGATGACGTCCGCTCGGTCGGTGCGCTGCATGCGCTCACCGGACCGGCCTCGCGTCGCGACGGGGGCACGCTCGACGCCCATCGCCAGGCGCTCCCCGCGGACGAGACGACGCTGTACGAGGCACTCTCGGCGGCCGCCGCCAAACTAGGCGATCTCCGCCGGGGGTGACCCGTCCTCGCCGAGAACCCGAGGCACTGCAAAAGGAACCGGCCGCACGATGCAACTGACCCACACGATCGCCGACACCTGGGAGCTGCTCGACGCCGCTCGAGCCGACGGCAGGTCGGTCGGTCTCGTGCCGACGATGGGGTTCCTGCACGCCGGGCATGCCAGCCTGATCGAGGCGGCGGCCCGCGACAACGAGGTCGTGCTGACCACGATCTTCGTGAACCCGCTGCAGTTCGCCGCCGACGAGGATCTGAGCGACTACCCGCGTGACCTGGACCGAGATTTGGCGACATGCGAGGCGGCCGGGGCCACGATCGTGCTCGCGCCGTCGGTCGAGGAGATGTACCCGCAACCGATCATCACCACGGTCACGGTCGCCGAGCTCAGCGCGGGCATGGAAGGAGCGGAGCGGCCGACACATTTCGACGGTGTGGCAACCGTCGTCTCCAAGCTCTTCAACATCGGGGGCCGGTGCCGGGCCTATTTCGGCGAGAAGGACTTTCAGCAGTTGGCGCTGGTGCGACGGATGGCGTTGGACTTGTCTTTTCCGGTCGAGATCATCGGATGTCCGATCGTGCGTGAAACCAACGGCGTGGCCATGTCGAGTCGCAACACGTACCTGAGCCCCGACGAGTTCGATGCCGCGGCGGTGCTCAACCGCTCGCTGCGCTCCGCGGTGGAACTGGTCGAGGCCGGCGAACGCCGTGCCGACGCCGTGCGACGGCATGTCCAGGAACTGATCGCCACCGAACCATTGGTCTCGGCGCCGGACTACGTCGCCGTGGTCGATGCGGCCACGCTTGAGCCGCTCACCGAGCTTCGCGGTGAGGTGCGCATCATCCTGGCCGCACAGGTCGGCCGACCCCGGCTGCTCGACAACATCGGCGTTACCCTTGCGCCATGAGCGAGACCCCTGCTGATTGGTACCCCGATCCCTACGGCCGACATGAGTTGCGCTACTGGGACGGCGGCGTCTGGACCGACCACGTCTCGTCGAACGGCCGCCAGGCAACCGATCCGGTAGCGACCGCACAGGCCAAGCAGGTCCACGGTGCCCAGTCGAGTGCGCAGATCGCCAACCAGGTCGACAAGCACGTCGCGGCGTCGCAGAAACGAGGCGCCCAGGTCGATCCCAGCGCTGGTGCGGGCGTGGCCTCGTCGAACCTCTTGGGTCAGCGGCTCTTCGTCGTCAATCAGAAGGCGAAGTTGATCGAGGTCAACAACGAGTACGCGATCTACAACCGAGACGGTGCCCAGATCGGTGCGGTTCGCCAGGTCGGCCAGAGCAACTTCAAGAAGGTCATGCGGGTCGTGTCGAGCCTCGACCAGTTCTTCACGCATCACCTACAGGTGGTCGACTCGACCGGCCAGCCCGTGCTCAGCCTGACCCGGCCGGCGAAGTTCGTGAAATCGCGGGTGATCGTCAACGATGCCGCGGGTGAGCAGATCGGCGAGATCGCGCAGAACAACGTGTTCGGCAAGATCAGCTTCGCCCTGATGGTCGGTGGTGAGCAGGTCGGTGCCATCAATGCTGAGAACTGGCGAGCCTGGAACTTCAACATCCAGGACCACTCGGGGCAGGAAGTCGCCCGAATCACCAAGACGTTCGAGGGTGTCCTCAAGACCGCCTTCACCACCGCCGACAACTACGTCGTCGAGGTCCATCATGATCTTGCGGATCCGCTCCGGCAGCTGGTTGTGGCCGCAGCCCTGTCGGTGGACACCGCACTCAAGCAGGACAATCGAGGATTCGGCTGATGGTCAACCCGACCTACTTCCGTCCCCCGCAACACGAGGTCGTCGACGCGGTCCGTCGGGCGCTCGCCGAAGACCTGTCGCCGCTCGGCGACATGACCTCCGGCATGATCGACGCGTCGGTGACCGCCACCGCGCAGATCAACGCCCGCAAGTCGGGTCGGCTCGCCGGATGTGCGTGCGCGGCCGAAGCTTTCCGTCAGGTCGATGCGTCGATCACGCTCGAGTGGCATCACGACGACGGCGATGAGCTCGAAGCCGGCACGGTGATCGCCGACGTGTCGGGCTCGCTGGCCACGATCCTCGTCGCCGAGCGCACGGCGCTCAACTTCCTCGGGCACCTGTCCGGGATCGCGACTCGGGTCAACGAGTTCGTGAAGGTCGCCGATGGTCGGATCGGTATCTGGGACACCCGCAAGACCACGCCAGGCCTCCGTGCGCTCGAGAAGGCGGCGACTCGCGCCGGCGGCGGTCGCAACCACCGCGGCAACCTCTCCGGCTGGCTCATGTTCAAGGACAACCATCTGGTCGGCATGACGATCGGCGAAGCGGTCGCCGAAGCGCGCGATCGTTGGCCGGGGCGACCGATCCATGTCGAATGTGACCGCCTCGACCAGGTGTCACAGGCTGTCGCCGTCCACGCCGACCTCATCCTGCTCGACAACATGTCGCCCGACACGGTACGCGAAGCGATGGCCCTGATCGGCCCCAAGCGTCCTGACGGCCGCCCGATCGTCGAGGCCTCGGGTGGCATCACGATCGACACCATCGCCGGTTATGCCGACACCGGGGTCGACTTCGTGTCGTCGGGCTCGCTGACCAACTCCGCACCGGTTCTCGACATCGGCTTGGACATCTCGATCGACGCCGTCGAACGAGCGGGCGACGGGGACTGACATGCTGCTCACCATCGACGTCGGCAACACCCAGACCGTCGTCGGTGTGTACGACCATGGTGGCGACATGACGATCGCCGACGGGGGCTTGATCGGCCCGTGGCGATTGTCGACGGTCCACGATCGGACCGAGGACGAATACGCGGTGCTCATCGCCGGCTTGCTGGCGTCCTCCTCGGTCGGGTGGCGCGACATCGATGGCGTCGCCATCACCTCAGGCGTCGCCCACATCACCTCGGCGCTTCGCCGCATGGTTGCCCGGCAGCTTGGCATCGAGCCCGTTGTGGTCGGCCCGGGCGTCAAGAGCGGTTTGGCGATCCGCTACGACAATCCACGCGAGGTCGGACCGGACCGGATCGCGAACGGGGCGGCAGCCTTCGACCTGTTCGGTGGTCCGAGCATCGTGGTCGACTTCGGCACCGCAACGACCCTCGACGCGGTGAGCGGCGACGGTGAGTACCTCGGTGGCTCGATCTCACCGGGGGTGGAGATCAGCCTGAAGGCCCTCGTCGGCAAGGCGGCAGCGCTCTCCACCGTCGAACTCGTCGAGCCCAAGAACGTCATCGGCCGCAACACGACCGACTCGATTCGATCGGGCGTGCTCTATGGCTACGCCGCCCAGGTCGATGGCCTGTGCGCTCGATTTGAAGCCGAGATCGGCGAGGCGACCGTGATCGCCACCGGCGGGCTCGCCGGCTGGATCTCCCCGCACACAAAGGTCGTGGACGAAGTTGAACCGTGGCTTACGCTGCACGGGCTCCGACTGATCTGGCAGAGAAACCAATGAGCAGTTCCCCCTATCCCTACCGCTTCGATCGCACCGCCTCGGCGGCGTCGATCGTCGAGGAGTTCCGCGAAATCGAGGACGGCACCGAGACCGGCCACGAGGTCGCGATCGCCGGCCGACTCATGTTGCGACGCGAGCAGGGCAAGCTGGCCTTTGGTGTGCTGGCCGATTCGAGCGACCGCATCCAGCTGTTCGCTCGGGCCAACTCGACGCCTGACTTCGAGGGCTTCACCGGGCTCAACCTCGGCGATTGGATCGGCGTGCGCGGCCAGGTCATGAAGACCCGCCGCGGTGAGTTGTCGGTGAGCGTCGACCACTGGGAGATCCTCGCCAAGACCGAGCGCCCGTTTCCCGACAAGTGGCACGGCATCAGCGATCCTGACCTGCGCTACCGGCAGCGTTACGTCGATCTCTGGGTTACCGAGGAAGCCCGCGCGACCTTCGCGATGCGATCCAAGATCATGTCGCTCACCCGGCGGTGGCTCGAGGATCAGGACTTCATCGAGGTCGAAACACCGGTCTTCCATCCGATCGCCGGCGGCGCGGCCGCCCGCCCGTTCATCACGCACCACAACGCGCTCGACACCGAGCTCTTCCTGCGGATCGCGCCCGAGCTCTACCTCAAGCGGCTGACCGTCGGCGGCTTCGAGAAGGTCTTCGAGATCGCACGGGTCTTCCGCAACGAGGGCATCTCCACCCGTCACAATCCCGAGTTCACGATGCTCGAGCTGTACCAGGCCTATGCCGACTACACCGACATCATGGTGCTGGTCGAGAACCTCGTCGAGCACCTCGCTCTTGAGCTGCTCGGCACGACCGAGATCGAGTGGGACGGCAAGCCCCTGAGCCTCAAAGCACCGTGGCGTCGAGCATCGATGCTCGAGCTCATCACCGAGTACACCGGCCAGGAGTTCTCCCTCGGCCAGCCGATCGACGAACTGCGTGCGGCTGCTGAGGGGTTCGGCGTACCGATCGAGGACTATTGGGGTCCCGGCAAGCTCCTGCTCGAGATCTACGAGAAGACGGTCGAGTCCAGTCTCTGGCAGCCGACCTACGTGACCGACTACCCGCAAGAGGTCTCGCCGCTGTCACGTGATCACCGTGAGCTCGGTGGGTTCGTCGAGCGATTTGAAGGCATTGTCGCCGGTCGCGAGCTGTGCAACGCGTTCAGTGAGTTGTGCGATCCGCAGGATCAACGTGAACGATTCGAGGCGCAGGAGGCCGACCGGGCCGCCGGCGACGACGAGGCCATGGCGGTGGATCACGACTATCTGCGCGCCCTCGAGTTCGGTCTGCCGCCGACCGGAGGCCTCGGCATCGGCATGGACCGTCTGGTCATGTTGCTGACCGGCCAGACGAATATCCGCGACGTCGTGCTCTTTCCCACGCTGCGGCCCGAAGTCTTCGACTGACGGCGTGCTGCCCGCCGTACGCCGCGCCTTCGCCGACGCAACCCTCACCACCTGGGAGTGGTTGCAGAGTCGAGCCGCGGTCACCCCGGGTACCCGCCGAGCGGCGAGATTCGCCGAGTTCGGCGAGGGCACCTTCATCTGCTTCCCACCCCAGGCGCTCTATGGCGAGCACGCCATCGTCCTCGGAGCCAACACGGCGATCGGTCCCAACGTGGCGCTCAGCGTCGGCATGGTGCCGGGCCAGGAACTGATTGGCGAGCGCATGCTCCGCATCGGCGACCGTTGCCTCATCGGCCGGGGATCGTCGATCGCCTGCCACTTCGACATCGAGATCGGTGACGACGTGTTCTTCGGCCCGAACGTCTATGTCACCGACCAGAATCACGGCAACGTGGATCCGTCCGTGCCGATCGGGCGTCAGACAGCCCCGGAGCAGG
The DNA here is from genome assembly GCA_039028435.1 of Actinomycetota bacterium. Classification (GTDB taxonomy): domain Bacteria; phylum Actinomycetota; class Acidimicrobiia; order Acidimicrobiales; family UBA10347; genus UBA10347. The sequence goes on along the minus strand of JBCCIC010000004.1, from coordinate 343,791 downwards.
CGGTGCGCATCGGATCGGGTTCGTGGCTGGCGACCGGTGTGGTCGTCACCCCCGGAGTCACGATCGGCCACAACGTCACCGTCGGCGCGAACTCGGTGGTGACCACTGATCTGCCCGATGGCGCGGTCGCCGTCGGTGCGCCGGCACGGGTCGTCAACGAGCGTCCCGACAGCGGCGCGTAGCCAGCCGGCTCCGACCGGTCCTCCGTAGCGAGTCGTCGAGATCGACAGACAGCGCTCAGCCGTCGCCCTCGTCGTCCTCGTCGCCGTCGCGACCCGCGCCGTTGGCGTTGCCGGCACTTCCGTCCGGGACGTCGGCCGTGGCGACGAAGAGCTCGCGGGCCCCGGCCAGGAACGTGAGGGTGCCGTCGTTGCCGATGATCACTCGGTCCATGCAGCGCTCGAACGTGTGCGACTGCCACACGATCGTGTCATCAGCGAGCAGCACGAGCTCGCCGTCGTTGCGCAACAGCAGCCGATCGGCACCTGACCCGGCGGTATCGGTCTCCCAGAACCGCTCGTTGCCGTCGGGGTCGGCCGCCACGAGGTCTCCGTTGTGCCGGAGTCGCAGCACGAAGTTGCCGTGGGGTGACACGAGTTGCTCGCCGGCGAGCAACTCGTCGCCTGGCCGGAGCTGGTCGGTGGTCGGCTGCGCAGCGATGTTCGGCACGCCCAGCGAGGTCTTCTTCGGTGGGCTGTCGTCGATGTCGGGATGGTCGATAAGTGTGTCGGCGGTGTGGAATCCGCACTGGTCGTGCGCGTATCCGGAAGACGTCTTCTCCCAGCATCCGGACTCGAAGGCACCCGCACCGTCGGTGGCCAGCGCCATCGAATAGCCCTCGGGGATCGTGCCGAGCTCATGGTGGAAGGCATCGTCCCAGACACCGTGGGCGGCGTGAGGAGCGACGCCGAGATCGTTCTCGGTGTGGTTCTCATCGTGCCAGGACACGTAGTGGAGCAGCGCGCCTGCGGCATCGAAGAGCCACACACCGTCTCCGTCGTCGTGGAACGCTTCATCGGCCCGCAGACCGAAGATCTCGGGGCCGCGGGTTCCGGGAGGGTTGGCGGCGAAGTTGAGGGCTGCTTCGCTGAACCAGTCGGTGGCGGCCTGGGGGTAGTCCTCGGGGTTGGCGAGGGTGATCAGGGCGATCTCACCCGGACCCAGGACCGAAGTGTTGCCGTCGAGGTCGGTGGCGGGGACGACGTAGTCGATGCCGAAGCCTTCAGCAGGGTCGAGAATCGGGTGGCGATCCACGATCCGCAGACCGGTGATGTCGATCGTTTCGTCGCTCAAGTTCGTGATCTCGACCGCCTCGTCGAGGTTGTCGTTCTGGTCGATGTCGTCGGCCCAGATCTCGGTGTAGACGAGCTTGCCCTTGCGGCTCGACGTAGCGAAGTGGTCGGCAATCAGCACCAGGTCGTGGGCCGTGGACGCGTGTCCGCCCAGATCGGTGACCGAGATCGCGACCGGGTACTCCTGGTCGAGGTTGGCCGGCGCCGTGCCACTGAGCGTGCGTTGTCGGGGGTCGAGGGGGTTGGCCTGTACTGACAGGACGAGGTCGCCCTGCGTGGCGACGACGAGCGATGCCGGGTCGAGCGATTCATGGTCGACCCAGACGTCGAACGAGAACGACTGACCGGCGGCGACCACGATCTGGTCGTCAGCGCTGATGATGGCGGGCTCGATCGGCTCCGGCGTCGGTGTCGGGGTGGGTTCGGGGGTCGCTGTCGGCTCTGGTGTCGGAGTGGCGGTCGGCTCCGGGGTTGCCGTGGGTTCCGGTGTTGGCGTCGCAGTGGGTTCGGGGGTTGCGGTCGGTTCCGGTGTTGGTGTCGGGGTGGGTTCGGGGGTCGCCGTGGGCTTCGGTGTGGGCGTCGAGGTCGGCTTGGGGGTGGCCGTGGGCTCCGGTGTCGGAGTGGCCGTCGGGGGCACCGGGGTGCTCGTGGGTGTCGCGGTCGGGGCCGGGGGTACCGGGGTGTTGGTCGGCGTGGGGGTATTCGTGGGTGTCGGGGTGTTGGTGGGGGTGGGTGTGTTCGTGGGGGTTGGCGTGGGGGTCGCCACACGTGGCGGGTCGGCGGCCGGGCGGGCAGGTGTCGCCGTCGGTGCAACCGCCAGGTCGAGGATCGGCGGTCGGTCCGGCGTTGCGGTGGCGCGAGGCGTCGGGGTCGCCGTTGCCGTCGGCGTGCTGGTCGGCGTCGCAGTCGCGGTTGCGGTGGCAGGTGGCGCCGGAATCGGCGTGGGCGGGACGGTTGGCGCCGGGAGGAGTCCGACCGGATTCTCGGCGACCTCCAGCTCGAGGACCTCGGCCGTCGGTGTTGCGATGGGCTCGGTTGTCGGCGCCGCAGGCGCCGGCGGCGTGGCCGCGGGCACGACCACGACGAGGGTCGGTACGGCGGTCGGCGAGGGTGTGGGGAGCGGCGCGGGGAACGGCTCCTCGACGGCGAAGGCGAGGGCCTCCGGGATCGGCGCGGGTGCCGGATTGCCGGCGAGCGGATGACTGATGCCGCCACCGACGGCCGCGACGGCAACCACCGCGGCAGCAGTTGAAGCGGCAACAACAGGTGCGGTCGTCGCGACCGGCGCGACCACACTGCCGCCGAACGAGCCACCGAAGTTGCCCACGTTGCCGAGCCAGGCGATTGCACCTGACGCACGCCGGACGCGACCGATGCTCAGGTTCAGAAACGCTCGAACCACTGCGGGGTCGAACTGGCCGCCGGCGCACTCGGCGATCTCCCGGCGCGCCAGCTGTGGATCCATCGCCTTCTTGTAGGAACGGGCCGAGGTCATCGTGTCGTAGGCGTCGGCGACGGCCACGATCCGACCGGCGATGTGAATCTCGCTCCCGGCGAGGCCGCCGGGGTAGCCATCGCCGTCCCATCGCTCGTGGTGCTGCGTGGCGGCCGCAATCCAACCGCCGAGCCAACCACGAATCGGTGCGAGGTAGTCCTCGGCTGCTGCGGGGTGGCCGGCGATGATCTCCCACTCGTCCTCGGTCGGTCGACCCGGCTTGTTCAGGATCGAGGGTGGCACCGTCAACTTGCCGACGTCGTGGAGCAGCGCAGACCAGCGCAGGAGGTCACGGTCGCGCTGCGGGAGACCCATCTCCTCGGCGATCATGTCGCTGTACGCACGAACCCGTTCGCTGTGACCGCGCGTCAGGCGGTCGTGTTCGGTGACCTGTCGGGCCAGGTCGAGCAGCATCGCGGCCGACTCAGCCTCGGTGCCTTTGCCTGTGGCGCGCTCTTCGAGCTTGCGGACCGTGCCGGCCCGCAGGGCGATCCGAAACCGAGCGGGCGCCTTGTCGGGAAACAGCATCGACATCCGCAGCAACGCAACGACCGGCAAGAAGCGCCGAGCGACGCGGTCGAGGGCGAACAGGATCGCCGCGCCGATGGCGAACGACGCAATCCACCAGACGATCAGCGGGGTGCCGAGCCGCTCGGGCGGAAGTTCGCGCGCCATGGCCCAGATGGCGAGATACGAGACGAGGATCGGTACGGCCCAGATCAGGAATCGGACGAGGCGCGCGAGCAGAGGTCGGGCCGCCCAGCGGTGGGCGTCCGCCTCCCGGTCATAGTTTTGCGTAGGCCCTCCGCTCACCCCCGTGTTTTCGGCGCTCGCGGGGACAGATTGAGAGCGCAGGCCCCGCGCCGTGTGGGTCGGGCGACCAAGTGGGTCATCCGTCTCACCCGTTGCCCTCTTTGGGGCAGGTCATACGGCCCGTGGCGGACCTGACGCTCCACGGGCGCGGCAGTGCGGCTGCATCGTCGTAGAGTTCCGGCGTGCGTGTTCTCGTCGCCGGTATGGGTTCAGCGATCGGCACCAACATCGCACTGCGGCTGGCGGAGGATCCTGCCGTCGAAGCCTTGTGCGGCTTCGACCTCGAGCCGCCACGCCGGTGGATTCCGTCGGCAGAGTTTCACTACGCCGTGCCGGGCGATGCCGCTCGCGTGCACGAGATCGTGAACGCGTTCGAACCCGAGGTCGTCGTCCATGCGTGGGTCTTCGAACCACGGGCTCGGTCGTCGCCAGGCCAGGCTCGCGGCCGCACGATGGCCGGCACCGAGGCGTTGCTCGGGGCCTGCAGCCGCGTGGACTCGGTGCAGCGCTTCGTGGTGCGTTCAACCGCGTCGATCTATGGTGCACGCCGCCGCGGCGCATCGGCGACGATCGATACCGCGCCGCGACCGACCTCGACGTTCGGGGACATCGTGGCCCGGGTCGAGGATCGGGTGGCCGAGGTCGCTCAGGGCCTCGGCGCGTCGATGGTCGCCGCGCGTGTTGCGCCCGTGATGGCTTCCAATCTGCCAAACCCGCTCGGGCGGTACATGTCCTTGCCGGTCGTACCGATCCCGGTCACCACCCGGCGCTTCGGTGTGCTGCATCTCGGCGATGCGGTGCGTGTCATTGCCGCCTCCGCGACCTCCACGATCGAGGGCCCAATCAACGTGATCGCGCCGGGACGGGTGACGCCGATGCAGGCGATCACGATCGGTCGACGTGTGCCCGTGCCGCTCGCGCCGACCGCGTTCTCGTTCGCACGGCGACTGGCGGAGATTCCCGGCACGCCGCTACCCGAACACGTTGCGGAGACACTCACGAATGGCATGCGCGTAACGGGGTGCGACACGGGCGCGCGCCTCGGATTGGCGATTCGGCGCACGACGACCGAGGCCATCGCGGACCTGTACTCCGCCGGCCGCCTGATCGAGGTGGATGTCGATCGTCTGGTGGGGACTCGCTAGTGCCGCATGTGATCGCCGCCGACGGCACCCGGATCAACTACGACGTCTTCGGCCGTGAGGACGGCGAGCCGCTCGTACTCCTCATGGGCCTGGCCGTCGACCGGTGGGGTTGGGTGCGCCAACGCGCCGGTCTCGCTCGCCGCTTTCGCTGCATCGCCATCGACAACCGAGGTGCCGGTCTGAGCGGAAAGCCGCACGGCGCCTACGACCTGTTCACGATGACGTCTGATGTGGTCGCCGTCATGGACGCCGAGGGCGTCGAATCCGCCCACGTGATGGGCTACTCGCTCGGCGGGGTACTCACCCAGGTGCTCAGCGCTCGCCATCCGGAGCGGGTGCGATCGATGGTTCTGGCCGCCACGGCGTGTCGGGTGCAGGATTGGCGGCGCGAACTTTTCGAGGAGTGGTGCGAGCTCGTCGCCGATCGGGGTGTCCGTGCCTTCGCCGCCGAGAACCTGCGTTGGATTGCGGCCGCCCGCCATCTTCGTTGGATCGCTCCGGTCGCCCCGGCGCTTGCGCCGCTCGTGGCGCGCGCCCCGGCGCACGGAATCATCGGCCAGATCCGAGCCATCGCCAGCATCACCGAGCAGCTGCACGAGGAGCTTCACACCGTCACGCTGCCAACCCTCGTGATCGTGGGCAGTCAGGACATTCTCACCCCCGTCGCCGACAGCGAGGAGATCGTGCATCGACTCCCGCATGCCCGCTTCAACGTCGTCGCCGGTGCAGCTCACAGCCTCGTAGTGACCGACGCCGGCGTGTTCAACCGAGCGGTTGCGGACTTCCACCGCGAGGTCGTCGCCGCGTCCCGCGTCTGAATTCACCCGTCCGCCCCGCCCACGATTGGCTCGGCGGCAAGTCCTTCGGACAAGCTGATCGACGGAGGTTCGTCATGACTCGTCCTGCCATCACGGTCGACCCCGATACCGGCCGCAAGATCTTCAACACCCGTGCCGCGATCGCCTCGGATCGCATCGCCGGCAGCGGCTATGGCGTCAACACCGATGTGAGCGCCAAGATCTTGCCGGATCAACCGGCCGGGGCCGTCTTCGACGCCCAGGAGCAAGCGCGCTACCGCGAGTTCAAGCACGCCCGCGATGGCGCCGCCGACTACATGGCGATCGAGGGCGAGTTCAGCCACTACCTCGACGACGTGTACTCCGAGGACCCGGTCCCTCGAGAGGCGCTGACCGACGAGTGCGAGATCCTGGTGATCGGCGCCGGCTTCGCCGGACTCATCCTTTGGCACAAGCTGCGCGAGGCCGGGTTCACCGACGTGCGGTTCTGCGAGAAGGGCGGCGACGTCGGTGGCACCTGGTACTGGAACCGGTATCCCGGCATCGCCTGCGACGTCGAGTCGTACAGCTACCTCCCGCTGCTCGAGGAGATGGAGTACTTCCCGACGATGCGGTTCGCCTCCGGATTCGAGATCCTCGAGTACTGCCAGGCGATGGCTACGAAGTTCGACTTCTACGATCAAGCCCTGTTCCACACGACTGTCGAGCGCACCGATTGGAACGAGACGACCGGGCGCTGGACGGTCCACACCGATCGAGGCGACGCGATGCGCGCTCGCCACGTGATTCTGGCCAACGGCATTCTGACCAGTCCCAAGCTCGCTCGTATCGAGGGGATGGAGAGCTTCGCCGGCGAGTCCTTTCACACCTCGCGCTGGCGCTACGACATCGACCTGACCGGCAAGCGGGTCGGCATCATCGGCACGGGCGCGACCGCGGTGCAGTGTGTGCCGGAGCTGGCCAAGGCGGTTGGTGAGCTCTACGTGTTTCAGCGCACCCCGTCGTCGATCGATGTCCGTGACCAGAAACCGACGACCGACGAACAGATCGAGACCTGGAAGCAGGAGCCCGGTTGGGCGCGGGCACGGCGCAAGCGGTTCTCGCGCATCTCTGCGGGCCGCGCCGCGATCCAAGCCAACGAGGACTATCTCGAGGGCAAGGTCGAGCACTTCCGGGAGAAGAAGTCCCACACGACCAAGCTGAGCCCCGAGGAATTCGTGCAGCGCCAGCTCGACTCGAACTTCCGGATCATGGAGCAGATCCGCTCACGGGTCGACAACCAGATCGACGACGCCGCCGTCGCCGAAGCGCTCAAGCCGTACTACCCGTACGGCTGCAAGCGCCCGGCGTTCCACGACGAGTATCTGCCGACGTTCAACCTCGATCACGTGACCCTGGTCGACTGTGCGCCGCTGGGCGTGCAGGAGATCAACGAGCGCGGCGTCGTGCACGACGGCGTCGAGTACGAGCTCGATGTCCTGATCTATGCCACCGGCTTCCAGTGGATGGCGACCTCGACCTTCAACATGGTCGTCGGACGTGGTGGCGTGTCGCTCTCCGACAAGTGGCAGGAACAGGGCACGCGAACCTTCCTTGGCCTACACAGCCAAGGGTTCCCCAACCTCTTCATCATCTCGGGACCGCAGGGCGGCGGCGGGAGCTTCAACTTCACCGACGCCATCGACCAGCACGCCGACTACACGGTCTGGATGCTGTCGCTCATGCGCGACCACGGCCACGGCATCGTGGACATCACCGAGCAGAGTGAGATCGACTACGCCGACCACTGCGCCCGGGCCGACATCGCCACCCAGCCGCTCCGCGATTGCATCTCGTACTACAACGGTGAGGGGCGGGCCGAGCCCGGCAGCCTCGCGTACTACGGCGGCGGCAATTGGCACAAGTGGCGCCTCCGTGCCCAGGACACGCTCGACCCGTACGTGTTCGGCTGAGCCTGCCCCAAGGTCGGCGCACGGGCTGATCCCAAAACTGGGCTTCCTGTATCCCGATTCCATTGGGGTGTGGCTGGCACAGTGGTGCGCGCAAGTACCCAGACCGTCTGGGTACCGCCGCGTTTGCGCACCGCTCGTACATGTGCGACCGTTTGGGCGACATATCGAAGGAAGGCGAACCTTTGTGACTATTCAAGGTGGGGTGACATGAGCGAAACGCGAGTCACAGCCGGGGACATCTCGGATGAGCTGATGGCCAAGTCGGTCTGGTCTGACCAGGACATCGACGCGCACGGCATACCTCGTTGGACGATCCCGTTCTGTTCTGTCGGCGGCGGTCTCGGGTCGTTCACGATGGTGGACACGTTACGTGTGGCCGGTGTGCCGACGGACCAGATGCTGGTCCTGAGCGACATCGACGTGCCATCGGAAACGTACGAGCATCTGGCCAACAACAGCCAGATCCCGCGGCACGAACGGCTGCGCTCCGACAGTGGGTCCGTTCTGGACTGCATCTGGGGCTGGCCGGGCTATGCCATGCGTGAAGGCTGGGCCAAGAAGGCCCCGTATCGATGGTTCCAGGTGGCAACCGAACCGATCCTGGCGGAGTACTTCACACCGCAGGCCGGGCAGGTCTACGAGTCGGTCGGCCGCGAGGCCGCTCGAATCAACTGGCACTCGATGCTGCACAAGGGTGTCGTGCGCACGGTTCGCAAACGCGCTGGCGGCGACTACTTCGTGCTGTTCACGCCGGAGCCGGGCAGCCATCCGACCAAGCGGATCGCGGTGCAGGCCAAGTTCGTGCACATCGCCGTGGGTTACCCCGGCGTGAAGATGCTCGGCGACCTCCAGAAGTACCGCACGACCTACAACGACTACCAGCGGGTCATCAATGCGTACGAGCCGCATCTCCACGCTTACGAGGAGATGCTCCGGCGGCCGACCACGGTGGTCGTGCGCGGAAGTGGCATCGTGGCCAGCCGCGTGCTGCAGCGCATGATCGACGACCGCGACAAGAACGGCGCCCAGACCAAGATCATCCACCTGTTCCGGAACTATCCGGATGGGTGGCAGGGCGACAAGATCACGTTCCGTCGGCCGGCCAAACGAGGATGGGCCTACCAGGCCTTCAACTATCCCAAGTCGGCCTGGGGCGGGCAGCTCCGGGACACGCTGCTCAAACTCGAGGGCGATGAGCGTTCGGCATTCATCGATCTGACGGGCGGGACCAATACCGCACCGCGCAAGGACTGGCAGGAACAGCTCGAGCGCGGCCTGCGCGAGGGCTTCTACACCCAGACACGCGGCACGGTGGCCGACGTCGTCCCGGCCGAGAACGGCCGTGGCACGGTCACGACGGTCAAGACCAGCGACGGTCACGAGCTGACCCTCGATGCGGACTTCATCATCGACGCCACCGGCCTCGAGGCGAACATCGAAGAGCACCGAGTGCTCAACGACCTCCTCGAACACGGCGGTGCGGGCAAGAACCCCAAGGGCCGTCTCGACGTGGAACGTCACTTCGAGGTCCGCGGTACCGGGAGCGGTGCCGGACGGCTCTATGCATCCGGATCGATCACCCTCGGCGGCTACTACGCGGGTGTCGACTCCTTCCTTGGTCTCCAGTACGCGGCGCTCCAGATTCACGACGCGCTGGCTGACCACGGATTCTGCAAGAAGATCGGGCCAATGCGATCGGCGTCGCAGTGGTGGAAATGGGCAAGGAACAAGCAGATATGACCCCCACACTCAACGGACGCATCCAGTCCCGTATCGCGCTGATCCTCCTGGTCGGCGTTCCGGTCACCCTGATCCTCGGGTTGATCCTTCCCCGACCCACCGACGCCACAACGCTCGGTGACATGTACGAGGTGTTCTTCACCGCCCTCGCCATCGTCCTGGTGGTCGGGATCGTCTGGGAGTTCATCTACCACGCGCTCCAGCAGCTGCGTTGGGAGAAGGACTGGCCCACACTGTTCGGTCTGATCACCGGCATCCCCGAGGGGATCGTGGCGTACATCCTGCTCGACCAGGGTGTCTTCCGTGACCTCGGCGACATCCCGCTGAGCACCTTCCTCCAGATGTTCATCATCGTGTGGATCGTGATTTGGTTGGTCGCCAACGGGCCCTTCCAGATCTTCTTCATCCGCTGGCGGTACCGAGGCGGACGGTTTGTCTGATTCGGCGGACGGGGGGGCCGACGCAGGGGCGGGATCGTTCGATCTCGAAGAGCTCATTGCGTCAACGGCGGAAGAGCGGGTCGCGACCCGCTCGCGGCGATCCTCGATCGCCCTCGGCCTCTCCGCGACCTTCACGATCTGCTGGGCGATCTATGTGACCGCCAGCGGCCAGTGGGGTCGTGTGATCGACCAATGGGCGTCGGCGGTCACCATGATCTTCGGCAGCTTCGTGGCCGGCAGCACACCTCAGGGTGGTGGTGCGGTCGCGTTCCCCGTCTTCACCAAGGTGCTCGAGGTTCCGGCCGACGTGGCTCGAACCTTCTCACTTTCGATCCAGTCGGTTGGCATGACGGCGGCCTCGCTGTCGATCCTGATCAACCGACGACGGATCGTGCCGGCGGGCGTTGGCATCGCGGGTCCGGCGGCGATCGCCGGGTTCTTGGCGGGCTACTTCCTCATCATCAAGACCGACCTGCCGTTCGGCCCCAGCACCGTGCCGGGCTCCTACGTCAAGGTGATGTTCACCGTGGTCATCGCCGGCATGGCCTTCGTGACCTACCTCGGCTACCGGGTGCAGTTGCTCGAAAAGCGCGACGCGATGCCGCCGCTCAACGGACGCCTCATCGGCATGCTGATCTTCATGGGGTTGGCCGGCGGGTTCACGTCGGTCCTCGTGGGGTCGGGCGCCGACATGTTCGTGTACCTCGCCCTGGTCGTGCTGGTCGGCTTGAGTCCTCGCACCGGCGTGGCTTCGAGCGTGTTGGTCATGACCGCGGTGTCGATCGTCGGCTTCATCCTGTTCGGCATCGTCGATGGTCACCTCAGCGTCCTGCTCGATTCGTCGGGCGAGGTCGTGAACCAGGTGTCCGACAAGGCGGTTGGCATCGTCGACGGTTCGGTCGCCTTCGGAGCGACGGGCGGCCTCGAAGCCGGACGGTTCGACCTGTTCGGCCTCTGGCTCGCGGCGGCGCCGATCGTCTGTTGGGGTGCGCCCCTCGGTTCGGCGGTGTCATCCAGGGTCACCGATCGCCAGCTGGTGCGTTTCGTCGTTGCCTTGGCGCTGGCCGAGACCATCTCGACGATCATTTTCCTCGACGATCTACGCACCGACGCGGGTCTCGCAGTGTTCGCAATCGTCAGCACTGTCGTCTTCCTCAGCGGCCTCTGGCTGCTGAACAAACATCGCAACCGCATTCTCGGGCTTCCCGCCGTCGACCCCAGTCGTTCCGTCACCCGCGGTGACGTCGACCTGGGGCCGCGTCTCGATGAACAACTCAGGCAGGAGTAGGGAATCCTCATGGAACGCATAGCCGACTACGAGGTCGAGCGCGAGATGCGCATCGGGAGCCACGGCCGCATGTTCGTGTGCCATCCTCCTGCCCGTCTCGGGATCGACGACGAGCGAGTCGCTGTCAAGGTGCTCGACCATCACGCGACCGACGAGGAGTTTCGTCGCATCGCCAATGAACTCCGGCTGCTCAAGTCCGCGGACTCGCCGTTCATCGTGCGACTCCTCGACGCCGGTAGCCAGGCCGGGCGCCTCTTCGTCGTCATGCGCTACTACGACCAGGGCTCCCTCGAGTCCGAGTTCGGCCCGCATGCACCTGCACTCGCGGCGCAATGCGTGGCCGATGCCGCTCGTGGCGCGCATGCGCTACACGAGCTCGGCATTGCCCACCGCGACATCAAGCCCGGCAATGTGCTGGTGCACGACGGACGCGGCGTGCTCGCCGATCTTGGGCTTGCCCAGATGCTCGACAGCCGCAGCACGACCACCGGCGCCGGCCCGCTCGGTGCGTTGGAGTACATGTCACCGAGCCTTGTCCGAGGCCAGAAGGCCGGACGTGGCACCGACATCTGGTCCTTGGCCGCGACCCTGCATCGAGCGGTGGTCGACGTGGGTGTGTTGGGTGACATCGACACCACCTCCATGTTGAACGCCGTGCGTCACGTGATGCACAACCAGCCGGAGATTGCTCCGGACTGTCCCGACGCGCTCGTCCCGATCCTGGGTCGAGCCTTCCAATTGCACGACACTGATCCGTACCCGACCGCTTCGGCCTTCGCAGATGATCTCGAGGCCCTGATTCAACAAGGAACCATCTGATGGGCATCTTCTCCCTCGAGAGCACCAAGATCGCGCCGGGTACCTGCGTGTTGTCGATTTCGCCATCGTCGATCCTCCTGCTCGACGATGCCGGCGGCCAGGCCGACACCGCGGCGACCAGCGCACTCATGCAAACCGCAGCCGGCGGCGATCGGGCCGCCATCCTGCGCGCGATGCGCGATGCGGCAGGCACCTTCGCCACCGCAGCCGTGGTCGTCGCCGACGACGACCGGTCATCGGCCTTCGTCTTCGGCGCGGTCAGCATCGTTGCCGAAACCGATGGCGCCACGGTCACGATCTCGACGTCGTCCGGATCGGTCGACGAGATCCCGCTGCCATCCACCCTGAGCAGCCTCAGTGTGGTTCCAAGTGATGCCGCGGCGCTCGGGGAGGGCCAAGGCTCGTCACCCGACGCAACCGCGGTACGAGCCGGCGCCGTACGCGTGCAGTTGGCGCCGGTTGCGGCGATCCCATCGGTTCCGCCGGTTCCGCCGCCTGTGGCCCCCGAGGCGCAGACGCCGGCAACACCGGAGGCGCCACCAACACCGGAGGCGCCACCGACGCCCGGTACTCCACCGACCCCGCCGACTCCTCCCACCACCGCACCCGAGGCACCAGTGGCCCCGGCGCAGGCGGAGCCGACGGCGACGGCGCCGCCGGACGACGTCCAACTGATCAACCTCGACGGCACCGGCGGCGACGACGGCCGCGGCGCACTCCCGCCGGAGGCACCCAGCTCCGACATCGACGATGCCGACCGCGAGCAGGTGCTCGGCGTTCGCTGTCCGCGTGACCATCACAACCACCCCGACGCGGTCTACTGCGCGCAGTGCGGCCTTCGGATGGGTGTGAACCAAACCCTCATCGCCAAGATGGGCCCCCGACCGGCGCTTGGTCTGCTGCTTCTCGACGACGGCACGACCCACCCGATCGACAAGGATCTCATCGCGGGTCGTGAGCCCTATTTCCACCAGGACATCGTCGGCGGCACGGCCATCGCCGTGGCGGTCAACGACCCCGAGCTGAGCCTGTCGCGTGAGCACTTCGCTGTCCAGCTCAAGGGCTGGGACGTAACCGCCATCGACCTCAACTCGTCGAACGGCACGATGGTCCAGCTGAATGGCCAGGCCGATTGGACGCCGCTCGGCACCACCGAATCGACGAAGCTCGACCACGGCGACACGATCCGAGCCGGCTCGCGTACGTTCGTGATTCAGTTGCACCACATCCAGTCCTGAGCTCAGGCTGACAACCGAGGAGAGGGGCGAGGTTGACCGCGCCGCGTTTCAGTGACCATGTGAAGGCCCGTGGCATCCGGTTGATGCGGCGCTCGCACCTTCGCACCCTCGAGTCCACGAGTGCGCGCACCTACCGAAGCCGCCGTGTGCCGACATCGCCGGCACCCCGGCTGCTTCCCGCAGCGCGGCGCTACCGGGGCATGGGATGGTTGCCGACCTCGCTGATTGCACCCGAGAAGCTTCCGGCCGAGGCCAAGCTCCCGAACAAGTACTACCTGCCGTATTACGCCACCTCGAAGCTCGGTTGGATGTTGTACGGCCGGGCTCAGATCAATCCCGAACTGGAATGGTCTGCGGAGCTGTCGTGGAACGAGTTCTTCGCCGGCCCGCAGCGCGGTTGGGGTGACCCGGCCGATGACCGTCTCTTCACCCAGCTGCGGCTGCAGGGACCGAACCCGTTCATGTTGCGCAAGGTCGATGCCATCGACCCCGATCGTCGCGAGCGCGAGGGCGACACGATCTTCTCGCTGGACTTCGGCCCGCTCTACGACGGCGCCTTTGAGGCAACCGAAGCCCGGTTCCGCCTCGACGACGGCGAGCTGTCACCAACCTCGATTCGCATCGGAGAACTCGTCTTCTTCCCGCCCACCGGTGGCGACGACGCTGCCGTGGCGGCCGACTGGGACGACGCCAAGCGCGTCGTCAATGCACTCGATGCCCGCGAGGCGGTCTTCATCCGTCACCTGCTGATGGTCCACCTCATGGTCGGCCAGGCGTATTCCCTGGCTGCGTATCGACTGCCGACCTGGCATCCGCTGCGCGGGTTCATGGACTTCTTCACCTACGGCACGCTGGTTGTCAACGATGCCGCCTACAAGGCCTTGTTGATGCCGGACAGCTACTTCCTCCGGTCGAACTTCGTGACGGCGGCGGATGCTCGCCACATCATCGAGAATGCGACCGCCGGGTTCGATTTCACCCAGTGGGTGTGGCCCAAGGACCGCGAGGCCCGGGCCATCGGCGAGATCGACGACCATCCGTATGTCGCGGCGGCCGACCGACTCTGGCCGGTGTTCACATCGATGGTCGAGGGCTACCTCGACGACCTGGCGATCGACGATGGCGATGTACAGACCGACCCACACCTGGCCAACTGGTACGAGGTTCTGTGCGAGGTCCTGCCCGGAACCGAGTCGATCACCAAGTTGACGAACCGTGACGAGCTCGTCGAGTTGATGACGGCCGTGATCTGGAACAACGTGATCCACGAGGTTTGCGGCAATCTGTCACCGCTCTTGGACAGCCGCAATCCGCGTGACCTGATCGGTGTGAACCTGGCCAGCCTCCGCAGATTCGTGCACTCCAAGGGCGCGGCGGCGAAGACTGATGGTCAGGCGCCGATCGCCGAGCCGATCCCAAAGGCGGCCGACGTGTTTCTGATGGACCAGGCCACCTACGTGAGCCGCTTCAACGTCGCCGGCAACAACCTGATGAGCATGCCGGTGGCGCGCTATGTCGACGATCCTCGTCTGCGCGATGCGATCATCGGATTGCAGCGCGACCTGACGCGCGTGCAAGGAGAGATCGAGACGATCAACGCAGCCCGCGACATTCCGTTCCTGAACATCGAGCCCAAGAAGTTCGAGGCGTCGATTTCCTTCTAGTCGCTGGGCCTTCGGGTTACCCACGAGCGACCGAGCAGTGGCGCACGCAATCGCAGTTCCTCAATCGCTTCGTCGAGGTCGCCGCGCGCCTCCGCTTCTCGGATCGGATCGCTGCGCCGCCGCAAACCTGCCCCTCACCGATGCCGGACGGCGAGTAGCCCGCCGTTCCATCGGCTCGCGTCGGGCGTCCCTGGATGACGGATCACTGCACCGCCTACGCTTGCACCCATGGTCGATACGGCGACCGATCCGGGACACGATGAGACATCGGCGCGCGACCAGGTATGCACCGCGTTTGCCACGACGGCGACCAGCGACCGGAACTTCCTCTTCACCCCGCCGTGTTCTTGCCCGCGCTGCGCTCCCGACGAGATCGTCGATGAGCGCGGACCCGGCACGATGTGGTTGACCATCGATGGCCGCCGTGTGCGCCGCGACGTCGAAGCCCTGCCGCTCGGTGCCGAGGGTCGATCGCTGCTCGGCGATCAGCCAGAAGCACCCTAGGAAGCATCTGGTACGGTCGACCGCGACCAGCCGCCCCTCGACCGAGACAGTTGCCTCACATGTCCCAAACGGCAGAACTTCCTTCGGGAATGTTGACGGTGATGTTCACCGATGTCGAGGGCAGCACCTCCCATTGGGAGCGCAACCCGGAGTCGATGCGGACGGCGATGGCGGACCACGATCGGCTGCTGTCCGAGGCGGTGGCGGCGTTCGATGGGGTCGTCTTCAAGCACACCGGCGATGGACTTGGGGCGGTCTTCGGATCCCCTGACCGAGCGGCGCTCTGTGCGGTCGACATGCAGCGTCAGCTGCAGGCCCACGACTGGCAGGGGATCGATCGGATCAAGATCCGTATCGGCCTGCACATGGGTGACATCGAACCGACCAGCGGTGACTATTTCGGGCCACCCGTGAACCGGGCCGCCCGCGTGATGGATGTCGCCAATGGTGACCAGATCGCTGCGTCCGAGGTCGTCGCCGATTTCGTCCGTTCCGTGACGATGCGGCGGATGGGTTCCCACCAGCTCAAGGGCATCGGCACCGAGGTGATCTCGCTGCTCACCGCCGACGATCTGGTCACCGATGATCGGGCGTTGCGGGCTCGGGTCAGTCAGGCCGTCAAGCCGCTGCCGGCCCCAGCTCACCGACTGATCGGGCGCGATCGCGAACTCGAGCGCTCTGCCGAGCTGGTCGCCCAACATCAGAACGTCACGATCATCGGGCCAGGCGGGGTTGGCAAGACCAGCTTCGCCCTCGAGCTGGGGCGGAGGTGCCAGCACCGGTTCGCCGACGGCGCCGTGCTGTGCGAGTTCGCACCCGTCGTCGATGCGTCGGCCGTGCTCGAGGTCATCGCCGAGTCCATCGGCGCGCGCGTGCAGCCTGAGATGACCCTGCTCGAGAGCATCGTGAACTTCCTCGAGGGCCGCGAGATGCTGATCTTGCTCGACAACTGCGAACACGTGATCCCGGCCGTCCACGAGTTCGTCGAGGCGGTGGCGCCGTTCGGCGACATCCATGTGATCACCACGTCGCGCGAACGACTCGGGCTGCGATCCGAACAGGTCTTCAGCCTCGAACCGCTCACGGCCGAAACCCACGCCGTCGAGTTGTTCCTCGAGCGGGCGCGCGAGCGCGACCTCAACTTCGAACCCAACGCCGAGGCGATGCGCGCGATCCGTTCGATCTGCACCCGTCTCGATGGCATTCCGCTCGGCGTCGAGCTGGCAGCGGCGTGGGTGCGGGTACTTACGCCCGAGCAGCTGCGCGAGCATCTCGCCGAGCGCTTCGACGTCCTGGAACGGACCCGCTCGCGCGGTCATCGGCAAACCCTGCGCGAGACGATCCAGTGGTCCTACGAGCAGCTCGACGATGCCTTGAAGCAGCTCTTCGTCCGCCTGTCGGTGTTCTCCGGCGGGTTCTCCTACGAGGCCGCTGTGGCGGTTTGCTCCCAGGATGAGATCGACGACCACGAGGTGCTGGATCTCATGATGAGTCTCGTCGACAAGTCGATGATCATGACCGACCGAGGATCGGGCCAGATCCGGTTCACGATGCTCGAGACGCTCCGCCAGTTCGGCGTCGATGAACTCGTGGAGGCCGGACAGCTCGATGAGCTGCGCGACCGCCATGCAGAGTTCTTCCGTGCGCTGGCGAAACACGAGGCGGCCCAGCTGGTCTCGGAGAAGGAAGCCGAGGTCTGGGATCTGCTCGATCGCGAGTGGGCCAACATTCGAACGACCTTCAACCACCTGCTCGATGTGGATCGTTTCGATGACGCGGCTGAGCTGGTGCTCGAACTCGGCTGGTTCGCCGGCCTTTCGCTTCGGATGGAGCTCTTTGCGTGGCTGGCGCAGCTGGTCGAGCGCCCCGGCCTCGAGGACCGCCCGTCGGCCGGCTCGATGGTCGGTTTGACGGCACTGGCGGAGTACTTCACGATCAATCCGAACAGCGTGCAGACCGCCAAACGCGGCCTCGAGCTCGACCCCGTCGACATGTACGGCTTCGGGCGTTGTGCGCTGGCCGCCGATTCGCTGAACAATGTGCTCGACGCTGCCGAGAGCGATGCCCGCACGCGGGACTGGCTCGACGCCCTGACCGACGAGTCGCCGGCACTCGCCCGGCTGTGGGCCCACGGCATGCGGGTCTTCCACATCTGTTCGCAGGATCCGTCGGAACAAGCGCTGGAGCACCACCAGGTGCTCTCCCAACTCGCCAACCGCACCGGGAGTGCGTCGGCGATCGCCCTGGCTCGTTGGGCCGGCGGCATGGTCGCCAGCTTCCAATCGATCAATGCGGCCTTGGCCGAGTGGCGACAAGGTCTCGACAGCGCGCGATCGATCAACGACGTCCATCTTCTGGTCCATCTGATCGTCGGGCTCGAACTCCACTTCACGGCGTCGCACGGCGATCTCGACACCGTCCTCGATCGGTGTCTGTCGATCCTGACCGAGGCGCATGACCAGCACTACCTGGCCGGCACCAGTCACCTCTTCGGCGTGACGGCCATCATCCTCGCCCGCGTGGATCGGGCCGAGGTCGGCGCTGAACTGCTCGGCTCGATGCATGCCCACGGTCACGTTCCGCGTGAGAACGCACGCCGTCGCATCGATGCGGCCCTGGGCGACCGCGCGGAGCTGGCAGAGCGTCGTGGCCACGCGCTGTCTACCAACGAGGCTGCCGCGTTGGCGACCTCCGCACTTCGCGAGGCGATCGAGGAGCGAACCGATGACGATTGAGATGACCGACGCGCCGGACCTGACCCCGGGGGACTACGAGGCGTTGTCGGCCCAGGAGAAGTTCGACTGGCTCAACGACCAGGTGTTGTGTGGCACCGAGTATCACCCCGTCGAGCGACCCGAACTGACGATGGCCAAGCCGTGGACGATGGCGTCGGTCGCGGCGTTTCCCCGCAAGCTGGCCCGCACCTTCGATCGCACCGAGGATCGGATGGAGGACGGACGCCCCAAGATCATCCACGCCCAGGGCGCGGTCGCGATGGTCGAGTTTCGTACCGACGCGTCGTCGACCTACACGGGTGTTCTGGCGCCACCACCCCGGGGTGGTGCCTTGGGACTGGTGCGAATCTCCCTCGCGGTGCCGCCGATCGGCAAGGGTTCGATCACGCCCGGCCTGGGACTCAAGCTGCTGGTTGATGGTGCTCCATCCCTCGACGTGTTGGCGATGAACCACACCGTCGGCCAGGGCCGCGACTTCAATCTGTTCGCCAACACGTTCACCCACGACCTGCGCAACGAACACAAGGAACTCCGACCACCGCAGAAGGTCATGAGCTTCTTCTTCGGCCGGGCGAGCCGCGAGCCGCGCCGGCTGGTCATCGATCATCTTGCAGGCATCGAGTCAACGGGCACGGTTGTCGCCGAGCCGCGGGTGCCTGAGCGGCTCGTCTTCTCGCCACATGCCGGCGTCAGGCGCTCGGTCTATGCCGGCGCGCAGGGCGAGGATTTCCGCGATCCACTGATGCGGATCGAGCCGGGGACCGTCTTGTGGGAGGTCATGGCGACCGATGCCGGCAAGATCGGCGAGATCGTGACCCGGACCCGTTTCTGTTGCTCCGCGGGTGGCGATCGTCTGTTCTTCCGCCACAACGTGGCCCCCGAGGACCGTCTGGTCTGAGTGCCTCGATGGCGCGTGGTTCCGCAAGCCGTTGACGCATGCCTGCATGCCTGCAAGCATGCAGGCATGGCCCAAGTGAGCTGGCGTTGCGGCGACGATCTGGTGACCAAGGTGCGGCTCGAGGCTGCGCTGCATGGTCTTTCGATGAACGAATTCATCACACGCGTGCTGCGTGCGGCCACGGATCCGGACTACGAGGCGGATCCGAGCGACCGCGTGCGGGAGCGTCTGCGGGCGGCCGGCCTGCTCAGCGAGCCCTTGACCGATGATGACCCGGAGGGGGTCGATTGGGATGAGGTCCGGGCGGCGGGAGCAGAAGCCGCTCGCGGCACCCCACTCTCGGACCTGGTGGTCGAGTCGCGTTGACGGCCTTCCTCGACACGTCGGCGATCGTCAAGCTCTACGTCGACGAGCCCGGACACGTAGAGGTTCGGGCGATCGAAGGGCCGTTCGTGGCCGCCGAGATTGCCATCGTCGAGTTCGCCTCTGCCGTGTGGCGCAAGAGCCGTCTTGGCGAGTTGAGTGCGCCTCGCGCCGCCCTCCTGGTCCGTGCGTTCAGGGAAGCCACGCGCCCGAACGGTCCTGATCGCCTGCGCATGAGCCTGATCGGCACTGACTCGGTGGTCTTGGCGCGAGCGACGGCGATTGTCGCTCGTCACGACCTGCGGGCCTACGACTCGGTCCAGCTCGCCAGCGCGCTCCTTGCGCATGAGGCGCTCGATGGATGCCGGTTCGCGTCGTTCGATCATCGGCTCGACGCGGCCGCAGCGGCTGAGGGTCTGGCGTCGGCCTTCGCGTAGTCCTGGTTCGGCGACATCGTCGTCGGGCGCCTGTCAACCGAGCGGGGTGCGGGCTCGTTCCACCAGGTGGTCGGCCGCCGCGTTGAGCGCGGTGGCACCCGGTGACGACGGCAGGTCGCTGAGGGCAGCCTTGGCTTTGTCGGCCCAGGTACGTGCGGTTTCGAGGCCTTCGGGGATGCCTGGGCTCATCCGGACGAGGATCAGTGCCTGGTCGCGAGTTTCGGGCGTCAAACCGCCCTCGATCAGGTCGCGTAGCTGGGCGCCGTACTCGCTGTTGAGCGCTCGCATGACCGGCAGGGTGAAGTTCCCCTCGAGAATGTCGTTGCCCGCCGGCTTGCCGAGCTGTTCGGTGGTGGCCAGCACGTCGAGTAGGTCGTCGACGATCTGGAACGCCATGCCGTAGGCGGTGCCGAACTCGGTCAATGCGTCGATCGTGGGACGATCGAGGCCCTCGCACAGTCCGCCGATCCGACAGGCGCATGCCAGAAGCGAGGCGGTCTTGCCCGAGATCGCCGCTTCGTAGCTCTCGACGGTCCGATCGAGGTTGTCGGTGTCCTGCAGCTCGCGGATCTGGCCGTCGGTGAGCTCGGCGATCGTCTGACCGAGCAGCGACGAAACTTCCTGGCCGAGGGCCGACGCGATGATCGACGACTGGGCGAGGAGGAAGTCGCCGGTCAGGATGGTCACGACGTTGCCCCAGCGGGCATTCGCCGCCACGACCGAGCGGCGTGTCGTGGCTTCGTCCATCACATCGTCGTGGTAGAGCGAGCCCAGGTGAACGAGCTCAACGGCGACGCCACCCATCACGACATCGTCCTCGGCAGGGCGCGGTTCGGCGTGGTTGGTGGCGGCAGCGGCGATGGCGAATCCGGGGCGGACACGCTTGCCGCCGGCGAGCGCATAATGCTGCGCGGCGTCCTGCAACATGTCGAGATCGCTCTCGGTCGCCGTCATCAGTGCATGCTCGACGCGTTCGAGGTCCGCCTCGAGGGTCGGCAGCACGCTGAGTGGATTCCCGCTGGCCATACCCCGAGGATACGAACTCACACCGGCTCACGCCCATCCGGGCGGACGTGACGGGCATGACACTCACAAATTCTCCCGTCGAGGGAATGCCGATCGACTCCCTGCCGTTGCCCCTTCGACGCCCACTTTGGGCAGCTTCCCTCAATAACCCAATCGTCTCAGAAAATTCCCACGACCTGTGCTCCTTGCGGACGCATGGTTACAGTGGCAGAACCCTTGAGAAAGGCATGAGCAGCCTATGTTCGAAAGATTCACCGATCGAGCTCGCCGAGTGGTGGTCCTGGCGCAAGAAGAAGCGCGTCTGCTCAACCACAACTACATCGGCACCGAGCACATCCTGCTCGGCTTGATCCACGAGGGCGAAGGAGTTGCCGCGAAGGCGCTCGAATCGCTCGGGATCTCGCTCGAAGCGGTCCGCAATCAGGTCGAGGAGATCATCGGCCAGGGCGGCACCTCGCCGAGCGGTCACATCCCCTTTACTCCGCGGGCGAAGAAGGTCCTCGAGCTGAGCCTGCGCGAAGCGCTCCAGCTCGGTCACAACTACATCGGCACCGAGCACATCCTGCTCGGTCTGATTCGCGAAGGTGAAGGCGTGGCCGCCCAGGTCCTCGTCAAGCTCGGCGCCGACCTCAGTCGCGTGCGCCAGCAGGTCATCCAGCTTCTGTCGGGCTACAGCGGCCCGGGCACCCAGTCGAGCACCGAGTCCGGTGACAAGGCCGGCGCGACCGCTGGTGGGAGCGGTGGCGATTCGGCCTCCGGATCGCTGGTCCTCGACCAATTCGGCCGCAACCTGACCCAGCTCGCCCGTGACAAGGAGCTCGACCCGGTCATCGGCCGCAGCCGTGAGACCGAGCGGGTCATGCAGGTCCTCAGCCGTCGCACCAAGAACAACCCGGTGCTGATCGGTGAGCCCGGCGTCGGCAAGACCGCCATCGTCGAGGGCCTCGCCCAGAAGATCGCCAGCGACAACGTCCCCGAGACGATCAAGGGCAAGCAGCTCTACACGCTCGATCTCGGCGCCCTGGTCGCCGGCTCCCGCTACCGCGGCGACTTCGAGGAGCGCCTCAAGAAGGTCCTCAAAGAGATCAAGACCCGCGGCGACATCATCCTCTTCATCGACGAGATCCACACACTCGTCGGTGCGGGTGCGGCCGAAGGTGCGATCGACGCGGCGTCGATCCTCAAGCCGATGCTGGCTCGTGGTGAGCTCCAGACCATCGGTGCCACCACCCTCGACGAGTACCGCAAGCACCTCGAGAAAGACGCGGCCCTCGAGCGTCGCTTCCAGCCGATCAAGGTCGAGGAGCCCACGGTCGCCCACACGATTGAGATCCTCAAGGGTCTGCGTGAGCACTACGAGACCCATCACCGGGTCACGATCACCGACCAGGCTCTGGTCGCCGCGGCGAACCTCGCCGATCGCTACATCAGCGACCGCCATCTTCCCGACAAGGCCATCGACCTCATCGACGAGGCCGGCTCGCGGCTGCGCATCAAGCGCATGGAGACGCCGCCGGACTACAAGGAGATCGAGGACCAGATCGCCCAGGTGATCGAGGACAAGAAGTCCGCGGTCGAAGAACAGGACTTCGAAAAGGCCGGTTCGCTGCGCGACACCGAGAAGGAACTCCTCGCCAAGAAGGAGGAGCTCGAGGTCGAGATCAAGGCCAAGGGCGTCGACCTGTTCGACGAGGTCGACGAAGAAGCCATTGCCGATGTGCTCTCGGTGTGGACCGGCATCCCGGTCTACAAGCTCACCGAAGAGGAGACCGCCAAGCTCCTCAAGATGGAAGACGAGCTGCACAAGCGGATCATCGGCCAGGAGGACGGCATCAGGGCCCTCTCCCGGGCGATCCGTCGGACCCGTGCCGGCCTGAAGGACCCCAAGCGTCCGAGTGGTTCGTTCATCTTCCTCGGCCCGTCCGGTGTCGGTAAGACCGAGCTGGCCAAGACCCTGGCCGAGTTCCTCTTCGGCGACGAGTCGTCGCTGATCAGCCTCGACATGTCCGAGTACATGGAGAAGCACACGGTGAGCCGACTGGTCGGTTCGCCTCCGGGCTACGTCGGCTACGACGAGGGCGGTCAGCTGACCGAAGCCGTGCGTCGCAAGCCGTTCTCGGTCGTGCTCTTCGACGAGGTCGAGAAGGCCCACCCCGACGTCTTCAACACGCTGTTGCAGATTCTCGAAGAGGGTCGTCTCACCGATTCGCAGGGTCGCACGGTCGACTTCCGCAACACGGTGCTGATCATGACCTCGAACCTCGGTACCCGCGACCTGCGCAAGGCCAACCTCGGCTTCACCAAGGCCGACGAAGCCATGAGCTACGAGCGCATGAAGGACAAGGTCAACGAGGCCCTCAAGGACCACTTCCGTCCGGAGTTCCTCAACCGCATCGACGAGACGATCGTGTTCCACGAGCCCACGCTCGAGGAGATCACGCAGATCGTCGACCTCATGATCAAGCGTGTTCGTGACCAGCTCGAGTCCCAGGGCATGGGCCTGGAGCTGACCGATGGCGCCAAGCGGCACCTCGCCGAGCGCGGCTACGACCCGCAGCTCGGTGCTCGCCCGCTGCGTCGTGCGATCCAGCGCATGGTCGAGGATCCGCTGTCCGAGCGTCTCCTGTACAAGGAGTTCCGCGCCGGCCAGATGATCATCGTCGATGTCGAGGACGACCCCGAGAGCCCGGGCGACAAGCAGATCGTGTTCAGCTCGGTCGAAGGCTTCGAGCCACCGGTCCAGGAGATGGCCGCCGTCGAGTAGCGGCCGCCGTTTGCGGCATAGTCGAACGAACCCCGCCTCGCGAGGCGGGGTTTCGTCGTTTTCGAACCTTCAGCGGCGATCGGTTTGGGGTGGGCCGGTGTGCGTAGTCGTTCGGCACTCGGCTGCGCGGCCGTCCTCATCGGAGTTCGTCGTCGAAGGCGTGCTGGCGCCGTGCGGCGAATCGACGCTCGCGCTGGTCGACGCCGAGGGCGTGCCGTTCGAGCTCACCTTCCTTGCCAAGCAGGAGTAGCGCGGGGTTCGCTGCGTGATGCGCTTCGGTGCCTGGCACCAAAGCGCATCACCTGGGGCCGGTCTGGGTTGCGCACACGTGGCGGCGTGCGCTGTGCGTAGTGCTTCTCGTCGGGTGGGCAACTGTGCATGCGACGGTACGAGATCGTCACGTGCCGTGCACTGCGCCGATACACGGCGCTGGTTCGCTGCGCTGCATGACCGATGCCGCCATCGCCGACGTTCCGGTCCTCGATCTCCGTCGTCGACGGCTCGTCGTCGTGGGCAACGGCATGGTCGGCCAACGCTTCGTCGAAGAGCTCGTGGAGCGGGGATCGGCGGACTTCGAGGTCACGGTTCTCGGCGCTGAGCCACTCCCGGCCTATGACCGCGTGGCCCTGTCGAGCTACTTCGACGGCGCGTCGGTCCTGGATCTGACCCTGGGCGACCCCGGCACGCTCGATGCTGCAGGCATCGCCCGACGGCTTGGGTGTGAGGTGGCATCGATCGACCGAGCGTCGCACGCGGTGGTTCTCGCCGATGGCGAGGCCGTGCCCTACGACCACCTGGTGCTTGCGACGGGGTCAGACCCCTTCGTGCCGCCGATTCCGGGCGCGGACCTGGACGGCTGCTTCGTCTATCGGACGATCGCCGACCTCGACGCCATCCGCTCGTGGGCCGAGCGCGACGAGGTTCGATCCGGGGTGGTCATCGGTGGCGGGCTCCTCGGCCTCGAAGCCGCCAACGCGCTGCGCAATCTCGGACTCGATACTCAGGTCATCGAGATGGCCGATCGCCTGATGCCTCAGCAGCTCGATGGGCCGGCCGGGGCGATGCTCGAGCGCTGGGTGAACGACCTCGGCGTGGCCACCAACCTGGGCTTCGCAACGGCGGAGATCGTCGCGTCCGAGGCGGGCGTGGTCGCCGGCTTGGTCGAGCGCGACGGAACCCGTGTCGACGCACAGATCGTCGTCTTCTCGGCCGGCATTCGCCCGCGCCATCAACTCGGCGCTGCAGCCGGGCTCGATCTCGGCGAGCGGGGCGGCATCGTGATCGACGACGCGTGTCGAACGAGCGACCCGAGCATTTCGGCGATCGGTGAGGTCGCGTGTCACGACGGTCGGGTCTACGGGCTCGTCGCGCCGGGTTACGCCATGGCCCGAACGGTCGCCGCGGAGCTGACCGGAGGCACGGAGCCATTTGTCGCCGCGGATCCGTCCACCAAGCTCAAGCTGCTGGGCGTCGACGTGGCGGCGTTCGGGTCTGATCCCGAAAACGACGACAACGTCGACCGCATCGAGTTCAACGACCCGATCGCCAAGGTGCATCGCCGGGTCAGCATGGCCAACGGCGTGATTGTGGGAGGTGTCCTCGTCGGAGATGTCTCCCAGTACGACGTGCTCGCCGCATCGATCGGTGCGCCGGCCGAGGACATTCCAATCGCCGCGCTGGTCGTCCCGGCGGGCCTTGCCGGACCGGTCGACGTGGAACTCGGCGACGAAGCCCTGCTCTGCAGCTGCAACAACGTTTCGCGAGGCGAGGTCAAGATCGCCATCGAGCGCGGCAGCCATGGCAAGGCCGAGCTGATGGCGTGCACACGCGCGGGCACGGGTTGCGGCGGCTGCGTGCCCGATCTCGTCGGGCTGCTGCACACGACCCTCGACGACCTCGGGATCGGAGCGGACCGGTCGCTGTGCGCCCACTTTCCCTACAGCCGCCAGGAGCTGTTCGACCTCATCCGATTCCACCGCCACGCGAGTTGGTCAGCGGTACTCGCGGCCCATGGCACCGGTCGAGGTTGCGAGGTGTGCCGCCCGGCGGTGGCTTCGATCCTCGCGTCGCTGTCGAACGGCTACATCCTCGACGGCGACCAGGGCGCCGTGCAGGACACCAACGACCACGCACTCGCCAACATGCAGCGCAACGGCACCTATTCGGTGGTGCCGCGGGTCCCCGGTGGCGAGATCACCCCCGACCAGCTCATCGCCCTCGGTGAGATCGCACGCGACTACGACCTCTACACCAAGATCACCGGAGGCCAGCGGGTCGACCTCTTCGGCGCTCAGTTGCACGAGCTTCCCGCGATCTGGCAGCGGGTTATCGACGCGGGCATGGAGTCGGGCCACGCCTATGGCAAAGCGCTGCGTACGGTCAAGAGCTGTGTGGGCGACACGTGGTGTCGCTACGGCGTGCAGGACTCGGTCTCCATGGCCATTCGCGTCGAGCGGCGGTACCGCGGCTTGCGTGCACCCCACAAGCTCAAGTCCGCCGTGTCCGGATGCACTCGTGAATGTGCCGAGGCCCAGAGCAAGGACTTTGGCCTGATCGCCACCGAGACCGGCTGGAACCTGTATCTCTGTGGCAACGGAGGCCGTACGCCACGCCACGCCGATCTGTTCGCCACCGATCTGGACGACGACACGGTCATTCGCTATCTGGATCGGTTCCTGATGTTCTACATCCGCACTGCCGACCGTCTCCAGCGCACGGCGAGTTGGTTCGAGGAGCTCGACGGGGGCCTCGACTACCTGCGCTCGGTGGTCATCGACGATGTGCTCGGCATGGCCGACGAGTTGGAGGCGGACATGGCCCGCCACGTGGCGACATATGCCTGCGAGTGGACCGAGACCCTGGCCGACCCCCGCCGAATGAAGCACTTCGTCGAGTTCGTGAATCAGCCAGACGCAGCCTCGACCCCGGTCTGGATCACCGAACGAAGCCAGCGAGTACCGGCACCGGTGGGACCGCCGGCGTGACCGTGGTCGATCCCCGCGATGCCTTGGTCGTCGTGGACGACACCGAGCCCAGTTGTGACTGGATCGATGTTGCCGATGTCGGCGATGTCATCGAGGATCGTGGCGTCGCGGTTCTGGTCGCCGGACGACCCGTCGCGGTCTTTCGGCTCCGAACCGTCGCGGACGGCTCGGAGCTGTGGGTCGCGGTCGATCACGTCGACCCGCTCACCGGATCACCGGTGATCGCCCGCGGCCTCGTCGGTTCGCTCGTCGACGGTACGCCGACGGTTGCTTCGCCGATTCACAAGCAGCGCTACGACCTGCTCACCGGTCGCGGCATCGACGACGACTCGGCGCTGTCGATCTACGCCGTCCGCCGCACGCACGACCGTGTACTCGTCGGCGTGCCCCGCGCGGCTTCGTCATGATGGGGTAACACGCACGAAACGCGGTGTCGGAAGACTCCATGCATGTCCGAGGTCCTCGAGGGGTTCACGATCGGCGTCGCTGCAGATCGGCGAAGCGAGGAGCAGCTGTCGCTGCTGACCGGCCGCGGCGCGACCTGCATTCACGGGCCGACGATGCGTACCCACGCCCTCCGACCCGAAGGCGAGATCGCCAGCGCGACTCGAGCCGTCATCGCAGCGCGGCCACAGGTCGTCGTGGCCAACACGGGGATCGGAACACGTGGGTGGATCGAGGCGGCCAGCGCAACGGGACTCGGTGACGAACTGCGAGCGGTGCTTGCGGCCGCTCGGGTGGTCGCGCGGGGGCCAAAGGCTCACGGTGCGGCCGTAGCTGAGGGCGTAGCGGTCGATTGGACTGCGCCCGACGCGACCTCCGCGTCGGTGCTCCAGCACATCACCAACACGACCGAGCCGGGAAGCCCCGTCGCTGTCCAGAACGACGGCGGCCCCGACGAACCGCTTGCCGAGGCCCTGCGACTCCACGGCTATCCGACGGTGACGGTTCCCGTCTACCGCTGGTCGCTGCCGGCCGATGTCGGACCAGCCGAGGTCCTCGTGCGGGCAATCGTGGAGGGCCGTGTCGACGCGGTCACCTTTACGGCCGCCCCCCAGATCGACAACCTGATGGCGATCGCGACCGCGATCGATCTGGGAGGGGGGGTAGCCACGGCGTTTCGCTCAACGGTGCTGCCCGTGTGCGTCGGCGAGGTCTGCGCGGCTCGGGCCCACGACCGAGACTTCGGCGACGCGCTCGTGCCGACCCGCCCCCGTCTCGGAGCGATGGTACAGACGCTCACCGATGCCCTGGTCGCCACCGCCCGTCCGTTCCGGCTGGCAGGCCAGGACCTCGATCTCCGCGGTCGCACCGTGTTCGGTGGCGATGAGGCCGTGATGCTCACCGGCCGGGAGCGCGACACGCTCCTGGCGCTGCTGGAGCGGCCTGGGTCGGTGCGTTCGAAGCAGGATCTGCTCGGTCGGGTGTGGGGCGCCGCCGCGACCGACACCCATGTCGTCGAGGTCACCGTCGGCCGATTGCGGCGACGTCTGGGAACCGCCGGCGAGGGCATCGAAACCGTCATGCGACGCGGCTACCGTGCCAGCCCCGAATAGGCCGCAGTGGGGTCGCAGTGGGGTCAGACCCCACGACGAGTTGTAACACTGCTGGTTGGCGGCATCGGCGATTCGACGACAATGTCAGCGCCGACGGGGTCAGACCCCACGACGAGTCGTAACGCGGATCGCTGCTCGTCGTGAGGCCGAATGGTCGGGCTGCTCACAGCGCCTCAAGGACCCTGAGAGGAGTCCGACGAGGCCGCCTGCGCCGCGTGGCGTGAGCGGGACAGAGCGTTCACGACCCCGGGACATCGGTGAAACACGCCCCCGATGTACTGCCGTCACCTCACCAACGGAGGAGTGACGTGAGCAACGATCATCTGGGAAGACGCGATGTGCTGTTCGGGCTGGGAGCGGTGGCCGCCGCCGGCCTCGTGGGCGTGTCCTGCGGCGGTGGCAGCGACGAAGTGCGGTCCGTCACGGCCACACCGACTGCGGGAACCGCGGCGAGTGCCGCGGCGGCTGCCGGTGGCGCGGTCGAGAAGGCGTCACTGACGCTCGGCTTCATCAAGCTGACCGACATGGCGCCGCTGGCAATCGCCAAGGAGCGCGGCTACTTCCTCGACGAGGGCCTGAACGTCACGCTCGAGGCCCAGGCGAACTGGAAGGTGCTCCTCGACGGTGTGATCGACGGCCAGCTCGACGGTGCACACATGCTCGCCGGCCAGCCGCTGGCCGCGACGATCGGCTACGGCACCGAAGCCCCGCTGATCGCCCCGCTGAGCCTGGACCTCAACGGCAACGGCATCACCGTGTCGAACGAGGTATGGGACATCATCCGGCCGAACCTGCCCGAGAACGCCGACGGCAATCCGCTGCATCCGATCTCGGCCGAGGTGCTCCGGCCGGTGATCGACCAGTTCGCCTCGCAGGGGAAGCAGTTCAACATGGGGATGGTCTTCCCCGTGTCGACCCACAACTACGAGCTGCGCTACTGGCTGGCCGCCGGCGGTATCGAGCCCGGCTACTACACGCCGGGTGACGCCGTCGGCGAAGTGGCGGCCGAGGTTCCGCTGTCGGTCACCCCGCCGCCCCAGATGCCGGCCACGATGGAGGCCGGAACGATCGACGGCTACTGCGTGGGCGAGCCGTGGAATCAGGCCGCAGTTGCCAAGGGCATCGGCGTGCCGATTGCGACCGACCAGCACGTCCAGACCCTCAACCCGGAGAAAGTCTTCGGCCTGCGGGAGGACTTCGCCATGACGAATCCGAACACGACCAAGGCGATGCTGCGGGCCATCATCCGTGCGCAGCAGTGGCTCGACGAGAACGACAACGCCAATCGTGAGGAGGCCGTCGAGATCTTGGCGCAGCCCAACTACGTGGGCGCAGACTTCGACGTCATCGCCGCATCGATGACCGGCGTTTTCACCTTCGAGCAGGGCGACACTCGCCCGGCACCGGACTTCAACATCTTCTTCCGTGACTTCGCCGGCTACCCGTTCTACTCCGACGCCATCTGGTACCTGACCCAGATGCGGCGTTGGGGCCAGATCGCGGAGACCCAGACCGACGAATGGTTCGTCGAGACTGCGGAGCAGGTGTACCGGCCGGACCTCTACATGGATGCCGCGATGTCCTTGGTCGACGAGGGCGCGATCACCGCAGCCGACGTGCCGGACACCGACGGGTTCCGCGGCCCGCAGAACGACTTCATCGATGGCATCGTGTTCGACGGAAGGTCGCCGAACGCATACCTCGAGTCGCTCCCGATCGGCCTCAAGTCGGGCCAGACGGTGTCGGCGGCCGGCGTGGAGGGCTGACATGAGCTCCCTCACCACACCGCCGACCACGACCGAGTCGGGCGATTCCGACGAGATCGAGCTCGACCTCACGATCACCGAGGACGACCCGGCCGGGCACATCGAAGCGCCACCAGAGCCGCGCGAGGCTGGGGGTAGCCGCCGTCCGACGATGTCGATGCACTGGGTTCTGACCCATGTCGTACCCCCCATCGCCGGTGTCCTGGGCTTCCTCGCCCTCTGGGCGCTGCTTGCTCCGAGAGTCAACACCTCGCTGGGCGCACTGCCCGGACCCGGCGATGTGCTCGATGCCGGCCGCGGGCTCTGGGACGAGTACCAGGCGTCGCGGGCCGAAGAAGCCGCGTTCTATGCCGCCCAGGACGCCCGTAACGTCGACCTGGCCGCGGCCGGACAACCATTGCAGGACTTCGAGTTCTCCGGGCCGCCGACCTTCCTCGACCAGATCTGGACGAGCCTGCGAACGGTCGCCCTGGGCTTCGCCATCGGCACGGTCGTGGCGGTACCGCTCGGTCTCTTGAGCGGTCTCTCGACGATCTTCCAACGCGCGATCAATCCACTGGTGCAGATCTTCAAGCCGGTGAGCCCCCTCGCCTGGCTACCGATCGTCACGATGGTCATCTCCGCAACCGTGACGTCCTCGGATCCGTTGCTGCCGAAGAGCTTCATCATCTCGGCTTTGGTGGTCACGCTGAACTCGTTGTGGCCGACCCTGATCAACACGTCGGTCGGTGCGTCGTCGGTCGATCGCGACCTGATCAACGTCGCCGAGGTGCTGCGCCTGAACTGGTGGACCCGGCTTCGCAAGATCGTCCTACCGTCGGCGATGCCGTACATCTTCACCGGCATGCGGCTCTCGCTCGGTGTTGGCTGGATGGTGCTGATCGCGGCCGAGATGCTGGCCCAGAACCCCGGGCTGGGGAAGTTCGTCTGGGACGAGTTCCAGAACGGCAGCAGTCGATCGCTCTCTCGGATCATGTTCGCTGTGGTCGTGATCGGCATCATCGGCTTTCTGCTCGACCGACTCATGGGTGCGCTCGAATCCTTCGTCGGTCGTAACCGGGTCGTCCGATGACCGCCGCGACCATTGGCAGCACCGACCGCACCGACCGAACGAGCACCGAGCCGACCCTCGCGCCGGCGCTCGAGCTGCGCAATGTCACCAAGACGTATGACCCCGCCGGCGCAGCGCCGACCCAGGTGCTTGCTGGGCTGGACCTCGAAGTCGCTCCTGGCGAGTTCGTGGCGATCCTCGGCTTCTCCGGCTCGGGAAAGACGACCCTCGTCTCGGCGATCGCCGGATTGATCGACGTCGACGACGGTCAAGTGCTCGTCAACGGCGAGCCGATCGCCGGGCCGGGACTCGATCGAGGGGTCGTCTTTCAGAGCTATTCGCTGATGCCCTGGCTCACGGTCGAGGAGAACGTGGCGCTGGCGGTCGACGCGGTCCACGACACGATGTCTCGCGCTGATCGAGCGCGCTTGACGACCGAGACGATCGAGCTGGTGGGTTTGAGCCATGCCAAGGATCGGCGCTTCGCCCAGCTGTCCGGCGGCATGCGCCAGCGGGTGGCCGTAGCCCGAGCGCTCGCCGGTAAGCCCGAGATCCTGCTCATGGACGAACCGCTCTCGGCGCTCGACGCGCTGACCCGAGCCAAGCTCCAGGACGAGATCGAGCGGATCCGATCGCAGGAACGTCGCACGATCCTGCTCGTCACCAACGACGTTGACGAGGCCCTACTGCTGGCCGATCGGGTCGCGCTCCTCGAACCGGGGCCCGCGGCCGGCATCGCCGCCATCTACGACGTGCCGCTCGAACGTCCCCGCCTGCGGACCGAGCTCAGCACCGACCTGGCCTACACCGCGCTCCGCAACGACATCGTGGCGCACCTGGATGCGTTGTCCCGAACCCCCAACCCGGCGACGACATCGACTGCAGAACGCGGGTCGGGGGCGCCTGGTGTGGCGGTTCTCCCCGAGCTCGAACCCGTGGACCTGCAACCGCCCAAGGCCTACCGCGACGCATCGCAGGCGGCGTTTCCGCGGCGCTATCTCGAGTTCTCCGACCTGACGAAGGTCTATCCGACCCCTGACGGACCGCTGACCGTCGTCGAAGGCATCGACCTGCACCTCGACAAGGGCGAGTTCGTGTCGTTGATCGGGCACTCGGGATGCGGCAAGTCGACCGTGCTCACGATGACCGCGGGCCTCAACGAGATCTCCGACGGTTGGATCGCGCTCGACGGTCAGTACGTCAGCCAAGCCGGACCCGACAAGGCGGTCGTCTTCCAGGCACCATCGCTCTTCCCATGGCTGACCGCTCGGGAGAACGTCGCCCTCGGCGTCGAGCGGGTCTACCCCGATGCGTCACGCGTGGAGCGGGCCGAGGTCGTCGAGTACTACCTCGAGCGGGTCGGTCTCGGCGATGCGCTGGACAAACACGCAAGCGACCTCTCCAACGGGATGAAGCAGCGAGTCGGACTGGCACGGGCCTTCGCCCTCAGCCCCAAGCTGCTGCTGCTCGACGAACCGTTCGGCATGCTCGACAGCCTCACGCGCTGGGATCTTCAGGACGTGCTGGTCGAGGTCTGGAATCGCAGCGAGGTGACAACGATCTGCGTCACCCACGACGTCGACGAGGCGATCCTGCTGGCCGACCGCGTCGTGATGATGACCAACGGACCCAATGCTCGCATCGGCGAGATCCTCGAGGTCGACCTACCCCGACCACGAGATCGCAAGCAGCTGCTGGAGGATCCCCGCTTCTACGGATACCGCGAGCGGGTGCTGCGATTCCTCGAGGAGTACGAACACGGGGCGCACGGCGAATGAGTGCGTGGTCCTCGCGATGACGGCGGTCCCGGTCGAGCTGGGCGTGGCTGCGGAGACGGTTCACACCCATTGCCCGTTCTGTGCACTCAACTGTGGGCTGACGCTCGAGATCGAGCATGGTTCGATCACCGGATCGAGTCGATGGCCCGATGCACCCCTGACGAGGGGTGGTCTGTGCGTCAAGGGACGCGCCGCTCACGAGCAGGTGCACCACCGTGAGCGTCTCACCAAACCCTTGGTGCGCCGGAACGGTGACTTCACCGAGACCACCTGGGACGACGCCCTCGACCGCGTGGCGCACGGGTTCCGCCGCATCGCCGCGGAACATGGGGTCGACGCCAACGCGGTCTTGAGCGGCGGGTCACTCACCAATGAGAAGGTGTACCTCGTCGGCAAGTTCGCCCGCGTTGCCCTCGGGACCCGACACGTCGACTACAACGGGCGCTTTTGCATGACTTCGGCGGGGGCGGCCAACAAGCTGGCGTTCGGCGCCGACCGCATGATGACCCCGCTCGACGAACTCGGTCGCGCCGAGGCCGTGGTCGTCGTCGGAGCCAACCTGTCTGCGGCGTTTCCGGTGCGGGTTCCGAAGCTCATCGATGGCGTACGACGGCGCGGCGGGCGGGTCGTCGTGGTCGACCCGCGGCGATCGAGGTTCGTGAAGCCCGGTGATGTTCACGTTGCGCTGCGACCGGCGACCGACGCCGCCTTCTTCGGCGGTGTGATGCGCGAGGTCATCGAGCAGGGGTTGATCGATGTCGACTTCTTGAGCGAGCGCACGACCGGGTTCGAAGACGTTCTACGGGAGGTCCAGCCGCTGACTCCCGATGTTGTCGGAGACCTCTGCGACATCGAGCCTGCACAGGTGGTCGAGGTCGCCCGGATCGTCGGATCGACGCGTCGAGCGATGTGGTTGCACGGCCGGGGTCCCGAACAGCAGGTCGGCGGGACGGCCAACGTGTTGGCGATCATCAACGTCGGGTTGGCGTGCGGACACGTCGGTCGTCCGGGTACCGGCATCAACATGTTGACCGGGCAGCGCAACGGCCAGGGCGGCCGTGAGTGGGGCCAGCGGTGCGACCAGCTGCCCGCGGGCCGCACGATCGAGGACCCGGACGACCGGCGCGTCGTCGCCGCGCACTGGGGGATCTCGGCCGACGAGCTGCCCGGCGCCGGAAGCACCTATGTCGAGATTCTCAAGATGGCCGAGGAGGGGTCGATCCGCGGGCTGCTCGCGGTGTGCACCAACATGGCGGTCAGCGCACCGCGCCTCGACGCCATCGAACGCCGCCTAGCGGCACTCGAGCATCTCGTGGTCGTGGACCCCTTCTTCTCCGAATCGGCGCGCCACGCCCATGTCGTGCTGCCGGGCACGACATTCGCCGAGGAGGCGGGCACCATCACGACGCTCGAAGGGCGGGTCGTCCGGGTCGATCAGGCGGTCGAGCCCGCGGCCGGGCGATCGGACCTCGAGGTGTTGCGCGGCCTCGCAGCGCGTCTCGGCGCCGCCGACCACTTCCGGTTCGAACATCCCCGAGAGGTCTACGAGGAGATGCGCGTCGTGTCCGCCGGAGGGCCGGTCGACTACGCAGGCATCACGTGGGGGCGCCTTCGCGACGAGGACGGGGTGTTCTGGCCGTGCCCCGACGAGGACCATCCCGGCACCCCGCAGCTCTATACCGAGGTGTTTGCGCATGCGGATGGGCGAGCCCGGTTCCATGCCGTCCTTCCGCCGGTACCGCCGCTGGTCGCCGACGCGGCGTATCCCGTGGTGCTGACCACCGGGCGGGTCCTCGATCAGTTTCTCTCCGGGAACCAGACCAGACGCATGCCGACCCTCGCGGACCGGACGCCGTCGAGCGTGCTCGAGGTCCACCCGGACACGGCGTTGGCGTTCGACCTCCGGCTCGGCGAGTCGGTGCAGATCACCAGCCGGCTGGCGACCGTCGAGGTCGCTTGGGCCCCGAACCCGTCGCTGCGCCCGGACACGGTCTTCCTCCCGTATCACTGGCCGGTGTGCAATCGGCTCGTCGATGAGCACCTCGATCCGATCAGTCGCATCCCGGGTTTCAAGTACACCCCGGTCACGCTGGCGCCGGCGGCGACCGTCCTCGACGTGGCCGACTCCGAACCCGAGCGCCAGTTCATGGGCTCGTAACGCCTCGCAAACATGAGCGAAGCAGACGGTTCCTACGGTGCGAACATGCAGCATTCGGGACCCACGTCGGCGCGTCCGTATCTCCTGGCGTGGAAACTCGAAGGGCGCACCGTGGTCGTGGTCGGCGGTGGTGCGATCGGCACGGCCAAGGTCGAAACGCTGCTCGAGACCGGTGCTCGCCTGGTCGTCGTCGACCCAACGCCGTCGAGCCGTGTTCGGGATCTCGCCGCTCGCGGAATCGTCCGGCTGCGCAGGCGTCGTTATCGCCCGACCGATTTCGTACGCGCCGCACTGGTCGTGGCCGCGACCGGCGATGCACGGGTGAACCGGCGTATCGGCCAAGCGGCGCGCGCCTTCGGCGCGGTCGTCAACGCCGTCGATGATCCGGCGAACTGCGACGTGACCGTTCCGGCGGTGATCCATCGCGGCCCGGCGACGATTGCGATCAGCACGGCGGGCGGCACTCCCGCCGGCGCACGTTTTCTGCGAGAGCAACTGACCGCATTGGTCGACAGCGAGATCGATGTCGGTGTTGGACACGTGCTACACGAGGCCGTGAACGCTCGCCACGCCTCGCGGGTTTCGGGCCGCTATCGGTACGACTACTCGCGATGGCGAACCGAGTTCTTCGAGCCCGGCGTGGCGCGACTCCGCCAAGGCGGTGATCCGTCTGCGCTCGCACGTCTTCGCAATCAGTTCGTCGAACGATTCGGCGACCACGACAGTCAGATCGCGTCACCGCGCCGGGTCGGCTCGGTGACGTTGGTCGGGGCAGGCCCCGGCGGCGTCGACCTGGTGACAGTCCGGGGCGCCAGGGCGCTCGCTCGTGCGGACGTCGTGGTGTACGACCGGCTGGCGGATCCCGAATTGCTCCTCTCCGCGCCGCCCGCCGCTGAGCGGATTCCCGTTGGAAAGGGGAAGGGCAGTGGCACGTCCCAGGCCGAGATCAACGCGCTGCTCGTCAATCGCGCACTCGCCGGCAACCATGTGGTCCGGTTGAAGGGCGGCGACTCGTTCGTCTTCGGCCGTGGCGGTGAGGAGATCGAAGCGCTGGCCGAAGCCGGGGTGCCGGTCGAGGTCGTGCCCGGCGTGTCGTCGGTGACCGCCGCGCCGGCGCTGGCCGGCGTGTGTCTCACCGACCGGAGGCTGGCGTCGTCCTTCACGGTCGTCAGTGGGCATCGGCTCGGGCGGGTCGAGCTTCCCCCCGCCTCGACGACCGACACACTCGTCGTGCTCATGGGCGCGTCGAACGCCGCCGAGATCGCACGATCGCTGCAGGCCGCCGGGTGGTCCGGCGACCAACCGGTGCTCTTCGCCCATGCCGCAGGTACGTCGGATCAGTGCTCGACCATTGCGAACCTTGGACGACATGGCCCGCGACGGCAGTCCGTATCCTGCGCCGACCGTCATCGTCCTCGGTCCAACCGTGCCGCGTTCGGCGACGCCACCTTCGCTCGCTTCGCGGGCGTCTCAACACGCTCGGTAACGATCTTCCATCCCGAGGCGGTGCATACTGCGGGCGTGCGTCTCGTCACCCGTGCCCTGTGCCTGCTGGCGCTTGGTCTGGTGCTCGCGGCCTGCCGCGTCGACGCCACCGTCGATGTCGACGTCACCGAGGACGGCTCCGGCACGGTCACGCTGACGACCGTCTTTGACGCCGAAGCGACCGAGGCGCTCGGAGGCTCCGACGGGCTCGGGGATGAGATCTTCCTCCGCGACCTGGTCGCCGCGGACTGGACTCTTGCCCGGCCCGAGGTCGGACTCGACGGCTCCACCACGATCGTCGCGGCCAAGTCGGTCGCATCGGCCAGTGGCTTCCAGGCGGTTCTCGACGAGATCGCCGGGCCGGGTGTCTTCGGGAACTTCGTGGTCACGACAAGGGACGAATTCGCCGCGCATCGCCAGTCCCTGGCCTTCGACGTCGACCTGGGTCAGGGCTGGGCGCTCTTCAGCGACGATGGTGTGGCAGATGCATTCGGGGGTGAACCCTTCGGGGTACCGATCGAGGAATTGACCGAAGGTCGCTCGATCGACGACATCGTGGGTGTCACGGTGACCGCGTCGGTCGCCGGCGCCGAGGGAGGCACCCCGTCGACCACGTCGGCCGTGCCGCGTTTCGATGGTGAACCGGTATCGCTGCGGATCGCCGCGGCGGTCGAGGAATCGACGGCGGTGTTGCTGCGATGGATCGCCTATGCGTTGGCCTCGTTGTGCGCGCTTGCGTTCGTGTTGGCCATCACCGGCTTGTGGCTCCAGCGACGCGCCGACCGGCTTCGCCCGGCGCCCACGCCGGCGCCCCTGCGCACGCGGGTTCCCGGCCATGCGGTCGAGCCGACGGGTGGTGGGCGTACGGGGTCGAGAGCCGACGGCCGTGGGTCACGACGCGGTGATGAACCTCAAGGACCGATCCGCCTCGTGGTCGTCGAGCCGCTGACGGTGCTCTATCAGCAGAGCGAGGCCCCCGAGCACTACCTGTTGCCGTTCGTGCGTCACAACGGTGGCGATGCTCGGGCCGACGACCTCCTCGATGCGTACCAAGACCTCCTGCGTGGCCGGATGACGACCGACGCGTTTTGGGCCGGCTGTGGGGTCACGGGGGCGACCGAGGATGTCGATCGCGTCTTTCTCGAGATGCGATGGCTGCGGAAGGAAGCCAAGTCGCTGCTGAAGGAGCTGGAGCGGCGTCGAATCCCCGTCGCCGCCGTCACCAACGATGCGCGCGAGTGGTCTACCACGGCGCGCGATCGTGATCGGCTGACCGCGATCTGGCCGTGGATCGTCTCGGGCGAGGCGGGTGCGCTCAAGCCGGACACCGGGATGTTCGAGCGGCTGCGCCGCGAGACGGGTACCGCGTACCGCCACTGCCTCTATCTCGACACGCGCGTGGAATCGCTCGATGCCGCGCGTGAGCTCGGCATGCGCACGGCGCTCTACAACGCCGACAAGCTGCACCTCCCCGAGGTCGTGGGCCATCCGGTGGTGGCGGACCTGACCTCCCTGGTGCGCCGAACCCTCGGATCGCGCTGAGCTGACGAACAAACGTTCGATTTGTCGTACGATTCGTCTACCCTGGCCGCATGGCCCGAGCGAAGACCGTCTACGAGTGCACGACCTGTGGTGAGCAAACACCGAAATGGATGGGTCGCTGCAACGGGTGCGGCCATTGGAACACCCTCGTCGAATCGGTGATCGGCGGCGACGCACCAACGGCCACCTCGGCGACTCCGGCGCCGACGGTCGGCCACCAACCGGCCGTACCGTTGGCCGAGCTTGACGAGCGGGCCTGCGTTCCGTTGCCGACGGGCATCGAGGAGTTCGACCGGGTCCTCGGCGGGGGCCTGGTCGTCGGATCGATCACATTGGTGGGCGGTGAACCCGGCGTCGGCAAGTCGACCCTGCTCAGCCAGGTCACCGCAGCCTGGGCCGGCCGGCACGGCCCGGTCCTGTCGGTGTCGGCCGAAGAGTCGCCCCAGCAGGTCTCGGGCCGTTTTCGCCGTCTCGGCCTCGGTGGCGATGGCGTGCACGTGGGCGGCGACTGCAACATCAATGGTGTGCTCGCCGACCTGGCAGCGCTGCAGCCCAAGCTGGCGATCGTCGACTCGATCCAGACCGTGTTCGATCCCGAGTTGTCCTCGGCGCCCGGTTCCGTCGCCCAAGTTCGCCAGTGCTCGCACCGTCTGGCCGTTGCGGCGCGAGAGCACAACTGTGCGATCGTCCTCGTAGGTCAGGTCACCAAAGACGGCGGCTTGGCCGGGCCCCGGGTGCTCGAGCATCTGGTCGACACCGTGCTGTCGTTCGACGGCGAGCGCGAGGCGGGGTTGCGGGTGCTGCGAGCGCTCAAGCACCGCTTCGGACCGACCGGTGAGCTTGGCGTCTTCGAGATGACCGGCGGTGGACTGGTCACCGTCGAGGACCCATCCGGCCGCATGCTCGGGGACCGCATGACCGACGTTGCCGGTTCCGCGGTGGCGGTCACGATCGAGGGGCGTCGCGCCGTCGTCCTCGAAACCCAAGGGCTGGTCGTCACGACGAGTGCCCCGAACCCTCGCCGGTCGACCCAGGGATTCGACCAGAAGCGCTTGGCGATGCTGCTTGCAGTCCTGGGCAAGCAGACCAAGGTCCCGCTGGCCGGAAGCGATGTCTACCTCTCGGTGGTGGGCGGCATGCGCATCAACGAACCGGGCGCTGATGTCGCGGCCTGCGCCGCCATCATCAGCTCGGGCGTGGACCGAGCGCTGCCGGCCGATGTTGTCGCCATAGGCGAGGTCGGGCTTGCGGGCGAGCTGCGTTCCGCGTCCGCCGTCGAACGACGATTGCAGGAGGCCGCTCGCCTGGGTTTCCGCAAGGCGATCGTCCCCCAGTCCGATGCCGGCATCGATGCCGACCTCGAGGTTGTCGGTGCGACCAACATCGTCGCCGCGCTCGATGCGATGGGACTCGAGGTCAGTGCGTTCACGGCACCCCCGACCGATCACCAGCACGGACACGCCGAGCGGCGGCAGCGTGCGGATCGCGAGCGTCGACTGGACCAGGCCAAGCGATCGGTCGATCGCCGCTTCTCCGAGTTCAGCGACCTGATGCTCGACCAGGGCGATGGCAGCGCGGTCGGGCAGATCCCCGACTCGTGGGGTAACGACGACTGGGATCGTCCGCCGATTCGACTGGTCCCCGACGACAGTTTCTGAGATCGTCGGAGACGCGCTGGATGATCAGCGGGAGCGAATCGTCAGCTGCTGGCGGTTGGTGATCCGATAGCCATGGTCGGTCTGGGCGAGCCAGCCGAGCTTGATGAACTGGTTGATCGACTTGTTCACGCGCTCGCGCGAAGCGCCGACCATCCCGGCCAGCTCCTCCTGAGTGAGCGGAAGTTCGAACTCGTCCTCGTCACCGGCCATTTCCAGCAAGCGCTTTGCGGTGCGCCCGGTCACGTCGAGGAACACCGAGTCGGCGAGGGCATTGTCCATGTTGCGCACCCGGGCCGACAGCAAGCGCACCACGCCCCACAGCAGTGCCGGCTGGTCGGTGAAGAGCTGGCGCACCGGTTCGTAAGGAAGCTCGATCAGTTCGGACGGTTCCAGGGCCCGGGCATCGGCTGATCGTCCTTCGCCCTCATCGAAGAGGCCCATCTCACCGAACAGGTCGCCGTCTTCCATCAACGCGACCATCGACTCGCGGCCGTCGAACGAACGGTTGGCGATGGCGATGCGCCCTTGCACGACGACGTAGAGCGCCGCCGACTCGTCGTCCTGGCGGAACAGGACATCTCCGCGCTCGAGCGAGCGCCGACGCCCAGCCTCAGCCATCGTCTGCAGGTGGGTCTCGTCGAGGTCCTCGAACAGCGATGTTGCGGCGAGGACGGAAGCGTCGGTCATTGCGATCCTTTCGGCGGGGTGAGCAGAACGCATTGGTACGGTGACATTCGCCACACTACTGGCCGCGTTCTCGAACCGTGGCTCTGCGAGCCATCTCCCGATCCGTGGCAGGAACCACCCATGACGGCATCGATTGCATCACCCACCGGGGCGACCTGGACGATCATCGTTGCGGCGGGTTCGGGCTCGCGTTTCGGGGGTCCGGTCCCCAAGCAGTTCGTCGAAGTTGCCGGCCGCCGCATCGTCGACTGGTCGATCGCTGCGGCCCGTGCGGTGTCTGACGGGGTCGTTGTTGTGCTGCCGCCGGGCGGCGAGTTCGGGATCGATCACGACGACATGGTGTCGTCGGTGATCGGCGGCGACTCGCGCAGCGAGTCGGTGCGCCGAGGACTGGCCGTCGTGCCCGATCGAGCCGACGTTGTGCTGGTGCACGATGCGGCGCGGCCGGTTGCGTCGATCGATCTCTTCTCCCGGGTGGCTGATGCCGTTCGTGGCGGCGCCGATGGCGTCGTGCCCAGCGTGCCGGTCGTCGACACACTGCGCTCGGTCGATGGCACGCCAGTGGATCGCTCCACGTTGGTCGCGGTGCAGACGCCCCAGGGGTTCGCCCCGGTTGCTTTGCGGGCTGCGCACGCCACGCGCGATGTCGCCACCGACGATGCGACGTTGGTCACGCTCGTGGGCGGCAAGGTTGTGAGTGTCGACGGTGAGCGGTGGAATCTCAAGGTGACCGATCCAGACGACGAACGGGTGGCGGCCGTGCTGCTGTCGAGGCGCGCATGAGCACGCTTCGCGTGGGACACGCCTTCGACGTCCATCCGTTCGCCGACGACCCCGCACGCGTGCTGATCCTCGGCGGCGTTCGCTTCCACGGGGAGTCGGGCCTCGCCGGACACAGCGACGCCGATGTCATCGCCCATGCGTGCACCGATGCCATTCTGAGCCCGGTCGGGTTGGGCGACATCGGCCAGCTGTTTCCGGACACCGATCCGGCGCTCGCCGGCGCTGACAGCATCGTCCTGTTGACCGAGGCGGTCCGCCAGGTCCATGCCGCCGGGGCGGCCGTGGTCAACATCGATGTGACGGTGGTCGCCGAGCGCCCCAAGATCGCTCCGCGCAAAGTGGAGATGCAGTCACGGCTGAGTGAGATCGTCGACGCACCAGTCACCATCAAGGGCAAACGTGCCGAAGGGCTCGGTGCACTCGGCCGGGCCGAAGGCATCGCCGCGTGGGCGGTGGCACTGGTCGACTTGGCAGGTCAAGGAGCAGCGGAATGAACCAACGACGAGGCTCGGGAGGTTCCGGGCGATCCGGCGGCCGCGGCGGCGCGAACACGCGTGGCGGTGGCAAGAGCCAGGGCCAGGGTCGCGGGGCGCAGGGAGGCGGTCGCGGCAAGGGTGGTGGCCGACCAAACGACCGCCGTGGCTCGGCGCGACGCAACGACAGCGGCGGCCGTCGAAGCGGCCAGCGGGGCACGACCCCGATGCGCGACGCGCCGACGCCCGGCGCTTCGGGCGGGTCGAGGGTCAAAGGCCTCGGCGGTGACCAGGTCGAGGGCCGTCACGCAGTGCGCGAACTCCTCCTTGCCGACACTCGTCGCACGCGGGAGATCATCTTCGCCGGCGACCTCGACCCGGCACCCATCCTCGAAGAGATCGTCGACCTCGCCGACGAGGCCAAGGTGCCGATTCGTTCGCTCTCCCGATCCAAGTTCGAGTCACTGGCTCGTACCGACGCACCCCAGGGCGTGGTCGCCATGGCGGCGCCCATCCAGGGCTACGAGCTCGAAGACCTTGTCCGTCGTCAGGGGCCGACTGCGCCGTTCTTGCTGGTGCTCGATGGCGTGACCGATCCGCAGAACCTCGGATCGATTCTTCGGGTGGCCGAGTGTGCTGGCGTCACCGGCGTCGTCCTGCCGCGCCACCGTGCCGCACGAATCACCGCATCGGTCACGAAGAGCGCCGCAGGGGCGGTTGAGCACCTCCGCTTGTGCCATGTCGCCGGGGTGCCATCTGCGCTGCAGCGTCTCCGTGAACTCGAGGTCTGGACCGTCGGCCTGGACATGGTCGCCGAAACGACGGTCTTCGATCTCCGCGTCGCCACCGACCCAGTGGCGTTGGTGTTGGGTGCCGAGGGCAGCGGCATCTCCCGCCTCGCTCGCGAACGGTGCGATGTGGTCGCCCGCATCCCGTTGCACGGAAGTCTCGGCTCGCTCAACGTCTCGACCGCGGCCGCCGTTGCCTGTTATGAGGTCGTGCGTCGCCGCGATCAGCCCTAGCCTGACCGCACATGCCCGGTTAGCTCATCTGGCTAGAGCACCTGTCTTGTAAACAGGAGGTGGTGGGTTCGAGTCCCACACCGGGCTCCGTCGCTCGCTGCGCTCGCTTCCACCCTTTCGGCTGGCGCCGAAACGGAAGTCGCGGGCTGCGCTCGCCGTCGCTCGCTTACACCCTTTCGGCTGGCGCCGAAACGGAAGTCGCGGGCTGCGCTCGCTTAGACCCTTTCGGCTGGCGCCGATCCGTTATTGGTCCAGCGAGGTGATCAGGTCGTTGATCGTGTGCTCATTCTCGAGTGGATGGCGCAGGGGCATGGCCGTGTCGATCGTGTAGCGGTTCCGTCGGCCCACCCGCTCGCTCGTGACATAGCCAGCATCTTCGAGCTCGTGCAGAATTCGGTGCACGGCGCCGACGGTGATGCCGACGTGGTACGCGATGTCCTTCTGCCGCAGCTCCGGGTCACGACTCAGCGCGATGAGGACGTGGGCATGGTTCGTGAGAAACGTCCACGACGGAACGTCGCGCTCGGGGGCGGTCAACGACATCTTTCGAATATACCTACTGAATTACACGTGTTCTGTTGGGTCAAATGGAGGGTGGCCGAGAAATCGGTCGATTGGTTGGCCCCCGGTGTGTCGAGTCAAGAAGACTGTCGGTGTCGAGAAGTCGCGCTCACCTTAATACACACATGTCAATGTAGCTATTGGGTTGCGCATATTCCACATTATGCGTATCCTCGACGGAGATGCTCTGGCTGCTCTTCGGTGCGCACCTCACCGGGATCGGCGGTTCCGTGATCGCCGGGCGGACCTCGATGCGTCGCGGCTTGATCGTGGCTGGCATTGCGCCCGCGTTGGCCGCCATCTGGGCAATCACCCTGCTCGTTCGCGACGGTGACCCGACGATCTACGAACGCTCGTGGGTCAGTGCCCTAGACATCGGCTTCCGCTTCCAGACCACCGATACCGCGCTGCTGATGGCGTCGCTCGTCTCGGGTATCGGTGCGTTGGTCTTCCTCTACGGCGCCGGCTACTTCTCGGCGAACGCCGCAGGTGGCATGCGGTTCCCGGCGTCGCTGCTGGCCTTCGCGACCTCGATGTTCGGCCTCGTTCTCGCCGACTCGGTGTGGACGTTGTTCATCTTCTGGGAGCTGACGTCGGTGACGTC
Organism: Actinomycetota bacterium; assembly: GCA_039028435.1. Taxonomy (GTDB): domain Bacteria; phylum Actinomycetota; class Acidimicrobiia; order Acidimicrobiales; family UBA10347; genus UBA10347. The sequence continues at coordinate 300,273 of JBCCIC010000004.1, read as the reverse complement.
GTTCTTGCTCGTTGGTCACAAGCACACGGACCCAGCCACACAGGCCGCCGCACGTCGGGCCCTGATGATCACCGGCGGTGGCGGCCTGGCATTGCTCGCGGGCCTGCTCGTGTTGGCCGACGAGCTGGGTACCACGACGTTGTCCGCGCTCGAGCCAGTGTCGGGCAATGCCGGAATCATCGCCGCGGTCCTCGTGCTGGTCGGTGTTGCCACGAAGTCCGCCCAGGTGCCATTCCATGTCTGGCTTCCGGGTGCGATGGCTGCGCCCACGCCGGTGAGCGCCTATCTGCACTCGGCCACGATGGTCAAGGCCGGCGTGTTCTTGATGGCCGTCGTCACCCCGGCCTTCGTCGACGTCGAGGTGTGGAAGGTCCTCGGCGTGGTCTTCGGCGCGCTGTCGATGATCTGGGGCGCGGTGGGCGCGCTCCGCCAAGCCGACGCCAAGCTGATCCTCGCCTGGGGGACGATCTCCCAGCTCGGCCTGCTGGTCACCCTGTTGGCGCTCGGTTCACCCAAGGCGATCTTCGCGGCGATCTCGATCCTGTTCGCCCACGCCCTATTCAAGGCCGCACTCTTCCTGGTCGTCGGCGAGATCGACATCCGCACGGGAACCCGAGACATCCGCGAGCTCGGCAACCTGTATCGCACGATGCCCGTCGCGACCGCCGTCGCCGTCCTGGCCGGTGCCTCGATGGCCGGCGTGCCACCCTCGATCGGATTCGCCGCCAAGGAAGCTGCCGTCGAGGCGGCGCTCGGCCTCAGCGGGACCGAGCGCGTCGTCGCCGTAGCGGTGATCGTCGGCGGCTCGGTGCTGACCGTTGCGTACACGGCACGGTTCTTGATCACCGTCTTCGGGCCCGGCCCGGACACCCAGGTGCAGCCCGTTCGTGCCGCCATGACGATGCCCTCGGTCGTACTCGGAGCCATGGGGTTGATCGGGTTCTTCACCCTCGACACGGTCACGGCGATCGTCGGTCCGAGCGCGGTGGAGATCGACCCGAAGGCCGACGTGTACAAGCTCAAGGCGTGGCCCGGCTTCACCGACGCATTTCTGACATCGGTCGGCATCGTGGCCGCGGGAATCGTGGTGGGTCTGGTGATCGCCCGACGCCGGATCTCCGTACCCGAGCCGCTCGGCGCCGCGATGGCCGATGACTCGCTCGACCGCACGCTTGGTCTCGCCGGATGGGTGACCTCGCGCGTGCAGCACGGATCCTTGCCGGTCTACCTGACGACGATGGCCGGAGCGGCGCTCCTGGCAACTTCCGCCTTCGCCGCCGATCTGTCGTTCGATCACCTCGTGTGGGACAAGCCGCTTCCGTTGGCCGTCGCACTGGTGACCGCCGTCGCCGCCGTCGCCGCCGTGTTCGTGACCAACCGCCTTGGTGCCGCGCTCGCGCTCGGATCGGTCGGCATCGGCGTGACCGGTCTGTTCGTCCTCTGGGGCGCGCCCGATCTCGCACTGACCCAGGTGCTGGTCGAGACGATCGTGGTGGTCGGCTTCGTCGTGGGCCTCGGTCACCTCACGCAGTCCTTTCCCACCGCCGAGCGCACCTGGCTGCGGGTACGTGTGCTCATCTCGGTCCTGGGCGGCCTCGGTGTCGTCGTGGCACTGGTCGTGGCCAGTGCCGATCCCTCGGGAGTGCCGCCCATCGAAGGCTTTGCCACCGAAGCTGTCGAGACGGGTGGCGGCAACAACATCGTGAACGTCATCCTCACCGACGTGCGTGCGCTCGACACCCTGGGTGAGGTCGTGGTGCTCGCCACGGTCGCCATCGGCATTTCGGCGCTGGCTCCGGGGCGGCTCCGTCGCCGAGGCGAGGAGGTCAACGCATGATCGCCACGCGTTCGCCGGTCGCCCGTCTCGGCATTCAAATGGCCAGCCCACTGGCGATCATCACCGGCATCTACCTGTTGTTCGCCGGACACAATCAGCCCGGTGGCGGCTTCGCCGCCGGCCTGGTCTTTGGCGCTGTGGTGTCGCTGCGTTCGGTGACCGGCCTGCAGCGGCCGACCGGCTCCATGCCGCTGCTCGTGTTCGGCATGGTGTCGATCTGTGTGATCGCGGTCGCTCCGCTGGTCGGCGGCAACGCGCTGCTCGACCAGCAGATCGTCTCGGCTGACCTGCCGCTGATCGGCAAGGCCAAGACGGGAACGGCGCTGATCTTCGACATCGGCGTGACGGCGATCGTGGTCGGACTCATCGTCGCGGTACTCGACGGCCTGGGCGCAGCGGCCCTTGCCGGCGATGAACCCCGCCGCCCGACGACCGAGGAGCGGTCGTGAGTATCGCCCTGTTGATCGTCGTCGGCGCCTTGACGTCGGTCGGCCTGTTCCTGATCACCGCCCGCTCGCTCAGCCGGATCGTGCTCGGCTTCGCGCTGCTCGGCCATGGCGCAGTGGTGGCGCTGCTCGCCTCTGGCGGCCGCCCTGGTTCGCCTCCACTGGCCGACCAGAGCACCGCCGACCAGATCTCCAACCCGCTGCCCCAGGCCCTAGCGCTGACCGCCATCGTCATCGGGTTTGGGCTCACGCTGTTCCTGCTCGCGCTGGCACGCCGTCAGCAAGAGCTGGCGGGAGACGACCTCGTCGAGGACGACCTGGAGGATCGGCGCATCGCCAGCGAGAGCCGCCTCGGTCACCCGACGGACGACGAAGAGCAGGGCGCGCCATGAACTGGCTGGTGAGCGCCGCCATCGTCGCGCCGCTGCTCGCGGCGGCCGGAGCCCTGGCGTGGCGCGACCATCCGCGCCTTCGCGACGGCGTCACGATCGTCGGTCTCGCAACGGCGACGGCTGCGGCCTTCGGACTGCTGATCGAGGTCGTCTCCGATGGCCCGACGACGATCAACGTGGGTGGCTGGAACGGAGAGCTCGGCATCACCCTTGTCGCCGACCGGTTTGCGGTCCTGGTGCTGCCGATCGCGTTGGCCATCATCTTCGTCGTCGAGATCTTCGCCATCGGTCAGCGGCGCACTGCGTGGGGAGCGAACCCCGAGCTGTCCGGACCACTTCTCGGCGTGCTGACCGCGGGCGTGTCGTTGGCCATCCTCACCGGCGACCTCTTCACCCTCTTCGTGGCGTTTGAGCTCATCCTCGTTTCGAGCTATGTGCTGCTGACGCACCAGGGTCAGCGGGAGCAGGTGCGTTCGGGCATGACCTATGTGGTGATGAACCTCTTCGCGTCGACCCTGTTCCTGATCGGCCTGGCCGTGGTGTATTCGGCGACGGGAACGGTCAATCTCGAACTCCTCGCCGAGCGCATTCCCGAGCTGTCCGGTGGTGCTCGCGTGGGGATCGGGGCCTGGTTCTTCGTCGTCTTCGGAACCAAGGCGGCGGTGTTCCCGCTCTTCTCGTGGCTGCCCGATTCCTACCCGACCGCACCGACGACGATCACGGCGGTCTTCGCCGGCTTGTTGACGAAGATCGGCATCTATTCGATGATCCGGTTCCACACGATCACGTCGATGGACGAGCTCGGTTCGGTCATGTTGATCATCGCCGGCGTCACGATGGTGATCGGGGCCTTCGGGGCACTCGCTCAACAGGACGTGAAGCGCATCCTGTCATTCCACGTGATCAGCCAAATCGGTTACATGCTGATGGGCCTCGGACTCTTCAGCGCCGCCGGGACGACCGGTGCGATCCTGTTCCTGATCCACCACATGCCGGTCAAGACCGTGCTGTTCCTGACCGGTGGTCTGATCGAGAACCACGAGGGCTCGGGACGACTCGACCGTTCGGGCGGGCTTGCCTCTCGCCGACCGATCATCGCGCTGTTGTTTGCCGTGCCGGCACTCAGCCTGGCGGGCCTTCCCCCGTTCTCCGGGTTCATCGCCAAGTTCGGGGTGATCCGGGCCGGCATCGAGGCCAACGCGGTGCCCATCGTCGTCGTGGCCCTGGTGGCCGGCGCACTCACGCTGTTGTCGATGACGAAGATCTGGATGGGCGTGTTCTGGGGTGAGCCTCACGACGATGACGACGCCGAACGGCTGCTCACCTCGACCAGCCGCGCAAACCGAACCCTCATGGTGGGCGCGACTGCGCTGGCCGTTGCCGGCACCTTGACGATCTCGTTGTTCGCCGGCCCCTTGTTCGACTTGGCCACCGACGCGGCCAACGACCTTCGCGCCGGGACGATCCTTGACGGGGCTGAGCGATGAGCCTGTTCCGTCGGCCCCGCCCGGGCATGCGGACGTTTCTCGGATTCATCGCGCTCGTGCTCGGCTGGTGCGGTCTGTGGCGCGACTTCTCGGTCGCCAACGTCCTCGGGGGCGCCTTGGTGGCGGCACTCGTCTTGGTCCTCGACGTGTCGCCGCCCGGCGCAGGCAAGGTCAAGGTCATACCGCTCATGCGTTTCCTGGGCGTGGTGGCTGCCGACCTGGTGAAGTCGACGATCGGTGTCGCGGCCGAGATCCTCACGGTGACCGACAACACCGAAGAGGCGATCATCGAGGTCACCACGCCGCTGCATGCCCGCCACCACCTCCTGCTGCTCGTGATCGCGGTGACGGTGACCCCGGGTACCGCGGTCGTCGATGCCGACCCGGACACGGGCACGTTGTACCTGCACATCCTCCACTACGACCAGGCCGCGGGTGTGCGCCGCCACATCGCCCAGCTTGTCGAGCTGGCCGACCAGGCGCTCCCGAAAGCAGGCATCGCCGCCTCGACTCGCACGGAGGTCCGACCATGAGCACCGTTGCGCTGGTCTTGTTCCTGCTGTGCGGGGTGGGTGGGACCTACCGCCTGCTCCGCGGTCCGAGCCTCGCCGATCGCATCGTGGCGCTCGACGTCATCCTGATCGGCTTCATGGGCGCGCTCGTCGTCGACGCGGCGGAGACGGGATCGACCACGTACCTGATCCTCGTCATCGTGTTGTCGATCATCGGCTTCACCGCGACGGTCGCTGCGGCTCGGTTCCTCCAGTATCAGGCGCTGCTTCCCGACCCCGAGGAGGCCGAGCAATGAGTGTCGTGGCCGACCTGTTGATGATCGTCGGTGGCCTGATCGCGGTGATCGCGGCCATCGGACTGCTGCGGTTCGACACGCCCTACGCCCGCTTCCATGCCGCCGGGAAGGCCAGCCCGATCGCGTTTCTGTTCGCGGCGCTCGGCGCCTCGCTCGAACTCGGGCTCGAGGGCGCGGTGCAGCTGGCGTTGGCCGTCGGTGCGATGGTGCTCACACTGCCGGTGGGCGTGCACCTGCTGTTCCGGGCGGTGCATCGAACGTCCAATCCGGATTGCTTGATGCTCGACGAGCTCGCACCGGCCGAGCGTCAGGCCAAGGGCGGTACCTCGCCCAACGCGGATGCGTGATCGACGCCCGCTGGCTCGATGACCGCCTCGCTCGATGAGGCGATCGAACGGGCGGCCGGCACCGGTGATCGTCCCGAGTTCGCGGTGTTTGTGGAGCGCGCGCCGATCCGACTGTCGTCGGACCTGTTCACCGGGTCGCTGATCGATCTCGCCCGCGTCGCCGTCTATGGACTCCGTCGAGCCGTCTTGCGCGCTCGAGAACGTCGACGCCCCGAGCCGGAACGTGTGCTTGCCATCTACGGGGATCGGCTCGAGCTGCTGACGTTCGCCGATGCCGAATCGAGGATGCCCAGCGAACGGCAACCACTCAGCACGGCCCGGCGCATCGTCGTGGGCGACCGATCGGTGCGGATCGGCGGCCAGACCTGGCAGTTCGCACCGAGCGCCCGTGACCCGCTTCTCCGGGCGATGAGGTCGGCGCCGTGGCGTGCGCAGGTGGGCGAAGTCCCGGGCCTGTAGTGATCGAAGAACATTGATGTGATTTGTTCTTGGGGGTGCTTGCAATCGACCCAAAAACGGGCGAACCTGGCGCCGTGCCCCTGTCCCCACTGGAAGCCAGCATTCTCGAGTTCGAACGGTCGTGGTGGTCCGACGACCAGCCGAAGGACACCGCCATTGCCGACCGGTTCTCGCTGACCGTTGGCGAGTACTACGAGATGCTGAACGAGCTCATCGACCGCGACGAGGCCCTCGATCACGACCAACTCGTCGTGCGCCGCCTCCGTCGTATGCGCGATCGCCGTCGTCAGGAGCGCTTCGACGAGATCGCCGACGGGGCGAGTAGCTAGCGCACGGCCATGGGCGCGTCGGTGCTACGCGGAGGCGTTCTCGTCGCCCTCGCGGTTCTGCTCGGATTTCTCGTCCTACGCGGCACAACACCCCGAACCGAACTGCCGATCGGCGTCACGACCGCCGCAGCGGCGACCGAGGCACCCACGCCGACACCCGAACCGACCACCGAGGTCGGCGTCGCCGAGCTCCCGACACCGGACACGGTCCTGGACACGTCGACGGCCCGGCCCAACGCGCAGATCTCGGTGCTGGTGGCCAATGGAACCGATGTCAGTGGGCAAGCCGGCCGGCTGACCGATGTCCTGCGAAATCAGGGCTTCGACACCAAGCAGGCGAAGAACGCCGATCCGCGCGCCGCCTCGGTGATCTGGTATCGGCCCGGCTTCTCGGTCGAGGCCGAAGTCGTGCGCCAAGCGCTGAACACGAGTACGCCGATTGCGTCGATGCCCGAGCCGGATCCGGTGGTGGGCACCGACATCGATCTCGGCAATGTCGATGTGTTCGTGCTGGTCGGGGCCGACGCGCTGTCCCAGAGCTGAGCGACCCGGCGACATGCGGGTCGTGATCGCACCCGACAAGTTCAAGGGGACCGCAACGGCGCCGGAGCTGGCCGCGGCCCTGGCCGAGGCGGTCGAAGCCGCGGGCCATCATGTGATCGCCATTCCGATGGCTGATGGTGGCGACGGCACGCTCGATGCGTTCGGTGGCGCGAACCGGGCGACGACGGTGACCGGGCCGCTCGGCGAGCCGATCGAGGCTGCTTGGCGACTGGCCAACGGCGAGGCGATCGTCGAGATGGCCGCGGCCTCGGGGCTGGTCGCCGCCGGTGGTGCCGACGCGAACGATCCGCTCGACGCAACGACCCGGGGTACCGGCGAGCTGATCATGACGGCCATGTCGCGGGGCGCGAAGCGCATCATCGTCGGTCTCGGGGGCTCCGCGACGACCGACGGCGGCCTCGGTGCCGTCGAAGCGATCGGATCGCCCGCTCGCCTCGCCGGCGTCCGCGTCGAGGTCGCGACCGACGTGACCACGAGGTTCGTCGACGCGGCGCGGGTGTTCGGGCCGCAGAAGGGTGCATCGGCGGCCCAGGTCGCGTTTCTCGAAGCGCGGCTTCGTGGCATCGCCCAGAAGTACCGCGACGAGTTCGGCGTCGATGTCGAGAACGCGCCCGGCTCCGGCGCGGCCGGAGGGTTGGGTGGCGGTCTGTTGGCGCTCGGCGCGGAGATCGTTCCAGGATTCGATCTGATCGCCGAGGAGCGCGGCCTGGTCGATGCGATCGCCGAGGCCGACCTGGTCATCACCGGCGAGGGTCAGCTCGATCGAGAATCGTTCGCCGGCAAGGTCGTTGGTGGCGTTGCCGACTTGGCTGACGAGTTCGGCGTGCGCCTCGTCATCGTTGCGGGCGCGATCGATCCCGAGCACGGTGGTCTTCCGAGCGGAGCGCAGGCGGTCTCGCTCAGCGACCGGTTCGGTCTCGACGCGGCGATGGCCGACCCGTGTCGGCTCGCGGCTCATGTGGTCGGTGAGTTGCTCGGAGAGTAGGCCGCAAGCATCGACGGGCCGGGGTGGTTCGGGCATGATGCCTCGTGATGGACGCCTCTCCCAGCACCGACCAACCATGGGGCCTACCGGACTTCAATCACTATCCCGTGGATCACCGGGTCGTCGGGGCCTTCGATAATCGGCGGATCCTTCACGGGCGTGGCGGGCTCGACCGCTCCACCGGCGAGAGGTGGCTACGCGGTTGCTACGTGGAGCGCGAGGAGCTCGCCTCGAGGCTTCGAATCCTGCAGCGCACGCGAGGCGTCGGCGGCTAGTACGGAGCGGTCGGTTGTACCGCTAGCCGCGAGCCACGCGGCGGGCGAATACCACCGCTACGGCTCCGGTCGCCAGCAGGACGATGGCGATCGAGGAGCCCCCGGTTGCTTCGTTGCCCGTGGCCGCCAGGGCTGGCACATCTTCTCCGGTGGCAGCACCCATGCGGGGTGGTGGCTCGGCTGGGACCGGATTGAGGCCGAAGCCGAACGGTCCGGCGACGTCGATCGCCGGTGCGTCGGCCGGCTCAGGAGTGGGAGTGGGTGTGACGATCACGACCGGACGACGCGGTGTGGTCGCCTCGACCGTCGGCTCAGGTTCGGGCTCGACGACGATCGTCGCCAGCGCGGTTGCGACGGCGTCGCCGGCACGGTCGCCGGCGCCGTCCGCTGAAACGCCGGCTGCGTACAACTCGACGGTGGTCGGCTCTGCGGGTGCCGTCCAGGTGAAGTCGAAGCGCGCTTCGCCGTTGACGAGCGCGGTCGCCTGAGCGTGGGTTGCCTCGCCCTGGAGGACCTTGCTCGACGGCGAACTCGCGGTGATCGTGCCGGCCGAGCTGCGTGTCGCGGCGTTGAAGCCGGCGAGGGCCTCGGCACCGCCGGGACCGCCGGCGACCGTGACCGAAACGGTTGCACTTTCGCCCACCCGCATCGACGTGGGAGCATTGATGCGAACCGTTGCCGACTGCTCGGCGCCGCCATGGCAGTTTGCACAGGTCGCACCGCCGACGTCGGGGCTTCCCGAATGGCCGACCTGGCCGTTGGAGAAGGCGCTGGCGGAGCGTCCGGAGGAGGCGAGCAGCAATGCGGCGAATGAGCCGACAACCAACCACACGAGGATCGACCGGCGAGGACGCTGCATCACCACGCGAACCTAGCCGGGAGGGTTGGCGCGACCTCGTCTTGCACGCCGTGGTGGCCGGCGGACTCATCGTCGTCGCGGCCACCGTCGCGCTGGCGAGTGGATTCGGGGCCGAACCGGTGGCCGCATTCTCGACCGGAATCGTCGATCACTCGGGCAACCCGGACGAATTGGTCGGCGGCGGTGCGACGTGCGCTTCCTGTCACACACCGGCCCTCGATGCCCCAACGCTCCTGATCGCCGGGCCGACCGCCATCGTCGGCGGAGAGACGGCGGACATCACGGTCACCATCACCGGAGGGCCCGGAACGGCGGGTGGTCTGAACGTGTCGGTCAGCGACCAGGCCGGCACCCTGATCCCTGACAACGTCGAAACCCGACTCTCGTCGGATCAGATCACCCACACCGCAGCGAAGGCCTTCGTCGACGGATTTGCGTCCTTCACCTTCCAATGGACTGCGCCCGTCGAGGCGGGCGATGTGGTGATCTATGCCGCAGGTCTGTCGTCGGACGGATCGGGTGATACCGACGGTGACGGCGTGGCGAACGCCTCGTTGCAGGTCGCGGTGACGGCTCCGCCGGTGCTGGGCGATGTCAACTGCAGCGGCGAGGCGAACATCGTCGATGCCCTCTTCATTGCCCAGTTCGAGGTCGGCAACCGGTCAGACGGCGGAGTATGTCCCCTGACGGATCCGACCTCGGAGCTCGTGCTCGGCCAGGCTGATGTCAACAACGACAACAACGCGAACATCGTCGATGCGTTGTTGATCGCACAATGCGACACCGGCATCACCAACGTGTTCTGTCCGCCGCCGGATCCGCCGGAGGAGTAGCGCAGACCTGCCAGCAGCGGATGCTCAGGGGTTGTAGACGTCTCGTGCGCTGCGTTCGGGAATCGTACGGAAGAAGCTGTCGACACCACCGTGGTCGTCGCTGCTTTCCCAGAGCTTGGAGAATGTCGAACGCTCCCGGACGTCGATATCGCCGGTCTGGGCGCGTGCGTCGGCGATGATCCGGTTCGCGGCTGCCCGGGCATCCTCGACGATCGACGCGGCCTCGTGCTCGGCCGCGGTGATCAGATCGCGACAGACGATGCGAGTCTCGGCCAGCAGAACCTCGGCCTCACTCAGATGACTGCGAACGTCTGCTGCCCGACGAAGCTCTTCGAGGGTCAACGTTGCCTGCGCGGCCGATTCGGGCCGAGATAGTTCATTCGTCATGGTCTCTCCAACCCATGTAGTCGGCGCTACACAGCCGCACTTGAGGACTTCGGCGCAACGTTTGCGGAGGTTCCAACGCGGTCCACGCGAGAGGTGGCAATTGCCATGCTCGGCCGTAGCATTAGCAGTCTCAGACAGAGAGTGCTAGCTGCCTAGGGAGGGCCCACGCACATGGCAAAGTCCATTACCTTCGACGATTCCGCCCGTCGGTCGCTCGAGGCGGGAATGAACACCCTGGCCGATGCGGTCCGGGTCACCCTCGGCCCCAAGGGCCGCAACGTCGTCCTCGACAAGAAGTGGGGCGCCCCCACGATCACCAACGATGGTGTCTCCATCGCCAAGGAGATCGACCTCGAAGACCCGATCGAGCGCATCGGCGCCGAGCTGGTCAAGGAAGTCGCCAAGAAGACCGACGACGTGGCCGGCGACGGCACCACGACGGCAACGGTCCTCGCTTGGTCGATGGTGCGCGAGGGGCTGCGCAACGTCACCGCCGGTGCCAACCCGATGTCGGTCAAGCGCGGCATCGAGCAGGGTGTCGAGGCCGCAGTCGCCTCGATCCGCAAGATGGCCAAGGACGTCAAGGACAAGGAGCAGATCTCCCAGGTCGCAGCCATCTCGGCTGCCGACAACGAGATCGGCGACACGATCAGCGATGCCATCGACAAGGTCGGCAAGGACGGTGTGATCACCGTCGAAGAGAGCCAGACCTTCGGCATGGACATGGACCTGGTCGAGGGCATGCGCTTTGACAAGGGCTTCCTGTCCCCGTACATGGTCACCGACCCCGAGCGCATGGAGGCCGAGCTGGCCGATCCGTACCTGCTGCTCGTCGGTTCCAAGATCGGCGCGGTGCGCGACATCGTTCCGGTGCTCGAGAAGGTCATGCAGTCGGGTCGCCCGCTCGTGATCATCAGCGAAGACGTCGAGGGCGAGGCGCTCGCCACCCTGGTCGTCAACAAGATCCGCGGCACCTTCAATTCGGTCGCCGTCAAGGCACCGGGCTTCGGTGATCGCCGCAAGGCGATGCTGCAGGACATGGCCATCCTCACTGGTGGCCAGGTCATCAGCGAAGAGGTCGGCCTCAAGCTGGAGAACGTCGGCCTCGAGATGTTGGGTTCGGCCCGCAAGGTCGTGATCACCAAGGACGAGACCCTGATCATCGAAGGCGCCGGCAAGAAGGCCGACGTCGAGGGTCGCATCGCCCAGATCAAGGGTGAGATCGAGAACACCGACAGCGACTACGACCGTGAGAAGCTCCAGGAGCGTCTCGCCAAGCTGAGCGGCGGCGTGGCCGTGCTCAAGGTCGGCGCCGCCACCGAGGTGGAGCTCAAGGAGAAGAAGCACCGCATCGAAGATGCGGTGTCGACCACCAAGGCCGCTATCGAAGAGGGTGTCGTCGCCGGCGGTGGCGTGACCCTGCTTCGTGCCCAGAAGGCCGTGGAGGAACTCGCCGATTCGCTCGAGGACCGCGACGTCGCCACCGGCGCCAAGATCGTCGCCAAGGCCCTCGAGGGCCCGCTCCATCAGATCGCGATCAACGCTGGTCTCGACGGTGGCGTGGTCGTCGACAAGGTGCGCAACCTCAAGGGCAACAAGGGCCTCAACGCCGCCACTGGCGAGTACGAGGACCTCGTGGCCATCGGTGTCATCGATGCCGCCAAGGTGACCCGCTCGGCGCTCCAGAACGCCGGCTCGATCGCCGCCCTGTTCCTGACCACCGAGGCCGTCATCAGCGACCTCCCCGAAGAAGACGGTGCGGGCGGCGGCATGCCCGACATGGACTTCTAGGTTTCCTCGCAATCGCAGCTTCGGCCCTAGCGGGCCTCGGCTGCTCTGCGGATTGGCTTTGGATGGGCGCCTCCTTCGGGAGGCGCCCATCGCCGTTTTCGCCCGCGCGGCGACCGCGCGGGGTCAGACCCCTTCAAGTTGGGGTCGGACTGGTTCAGACTTTGCAGAGCTTGAACCTGTGGTTGAAGGTCGTGGTGGGGTCAGACCCCTTCAAGGTTGGGTGGGGTAGCGATAGCGTGAGGGGATGGCACGAGGGCGTACGGAGCGCATGCTGGCCCAGCACTTCGATGGTGCGGTGCTCAAGCGGCGTCCCGAGGAACTCGTCGTCGAGGAGCCGTTGACGATTCGCATCAACGAGGTCGATGTCGCCACCACCATGCGCACACCGGGCCACGATTTCGAACTGGCCGTCGGGCTGCTCCACGCCGACGGCATGCTCGGCGGCGCCCCCGTCACCGAGATCCGCTACTGCGCGACCGGCAGTGCCGTCGAGACCGAGTTCAACGTCGTCTCGGTGACCGCCCCGGGAGCACCCGAACCGACACCTCGCCTCGGCGTGATCAGCTCGTCCTGTGGCGTATGCGGCACCGACGCGATCGACGACATCGCCGAGCGGATCGACCGTGTCCCGCCCGCCGAGCCTTTTGACCCTGACGTCCTCCTCAAGGTCGTCGATTCAATGGCCGGGCACCAGCCCGTGTTCGATCGCACCGGCGGGCTTCATGCCGCAGCAGCCTTCGATACCCACGCGGTGATCTTCGAGTCCCGAGAGGACATCGGACGCCACAACGCCGTCGACAAGGTCGTCGGGCGATTCCGCCTCGACGGACGCCTTCCGGCCGCAGGGCTCGGTCTCTTCGTGAGTGGTCGTGCCTCATTCGAAATGGTCCAGAAAGCGTGGGCGGCGGGGTTCACCGCAGTGGTCGCTGTCAGCGCTCCGTCCGCGCTCGCGGTCGAGGCCGCGACCACAGCCGGCTTGCAGCTCGCCGGATTCGCACGGAACGGCACCCTCAATCTCTACGCCCCCGGAGGCGCCCAATGACCCGCGATGTTCGTCCCTCGATCGGCCAGGGTGTGCTCCACCTGTTCTTCAAGGCCGGCCCAGGCGTCGACGCAGCGGTGGCCACCGCCGCTGTTGCCAACTGCCGCGACCGCGGCGACCAGGTCGTGTCGATCGCCATGCTCGGCCACAAGGCCGACGTTGCCGTGATGGGCCTCGGCCCGAACCTGTGGTCGCTCCGCGAGCTCCAGACCGAACTCGTCGCAGCCGGCCTCGAACTCGTCGACAGCTACGTGTCGCTCACCGAGCTCAGCGAATACGCCATGGGCATCCCCGATGAGATGAAGAACATGCGCCTCTGGCCTGAACTTCCGCCCGAGGACAAGCCAGCCTGGTGCTTCTATCCGATGAGCAAGAAGCGGGTCGGCGACGACCAGAACTGGTTCACCCTCGACTACGACCGCCGCAAGGAGCTCATGTACGAGCACGGCACGTCGGGTCGCAAGTTCGCCGGCCGCATCGTGCAGCTCATCACCGGCTCCACCGGCCTCGACGACTACGAGTGGGGTGTCACGCTCTTCGGCCAGCACCCCGACGATCTCAAGGAAGTCGTGTACACGATGCGGTTCGACGAGGCCTCAGCGGTCTACGCCGACTTCGGGCCGTTCTACGTGGGCATGGTGGCCGAGCTGGACGAGGTTCTCCGCTAACGCAGAATCCCTCTGGCCCCGATGGCCGGCGGGCGCATCCCACCACCCCGCAGCCGCTCAGGATCGTGAGCGGCGGCTACTGACGATCAGGCTGCTACCGATCAGGAGTGAGGCCAGGCCGACGGCGACGGTCGGAGCATTGGTGCGACCGGTCGCGACCAGGCCCGGCGCTGTCGCCCCGTCCTGGGTGCCGATTCCTGATGTCGCGTCGCCACCACCCGTGCCCGCTGCCGAAGTATCGGCCTCAGGATCCAGCCCGAAGCCGAAGGCGCCGTTGCCGACTGCTGGAGCCTGGGAGAAGCTGCCCGGATCGCTCGGCGCGGTGATTGCTTGGACTGTCGGGCTACTCGTGGGTGCGGTGGTCGGCATCGGGGTGGCGGTCGGCTCGGGCGTGGGTGTTGCCGTGGGTTCTGGCGTGGGCGTGGCGGTCGGCTCGGGCGTGGGTGTTGCCGTGGGTTCCGGCGTGGGCGTGGCGGTCGGCTCGGGCGTGGGTGTTGCCGTGGGTTCCGGCGTGGGGGTAGGGGTAGGCGTCGGCGTCGATGTGGGGGTCGGTGTCGGTGTGGGCGCCGGAGGCTGGAATCGGGCGTAGGTCAGGCCGTCGGTCGGCGACTCGCCGAAGATGTACATCGAGGCCATGCCGGTGCTGAAGGTGATGCCCTCGGCCTGTTCGAACAGTGGCAGGTCCATCGTGGAGAGCACCGTCGCCGTTCCGGCGAGCGGATCGACGTCGAGTTGCACGATCTGCTCGCTCTCGTCGCTGACCACGAAGATCGTGTCGTCGACCGGGGATGCGTAGACACCCGATGCGTCGAGGACCGGGACGGTGACGACCCCGAATCCTGCGCCGTTCGAATCGAACTTGTAGAGCAGCGGGTCCTTTTCCTTGGTGACCCAGAAGATGATCGTGCCGTTCGACTCGTTGTAGTCGACGGCGATGCCCTCGGCGCCGGTGATCCCGCCGTCCTCGGGGATGAATGTCTCGAGGGTGTTGAACGAGGAGTCGATGTCGATGTCGACGTCGCCATCGGGAACCGTGATCAACTCGATCGTGCCCGCATCCTCACTCAGGACCGCGTAGTCGTCGCCGGCGATCCAGGCGATGCCCTCGGTGTCGCCATCGCCGATGCTGAGGGTGATGGTGCGCCGAGCCGGGGTGACGATTGCCCCGGACGCGTCGGTGGCGAACTCGTGGATCCGGTCGGTCCCATTGTCGACGACGAGCACCCGGTCGCGCAGCTGGTTGTAGGTGGCGCCGGAAAGGTCGTTCGAGCCTGTGCCGAGGTCGTCGTCGGCCGTTTCCCCGGTTGGGAGGTACGGGAGAATGCCGCCCTGCGCACCCGCCGGCTGAATGATCAAGACCAGTCCGAACGCGCACAGCAAGAGTCCGACGAGGGTGCGGCGCGAAGCCCGCAAGCGGCTGAGGAAGAGATGCGAGGACGGGAGAGTCATGGTGCAGCAACGACGAAGAGCACGTGTCTCCGACCGCGTGAGCAACCTAGCAGCACAGGATTGAGACTCATTCGTCCGAACGGTGATTCACGGCTACGCTCGAACGGTGGCTGAGGTCGGAACGGGACGGCTGACCGAGCCCACGACCTTCGTCTTCACCGACGTCGCCGGATCGACCAAGTTGTGGGCCGCTGACCCGGAGGGGACGGCACGGAGTTTCGTCGTGCACGACGCCGTCGTCCGGGCCGCGATCGACGCCCATGGTGGCGAGTTGTTCGGTTGGGCGGGTGACTCGTTCCGAGCCGCGTTCGGTGACCGGCAGGCCGCGTTGGCGATGTGCGAGGCGATCCACGAGGGCCTCTCGGATGCTGATTGGGGCGAGGGGCCCGGGCTTCGTGTGCGGATTGGTGTCACCCACGGACAGGCGCTGGCTCGTGACGGCGAGTACTTCGGCCCGGTTCTGAACACGGCCGCTCGGCTTCAGGAGATCGCGCACCCCGAGCAGACGGTCGTCGGTTCCGCTGCGGTAGCCGGACTCGAAGGCGTGTCGATCGCAGCACTCGGTCGGCACCGTGTCCGCGACGTCGCCGACGAGATCGAGCTGTTCCAGCTGAGCGAGCGCCGCTTTCCGCCGCTGCGCACCGTCGATGCCGCGCTGAGCACGCTGCCGCCACTCTCGGGAAGCCTGGTTGGGCGACGAGACGCCATTCTCGAGGTGCGCTCTGCGCTGAGCGAGCGCCGACCCGTGACGGTGGTCGGAACTGGTGGAGCGGGCAAGACCCGACTGGCCATCGAGGTCGCCCATCTCGAGCTGAGCGATCATGCCGACGGGTGCTACTTCGTCGATCTGGCACCGGTGACGACGGAGGAGGGCGTCGCCCCGGCGATCGCCCGCAGCTCGCGCATCAAGCTGTCGACCGACGACGCCCTCCAAGAGATTGTCGACTACTTCGCCACTCGACAGGCGCTGCTCGTGCTCGACAATTGCGAGCACCTGATCGGATCGGTGCGGCGTTTCGTGCAACACCTGTCGATCAGTTCGCCTGGCCTGAGCCTCATGTCGACGAGCCGAGAGGCACTCGGTGTCTCATCGGAGCGGGTGATCCATCTCGGGCCGCTGTCGACGAGCGACGAGGGTGGCCCCGCGGTCGAGCTCTTCGTCCACCGGATCCGCGACAACGTGCCCGACTTCGAGCCGACCCCGGCCGAGCTGGTGCAGATCGCCGAGATCTGTGGCCATCTCGATGGCATTCCCTTGGCCCTCGAGCTCGCCGCGGCGCGGTCGGGCGTGCTGGGCCTCGATCACTTGCTCGATGGCATGCACGACCGCTTTCGCGTGCTCTCGTCGAGTCAGACCGATGGATCGCGAACACTGCGAGAGGCGATCGACTGGAGCTTCGGGCTCCTCACGGACCTCGAGCAAGACTTCTTCGCCCGCTGTGGGGTCTTCAACGGTTCGTTCGACCTGCGGGCGGCGTCCGCCGTCGCCCCCGAAATCGATGCGCTCGACATCGCAGACGTGCTGCATTCGCTCACCCGCAAGTCTCTGATTTCCTCGGAGGGCGCGCTGGGCGGGCGCTTCCGTCTCCTCGAGACGATTCGTGCCTACGCGCTGCTCCAACTCGGTGATCGCCAGCTGGTCGACGATGTTCGTGATCTCCACTTCGCCCACTACCGGGAGTTGGTGGCCGTCGACGAGATCGAGGCTGCCCACGACCTCGACCGCGCTGCGCGGCTCACGCCGGAATGGTCGAACATCAGCGGTGCGCTCGAATGGGGCGTGGCCAGCGAACACTGGCATGACACCGCTCGACTCGCGGCCGGCTGCATCGGCCTGTGGGAGATGCCGGTGCCGGCGGTCGAGGGCAAGCGCTGGATCGAGTTGTTGCTCGCTCAACCGGAGATCAGCGATCAGTCGGCTTCCATCCTGCGTTACGCACTGTCGGCGCTCGAAGCCCAGCTGGACAACTTCGACCGGGTGTTCGAACTGATGACCGAGTTGTGCGAGGGGGCAACGCCCGAAGTCCGGGCGATCGCACTTGGCTTGTTCGGCTATCTCCGATCTCGCCGTTCCCCCGAAACCAGCGAGGGCATGTTCGCCGAGGCTCAGGCGGCGATCGACGAATACGGCCTCGGGACCGAGGCCCGGGTCACGCTGACCTGGGCGCGCGGTGCGCACGCCATCTACAAACCCGACCTCGAGGAGGCCAGCAGCTGGTTCCGCCAGGGCTTCGAGATCGCCCAGGCGAGTCCGGTGCGCACACCGAACACGGTCTACGCCGGCCTTGCGCTGGTGACCGCCCAGTTGTTGGCGGCGCGTCCGGCTGATGCGCTCGCCACGCTCGACAGCTACAACTGGTCCGACTCTCGATGGGATTCGTCCGCCGTGCTGCGGGCGGTGGCGTTGATCGACCTCGACCGCGCTGGCGAAGCCGCCGACCTACTGTTCCAGTATGCGAACGAGTCGCTGCTCGGGCGGATGCGGCGCATGAGCAACGACGCCATGATCGGCTTCGCGGCGCTGGCCCTGCACCGCGGTGAGACCGGTCACGCGTGGCACCTGATGAAGCAGGCGATCACGCCGCGGACACCGTTCACGATCGGCTTGGTCGAAGGCTTGGCGGACCGCATCGGCCGCGGCGATGAGCTTCGCGAGGCACATCGCACCCGCCAGGTCTCGCTGGCTGAGCTCGACGCGATCGACTATCTGCGGGCCGAAATGAACCGCTTGACCGACGCGACTGCGGCGATCGCCGAATCGTCGCCGAGCGGCGACCGGGACTAGCTCGACGCGGGCTCGGTGGCGAACAGCCACTGGATCAAGCCGATACCGAGCCCACCGGCGATCAACTGCGCGATCACGAAGCCGACGGCGTTCGCCGGGTCGATTCCCGCGAACGTGTCGGAGAGGGTCCGGGCGATGGTCACGGCGGGGTTGGCGAAGCTGGTCGAAGCGGTGAACCAGTAGGCGCCACCGATGTAGCCGGCCACAGTGGCCGCTGCGTAGTGCGGCTTGCCGGCGGTCACCACGCCATAGATCACGAGCAGGAGGCCGATCGTGGCGACACCCTCTGCGAGCAGCAGGTGACTGCCGGATCGGTCTTTGCCGCTGATGTCGATGGCCGAGAGGTCGAACATCAGATTGGCGATGATCGCACCGAGTGCACCGCCGAGAACCTGGACGACGATGTAGGCACCGGCGTCGCGCGTGTTCAGCGATCCCCGGACCCGCTCTGCGAGTGTCACGACCGGGTTGAAGTGGGCACCCGACACCGGACCCAATGCCAAGATGAGTGCCAGAAGTACGCCGGCGGTGGCGAAGGCATTCTCGAGGAGTTGGAGTCCGACGTCGTCACTCAAACGCTCGGCCATGATCCCGGAGCCGACAACGCCGGCTACCAGGAACGCCGTTCCGATGAACTCTGCGGCGAGTTTCCGAGCAAGCACCGGCCGAGGGTAGGGCCTCAGCAGCAGGTGCCGGCAGACTGCGCGGCGGCCACCTTGGCTTCGTTGGAGCTGGTGTCGGGTTCGTCCGTGGCTGCTGCGGGAGCGCAGCACTGCGCACCGTCCTCGGAAAGCACGATGTTGTCGTAGTTCTCGGCATCGCCAGTGCGCACGTACCACTCCCAGCGATTGCCATCGGGCGAGCTCAGCCAGGTCTCGGTCTTCTCCGCGTAGCAGCACAGTGTGTCGGCGATGCCGGTGGTGTCGAAGCCTTCGGCGACCAGCCGAGCCTCGGCCTCGGAGACTTCTTCCTTGCTCTCGACCTCGACACCGAGGTGATTGATCGAGCCGTCGGGGCCGGCCTTTTCGTTGAGAACGAGCTTGAGCGGTGGGTTCTCGATGGCGAAGTTCGCATAGCCGGGGCGAACCCGGGCCGGCGGGGTGGCGAACATGCGGGTGTAGAAGTCGATGGCGGCATCGAGGTCATCGACGTTGAGGGCGAGCTGGAGACGAGCCATGGGAACAGCCTTTCAGATTCGTTTCTGAGGGTAGTAGGAGGATCCGTCATTTCGACGGTGATCGATACGTTATAGATCGAATCGATAGACGTCAATATGAAATCAACAGGACATGTGGCACACTGGGGTGGTGGAACGCACCGTCTTCCCCGAGATCTGTTGCCCGCCGGGCGTCGAACCGACCCTCAGCGAGGCCGAGGCGGAGTCGTTGGCGGCCGTCCTCAAGGCCGTAGCCGACCCGGTTCGCCTGCGCTTGCTGAATATCGTGTCGCAGGCCGGTGAGGCCTGTGCGTGCGACCTGCCCGCGCTACTCGACCGCAGCCAGCCGACGGTGAGCCACCACTTGAAGATCCTGGTCGAGGCCGGGATGCTCGACCGGGAGCAGCGCGGCAAGTGGGCGTGGTTTCGAGTGCGGCCCGAGCGACTTGCCGCTCTGGGCGAGGCGCTCCGGCCTGTCTGAACTCCTCGGCCGGCCTTCCTCGAATATCGACGGCCGCCCACCTCGATGCCGCACTAGTTTTCGGCGATGCATTCCGAGGGGCTCGACCTCGATCGACTGCGCGCCGATACACCCGGTGCCGAGCACGTCGTCCATCTCAACAATTGCGGCTCGTCGCTGCCACCAACGCCTGTCGTCGACGCGATGGTCGGCTATCTCCGTGCCGAAGCCCTTGAAGGCGGCTACGAGATCGCCGCAGACCGAGCCGACCAACTCGCCGACTTCCACACCGCGACGGCCGAATACCTCGGTGCAGAGGCCGGCCAGATCGCCCTGGCTTCTGGAGCCGCCGAGGCATGGTGGCGAGCATTCACTGCGGTCCCGCTGTCGCCCGGCGATCGGATCCTGGTTACGACCAGCGAGTATCAGGCCAATGCCTTCGGCTGGATGACGGCCGCGGAGCGCGGCGCCGAGGTCGAGGTCATTCCGGTCGATGCTGACGGCCTCGTGGATCTCGACGCGTTCGACGCAATGATCGACGAACGGGTGAAGCTCGTGTCGTTCACGATGATCTCGCTCGGCAACGGCGCGGTGCAGCCGGCCGCAGCCGCCGCAGCGAGGTTGCGCCAGACCGGTAGCAGTGCGGTGTTCCTCCTCGACGCGTGCCAGGCTGCCGGCCAGATGCCGCTCGACGTCGAGGCGCTCGGCTGCGACTTCCTCGTCTACACCGGACGAAAGTTCATGCGCGGACCACGAGGCACCGGTGTGCTCTATGCGCGTCGCTCGGTGCTCGATCGGCTTGGCCCGGCGTGGTTCGTGGACGGTCGTTCGGCCATTTGGCAGGCCGACAACTCCTACGAGCTACTCGGCGGTGCGCAGCGGTTCGAGTTCGGCGAGTTCGGCTATGGCGCGAAGATCGGATTGGCGGTTGCCACTCGCTACATGCTCGACGTCGGCATCGATGCGATCGCCGAGCGAGTGGGGCGCTTGTCCGAACGGTTGCGGGATCAGCTTGGGTCGATCGACGCGGTCACGGTGCACGACGAGGGAGCTTCGCCGACGGATCGATGCGGGATCGTGACGTTCACCGTCGAGGGTGTCGCCTCGGCGGACCTGGCCGTCGTCCTACGCGAACACGGCATCAATACCTCGGTGCCCCATCGCACAGCCGCCCAACTCGACCTCGGACGTCGCGATCTGACCGACGTGGTGCGGGCCGGCGTGCACTACTTCAATACCGAAAGCGAGCTTGACCGACTTTGCGAAGTGGTGCAGGCTGCCAGCCCACAGTGGGGGAGCTGATATGAGCGACAGTGAGAGCAGCGCGGCCATCGCGCCCAGCGAAGAGGTGCGGGTTCGCCGCGCCTCCGAGCGAGCGTCCTACGACGCGACGTCGATCAACGCGATCCTCGACGCCGGCTGGGTTGCCCATGTCGGCGTCGTTCGCGACGGCACGCCCTTCGTCATCCCG
This sequence comes from Actinomycetota bacterium, assembly GCA_039028435.1. GTDB lineage: Bacteria > Actinomycetota > Acidimicrobiia > Acidimicrobiales > UBA10347 > UBA10347. The sequence continues at coordinate 279,443 of JBCCIC010000004.1, read as the reverse complement.
ATGTATTACGTGCGCGATGGCGACTCGATGCTGTTGCACGGCGCTCCCGCAGCCGGCACGTTGCGAACGGGCAAGGGTGCCGAGGTCTGCGCGACGGTCACCCTGCTCGACGGCCTCGTGCTGGCGCGATCGGCGTTCCATCACTCGATGAACTACCGATCGGTCGTGGTCATCGGCACGGCGGAGCCGGTCGACGATCCGGCGGAGAAGGACGCAGCCCTCGAACTCTTCGTCGAGCGGATGGTGCCCGGGCGCCAGGCCATGCTCCGGGCAAACACGACCAAGGAAGTCCAAGGAACCGGGGTGCTCCGGCTCTCGCTGGCCAATGCCTCGGCCAAGGTCCGATCCGGCGACCCGGTCGACGATGACGAGGACTACGAGCTGCCGATCTGGGCCGGCGTGGTGCCGATGACCGAGACGATGGGCGCGCCGTACGGTGACGGGCGCTCACCCGATGGTGTCGACACCCCGGGCAACGTGCAGGCCCTCGAGTCCTGAATCCGGGTCACTCTCGTCAGAGCTGTACTCGCAACAACCGAAGCCCATCCCCGGCTCGAAGGCTCCAATCGCGGCCCGGGTCGATACTGATCGCATCGTCGGCCGCCAGCTCGATGGTCGTCTCATCGACCGTCAGTGTCATCGACCCATCGAGTACGAAGAGGAAGTCGACCATGCCGTCGGAGCCCGTTGAGCGCATGGGTTCGTGGTCGAGGTGATCGGGTGTGGCTCGGACCACGTTCACCGAGCCTCGGCCGTTCGTCGCGGACGCAATATCGGTGCGCTGCACCTCCAAGCCGGCGTCGCGGCGCCACGGCGTCGAAGCTGCGACGTGGTGGACGAAGGCCTGGCCGCCGTACCGCCTGCCAAGCCGAGTCTCGGGCATCGGAAGCTCGAGGTCGTGGTCGAACAGCGTGTCGTGCTCGGCGGGGTCGGCGAGCTCGACGACTCGTGCACCCGCCGAGCTGGCCAGCACACGATGGCGAATGTGGGGAGGTTGGAGCACGCAATCACCGGCCTCCATGCGAAAGGCCGGCCCTTGGTCCTCGTAGACGACGTCGACCCACCCGTACTGGCAGAAGATGATCTGAAAATGGACCGCATGGTGATGCACGAGGTCGGGGACCGGGCCACCGTCGCACACCTCGATGTGGCTGGCGATGAGGCGTCCGCCGAGCCGACTCGGAATCAGGTCGCGGTAGCGCATCCCGGCTCGGCCCGTGCCCCAAGCTTCTTCGTCCGCCCGCACGATCTCGGGCTCGTCGAGTCCGGTGAAGGCGGGTGCGGCAGGAGCGTTGCGCTCGCGGCGCACGGTGACCCGCTCACCGTCGCGCACCAAGACCGCGAACACAGGATCGTCGGCGGGTACCAAGAGCTCCATGCGATAGCCGGTGTCGCCGAAGTGGTCGACGGCAGCACTGAAGCCAGCCGGCGTGGTGACCAGCGCCTCGCGGGCGCCGCGATCGGGAGGTTCGAGCGCAGTGCTCGGGGTCTCGGGGGTCATGGGACGCAGGAGCCGCCGAAGCTCCGGTGCATCGGATCGATGAGCGCCACGGGCCAAACCTAGTCCTCTTGCTGCGACAATGAGCCGGGTATGGAGCCGAGCCAGGAAAGCAGCACGGAATGATCGAAGACTTCTGGTGATCGATGATCCCGTGTCATCCGGTGTCGAGCCGACGCTCGCCGACGACGAAGCGGCCCTCGCGGCACATGCACTCACACTCGTCGATGCCGCCGAGTCCGTGCTGGGCGACTGGATTCGCTGGTCGATCGCCGACCGGGCTCCCGACCTCGCGACGTCCGCCGACGCGGATGCCGCCGTGGCCGAGGGTGCTCGGGATCTCGGCGGACAACTCCGAGCCCTGCTCTCCCAGGACATCGCCGACCAAACGGAGGGGCCGCTCCAGATCCTGCGCCGGGGCGTGCGATACGCGACGGACGTCCTACGGCGGGCTGACGTTGCACCCGTGACGCGAGACGACTTCGCCACGCAGTCCTTTCCTGACGACGTCTACGACCTGACCCCGGCGTCGTTTCGCGACGTCCATCCGACGCTCCACGAACCGGGGTTGATCTGGGGGGCGGCCAAGGCCCACGTGCACCTGCGCCGACGACGAGAGGCGGGGCAAGCATGAGCAGCGAGATCGCGGTCGTTGCGCTGTCCGTGGACTTGATGGATCGCTCGAAGCTCAGTGCGGGCCTCCCCGGGGTTCGCCTCGTACGTAACGTGGCGGCGGCGGTCGACGCCGCGACCGAAGGGCGCGAGGCAGGAGCGACGGTCGTCGTGATCGCCGACCTCGCCCGTGTCGTCGATGGAGCCGAACTCGCGACGATCGCCGTCGTCGCCGACCGGGTGATCGCCTATGGCAGCCACGTCGATGAACAGGCACTCGAGGCCGCAACAGCCAACGGCGCAGAGGCTCTGCCCCGTTCTCGATTCTTCCGACGGCTTGCCGAGAATGCGCTGATCTGAGCCGGGTTGCCACATTGTTTCGGCAGTGTGAACAGCGCGGTTCCGGCGTGTGAACATCACCGCACCAGGGCTGTCGCGGCGCGCGGAAACGTTCACACTGAGCGGGTCATACACGTTTGCTCCGGCTGCACTCCGGAGCCAATAGGGGAGATTCAATGTCGGGAGACACCGTCTGGATCCTGGCCGCGACCGCACTCGTGCTGTTGATGGTTCCAGGACTTGCACTTTTCTACGGCGGCATGGTGCGTTCGAAGAACGTCATGAACATGCTGAACATGAACATGTACTGCCTCGGGGTCATCCCGATCATCTGGGCCGTCTTGGGCTTCAGCCTGTCGATCGGCGCCGGCGGACCCGACAGCGGAGTCTTCGGCTTCCTCGGGTTCGACAACTTCTGGATGGACGGCGTCGGCGGTGAGCCCGGCAGCGGCGACATGGCCGGCTGGGCCTTTGGTCTGACGTTCGCCGTCATCACCCCGGCCCTGATCTCCGGCGCCGTCGCCGACCGTATGAAGTTCAGCGCATGGATGGTCTTCGTGCCCGTCTGGTCGTTGCTCGTGTACTCACCCGTCGTGTTCTGGGTCTACGGCGGCGACACCGCGGGTTGGATCATCGACCTTCCGGCTCATGACTACGCCGGTGGTACCGCGATTCACATCAACGCCGGCGTGGCTGCACTCGCCGTGGTCCTCGTTCTCGGCAAGCGCACCGGTTGGCCCAAGGAAGCATGGCCCCCGCACAACCTGCCGCTGGTTGTCCTTGGTACCGGCATCCTGATGTTCGGCTGGTTCGGCTTCAACTCCGGTCTGGGTGGACCCGACGCGGGTCAGGCCCTCGCCAATACGTTCCTCGCCGGCGGCGCCGGCCTGATGGGATGGATGGTGACCGAGGTCGTCCGTGGCGGCAAGCCCACGGCACTCGGAATGTGCTCGGGCATCGTCGCCGGTCTGGTGGCCATCACCCCGGCGGCCGGCTTCGTCGGCACGATGAGCTCGATCCTGTTCGGTCTGGCCGCTGGCGTGATCTGCTTCTTCGCCATCCAGCTCAAGGAGCGTTTCGGCTACGACGACTCGCTCGACGTGGTGGGTATCCACATGGTCGGCGGCATCGTCGGCGGTTTGCTGATCGGTGTTCTCGCCAGTGACGACGCCTTCACCGGCGAGTTCCTCGAGGCTGGTGGCGAACTGTTCTTCAACCAGCTTCTCTCCATCGTCGTGGTGCTGGCCTACTCCTTCGTGGTGACCTTCATCATCGCCAAGGTGCTCGATGTGACCATCGGCCTGCGTGTCAGCGCCGAGGCCGAGCAAACCGGCCTCGACACCAGCGAGCACGGCGAGACCGGCTACATCAACGAGGGCAGCTTTACCCGGGCATGAGTGGCTAGGGATCGCATCTGCGCCGCCCAATCCGGCGTAGGTGCGATCCCTTCGCTCACCCCACCTCCGAGACCTCGGGGTCAGACCCCTTCAAGGTTCGAAGTCTGAGGGTGAACTTCACGTTCAAACTTGGGGGTCAGACCCCTTCAAGGTTGTCAGCGGAAAGCGTGTAAGCGAGCGCGGCGGGCGACTTAGACCCGGCGGCCGAAGGAGTCGACGGCTTCGTCGGCCATCAGCCGTTCAAGGGTGATGTCGGGATGGTCCTCGGACACCTGACGCACCCGGAACGCCGATTCGAAGAGGGCCCAGAAGCTGCCGTCGGATCGTTCCACGACCTCGACGCCACGAAGGCCACGAAGACTCGGGACCGATTCGGCGTCGGTCGCTCGGGCGACGGACCAGCTGGTCCCGCCGAGCTCGACGGGAGCGTTGAACTCGTTCTCGAGCCGGGTGCGGGCCACCTCGAATTGGAGCGGCCCGACCGCGGCGAAGATCGGGGCCTGGTCGCCGACGTCGGGCACTCGAAGTACCTGGACCACACCTTCCTCATCGAGCTGGGCGACACCGCTCCGGAACTGCTTGAACCGCCCGGTATCGAGTACTCGGGCGACCATGAAGTGAGTTGGCGCGAACGCGGGCATGGGTCGCCACTCCACGGGCTCGTCGACGTAGACGGCATCGCCGGGGCGAAACCCGTTTGCGTTGATGAGCCCGATCACGTCGCCGGGGAAGGCCTCGTCGACCGTCTCGCGATCCTGACCCTGTACCGAGTGGACGTACTTGGTCGTGACCTGGCGACCCGAGGGGCCGTGCACGATCGTCATGCCGCGTTCGAAGCGCCCGGAGGCCACCCGCAGGAAGGCAATGCGGTCCCGGTGGTTCTTGTCGGTGTTGGCTTGCACCTTGAAGACGTGGCCTGAGAACGAGCTGTCGATCGGACGTGGTCGGTCCTCGGCGTCGAGGCGGGCCGGCGGCGACGGCACGAGGTCCACGATGGCGTCGAGCAATCGGCCGACGCCAAAGTTCGTCAGGGCCGACCCGAAGAAGACCGGTGATAGGTCACCGGCTTCGAACTTCTTGCGATCGAAGGTGCGGTCGACGGCGTCGAGCAACTCGACACCCTCGAGTGCCTCGGCGGCCAGAGCGTTCTCCGACAGCTCGGGACCGTCGAGTGGGTGGATATCCTCAGGGGCGATCGTCGAACCGTGGGCCACGCGGCTGAACTCGACGTACTCGTCGCGGCCACGATCGATGACACCCGCAAAGTCCTGCGCGTCGCCGACGGGCCAGGTGACCGGGGTCGGCTCGAGGATGAGATCTGACTCGATCTCATCGAGGAGGTCGAATGGGTCGCGGCCGGGTCGATCCCACTTGTTGATGAACGTCACGATCGGCACGTCGCGCTCGCGGCACACCTCGAAGAGACGGCGGGTTTGGGGCTCGATGCCCTTGGCGGCGTCGAGCACCATGATGGCCGCGTCGGTGGCGGCCAGCACTCGGAAGGTGTCCTCGCTGAAGTCCTTGTGGCCAGGCGTGTCGAGCAAGTTCAGCAGGCAGTCCCGGTAAGGAAACCGCATGACGGTCGAGCTGATCGAGATGCCGCGCTGTTGCTCGATCTCCATCCAGTCGCTCGACGTCGAGCGGCCGCCACGGCGGGCGGTCACCGAACCGGCGCCGGCGGTCAGAACACCGGAGTACAACAGGAACTTCTCGGTCAGCGTGGTCTTGCCGGCGTCGGGGTGCGAGATGATCGCAAACGTGCGCCGGCGCTCGGCCTCTTCGAGTATCTGGTTCATGAGCTGCAGCTGAGCATCGAGCAACCGGCGCGCTCTCGGGCCCATTCCGGACGCTTGACGAAGAAGCGATCCTCGCAATCGGGTTGCTCGTCATAGGGCCGGCGGAGCACCTCGAGGAGCTCGGTGACGCCTTCGTGGTCGCCGTTCTCCGAGCGATCGATGGCCAGCTGGGCCATCCAGTTACGCAGGACGTACTTGGGATTGATGGCCTTCATCCGCGCGATGCGCGCGTCGGCGGCCGGACCATCGGCCGAACCGTCCTGGGCAACCCGAGCGGCCCAGGCCCGGATCCAGTCCGCGACCTCGCCGACCGTATTGCCCCGGGGCTCGCCGTACCAGGCGTCGGCGATCGCCGCGACGACCTCGTCGTCGGTGAGGCTCGGGTCGGACACGACTGCCGCCACGTCGACGTCGGCGAGTCGACGGTGGAAAATCGTCATGTCGGTCTCGGTGAGCGAAAGGACCCGGCCGAGTTCACCGAACAGTTCGACATCGGCCTCGCCGTCGAACGCGTCGAACCCCAACCGCTCCGCGGACATGGTGTTCCACCCGTCGGTGAAGCGCTCGGCATACTGATCGATCGCCGCCTGCAAGGGCTCAACCTGCTGCTTGAACAGCTCTTCGGCTGCCGCTTGGTCGAGGTCGTCGGAGGTATCGGGGGCATAGAGCGTGGCGATGGCATTGGCCAGCTGGACGAGATTCCAGTGTGCGACCGACGGCTGGTTGCCGAATCGGTATCGCCGGCCCTGGGCATCGGTCGTGTTGGGCGTCCAGTTCGGGTCGAAGCCCTCGAGCCAGCCGTAGGGGCCGTAGTCGATCGTGAGTCCGAGGATCGAGAGGTTGTCGGTGTTCATCACGCCATGAACGAAGCCGACGCGCATCCAATGGACGATGAGATCGGCTGTGGTCCGACAGATCTCGGCGAACCACTCGGTGATCGTCTCGAGCGGGACGGAGCCGTCGGCCGGTGCATCCAGATGCGGGAAGTCGTTGCGGATCGTCCACTCCACAAGCGTCCGCAGATTGTCGGTGTCGCCACGGGAGGGGAACAGCTGGAAGTTGCCGAAGCGGAGAAACGAGGGGGCAACCCGACAGACGACCGCGCCCGGCTCGTTTGCGGCGTTGCCGTCATAGAACATGTCGCGCATGACCTCGTCGCCGGTCCAGGTGAGGCTGAGCGCTCGGGTGGTAGGCACGCCGAGATGGAACATTGCCTCGCTGCACAAAAACTCGCGGATGGAGGAGCGCAAGACCGCACGGCCATCTGCGGTCCGCGAGTACGGGGTGGGTCCCGAGCCCTTCAACTGCAGGGTCTGGTGCGAGCCGTCGGTCGCCTCGACCTCGCCGAGCGCGATCGCTCGACCGTCACCGAGCTGGCCGGCCCAGTTTCCGAATTGATGGCCGCCGTAACACATGGCATAGGGGTCCATGTCCGGCGTGACCAGATTGCCGTTGAAGATGGAGGTGAACTCCGGCGAGGCAACCTCGGCCTCGCTGAGCCCGAGCAGTTCGGCGACTTCGCTCGAATGAGCGATCAGTTCCGGCGCTGCGGTCTCGGTCGGCATCACGCGACTGAAGCACGCACCGTGCACCTGCCGCCGGGTGTTGTCGGCGATCGGATCAGCGGGCAGATCGCGGGTGAATCGATTGGTGAAATGCAGGCCCAACGGATTGGTCTGCGGGGCCGCCACCGAGGTTGTCACTCCTTCGTTCTATCGCCCCACGTCGGTCTGCGCACCCACTCCCAGTGAGGTCCGCCGCCAACGCGACCCGGCTCGACGCGCCGGTTTGGTCGATCCGACGATCCACTACAGTCCCCGCCATGAGCGACGAAGGCGGCCAAGCGACACCCGGTTGGTATCCCGATCCCGAAGCGCCTTCGCGGTTGCGCTACTGGGACGGCGAGGTCTGGACCGACCACTATCACGACGGCCAAGCGAGCGGGCCGCTGCCGGCGATCGGTGAGTGGTTCTCGTCCACATTTGCGGCGATCGGCGCCTTTGGCATCCCCGCAGCGGGCCTGGCTGTCATGGTGAGCATCGTGCGGGCCGCCGTCTTCGGCTTCGGGCTCTTCTGGGCGCTCGACGGTGTGGTGCGCATCGACGACGAGTTCGATGGCAACTGGGGCCAGGTCGTCGGCCGGAGCCTGGCGATCGGGCTGGTGTTCTCGATCGCCCAGGCGGTCGCCTGGCTGGCGGTCAATCGCTTCATGCAACGCGCCCATCTGAATCAGGAACCCACCATCACCGAGGCCATGGGTCGGGCGGTGACCCGGCTGCCTCGGCTCATCGGCGCCTGGCTGCTCGTGTTCGCCGCGTTCGTTGTCCTGATGATCGTCATCTCGTTGCTCGGCGCCGTCGCCGGAGCCCTGACCGCGCTGGCCATTCTTGGCCTGATCCCTCTCGGCGTCTGGGCGTGGATCAAGTTGGCGTTTCTGTCCTCGGCTGCCGTTGCGGCACCACCGGGTGCGTCGATTCTGCGCGCTTCGGGAGCGGTCTCCCAGGACGGACGCTTCTGGGCGGTGTTCGGTCGCCTGCTCCTGATCACGATCTCGGTCACCGTGATGGTCGCCATCGTCTCGGGCGTGATCGGCGCCGGACAACCGATTGACCCGAACGAGGTCGAAGACGTCGTCACTGTGGTCGATGACGACGTGATCGTGCGCGACTTCACCGTCGCCCAGTTCCGCCCCTCCAACGGCGCCTTGTTCTACTACGCGCTCGCCTCGGGAATTGTCACCGGGCTGGGCCGTTTGATCACGACGTCGGGCGTGATGCGTCTGTACCTCGACAGCGGAGCGCCGTCGTCACTCGAGTGACCGGATCGCTGATATCAGTGCCGAGCGCGTGAGATCAGCGCGGCGCCGACGAGGATCAGTGCCGTCCCGACCAGTTCCAGGACGCTCACGGACTCGTCGCGGACCAACACGCCGAGCAGGACGGCGACGACCGGTACGAGGTAACCGACGAGTGCGCTGCGAGGCGCACCGATACGGCCGTTGAGAATCGCGAAGACCGTGCGGGCGAGTCCCGTTCCGAGCACCCCGAGAACGACGAGCGCCCCGAAGGAGGACCATCGGAAGCTCGACTCGTCGAGGCTGAGGAGACCCCACGGCAATAGGAGCAGCGCGCTGGCGGTCATCGCTCGGGCGATCACAGCTGGTCCGCCGTAATTCTGTGCGAGCGCCGGAAGAAAGTTGTTCGAGACCGAGTAGCCGGTGACGGCCAGGATGATGAACAACAGGCCGAGGGGTTCGGCGTCGGCGCCAGAAAGGTTGGCGATGCCGAGCAGCAACGCGCCGACCATGCCGACCAACAGTCCACCGATCTGGCCTCGCGGCGGAGCGGCTCGCAGCATCGCCACCGAGATCACCAGGGTCAGAATCGGGCCGACCGAGTTGAACATGCCGGCGACCGACGATTCGACCCGCTGCTGGGCGAGCGGGAAGAAGACCGCAGGGAACGTGTTGCCGGCGATGGCGACAACGGCGACCGCGGACCACGCCTTGCGCGGCACCGGGATCCGCGATGCCGGGAACCACCACAGGACCGCTGCGCCGAGCAGCATGCGTCCGCAGGCGATCACACCCGGGCCAAAGGCGTCGAGCCCGATGGCGATCCAGAGGAAACTCGACCCCCAAATCAATGAGGTGAGGAGCAGGAGTCCCCAGTCGCCCGAGTCGAAATCGCCCGTGTTGGTTCCTTCGGCACTGAACCGACTCGGTGCCGAGGTGGACATCACGGCAACTCTACGGCGAGGCGATGGCCACGGCGAAGCGTTGACCCGACCAGCCGTTGGCTTGGTCGCGGCCCTCGATGTAGACGACCTCGACACCCTCGGGCACGATCACCGTCTCGCTGCGGGTGAACGGCTGCTCGGTTGCATGGTCGTGGAGGAGGATCCGGATGCCGAGCTCGTTGTCGTCGGCGTCGAGCACCCGCCAGGCGTCGGCATAGCGCTGCGGGGTGTCGTAGGGACTCGACAGCGTGACGCTGAATCGGTACGAGCCGTCGCCGAGCGGGCTGAGCGACGCGTCGAGCACCACCGGGTGTCGGTCGACGTCGATGTTCGCGGGGGCGACACCACGATCTTCGACGACCTCGGGGACCTCGGGTGCGCTCGACGCGTCGGAGGTTTCAGAAGGCTCGGCGCCCGTTGTAGGTGTCGGTTCCGGCGCGGGGGTTTCGCTCGTCGGCACGGGAGTAGCCGGCTCGGCGGCCGCAGCCGTCGGAGGCGTCGCCGTCGGCTCGCTTTCGCCACACCCGGCGAACAACGCGGCGGCGAGCATGACTGCGCAGATCGTGGCGAGAAGCTGCTTCATCACATCCGATCGGCGGCAAGGTCACGCAGCTCGGGTTTGCGCACCTTGTTCGACGCGGTGAGTGGCAGGTCGTCGACGATCCACACGTAGCGCGGCACTTTGTAGTTCGCCATGTTCTCGCGGCACCACCCGATCAGCTCGCCAGGGTCGGGCGCACCCTCGGGTGACGGAACGATGAAGGCGGCGCCGACCTCGCCCATGCGATCGTCGGGCACCCCGATCACCGCCGCGATGCCAACGAGGTCGTGCTCCATCAGGGCCCGCTCGATCTCCGCGGGATAGGCGTTGAAGCCGCCCATGATGAACATGTCCTTCTTTCGGTCGGTGATGTCGATGTAGCCGAGCTCGTTCATCACCGCGATGTCGCCGGTGTGGAGCCATCCCTCGGCGTCGATCGCTTCGGCCGTCTGTTCGGGAGCATCGAGGTAGCCCGGCGTGACCTGGAAACCACGCACCAGCAGCTCACCCTCGTCGCCCCGTGCGACATCGACGCCCGCGTCGTCGACGATGCGCAGCTCGACATCGGGAATCGCGCAGCCTGAGGTCGATGCGATGAGCTCGGGCGAGTCACCCGGCCGGGTGTACGACGCAATACCCGAGGTTTCGGTCATGCCATAGGCGGTCACGATGTTCTCGAAGCCGAGGCGCTCGCGCATGTCGACGATCATCTCGACGGGGATCGTCGCCGCACCGGTGACACACGAGCGAAGCGAGGAGATGTCGTACCGCTTGAGCTCGGCATGGTTGAGCAGGCCTTGGAACAGGGCGGGTGGGCCCGGGAAGACGGCGACCCGTTCTCGCTCGATGATGTCGAGCACCGTTTCGGGCGCATAGACGGCGACCGGCAGGTTGAGCGCGCCGAACAGCAGGCACACGATGATGCCGCTGTTGTAGCCGAACGCATGGAAGTAGGGGTTGACGAGCAGGTATGGATCGCCGGGCCGCACGTCGAGGACCTGGCCGTAGCTGGCGAACGCACGGATGATCGCGCCGCCGCGCACCATGACGCCTTTCGGGCGGCCGGTCGTCCCCGAGGTGAACATGATCAGGCCGACGTCGTCGTGGGTGACGGCGGCCGACCTGGTGTCGACCTCGGTCTGCAGGCCGGCGTCGCCGCGCGCGAGGAAGTCATCGAGTCCCGTAGCCAGATCGATCACTTCTCGAACTGAGGGGATGGCCTGATTGGCGAGCGAGCCGGAATAGTCGGTGTCGAGGAAGCCATCGACCACGAAGACCATGCCGACCTGGGCCTTGTCGAGCACATAGGCGGCCTCGTTGCCCTTGAAGCGGGTGTTGACCGGTACCAGTCGTGCGCCGGCTCGCGAGACGCCGAGCCCGGCTACCACCCACTGCCAGCAGTTCGGCGCCCAGACGGCGACCGTGTCGCCGGCCTCGACGCCCGATGCGACGAATGCCCGCGCGGCCTGGTCGATCAGATCGCCCAGCTCCTCGTAAGTCAGGGTGACGTCGCCGTCACGGATAGCCAGCTGATCGGCGAAGGTCTGCGTCGACCACTCGACCAGGGCTGGGATCGTGGTCGCGAACGGATCAAAGTCCCCCATGGGCAGACCGTAGGACGGCCACGCCGAGTCGTGCTAGCGCGCTGGTCGCGGGACGGGTCAGACGGGGAGTCGGGGTTTGAGCTCGGCGCCCACCCATCGGGCGTAGTCGCCGAGGTCGTCCCAGTTCGGCATCGGCACCGGATGCGGAACCACGATGCTGATGCGGGGCACTGCATCGAGGATGCGGTTGATCTGGCCGACGACGTCGTCGGCGGTGCCGAAGAACGAGAAACTGCCCGCGATCTCATCGGGCAGGAAGTCGACGACCTGTCCGGCGCCGACCAGGTCTCGGGCGTGATGGAAGTCGGGCCAAACCTGTTCCTGGAGTTCGTGGACGGGCGGACCGTTCCACTCGAATTCCGGCGGGTCGAAGAGTGCCGGCGCGTATTCGTAGAAGCCGGCGGCCATGGCGCGGGTGATGGCACGGATCTCAGCGGGGTGCTGCGACAGGCAGGTGTGCACGATGAGACCGACGTCGACCTCGTCGATCGAGCGCCCGGCTTCGGCGATACCCGCGTCGATCTGGGCGACCGCGTGGGCGATGTTGGCCGGGTGGGTGCCGCAACGCAGGAACACGCCGTCGGCGACGCGACCGGCCATACGAAGGGTCTTGGGCCCGCTGGCGGCGATCCAGACCGGCGGCGGATTGGTGTGGTCGCCGTGGCGCAACCAGGCGGGTGCGCGGGCGCCGACGTCGAGCCGATCGCCGCGGAGGTAGGCCCTCGCCTGCACCGTCGCTTCCTCGAGCTCGGCCATCCGTGAAGGCCGGCGGTTGATCCATCGAACGGCGGTGTCCCCGACGCCGTAGACGAGCATCGTGCGCCCGGGTGCGACGGCCTCGATGGTTGCGGTTGATCCGGCCGCAACCGCCGCGGGGCGCAGTTGTGGCGTCTCGAGGAGGGTACCGAAGTGGATCGAACTGGTCTGCTGTGCGGCGAGCGCGAACAGGACATAGGGATCCATCACGCCGAGCGGGTTGACGGGCTGAAAGCAGATGTCGACGCCGTGGGTTTCAGCCGCGACGACCGACTGGACGAAGTGGTTCGGTGATCGCCAGTCCCAGCGATTGATCCCGAGGCGGAGGCTCACTCGTCTTCGAAGATCTCCGGCGGAAAACCACCGCGGCTCACCGGGCTCCAGCGGGTGGGCTCGATCATGATGATGCTCTTGCCTTGGTCGGCCATCGCCTGGCGGTACTCGTCCCAGTCGGAATGCTCGCCGCTGATACAGCGGAAGTACTCGACGAAGGCGTCGGCTCCTTCAGGCATGTCCATGACCGTGGCCTGACCGTCGACCTGGACCCAGGCGTTGTGGAAGCTCTCACCCATCACCAGAACGGAGACGTCCGGGTTCCGACGGGCGTTGATGGTCTTGGCCCGCATCGGGTAGCTCGACACCGCCAGCTGACCGTCGGCGGTCATGCCACCGGTCACCAGGCTCATCTGGGGGCGACCGTCGGCGCGTGTGGTGGAGATGACCCAGCGGTGCTTGCCGTCGAGGTGTTCCCGCAATCCGTCGAGATCGATGTCGATGTCGCTGGCCATCCGCTCGGCGCGGGGGTCGTCTCGGGGGATCTTCTTCATCGCAGCTCCTGTGGTGTCGTCGCCTCGGCCAGTATGCGATTCTGGCTCACCAAAAACCAAAGATCAGTTCGGTTTCGCCCACCTTGAAGGGGTCTGACCCCGAGTCTGAAGCGGTGGTTGAAGGTTGCGGCAGAGTCTGAACCAGTCCGACCCCAACCTCGAAGGGGTCTGACCCCCGTCAGCGGGTCAGCAGGAGCCGGGCAGGGTGGCGATCCAGGCGGAGATGAGCTCGATGCCCTCCTCGTGGGGCCGAGCCCGACCGAGCTCGGGCATCATCTCGCCTGGGTCGGTCGTCTGCATGCGGTAGACGAAGATCGAGTCGGCCGGTTCGCCGGGGGCGATGCCGAATTGCCGCCCGCCGGTTCCTGACCCGGCGGCGACCGGCGGCTTGCACAGACCGAGCGCGCGGTCGACCGGTGTCGTCGGCTCGAGGAAGAGCCCCGAGGTATCGGCGGGGCCGACCTCGTTGTGGCAGTGGGCGCAATTGATGTCGAGATACGCGCGGGCCCTCGCGTCGAGGGGTGCCGTCGGGTCGGTCCAGATCGCCGAGCGCGGCGCCTCCTCGGCGGACGGTCCTCCGGCCAGCAGCCCAGTCGTGCGCCAATGGTCGAGCTGGTTGATCGCTCCGAAGCCCGCGTCGATCGTGCGGTTGAGATGCCGGGCCTTGGGGCCGATCGGCACGATCTCACCGCTGGTGTGGTTCGTCGCATGGCATCCGGCGCATTGATTGACGTTCGGCACGACGTAGGGAAACTCGGCCTCCGGTTCGTCCGAACCGGTATCGGCGGCAACCAGGGTGAGGATCTGCAGGTCACCGGTCCGCTGCAGCGTGGCCTCGGTCTGTTCGGCGTTCCAGACATAGGGCAGCGCCTCCCACCCGTCGGCTCGATGCACGAGGATCCGGGTCTCCACGACTCGGCTCGTGGCCAGATCGATGGTCGGCACCAGGTCGGCCGGCGTGGCGGTCTGCAGGACACGGCCGTCATGCGCCGCGGCACCGTCCGGCAGCGGATACCAGAACGTCTTGGTGATCACCGTCCCGACCGGGAAGGCGAACGTGTCGGTGCCGTCGTAGTCGGCGGGCCCGGCGCCCTCGGGAAGCCAGACGGTTCGCAGTTTGTGCGCATGGTCGGAGAACAGTGCCGAGTTGAGTTCGTACGCCAGGACGTCGTCAACCGGGGCCAGCACCCCCTGCACGACGGCCAATTGTCCCCACGCGTCGAGCGATTCGGGGTTGTTCTCGGGATGCCAGGTCGGCCCGGCGCCCGAAACGGCATCCACGTGCGGATCTGGCTGGACGGTTGGAGGTGGCGTGGACTCGGCGGCCGCGATCGTGGGTTCAGCAGTGACCGCCGACGTGTCGACCGTCGCGTCGTCCTGCGACGTCGAGCAGCCGATCAGCAGGGCGAGCGCGAGGACGAGTCCACCGACGGCGGCGTCGGTGCGGGTCACTCGAGGTCGTCGAGCACCACGGGCTCGAGCTTCGGCAGTTCACAGTCGTGGGCCTCGTTGTCGATGCGGGTCTCGGCGAATCCGTTGCCGGCGTCGGCGTTGAGAACATCGGCCTCGCCGTTCTGGACGCAGATGCGGTTCTCGTCAGCGACCACGCCGTCGACCAGCTTCTCCGGATCGGCATCGCCGTCCCACACGATGTCGGGCAGCACGCCGTCGGCGCCGAGGAAGCCGAGCTGGAGCGCTCGCAGGATCGAGTCGGGCTCGTAGCCGCCGCCACCCATCTCGTTGTCGTAGATGAACACCCGCTCGGGATAGCCGTCGAAGTCTGGCGCGGCCTCGGAGTTGTCGAATCCGGCGGTGAAGATGCTGGTCACCACGACATTCGCCGAGCGGTTGTCCTGGATACGGTTTCCGAAGATCTCGACATCGTCGTTCGCCATCACCAACACCCCGGTACCTGCGGGCACGCTCGCCACCGCCGTGCCCTCGGCGGCGAAGTTCTCGGTGTTGTTGGCGATGATCTCGTTGTCATAGACCCGAGTGTGCGAGCCCTGCATGCTCAGCCCCGCCAGGTTGAACACCAGCACCCCGCCGGTGTTGTCGGTCGCGGTGTTGCCGTAGACATCGGCGTTGACCGAGTTCTCGATCTCGATGCCGGCGACGTTGAACGAGGCCTCGTTGTTCCGGACGATGATGTTGGTCGACTGGCCCACGTAGATGCCCGCGTCGGACGCACCGATCGCGACCGAGTCCTCGATGAGCACGTTGGTCGTCTGCACGGGATAGATGCCGTACGCGCCGTTGTCGACCGAATAACCGCCGGTCCACTCGGTGCGCACGCGTCGGACGACGATGTTCTCGCCCTCATTGATCTTGAGTGCGTCGCCGACCGTGTCCTCGATGGCCAGGTCCTCGATGGTGAAGTCGGACGCGGTCACCAGCAGGCCCTCGGCACCGGCCACCTGGCCGGCGAACGACAGGATCGTGTCATCGATACCCGCGCCGCGGATCGTGACGCCATCGACGGTCAATGACAGGCCGCGGTCGAACTCGAAGACCCCGGCCGGAATCTCGATGACGTCACCGGGTTGCGCGTCGAGGAGGCGCTCCTGGAGATTCGACGCATCGATCGGCTCGGGCTCCGGAGTTGCGGTCGGTTCGGGCTCCGGTGTGGCCGTGGGCTCCGGTGCCTCGGTCGGCTCCGGCTCCGGTTCGGCCTCAGGCGAGGCGCTCGGTAAAGGTTCGGCTCCCTCGTCGGCAATCTCCGACGCGACGTCGCCGTCGTCGGACGCACCACCACCGCACGCCGCGCCGATCAGGCCGAGTACCAGGAGGAAGGCGAGAAGACGAGCGAGGCGAGCTGGTCGGGTGTTGAGCACCGGAGCATTGTGATGCGCGGGCGCGCGGTCCACAAGCCGACGCCGCTCGGCGCAGCCGATGGCGCGCGAACTCAATCGCTCACGCCCCAGGCGCCGAGGTAGCGAATCGGTCGCACCCGCACCAGCGTCTCGCTCGGGTGGGCATTGCGGCGGCCGAACTCTTCGGCGCGGTTGTCGCCCACGTAGCGCCGGCACGTCTCGATCGCCCAATGCAGCATCGCGTCGGGGTCCTCGGCCTGTGGTGTGAGCGAAGCGACCTCGCCGTCGATGCGAGCGAAGTGGAACGGCATCTCCATCAGGTCCACACAGATCGACACCCGCCCGTCGCGTCGCAACGACTTGCCCTTGATCGTCTCGACCTGGGTGAGGAAGACGAGCTCGCCCGTTGCGTCGTCGAAGTCGAACCAGATCGGGGTCACGTGCGGCGACCCATCTTTGCGGGTCACCGCCAACTTGCCGGTCCGAGAGCCCGTGCGCATGAACTCGACGACCTCGTCGTCACTCATCGGTGTCATGCCTGCAGTCTCGCGTGCTGATCGGGGTCAGGCGAGGGCGGCTGCTGCGCTGAGGTTGCGGAGTTTGGCCATTGCGAGGTCGCGGCCGAGGAACCCCAGGCCGCAGTCGGGCGCGGCGATCAGTCGACCGTCGGGCAGGCGATCGCGCACGGCGTGGATCCGAGTCGCAATGTCGTCGGTCGACTCGATGTCGCTCGACGCGATGCGGACAAACCCCACGATGAGCGTCGACCGCTCGAACGCCTCGAACAGCTCTGGGGGGTTGTGGCGATGGGCGTCCTCGATCGAGATCTGGTCGACAACCCCATCGACCGCCTGGGCGAGCTGCAGATACGCCGAGGCGTCCGCCTTGGGGTAGTCATGGTCGTCCAGATGGTTCGGGTAGCCACAGCACATGTGCATCACCCGAGTGATGTCGTCGGGAACACCCTCGAAGCACGCCCGAAGTGCATCGATCCCGTAGGCCAGTGCCTGGTCGGGCTTGCGGGCGAAGATCGGCTCGTCGATTTGGATGTGCGTGCAGCCGGCGTCGACGAGCGCCTGCACCTCGGCGTTGAGCGCGGTGGCGAGGTCGCCGGCCAGCTCGGCGGGGTCGTCATAGAAGCAGTCGGCGGTCGTGTCCGAGATCGTCATCGGGCCAGGCAGGGTGGCCTTGACCGGGCGCCCGTCGCTCGCTGCGGTTGCGACCTGCCAGTCGCGAACGAGCGGGTGCTGACCGGTGGTACGGACTGGACCGCGGATCGACGGGAGGTCGGTGGCGTAGGCGCCATTGCGGAGCACGCGTCGCGTGAGGTGCTCGAAGTCGAAACCCTCGAAGTGGCGGCACTGATAGTGCACGTAGTTCTCACGGCGGACCTCGCCGTCGGTGATCACGTCGATACCACAGTCGATCTGATCGGCGACGACCTCCGCCGTGGCTTCGTCGAGGATCGCCTGTGTCTCGGCGGACTGGGCGGCAGCCCACCCACGCATGACGCGGTCGGTATAGTCATCGTCGCGATGGGTCGTGTTGAACCAATCGCTGATCGGCACGGTCGCCGGCTTGGGGTAGGCGCCCAGGCAGGTGGTCGAAATGCTCACATCGCGCATTCTCGCAGCCCGGGCGTTGGCTCACGGACCAAGTTCGGCGATGCGTGCGGCGTCCCATCCGAGCTCGGCGAGGAGCTCCGCAGTGTGCTGGCCGGGCACGGGGGCGTGGTGGCGGATTTCGGTCGAGAGCGTGTCGTAGGTGACGGGGTGACGCACCGAGCGGTAGGGCCCGACGAGCGGGTGTTGCACGACGGGCATCATGTCGACGGCTTGCAGGTGGTCGTCCTCGGGTAGCTCTGCGAGGTCGAGGACCGGGCTGGCCGGGATCGAGTGCTGCTCGCAGATGGTGAGCCACTCGTGGACCGTGTGCATCGGCGCCGCCTCGACGATGTAGCCGTACAGCTCGATGGCGTTCTCGATACGCGAGCCGTGGTCACCGAACTTCGGGTCCTCGGTGAGCTCCGGACGGCCGATGATCCGGAAGAAGTCGCGCCAGTTGGCGTCGTTGTAGGGCAGCAGCGCCACCCACCCGTCGGCGCAGCGGTACGGCTTGCGGTTCGGGTTGAGGAGGCGCCGGTAGCCGATCTCGCCGCGGGGTGGCACGAGCGCCGCGCCGCGGAGGTGCTCGACCACGTTCATCGACACCATGGTTTCGAACATCGGGACCATGATCGTCTGTCCCTCACCGGTTGCATGCCGGTTGAGGAGCGCAGCCATCACGGCCTGCACGATGAACATCGAGCAGGTCTTGTCGACGATCACGGAGGGCACGTAGGCCGGCTCTCCGGAGATACGCGTGGGCAGGGCGGCCAGCCCGCTGATCGCCTGGATCGCGTCGTCATACGCCGCACGATCGGCATAGGGCCCATCGGCGCCGTAGCCGTTGGCGGTGCAGTGGATCAGCTCGGGTCGGCGGGTGCGCAGCGTGGCGGCGTCGAGTCCGAGTCGCTCGAGGGCGGCGCCTCGCATGTTCGACACCAGCACGTCGGCGGTCGCGACGAGATCGAGCATGGCCGCCATGCCCTCGTCGGACTTGAGGTCGAGCATCACGCTGCGCTTGTTGCGATGCGTGTCGAGCACGATGCCGCCGATGCCGTCTGGGCCGCCGGTGATGTCTCGGGAGGCCGTCGGCGGGTCGATGCGGACGACGTCGGCCCCGTGGTCGGCGAGGATCCGCGTTGCCATAGGCCCCATGAGGATCGTGGTCAGGTCGATGACCCGGACCCCCGTCAGCGCACCCCGCTCACCCATCCCCGCACCCTACGTGTAACGATCGGTGCCTGTCGTTCGGCCTTCGGTCTCGCTTACACAGAATCTGCTGGCGCAGATTCTGCCGTCGGCGGTGTAACGATCGGTGCCTGTCGTTCGGCCTTCGGCCTCGCTTACACAGAATCTGCTGGCGCAGATTCTGCC
This sequence comes from Actinomycetota bacterium, assembly GCA_039028435.1. GTDB lineage: Bacteria > Actinomycetota > Acidimicrobiia > Acidimicrobiales > UBA10347 > UBA10347. The sequence goes on along the minus strand of JBCCIC010000004.1, from coordinate 260,544 downwards.
GTCGGCGGTGTAACGATCGGTGCCTGGCACCAAAGCGCATCATGTAACGATCGGTGCCTGTCGTTCGGCCTTCGGCCTCGCTTATACAGAATCTGCTGGCGCAGATTCTGCCGTCGGCGGTGTAACGATCGGTGCCTGGCACCAGGTGTTACACCTCGAGGCCGCAGGCTTCGAAGGCGGCGCGGGTGGTGGCCTTCTCGTCGTCGGTCAGTTCGAGCAGCGGAGGACGCACGTGCCCGCCGACCTGGCCGAGCAGTTCCTGCCAGTACTTCTGGTGTGCATGCGGCTTCTCCGCCGGCATGGAATCGCGCAGCGCGGCGCGGACCGGTGCCAGGCTGGCGCTGATGGAACGGGCTTCGTCGACGCGTCCATCCATCGCTGCCACGGTGTAGTCGTGCATGCGGCGATCCTTCGCCGACTGCAACAAGAACGGCGGTGACGAGCAGAGATACAGCTTCCAGTCGAGCTCGATGATGTTGTCGAGCCACTCGTCTTCCGACGCGGTGCTCACGTGGATGCGGTCCGAGGCCAGTTCGGTCAGCTCCGCGTACATCTCCCTATCGACGCTGTATTTGATGGCCACGACCGTGTCGAGGTCGGCGAGCCGATTGCACAGCTGTGGCGACATCAGGTAGCCGCTGGCTGGATGGCTCCACAGAGCGATGCCGATGTCGACCGCCTCGGACACCATTCGGTAGTAACCCATCAAGGTCTCGTCGTAGCCGTTGTGGAAGTGCAGCGATGGGGCGTGCACGACGATGTAGTCGGCCCCGACGTCTTGCGCATGGCGAGCCAGGTCGAGCACCACATCGAGGTTGGCATCGGAGCACGACATGATCGTCTGCCCCGCGTCGCCAACCGCGTCGACCGCCAGCTCAAAGGAACGCTTGCGTTCCTCGACCGACATCGAGAAGAACTCACCCCGCTTGCCGGAGATGAACAGTCCCTCGATGCCGAGGTCCTCAGTCCAGTGGTGCACGTTCTGGCGGAAGCCGTCCTCGTCGATACGCATGTCGTCGTCGAACGGCAGATAGGCCGCTGCCCAGATGCCCGTCATCGTGGCCTGGGCGTGTTCTTTGGCGGTGCCGCGGGTGTACTTCATCCTGGTTCCTGGCTGTTCAAAGGTCGATGGCAGAGGATGGGCGCTCAGACGATCGACATCGAGTGGGAGACGTTCTTGACCACCGTGTAGTGGTTGAGTCCTTCGGTGCCGCCTTCGCGGCCGTAGCCACTCGACTTCACGCCGCCGAACGGCGTCTCGGGAAGCGAGGCCTCGAGGGTATTGATCGACAGGTTGCCGGCCTCGACGCGCTCGACCATCTCGTCGGCGTAGTCGGCACGGTTGGTGAACCCGTACGCAGCGAGGCCGTACGGCACCGAGTTGGCTCGGATGATGGCGTCGTCGAGCGAATCGACCGGGTTCACGATCGCCAGCGGTCCGAACGGCTCCTCCTGCATGACCCGAGCATGGTCCGGCACGTGGGCAAGCACCGTCGGCTCGAAGAAGTAGCCGGGGCGGTCCACGCGGTTTCCCCCGGTCATGAGCGTGGCGCCGGCGCTCACCGCGTCGTCGACGAAACCGGCCAGCGCTTTGGGCCGACGCTCGTTGGCCAGCGGTCCCATCTCGACATCGTCGAAGCCGTCGCCGACGATGGTCGCAGCGCATCGCTCGGTGAACGTGTCGAGGAACTGGTCGAAGACCGCACGGTGGACGAAGAAGCGGGTCGGCGACGTGCACACCTGCCCGGCGTTGCGCATCTTGCGGATGGCCGAGGTGATCGCCGCCGCCTCGACGTCGGTGTCCTCGCAGACGATGACGGGGGCGTGGCCACCCAGCTCCATGAGCACGCGGGTCATGTGATCCGAGGCGATGCCGGTCAGGTGTCGCCCGACGGCGGTCGACCCGGTGAATGCCACAAGCTTGATCTCGTCCTTGGGAATCAGGTGGCTGGAGATTTCGGCGGGCACGCCGAAGACAAGGTTGAGCACGCCCGGCGGGAGGCCGACGTCGTGGAATGCCTTGGCGATGTGGATGGCGCCGGCCGGGGTCTCCTCGGCCGCCTTGAGGATGATCGAGCAGCCCGATGCGACGGCGCCGGCGACCTTGCGGGCCGGCTGACTCATCGGGAAGTTCCACGGGGAGAACGCCGCAACCGCACCGATTGGCTGATGGTGCACGATGTACTTGATGCCCGGCCCGCTCGGGATCACCCTCCCGTACGTGCGCACCGCCTCGCCGGCATCCCACTCGAAGAACTCGGCGCCGCGAATGACTTCGAGCTGCGCCTGACGGAACGGCTTGCCGTGTTCGATCGTGATCGAATGGGCGATCTCATCCTGGCGCTCGCGCAGCAGCGCGGCGGCAGCTCGCACGAGGTCGGCGCGGTCGCGAGGGGCGGTGCGGCTCCAGCTGGCGAAGCCCTCGGTCGCAGCTGCGACCGCGTCATCGAGGTCCGTCAGGGTCGCGACCGGGAGTCGAGCGACGAGCTCCTCGGTCGACGGATTGACGACCGGCAACGTCTCCTCGGTCGAGCGCCACTCGCCACCGATGTACAGCTGATGCTCGGTGATGGTGCTCGGTGCGATTGTGCTCGGTGTGACGGTGCTCGGAGGGATTGTGTTCGGGGTGGGGGTCATGGGTGCCTCCTCAAAACGCGGTGCGGATGGCCCACAGGTCGGGGAACGCCGGTCGGAACAAGGTCGTGGCGAGATAGGACGCACCGTCGGAACCGCCGGTGCCGGGCTTGGTGCCGATCGTTCGTCGGACCATCATCACGTGGCGGTAGCGCCACTCCTGGAGGCCCTCGTCGAGGTCGGTCAGGGTCTCGCAGAGATTGGAGAAACGATCGTCGGGATATCGCTCGACGATGACCGCCTGGAGCGCTTCGTTCGTCTCGATCGGCTCTCGGACGTCGCGCTCGAGGGCCGAGGCGGGTACGCCGGTGCCCTGTCGGTCGAGCACGCCGATGAAGGCGTCCCACAACGTCGGAGCGTCGTAGCGCTCGGCGAGTCGGCGACCCTCTTCGCCGGTGAACCAGTCGAGCTGGATGCGGTCCTTGATGCCGAGGAGGAACTCGAGTTCGCGGAACTGAGCCGACTGGAATCCGCTGGCATTGGCGAGGAACGAACGGAAGCTGGCGAACTCGGCCGGCGTCATCGTTTCGAGGATGTCGATCTGGCCGACGAGCGTCTTCAGGATCTTCAGCACTCGCTTGAGGTGGTGGGCTGCCCCACCCATCTTGTCGTTGTTCAGGTGCTCGACGATGAGGTCGAGTTCGTGCAGCATCTGCTTGAACCACAGCTCGTAGACCTGGTGGATGATGATGAAGAGCGTTTCGTCGTGTTCCGGCTCGCCGGTCTCGGCATCGACCGATACGCAGGTTTGCAGCGAGAGCAACTCGTCGATGCGCAGGTAGCTGCCGTAGGTGAAGTCGGCCGCCGCGGTCGCGTCGGGTGTGGGACTCTCGGAAGCAGAACGGTCGGCTGGGGTGGTCATGAGATGCTCAGCGCGTGGTTATCGGCCAGCGGATCGAGTGCTGGGAGCTCAGGCAGGGCCTCGACGGCGGCGTCGATGTCGAAGTCGCGGTCGGCGAGCGCCTGGGTGATGAGGGCACTCTGGGCGGCCGCCCGTGATTGCGCCTCGGCGTAGCGCATCGTGGAGAACATGACCATGTTGTACCGAGGACTGAGATGGTCGGGATGGCGCTGTTCGAGGTCAAGCGCCATCGATCGCTTGGCCAGGTAGTCGGGGTCGACGACACCCGAACGCATCTCCAGGTAGTTGCCGAGGGCCATGGCGGCGATCGCATCCGCGTCGGGTTTCCGCTCGGCCTCATAGGCGCCGAACGCCGCGTCGAGAGGGCCGGGTGTCGACCGCAGATGACGGTCGAGGATCCGGACGCTCTCGAGCGCGGCGTTCATGCCCTGCCCGTGGAACGGCACGATTGCGTGGGCGGCGTCGCCGACGATGACGGCGCGGTCCTGGTAGCTCCAGCCCGTGGCGTGGAGGGTTCCGAGGCGTCCGGTCGGGTTCTCACCGAACTGCTCGACGAGATCGGGCATCATCGCCGTGAACTCGGGGAACTCCCGAGCGAAGAAGCCGGCGACGGCCGCAGGGTCGCCGTCGAGCTCGGCGAAGGTCGTCTTGGGTGCGAACAAGGTGACGGTGAAGTCGCCCTCGGGGTTGGCGAGCGCGATCAACATGAGCTCGCCGCGAGGCCAGATGTGCAGCGCCTGCGGGTCGATCCGATGGCTGCCGTCCTCGGCCGGGGCGAGCGTGAGTTCCTTGTAGTCGTGGTCGAGCCAGTCAGTGCGGAAGTCGCAGGCGCCGACCCCGGCCATCGCCTTGCGCACGCGTGAGCCGGCGCCGTCGGCGCCGAACACGACGCCGAACTTGGCGCTCGTCCCGTCCCGGAACCGGATGGTGCGGGTTTCGAGATCGACCGAGTCGACGGTGGCGTCGAAGACGATGTCCACCCGGCCCGTGGCCTCGGCGGCGTCGAGCAGGATCGCATTGAGGTCCGAGCGAGACACCGAGTGGATGACCTCGTGGGGCTTCGAGCCGTACGGCTGTAGATCGGGGGTCGGGTCGCCGACCGCGTGCACCATGCGGCCGCGCATCGGGATCGTGATCGCATCGACACGCTCGATGACGCCGACGTCGATCAGGGGGACGATGCCGCGCGTGGCCAGCGCCAAGTTGATCGAACGTCCGGCATCGATGTCGACTCGGCGCAGGTCGGGCCTGCTCTCGTAGACGGTCACGTGGTGGCCTTGGCGCGCCAGATAGATCGCCAGGAGTGCGCCGGCTTGGCCAGCGCCCACGATCACCGGATTCTCGATCGTGCGATCGATCGGCATGTCGGTCATGGCGTGACCTCATCGAGGATGGCGATGAAGCGTTCGATGTCGTCGAACGAGTTGTAGAGCGGCACGGGGGCGATCCGGATGACGTCGGGCTCGCGCCAGTCGCACAGGACGCGAGCATGTTCGAGCTTCTCGAACACCGCGCGCCCATGACCGCGAGGCACCTGGAGCGCGAATTGGCACCCGCGCTCGGCCATCACCGGCGGCGTGAGGTTGTTGATGCGATCCCCGAGTACCTCGGCAAGGCGCCGGTCGAGGAATGCGATCTGGACCTCGGACTTGGCCCGCATCGCCCCGACACCGCCGGCCCGGTCGATGATGTCGAGCGACGCCCGCAACGCCGCCATCGCCAGGATCGGTGCGTTGGAGAGCTGCCACGACTCGACGGTTGGGGTGGCGTCGAACTCCGTGGCCATCTCGAAGCGGGTCGACTTGTTCGTGCCCCACCAGCCGAGCAGCTTGGGCAGGTCCGGATCGGCAACGTGACGCTCGTGGACGAACGCGCCGCCCACCCCGCCCGGTCCGCTGTTGAGGTACTTGTAGGTGCACCAGGCGGCGAAGTCGACGTTCCAGCCATGGAGGTCGAGCTCGACATTGCCGACCGCATGGGCCAGGTCGAAGCCGACGGTTGCGCCCACGGCGTGGCCGGCTGCGGTGATGTCGGCCATCGGCAGGACCTGGCCGGTGTAGTACTGCACGCCCGGCAACATCACGAGCGCGAGCTCGTCGCCGAGGTCGGCGATCGTGGCCAGCACATCGTCGGCCCGCAGCGTCTCTTCGCCCGGCCGCGGATCGAGCGTGACGAGCGAGTCCTCGGGATCGAAGCCCCGTTGCCGGATCTGGGATTCGACGGCGAAATGGTCCGATGGGAAGGCGTGGCCCTCGATGAGAACCTTGTGGCGCTCGGGCGTCGGTCGGTAGAAGCTGACCATCAGCAGGTGGAGGTTGACCGTGAGGGCGTTCATCACAACGACCTCGGAGCGCGTGCCCCCGACGATCGCGGCCATCGGTTCGGTCAGCAGCTCGTGGTAGTCCTTCCACGCCAGTTCACCGGTGAAGTGACCCTCGACGCCGAGCGTGGCCCAACGATCGAACTCGGTGTTCACGTTCGTGCGTGCGGCCTCGGGGAGCGCGCCGAGCGAGTTGCCGACGAGATAGATGCCCACGGGAAGCTGGAACTCGGCGCGAAACGCGGCCAGCGGGTCGGCTGCGTCGAGCTCGGCGGCGGTGGCCGCAGACGGGTCGGTCGTCACCAGCGCCCCTCGCGTCCGGGGTTGAACACGCCGCAGTTCTTGCAGGTGCGGGCGCCTTCGTCGGCGTCGTAGGCGGCGAAGAGGGGCGGCAGGTCCTTGTCGATCTCCTGTACCTGGAGTTCGACGCGGTGCAGCAGGTGGTAGCACTCCTCGCACACCCACTCGAACCCGTCGAGCTCGCCGATGTCGCGTTGATACTCAACGACGAGCCCGATCGACTCGGGGTCGGGCCGCTGGGGCGAATGGCGAAGATGGGGCGGCAACAGATATATCTCGCCTTCGCGTATCGGCATGGACACCGGCGCGTGACCCTCGCCTTCCCAGAGCACGAGGTTCATGTCGCCCTTGAGCTGGTAGAAGAACTCCTCGCGCGGATCGTCGTGGAAGTCGTTCCGCTCGTTGCCGCCGCCGACCATCATGATGATCATGTCGGCCTCGCGCCACACCTGCTTGTTGGCGACGGGTGGCGCGAGCTCGTCGCGGTGTTCGTCGATCCAGGCCTGAAGGCTGAACGGCCTGCGATCGAGAGCGTTGGGCGGGTCGTAGTCGGTCACGGTCTCTCTCGTTCGGTCGGGTGGGGTCAGCCGGCTTCCGAGGCTGCTTCTTGGGCGGCGGATTCGACGAGCTCGGTGAGTCGGCGCAGCTGATCGACCAGCTCGGTGAGATCGCCGGCTCCGGCGAGGCATTCGGCCTCGAGCTGTTTCGCTTCGGCGATGAGTGCCTTGGTGAGCGTGCGGCCGCTGGCGGTGATTGACACGAAGCGCTGGCGCTTGTCGTGTGTGCCGGCCACTCGACGAACGAGGTCTCGCTGTTCGAGGCGTCGGACCGCGTGGGTCACGGTGGGTTGGGGGCTGAGCGAGGCGGCGGTGAGGTCGAGCATCGACAGCTCGCCGAGATCGGCGAGCACGGCGAGGACTCGCCATTCGGATCGGGCGACGCCATAGTCGTTGAGCGTGCGGTAGAAGCCGGCCGACAGTGCTTGATCGGCGCGTCGGAGGAGGTACGGCAGGTAGTCCTCGAGGAAGCCGTGCCTGCGCTCGCTCATCGGGCCACTTTATATTCACACGAATACAAACGTCAATATCGCCGTTCCAAACTCCCCGCGAATGCGCGTTCCGGGGTCAGACCCCTTCAGGGTTGGGGTCGGACTGGTTCAGACATTCGCGGAACCTTCAACCTTGGGTTCACATTTGGGGTCAGACCCCTTCAACTGGGGGTCAGAAGGGGAGGGTGCGCCACCCGGACGGCGTCAGGACCCAACCGGTGCAGGTGCCGTCGGGAAAGGCAAAGGGCGCTCGTCGTCCGGGCCGCTCAGCGACCGGTAGGCGAAGCGGGGCAAGCTCCGGCGCCCAACGGCGCCAGCGGTGCGCCGGGGCCTCGGCCATTGCCAGGTTCGGCAGGTGGAGCAATTCGATCTCACCGTGGACGACGCCGCGTTGCTCGTAGCCGTCGGCGATGGGCGACGGGTCTTCGGTTGCGTACCACTCGAGGTCCATGGCGACCGGGGTCGGGACCCCGTAGGCACGCCCGAGGGCTTCCTCGGGTTCGTCGAGCGCGACGAAGTACGCCTCGTTGCCGACGGTCCACTGTTCCATCGGCGCGTCGAGTTGGTGCTCCGCCCACATCTCGGGCGCCTTGACGATGAACGGATCGACCTTGCGCACGGCGACGTCCCACTCGGTCAGGTGCATGAGTGGAAGCTCGGTTGCGACGAGGGCGCACCAGTACCACGACCGGTCGGCGAAGAGCCGATGTCCGGACACCACGCCGATGCGCCCGTCTGGCGTCCAGGTTGCGAACACCCACTCGTCGACGAGGCCCTCGTGGGGTCGCTCGTCCTCAGCGCAGAAGCTCACGTTGGCAGGCTATGGCTCGACCGCACAGCCTCTTGTTAAAAACATTCATAACTAGATATAATCGGGAACATGTTGATCGTCGAAGAATTGCCCGGAGGGGTCTGGATGCGTACCACTTGCGGCCATCCACCCTTCGCCGACCGGTGCTGGCGGTGTGATGCCCGGGTGATCCCCGTCGGGACGGAGATCGCCCGCACGACGCCGGTGTGGACCGCGTCAACGGTGCCGCCGGCCCTGCGATCGGCCCACGCCACGAGTGCCTGGGCGGAGCTGCTGGTCGAGCGGGGAACGGTCGTGTTCGTCGAGGACGACACCGGCTGGTCGGCCACGGCGAAGGTGGGTCGTCCGGTCGTCATCGTGCCCGGGCGTCACCACCACATCGAGCCGTCCGATGACGCCCGCTTCGCCATCCGCTTCTACCGGCTGGGCCGAAGCGGAGGGCTGACGTGAACACCATCGCGGTCTTGAGCATCACCTGGTTCGGCCTGGTGATCGGCGTCTCGTTCCTGGCGACACCCGTCAAGTTCCGGGCGCAGTCGCTGAGTCTCCCCGTTGCGCTGGAGGTCGGCCACGTGACCTTCCACCTATTCGCCAAGTTGGAGTGGGCGCTGTCGGTGGCCGTGACCGCTGCCGCCATCGTCGTGGGCCTCGGGCCGGAATGGGTCTTCGTGGCCGCGGTCTTGGCGATCGTCATCGTGCAGGCGGCCTATCTCCTGCCTCGCCTCGACCGCCGCGTGGAAGCGATCATCGGTGGCGAGACACTGCCGCGCTCGCACCTGCACACGGTCTTTGCCGGACTCGAAGGCGTGAAGGCGGTCGTGCTGCTCCTCCTCGGGCTCTCGATGCTCTGAGCGCCGTCGGACCCGGCGCGCCTAGGGTGCGGCCATGCGCGATGACGACGACTTCTGGGAGGCGTGCGCGCCGTTCCTCGCCGAGGGCCGGCTGGTCGAAGGCACGATCATGAGCTCCACGTGTGCCCGGACTCCCGACGGCGAATTCGTCGGCATGGGCCATCACAAGGGCCCTGGCATCGTGGTCAAGCTCCATCGCGACCGGGTGAGCGCGCTGATCGAACAAGGCGTAGGCAAGCCGTTCGCTCCGGCCAAGAAGGTCTTCAAGGAATGGGTGCTCGTCGAGGAGCACGACGAGGACCGCTGGCACGCCCTGCTCGAGGAGTCGATCGACTTCGTGTCCTGAGCAACTCGATGCTGTAGCTACAGGCGGTCGAGGCTTTCGAGGTCGAGGCAGTGGCGGCCGTGTCGGTTGATCATCTGGGTGAAGAGCGCATCACCACGCTCGGTGCGCTCGGCCATGACGGTCGCAGTGACGGCGACGATCACACCGTGGATCGCGCCGATGGCGTACTCCCGCTCGCAGTCGTCGGCGTGGTAGTCGACGCCGCGTCGAGCGAGTTCGTTGCGGTACTTCTCCAGGAGCGCCTCCTCCTGGGCTCGTCGATCCTCGGGCGTGAGCGCGCCGGCGATCAGGTAGGCGATGTCGCTCACTCCGAGCCCCGGCGACACCGTCTGCCAGTCGACGACGGCCAACGGCGGCGCGCCCGCCGAAGTGGCGACCATGAAGTTGTCCGGCCGGAAGTCGCCGTGGACCAGGGTCTGCGGCTTGGCTCGCGCCCGGGTCCAGTCGGCCGCCTGGGCGACGAAGCGTTCCAGGAACGGATGCATGTCCGGGTCGAGCCGGTCGCCGATCCGCTCCATGACCACTGCATGGAAGAAGCCCATCGTCTCCACGGCTCGGTCGGCGCGCTCGTCGACATCATCTCGCAGCGCGGCGAACACGGGCTCGGTGACCCGTCCCCACACCGGTGCATGGAGCGCTGCGGCCTGCTCGATGGACGTGTGGAGCTCGTCGGTCGTCGCCTCGCGGAACTGATCACCCTGCTCGGAGCCGAGCATGTCCTCGAGCAGGATGGCGAAGTCGTTCGGCGCGTCGAGATGCACGGCGTAACACCCGGGAACGGCGACATCGACGAGCGGCTGAATCGAGTCGTAGAACGTGCACTCGCGGACATACACGTTGTGCTCGAACGAAACCGCCCGGGTGCCCGCGTCGCCCGACGGCAGTTTCACGACGACACTCGACGGCCCTTCGCCCTCTGACCACGTCAGGCCGAACCGGGCGTTGCGGCTCATCTGACCGGTGCCGATGAAGCCGTCGAACGACGCGGTTGCGACACCGCCGAGCGCTTCGCCCATCGTCGCTCCGATCCACTCGGCATCGAGGCCCACCGTCGTCATCGCATCGTCGCCTGCCGTGTTCATGCGCCGTCGAACCAATCGGTGAAGCCGGCAGGCGCATACGGGCCGACCACGATCTGCTCGAGCGCTCCGATACCGGTGCGTTCACCGTCGCTCACCTTGACGACCTGCTGCACGTGGATGTTCTCCGGCCGTAGCGGATCGAGCTGGAGCGGGTCGAAACTCTCGCCGCCGACTTCGAGTTCACCCTTCCACATGCCCTGTTTCCAGGTGGGGTGCCCGTAGCCGAGGCCCTTGAACTGGAAGCGCAACTGCGGCTCCATCGTGATGGTTCGGACCGCACCGTCGAGCGCGATCAGGTCGAGCTCCGCGTGGCGCGCCCAGCGTGAGCCCGGGTGGTAGTCGATGCGGTGGATGGCGGTCGCCATGTGGTCGGCGACCTTGTCGAGCTCGTCGGGAATGTCGTCTTCGGAGGCGAACAGCGGCGCGGTCAGGCCTTCGCGCACGAGTGGTCGACCGTCCTGGTCATCGAAGAAGACGGCGTGGCTGACATGGTCGTCCCACTGGAGAGGTGCCCAGATGAAGCAGATGCCACGCGGGGCGATAGGGGCTCCGCTCGGCAGGGCTTCGCCCACGCCGCGGACACCCCACGAGCGATCCTTGGTGCCACGCCAGTCGTCGACCGTGAACTCGCCGTCGGGGTGGCTGATCGTCCCGCTCCAGCGACCGAATTGGGCGAAGCGGGTGGCGTCCATCGCGCGGCGCTGCCCGTGCCAGAGGACCTGGCGGGCCTCCTGGATAGCGCTGGTTCGAGCCGAGAACGCGAGGTCACACGACACGCCGCTGTCGTTTTCGTCGATGATCAGCCGCACGCGGCGAAGCGGTTCGATGATCTCCATGCGACATGGCCCGACCGAGGTGTCGGTCCGTTCCTGGGGCGCACGCCTCGATCCGTAGAAGCAGTGCTGTCGGCCGCCGGCCTCAACACAGCTGAAGTGCGCATCGAGGATGCGTCGGTGCGGGTACACGGCCGTGCCGAACCCGAAGTAGCGGGTGCCGTCGTCGCTGTATGCGTTGAACCAGGTGCGGTCGTAGAAGTTGATGTCGCCGGTGGCGGGGTGGGCGACCGGTTCCGGCGTCTGATGGATCGGGTAGTCGTCGAGGCGATTCAGCATCGCCAGCGACGGTAGCCCCAGCTGCCTCGCCGGTGTAGCGGACCGATCGCGGTAGGTGATGCGCTTTGGTGCCTGGCACCAAAGCGCATCAGTAGCCCAGCCAGGTGCGGGTGATCTCGACGACGGCGTCTTCGTCCTTGGGGGAGTGATTGCCGGCGATCCATTCGGTAGTCGTCGAAGCGGGGATCGTCGGCACGTGCTCGGCGAACTCGTCGGGGCGGCCGAACGGATCCTTCTCGCCCGACAGGAACAAGGTCGGGACCTCGATCGCGCCGAAGTGGTCCACGCGCAGCTTGTCGGGCTTGCCCGGCGGATGCAGCGGATACGACAACAGGACGAGCGCCGCTGCGGGAAGTCCCTCGGCCACCGCCACCGAGCACGAGCGCCCGCCGAAACTCCGTCCGCCGTACGCGATCCGTGTCGGCTTCACCCCGAGTTCCTCGGCGAGTTCCGCTCCGGCGGCGACAATCTTGTCGACGGCGCGCGGCACGCTGGTCGTGCCGAGGGTGAGTCGGCGCACGGCCAAGTCCGGAATGCCGTCCTCGATCGCCACGAGGGTCGAGTGTTCGCGGTCGGCACTGGCTCCCGGTGTGACGACCAGCCCCAGCGGCCGGTTCCGTTTGGTGAAGGCGCGTTGGACCACCACTCGTCAGCCCATCGACAGTGGGATGTCGCGGTAGTGCGTGGTCAGCTCGTCGAGGCGCGCCATCACCTCGTCGTCGAGTGTGACGTCGAGTGCGGCGACGGCGTCGGCCAGCTGCTCCGGCTTGCTGGCGCCGACGATCGGCGAGGTGATGACCGGGTTGGCGAGCACCCACGCATTGGCGAGGGTGACCATCGAGACGCCGAGGTCGCCGGCGACCGGCCGAAGGTCCTCGACCGTCGCGAACTCGGCATCCTTCCAGTAGCGGGCCTGGTAGCGAACGCCGGCATTGCCGATGGCGAAACGAGTCCCTTCGGTCGGACCGGCCGCCTGCGAGTGCTTGCCCGACAACATGCCACCGGCGATCGGGTTGTAGGGAATCACCGCGATGTCATCGAGGCCGCACAACTCGAACAGGTCCTGCTCGTAGGTGCGGAACAGCAGGTTGTACCGGGGCTGCACGCAGTCGAATCGACGCAGGCTCTCCGCGGCAGCGACACCGTTGGCCCGGGCGAGCTGCCAGGCGCTGTAGTTCGAACAGCCGAGGTAGCGAACCTTGCCGGAACGGACCAGATCGTCGAGCGCGCTCAGCGTCTCGTCGATCGGCGTGCGGGGGTCGTAGCCGTGCATCTGATACACGTCGATCCAGTCGGTCTTGAGCCGTCGGAGCGAGTCATCGACCGCATCCATGATGTGCTTGCGGCTGGCGCCGCGCTGCCAGCGCCGGGGGCCCATCACGCCGACGCACTTCGTCGCCAGCACGACGTCATCGCGGCACCCACGGGCCTGCATCCAGTCGCCGATGATCTCCTCGGTGCGCCCGGCGGTCTCGATGCCGCCTGCAGCGGGGTACACGTTGGCGGTGTCCATGAACGTGATCTCGTGGTCCATCGCCTGGTCGAGGATGGCGAAGGACTCCTCGGGTGTGTTCTGGATGCCGAACGTCATCGTGCCGAGACACAGACGGGAGACGGCCATGCCGGTACGGCCGAAGGAGGTATGTCGCATGGCGTCGACCCTACTGAGCGGGCGATCGCGGCGCTTCAGGACTCGTCGGCCGAGGCGCGCATCTGGGCGATGATCGTGGCCATGGCATGGCGCGTGTCCAGTCGCTCGTCGCCCTCGCGTCGCGGCGCCTGACGGGCGAAGGCCGCCTCGAGTTCGGCCGTGCGCTCGGTCACGAGTTCGACGACCGGAGGGTGGGCGACGATGTGGTACTCACCATCGAGCATCGCCTGCACGACGTGGCGGCCCATCGTGTTGGCGTTGAGCCCCCACGTCGGCTCGGCTTCGTCGTCGTCGACCGAGAGCGCCGGGGTGAGGTTGGTGGCCACGATGCCGGGCATGACGATGCTCACACCGACATGGTCGGGGAGCTCTTGGCGCATGAGGTCGGTCATGCCGAGCAGTCCGTGTTTGCCGATCGTGTAGAAGCCCATCATCGGCGCAGGAACGCCGAGAGAGTTTTCCGAGCCGGTGACGATGATGTGCGACGGCGTGTCCTGTTCGACGAGCCGACGACCGAAAACTGCACAGGTTCGCCAGGCGCCCATCAGGTTGACTTCGACGACGGTGCGAATGTCGTCCTCTTCGAGGTCGATCACGGGGCCGCGGACGGCGGGCGCGATGCCGGCATTGGCACAGACAACATCGACCCGACCGAATCGCGCCCAGGCCTCGGCGGCGAGCGCATCCACCTGTGAGCGGTCGGCGACGTCGCAGGCCATGGCCAACGTCTCGACCCCGGTCGAAGCGAGCTCGTCGGCGGTCGCTTGGGCCCCATCGGCATCGATGTCGGAGCAAACGACGCTTGCACCTTGAGCCGCAAAGGCGCGAGCCATCCCGCGACCGATCCCGCTGGCCGCGCCGGTGATGACGGCCACGGCCCCATCGAGTGTGCTGATTCGGCTCACGTTTCCTCCCGGAGCGTTGACGGTGTCGGCGGTGTCGGCGGTGTGTGCGAGGTGTGCGACCACGCACGCGATGTCGCGCCGGCGACGCCGCGACCCTAGTATCCGAATACGGATTCGGTTGAGTGAGGAGACGTTCATGTCGGAGTCCTGGATCATCGACGCCTGCCGCACCCCGCGAGGGATCGGCAAGGTCGGCAAGGGCTCCCTGGCCCACATGCACCCACAGCGCCTCGCGTCAACGCCGCTCAAGGCCATCGCCGAGCGCAACGGCCTCGACACGACCGACATCGACGACGTGATCTGGGGAACGTCAACGCAGTCGGGTTCCCAAGGCGGCGACATCGCCCGCATGGCCCTGCTCGACGCCGGATGGGATGTCCAGACGAGCGGTGTCACCCTCGACCGCTTCTGTGGCAGCGGGATCACCGCCACGAACTTCGCCGCTGCCGTGACCGCCAGCGGGATGGAAGACCTCGTCGTCGCCGGTGGCACGGAGATGATGTCGGCCACGCCGACCCAACGCTTCAATCCGTCAGGTGCGATGCATCGCGGCAACCTCCATCTCGACGATCTGCATCCCCAGGCACACCAGGGCGTCTGCGCCGATGCCATCGCCACCCTCGAAGGCATCAGTCGCGAAGCCCTCGACGAACTGTCGTGTGAATCGCAGGCCCGAGCTGCGGCGGCCATCAAGGAGGGTCGCTTCGACAAGTCCTTGATCCCCGTGGTTGACGACGACGGCACCGTCATCCTCGATCGCGAGGAGTACCCGCGGCCGGGTACGACCATGGAGACACTCGCGGGGCTCAAGCCTGCGTTCGCCGGCTGGATCGACCAGCCGGTGGGCGGGGTTGACGGCGCGCCGACCTATGGCGAACAGATCCGGAAGGTGTATCCCGACCTCGAGATCGAACCAGTCCACCACGCTGGATCGTCGTCGGGCGTTGTCGATGGCGCAGCTGCCCTGCTGCTGGCCAACAGTGAGTACGCCCAGGCCAACGGGCTGACTCCCCGAGCCCGCGTGGTCGCCATGTCGAACATGGGCGACAGCCCCACGCTCATGCTCAACGCCCCGGTTCCGGCCGCCAAGAAGGTGCTCGAGAAGGCCGGCCTCACCAAGGACGACATCGACCTGTGGGAGATCAACGAGGCCTTCGCGGTGGTCAGTGAGAAGTTCCAGCGGGACCTCGACCTCGACCGCAGCAAGGTCAACGTCAACGGTGCGGCGATCGCCCTCGGACACCCGATCGGTGCGACCGGCGCAGTGCTGATCGGCACGGTTCTCGACGAGCTCGAGCGGCGTGACGAGCAGTTCGGGCTGGTCACGATGTGCGCAGCCGGTGGTATGGCGCCCGCCATCATCATCGAGCGGATCTGAGCGGCACCTGGTGACCGACCCCTGGACCCGCGACCTGCACTGGGTACGACCCGGCCAGCAGGACCGCAGCCGCAAGACCCAGGTCGCGCTGCTCGAAGCGGCAGCCGAACTCGTCGCGGAGCACGGTGTCGAGCGGACCACCGTCGCCGCGATCGCACAACGTGCGGGTGCGTCGGTCGGTGCGGTGTACCACCACTTCCGCGACAAGCGGGCGATCGTCTACGCGCTCTTCGACCGCTATTGCGAGATGATGGACGCCACCGTCGCCGAGGCGGTCGACCCCGCCCGCTGGAGCGGCGCGTCGATCCGCGACGTGCTCGAGGGTTATCTCGCGTTCGTGTTGCGCCACGGTGACGAGGCGAGCGGTTTCCGGCGAGCAGGCCATCACCTCGTTGAGGTCGACCAGGCGATGCGAGAGCGCTCGGACCGACTTCGCCTCGATCTCGACGAGGGGCTCGAGCGCCTGCTGTCGGACCGCATCGACGAGATCGGTCATCCGGATCCGGCATTCGCCATCGGTCTGGTTCTCGACCAGTTCTCGGCGATGATCCGCAATCGCTCGACCCAGCCGGCGGGCCCGACGCGCATGGAGAAGGTGCCAGACCGCGAGTGGGTGACCGGCATGCTCGATTCCGCGACTGCCTATCTGCAGCTCCACCCGTAGCGGCCGGTCGCTAGCCTTCCGGGCGTGACACCCGAGGAGTTCCGAGCCGCCGCCCACGACCTGGTCGACTGGATCGCCGATCGCCGCCTCAACCTCGAAGCGCAACGCGTGCGGCCAGACGTCGCGCCCGGCGACATCGCCGACGCGCTCCCGGATGCTGCGTCCGAGCCCGCGGAGTCGATCGACGCGCTGATGGCCGACTTCGAGGGCACCGTCGTCCCCGGGATCACCGAGGTGCAACATCCGATGCACTTCGGCTGGTTCCCCTCCAATGCCACCCTCTCTGCCGTGCTCGGCGACATCGCCACGGCCGGGCTCGGCTCGCTCGGTATCTCGTGGGAGTCGTCGCCGGCATTGACCGAGGTCGAGGAGGTCACGGTCGACTGGATGCGCCAACTGCTCGGCTTGTCCGATGGGTGGAAGGGCGTGATCCAGGACACCGCGTCGACGACCTGCCTGGTCGCGATGCTGGCGGCCCGCGAGCGCGCGACCGACCACGCTCAAGCGAGCACCGGCGTGCTGGGTTTCGGCAAGCGGTTGACCGTGTACAGCACGGGCGAAGCCCACTCCTCGGTGCGCAAAGCCGCGCTCCTCGCCGGCTTCGCCTCCGACGATCTGCGCTGGATCGATGTTGACCCGTGGACCCGGGACATGCAGCCCGATGCGCTGGCCGCCCGCATCGAGCAGGACGTCGCCGAAGGGGCCGTGCCGGCCATCGTCGTCGCGACCTGTGGTTCGACGGGGACGACGGCCTTCGACCCCGTCCCCGCGGTCGCCGAGGTCTGTGCGACGCACGGGATCTGGCTGCACATCGACGCGGCGATGGCCGGCGTGGCCATGATGCTTCCCGAGCAACGCCATCGATTCGACGGCGTCGAGCGGGCCGATTCGATCAGCCTCAACCCCCACAAGTGGCTCGGGACCTCGCTCGACTGCTCGCTGATGTATCTGCGCGACCCCGACCACCTCATCCGGGTGATGTCGACCAACCCGAGCTACTTGCGCACGACCGTCGAAGGCGAGCGCGAGCCCACCCAGTATCGGGATTGGGGAATTCCTCTCGGTCGTCGGTTTCGTGCCCTCAAGCTCTGGTACCAACTCCGCCTCGACGATCTCGAGGAGACGCGTGACCGCCTCCGCCGCGACATCGCGAACGCCGAGTGGCTGGCTACACAGCTCGAGGCGATGCCCGACTGGGACGTCGTGGCTCCGGTTCGACTGCAGACGGTGTGCTTCCGGCACCGCTCCTCGGACCTCGACGACTCGGTACTGAGTGAACACAATCTGGCGATCGCCCAGCGGATCAATGCCTCGGGCGAGGCGTTCCTGAGCCCCTCGATCCTCGACGACCAATGGATGCTGCGAGTCTCCGTCGGCGTGGAGGCGACGGAGCGTCGACACCTGGAACGGCTACTCGAATTGCTCCAAAACGCCGCGAATCCGGCATAGTTCGTTCGGCCTAGCGCGGTAGTCCTATCCCGAACTGATCCCCGAGGTACGGCCGAGACGATCGCTACCGTGGTGGGATGCGGGCCATCCGGGGTGTCTCTGTCGTAGCGGTGATTCTCGCGCTCCTCGCGGTCGTGCTGCCACTCAACGGGCAAGACGCCGCGGCGCAGGGAGACCCACCGGCGGTCGTTCCCGGGCGTGTCGCGGGGAGTGTTGAGGTTGCCTCGGACGGCGCGCCGGTCTTCGGCATCCAGGTCTGTGTGTTGAACGCGTTCGTCGGCATCGAGGTCTGCACCTTCAGCGGTGCGGACGGCGCGTTTGTGATCGATGGGCTCCCAGCGGGCAACTACAACGTCATCGCATCAGACCTTGCCCGTCGCTACACCGACGGCTGCGTGAACGGCGACTGCAGCGTTCCTGGCTTCATCGGGCTGAGCACCGACGACCAGGTCGTCGGACTCGAGATCTTCGTCGATCGGATCGGGGGGCCGTCGGTGGCCGCAGGACCGACGCCGACCCCAACGCCTACCGCGACGGCGACACCCACGCCGACCGTCACGCCGACGCCCGATGCCGGTGGTGGACCCGACCTGTCGTCCGCACTCACCCCGTATCTCGTCGGCCAGCTCGTCGACGACGGCGCTCCGTCGGCAGGGGTCCAGGTCTGTGCCGAGCCGCTCGCGTCCTTCTTCACATCGACCTGTGAGCAGACCGACTCGAACGGGTACTTCGTGCTCGACTCCCTCTCGTCGACCAACTACCGAGTGGTGGTCGGTGCCGACATCGCGTGCGTTGGCGTTTCGTCGTCATCGTGCTCCGATGCTGAGATCTTCGGCCTTGGGTCGTCCAGCACCTTCACGGGACTGCTGATCGACCTCGACGATGCCGGCGGCGGAGACGATGACGATGACGACGATGCACCGAGCCCGACACCGACACCTACCCCAACGCCGTCCCCGACGCCGATGCCCACGCCCACGCCCACACCGATGACTGGCCAACTTCCGTTCCTCGCTGGTCACGTGACCTCGAACGGGTCGCCGCTCGTCGCACAGGTCTGCGCGGAGCCCCTTGCGGCCTTCTTCGCCTCGGTCTGTGTGCAGAGCGATTCGAGCGGTCGCTACGTGCTCGAACAGCTCGCGGCGGGCAACTACACGATCGAGGTCGCCAACGGGCTTGCGTGCTACGGGCCTGAATCGTCCTGCGAGTTCGCAACCGTGTTCGGGATCGACGAGACCGCGGCCATCGATGGCCTCGACATCGACGTGCCCGACGTACCGCCATGCCCGAACGGGTTCATCTTCGATGGTGGTGCGGGTGCGTGCACCCAGACTGAAGCGGCGGTCGCGTCCAACGCAGGCGTGTGCCCCGACGGCGCCAGCGGACTCGCTCCATCGTGCTTCGACTTCGTCGCCAAGGGGCCGGGTTCCGCGCCTTCGTGCTTCGAAGGTGTGCTCGTCGGTGACCAATGTGTGATCACGAGCACGACGCCACCGTTCGACACCGGCGACGGCCCGGTCTGCCCCTCTGGCTTTGCGCCGGCGAACAACGCATGCGTGGTCTACGTGCCGGCGGCAGAAGGAGCACCATCGTGCCCGTTCGGGTCAACGGTGATCGTCACCGGTGATTGCCTACGGACGGTGGCTCCCGTCCCCGCGTTGCCCGGCACCCTGGAGTGCGCGGAGCCGGGCGCCGTGCTGACGGGCGCCGATTGCGTGTGGAGTGTGGCTCCGAGCGAGGCCTACGAGGCTTGCCCGGCCGGCTACGCCCAGGATGCATTGCTCGATGCGTGCGTTCGGACCGTCGCCGCTGTGGTGAGCGCGGGAACCAGGTGTCCCGACGGTGCGAGCGGGGTCGCTGGCGGTTGCTTCGACTTCGTCGCCAAGGGGCCCGCCGGTCCGCCACAGTGCATTCCGCCCGCCCAACTCGAACTCGAGACCTGTGTGGTCGAAGGCTCGCCGCCGCAGCAGGGACCGATCAATCCGTTCTGCGACCCCGGGTTCTCCGTGGTCGGCCCTCGTTGCCTCCGCTTCGAAGAACCGGTGCGGACGCCGGCCTTGTGCCCGGTGACATCCGTCGAAACCGCAGATGGTGACTGCCTCCGCCCCGTCGATGACGTCGCCACGCTTCCGGGCGCGTTGACTTGCCCGATCGGCGTGCCTCGCGGGTCGACCTGTCTGATCGTCGCGCCGGCCGTCTTTGCCGAGCCGGCGTATCCGGGCGCTCCATGTGCGCCGGGGTTCTCGCTCGACACCAGCCTTGGCGGCCAGTGTGCTCGCTTCGAACCGGCGGCGGTCGACTCGGCCCAGTTCGTCTGCATCGACCCCGCAGCCCAACTCGTCGGTTCGTCCTGTGTGTGGACTGCAGCACCTGGTGTGCCCGGACCGCCCCCCGAACCCGTCTGCCCGTTCGGGTACTCGCGAGATACCTCGCTGGGTGGCGTGTGCGCCCGCTTCGAACCGGCCCGACTCGTCGACGACGTCTACGTGTGTGACGATCCTGCGGGCGCTCCGATCGGTGAGAATTGCGTGTTCACCACCGACCTCCTCCCACCAGGGATCGACCCCGGCGGCGACCCCACCATCACCGACGGCCCCTAAGCCTCCCGACATCAAACCTGGCACCGATGTCGCTTTGGGCCACAGAGCGTGGTTCGCGGCGACATCAAACCTGGCACCGATGTCGCTTTGGGCCACCGAGCGTGGGAACTAGGGTCGCGGCGTGTTGCCCGCGACCGATGGACTCTCCGAGCGATCCCTCGGCTGGTTGCGGTACCTCAACCGCAAGGCACATACGCCCGACGATTGGTCTCGGGGTGGTCAGCCGCATCCGCACTGGGACGATCGCAGCGACCCGCCCATGGCGAGTTGGCATCGCTTCGACCTGGTCGATTCGTCGTACGCACTCGGCCTCATGGCTCACCGCACGCCGGCGTGGACGGAGCGCTACATCGCAATCCTCGACCAGCTCATCGAGCGACACACCGGCTGGTGGTCAGCTGCGGATTGGCTGACCCAGTTCGGCCCCGACCCCGACCGCGCCACGTATCCCGACGCCTACAAGTTCCTCATCCCGCCGGAACTGTGGGGGGACTACGACGTGCCGGGCTGGACCGCCAACGGGGTCGAGCCATGGGGCACCCAGATGGACCCGGTCGCCGCCGACGGCATGCTGTTCTACAAGGGCTTCTTCCTCGTGCTGCTCGGCATTCGCTCGATGGTGGCCAACGCGTCGGGCGAGCGTGACCAGTGGAACGAACCGTTCGAGATGATCCGAGACGGTCACGCGAACACGTTCGAGTGGACGCACTCCCGCATTGCCGACCATCTGCGCCAACAGTGGCTCGCCGCGCCGATCGGCTGCCATTGAGAGAACACCAAGATCTGGCCCTTTTGACTGACGGGCGCCGGTCTCGGTCTGAGACTGCACGACAACCGATACGGAACCGACCACTGGGCGGCGGCGTTCGAGCCGTGGTGGACCTACGCCCGAGAGCACTACCTGTACCTCGCGGGCCAGGATCTGCCGGCGACGACCACGCTCTACTACGACCCGCTGGTCGACGTGCACCACGTGCTTCCGGCTCGGTTGGCATTGACGACGTCGTTCTACGCTGCGCCGCAGAAGCCGGACGACGCGCAGCGCCTGTTCGCCGCGGCTGCCGAGTCGGCTGGGCTGATGGGCGACATCGAGACGCCGCTGCGTCCGGCACGTGGATACGCCGCCGCGCTGCTGCTCGCTCGTGAGTGGGAGATGCGCGACCTCGAGTCGAGGCTGGTCGAGACGATCGACGCGTCGCATGAGCCGACCTGGGACACCGAGCGAGGTGAGTTCACCTGGGGCATGGGCCTCGACGAGCCGCACCCGCGCGGCCAGTTCAACGCCTTCAACGCTGCTGCCGAGGCAGCCGGGCCCGGACGGTGGGCCGCCATGTCGAACCAACCTGTTGAGGCATGCCCTCAGGTCGTCGAGGTGGACTTCCCCGACGTCGCCTTCACTCGGGCAGAGTGGGTCGACGGCAACTTCTACGGCACGGTGAAGGTCCGCCAGCCCGACCCGGACCGGCGCATCACCTTCCGAATCGTCGGCGCCGAGCCGCGCCTGTGGGACGTTCATGCGCCCGAGCGCACGTTCGTCGACGTCAAGCTCAGTGGCATCCACGTGTCGATGCCGATGGTCGACGGTGACCTGGAGCTCTTCCGCGGCAACTACTAACCGCCGCGGCGCGGTCAATCCGGTGTCGTGCCGCGTCCTCAATCAGGGCAGGGAACCGCGGGTTCCGCGACCCGGAGGATGACGTTTCCGGTCTTCGATGCGCTGTCCACATAACGGTAGGCATCGACGATCTGGTCCAGGTCGTAGACACGGTCGATCACGGGTCGAAGCGATCCATCGGTGAGCGCCGTGGCGATCTTCTTCAGCTGGGGCCGAACCTTGCCCGGTAGCGGGAAGTGGACCCGGGACCCGCGGCCGAATCGTGTGGTGACTGCGAGCCGCAGGTTCTGGAGTCGCGGCCCGAGTTCGGTGGCCAGAAACATGCCGTCGGTCGCCACGAGCGGCCGGCACTGGCCGAACGAGGTCTTGCCGACTGCATCGAGGACGAGCGGGAACGTCTCGCCGATTGCGGTGACGTCCTCCTCTCGCCAGTCGATGACCCGTGCCGCTCCGAGGTCCAACATCAGTTGCCGCTGATGCTCCTCGGCAACCGCCACCACTTCCACGCCTCGGGCCACCAGAAGCTGGATGGCCGCCGTGCCGATTGCGCCTCCGCCGCCGTAGACCATGGCGCGCTGCCCCGGAGCCAGATCTGCCCGCTCGACGTAGGTCAACGCGTAGTACGCGCCTTCAACCGACGCAGCCGCTCGGTCATCGGGAACGCCCTCGGGGATCGGGAGTACCCCTGCGCCGGCCGGCAGCGCGAGCAGTTCCCCGTGCGCACCAAGCCGTCGATCGTCGAAGCCGAATACTCGCTCCCCAACCGAGTAGCCGCGGACCTCGGCACCGACCGCTTCGACGACACCGGCGAAGTCCGTGCCCAGGATCGGCCTTCTCGGACGGCGAAACCCGTACATCGGCCGGGCGGCGAACGCCGGGATGCAAGCCCGGATGCACGCAGTGGTCCGGTTCACCGTCGATGAGGTGACACGGATCAGGAGATCGTCGGCACCGAACTCGGGCTCGGGGACATCCTCGACCGTGACAACCTCCGGCGGACCGTACGCCCGGCAGACCGCTGCACGCATGCCGTCATGCTACGCGCCGGTTGTCTGACCCTCCGGTTGAACGACATAGCGCGGCCGATGACTCGCCCTCGACCGGTGTGGCACGATGGCAGCATGACGACGCGCACCGAGGTCGTGGCCGCGGCCATGGACGACATCCGCCGGATCGAAGCCGATCTCGGGGTCACCCGAGCAGGCGTGGAGGCCATCCGCGATCGGCTGGTCGAGATGGCGTCGCAACGCGAGGCCTTCGATCTGGCCGACTTCCCGGTTCCGGCGGACGACGATCCCAAGTCGAGCTTCATGTATCGCCTGAGCGAGGACGCCGACGGCCGATTCGCGCTCTACGCGCAGCGCAGTCGCGGTTCGGTGTCGACGCCGGCCCACAACCACACGACCTGGGCCTGTGTTGTCGGTTTCGACGGTCAGGAGCTCAATCGTTTCTACGAGCGCACCGGCGATGCCGACGGCGTCGCCCAGAGCCACGAGCACATGGTCGAGGCCGGCACGGGCGTGGCGATGCTGCCCGACGATCTGCACTCGATTCACATCGACGGTCCGGCGCTGAACTTCCACTGCTACGGGCTGGCGCTCGAGCGTCTCGATGCCCGCGAGTACTGGAACCCGACCGAGGGACGTTGGAAGTTCTTCGAGGCGACGAGCGGCATCCGCGAGGCACGGCTCGGGCTCGCCAATTGCTGATGGACCCACTGATGGATCCACGGACAATCGATGCCCCGACGCTGCGGGCGCGGCTCATCGACGGCACCGAGTTGGCCCTGCTCGACGCTCGCGAGCAGGGCGTGTTCTTTCGGTCGCACCTCTTCCATGCCGCTTGCCTTCCGCTCTCGACGCTGGAGCTCGAGATCGAACGACTCGTGCCGAGACGCTCGGCACCGATCGTCTGGTGCGACGGCGGTCAGGGCGACACCGAGACCGGCATGGCGTGGCGGGCCGCACGCCGCAGTATCGAACTCGGCTACTCCGATGTCGCCGTGCTCGACGGCGGCACCGCTGCGTGGGCTCGTGACGGAGGCGAGCTCTATTCGGGGGTGAACGTACCGTCGAAGGCGTTTGGCGAGTTCGTCGAGCACGCCTATGGCACCCCGCGCATACCCGCCTCGGAACTGCAGGCCATGGTCGATGGCGGGACCGATCTGGTCATCCTCGACTCCCGGCCGATGGACGAGTTCCGCCGAATGAGCATCCCTGGCGGGGTCGATTGTCCGGGTGCCGAGCTGGTTCATCGGGTCAAGGAGATGGCACCTGATCCGAACACCGTCGTGGTCGTGAACTGCGCCGGTCGTACCCGCAGCATCATCGGCAGCCAGTCGCTCATCAACGCGGGTCTCGAGAACCGAGTGGTCGCCCTCGAGAACGGCACGATGGGCTGGGAACTCGCCGGCTACGAGGTCGCGCGAGGCCATCGAGAGCATGCCCCCGACCCGAGCGCCGAGTCACGGGCGTGGAGCGAGCGCGCAGCCGCTTCGGTGGGTGAGCGGTTTCGGGTGCCGACGATCGATGCGACGCAGCTCGCCGAATGGGAGGCCGACGACACCCGAACCACCTACGTGCTCGATGTGCGCACGCCGCAGGAATTTCGCGACGGGCATCTCTTGGGCAGCCGGAATGCGCCGGGCGGCCAGCTGGTCCAAGCGACCGACGAGTACGTCGCGACCCGCAACGCCCGACTCGTACTGGTCGATGACAACGGCGTGCGAGCCACGATGACCGCATCATGGCTCCAGCAGCTCGGCTGGTCTGATGCCGTGGTGCTCGATGGCGGCGTGCAGGCCCACGATCTGGCGACCGGCCCGACGCCTCGTGTGCGCGTGCCGTCCGCGCCCACGATCACGGTCGCTGCGCTCGCCGAGCGCCTGGCCGCCGATGGCCCGCCGACGATCCTCGATCTCGGGACCAGCCTGAAGTACCGACAGAAGGGTCACCTCCCCGGAGCCTGGTGGGGTGTGCGCAGCCGGCTCGACGAAGCGCGAGCCGCGATGGGCGACGTCGCCGAGCTTGTCCTGACATCGAGCGACGGTCAGCTGGCCAAGCTGGCCGTCGACGAGGCGGCCGCGCTCTGGCCCGACGCCACCGTGGTTGCCCTCGCCGGCGGTACCAAGTCGTGGCGTCATGCCGACCAGGAGATGGCGCCGCCGACCTTTGCCCGGCCAACGACCACCGCCGACGACGTCTGGTACAAGCCCTACGACCACGAGGACGGTGTGCCCGAGCAGCACATGCAGGACTATCTGACCTGGGAAGTCGCCCTGGTCGACCAGATCGAACGAGACCCGACGGTCGACTTCGTCCACTATCCATAGCAAGCAGTTCGACGAATGCAGACCGAGCTTCAACCGCTGCAGCGCTTGCCGGCCCATGCACCCCTTGACGTCCAGCTTGGGGCGCTGGCCGAGGACGGCGGTGTTGTCGTGGAGGGGCTGTTCGACCGCGAGACGATCGCGACCATTCGCGACGCGGCCGATGCCTTCGCCGCGGGCGTCGAGCCCGGCGGTGCGACCCAGGGGATGGGCGCAGCCGGCAAGGAATTCGTCGGCGCCAACACGATCCGCTTCTCGAGCCTTGGGTTGCTGACACCGGCATTCTTCGACCTGCTCGACAATGCGCGTTTCGGGGCGATCGCCGATGCCGTGCTGCTGCCCACGTGTGGCTCGTATTGGATCAACACCGCGCAAGTGATGTACATCGGTCCGGGCGAACCGGCACAGGTGCTTCACCGCGATGCGGACAACTGGTGGGAGTGGATGTCGCGCACGTGGCCGGACACGCCCGAGGTCACGATCAGCGCCATGGTCGGCCTCGACCAGGTCACCGAGGAACTCGGCGCGACCCGGGTCGTGCCGGGCAGCCATCACCAAGATCCGCTCGACTATCGCACCGAGGTCCAGACGGTGCCCGCCGAGCTTGGTCCGGGCGACGCACTCGTGTATTCGGGTCACGTGTTCCATGGCGGAGGAGCGAACCGCACCGAGGACCAATGGCGGCGAGCGATCCACCTGAGCTTTGTCGCCGGCTGGTTGACCCCCGAGGAGGCAATCGCGCTCGACCACCCGTTGGGCTCGCTGGCGCATCGATCCGAGCGGGTGCAGCGCCTGATTGGCCACCGGTCCTACACCCCCGGCGAACGGCGGGGCGGCGGCCTGTGGCTGCGACATGTCAAAGCGATCGAGGAGGCCTGAGCGGCCATGCGTGGACTGCACACCGACGTGCTCGACATCGAAATGATCCGAGCGCACACCCATGGCCTGGCCGATGTTCTCGCCACGAGCGATCCGGCAACACCCGTGCCGTCATGTGGCGACTGGACGATCGCGGATCTGGCGTATCACCTCTATGAGGTCCAGGCGTTCTGGGTACACATCATCGACCAGCGGCCGGCCGGCCCCGAGGCGTACACGCCGCCGGACGTCCCGGCTGATCTGGCGACGGCGTTGCGCTCGGTCGCGGGACGTCTGATCGACGTTCTGGCCTCGGCCGACCTCGAGGACGCTGCCTGGAGTTGGTCCGACGATCACACGGTGGGCTTCACCGTGCGGCGCCAGATCCACGAGTCGATGGTGCACTGGTGCGACGGGTTACTCGCTGCGCCGGCCGATCTGGGCTTGCCCGACTTCGATCCGCGCCTGGCCGCGGATGGCGTCGACGAGTTGGTCGATGTGATGTTGACCGGGATCCCGGACTGGGCGACCTTCCTGCCCTCGGTGCAGTTTGTCCGTTTGCACGCTGCCGATACCGATGACATCTGGACCATGAGCCTCGGCGAGATCTCGGGAACCTCGTCGCAAACCGGCGTGACCTATGACGGCCTGCTCGCTGCCGAACGAGTGGCCGACGACATCCATCCCGATCTGACGATTCGAGGATCGGCGCTCAACCTGCTGTTGTGGATGTGGGGTCGCGTGCCGGTGAGCGCACTCGAACTCGTCGGCGATTCCGAGATCGCCGACGTCGTCCGCGAAACCGTCACCACCGCCACCCAGTAGAGCCAGCTTCGAGAGCCACGGCTAGACGCTGACCAGGCTCGGCTCGTAGTCGTCGGGAGCGACGAGGCCCAACAGGTTCATCGTGGTCGCCGCGATGTTGGCCAGACCCGGGTCTCCGAGGTCGGCCATCCGCACCGCAGGATCGGCGCCGTGTATCACGAACGGCACCGGGTTGGTCGTGTGCGAGGTGCTCGGCACCCGTTCGCCGTTCTTGTCGGTGAACATGATGTCGGCATTGCCGTGGTCGGCGGTGAAGATCACGATCCCGCCTCGGGCTTCAACCGCTTCGACGAGACGTGCCAGCGCGGCGTCGAGCGCCTCCATCGATGCGATGGTGGCGTCGAGGTTGCCGGTGTGGCCCACCATGTCGCCGTTGGCGTAGTTGATGCGCCCCCAGTCGAAGTCGCCGGAGTCGATCAGCTCGATCACCGTGTCGGTGATCTCGGCCGCCTTCATCTCCGGGGCCTCGTCGAACGGCACCGTGTCGCTCGGAATCTCGACATAGGTCTCGAGCGCCTCATCGAGGTAGCCCGAACGGTTGCCGTTCCAGAAGAAGGTCACGTGTCCGTACTTCTGGGTCTCGCTCACGGCGAAGCATCGGAGGCCGCTGGCGGCGAGGTGTTCGCCCATCGTGGCGTCGATCTCCGGCGGGTCCACCAGATAGTTGGCCGGCACCTTGAGATCGCCGTCGTATTCGAGCAGCCCGGCGAAGAAGACGTCGGGCCGATCGGCGCCACGGTCGAAGCCGACGATGTCCTCGTCGGCCTCGTACGCCTGGCTGATCTCGATCGCTCGGTCGCCGCGGAAGTTCCACAGCAGCACGGCATCGCCGTCGACCATCCGCCCGATCGGCTCGTCGTGGCCGTCGATGTCATCGACGATCACAAACGCGTCGAGGTACTGATCGCCCTTGTCGCTCTCTTCGTACATGGCATCGACCGCGTGGGCGGCGGTCGCGAAGCCGCGAGCTTCGCCGAGCGTGTGGCAGCGCCAGCCGCGCTCGACCATCGGCCAGTCGGCGCCGTAACGATCCATCGTGATCGTCATGCGCCCTCCGCCCGAGGCGATGCGGTAGTCGACCCCGTGGTCGGCGTTGATCGCCGCGAGGACCTTCTCGGTCGCCTCGATGTAGATCTGGGCCGAGCGTGCGGCAACGTCGCGGCCGTCGAGAAGGATGTGGAGGCGGCAGCGCTCGACACCTTCGATGGCGGCCTGGTGGAGCATGGCGTAGAGGTGATCCGTGTGGCTGTGCACATTGCCGTCGCTGTGCAAGCCGAGCAGGTGCAGGGTGCCGCGCCGGCCGTGGTGGACGAGTTCCTTCCACGTGGGTGACTCCCACATGGCGCCAGAGGCGATCGCCTGGTTCACGAGCTTGGCACCCTGGGCGAAGATCCGGCCGGCGCCGATGGCGTTGTGGCCGACCTCGCTGTTGCCCATGTCGTCGTCGGACGGCAGGCCCACTGCGGTGCCGTGTGCGGCGATGATCGTCGAGAGCGGTCCGGCGCGAAGCCGATCGATGGTCGGCGTCGATGCTCGGGTCACCGCGTTGGACGGAGCGTCGGGTGCATCGCCCACACCGTCGGCCACCACGATCACGACCGGTCCCTCAGGCTTGGTGAAGGACGGATGCGGCTCCAGCGGACGGACGTCGATCATGGGTGCCAGGGTAGGCACAGCAGTCGCTGATCGTCCCGTGACATCGGGCGATGCGGGGCGCGTTCAGGCGAGCCTGATGAGCAGTTCGGTCAGCTCGGCTGGGCGCATGAGCGGCACCATGTGGTTGGTGTCGATCCCGTGGTACTCCCACGCCGACGAAGCCTGCGCGTGCTCGGCGGCCTTCCAGAACGCCGAGTCCGGCGCCTCGTTCGGATCGTCGGTCGCCTTGATGTAGGCCAGGCGCAGTCCGCGATCCTCGAGCGGCTCTCGCAGCGACACGCATCCGGCGAGCGTGCCGACCGGCTGGTTCACCCGGCGAGCCTCGGACCACGCTGTCGCCTCGGGCGTGTCCAGCTCACGAGGAAGCGGCGGCACCGACCAGGGCGCGCCGGGCTCGTCGGCCGGTCGCGGGAACGGCACGAGGTCGAACGCACACTGGCGGTCCGACGGGAGAAGTGCGTCGAGGTAGACGAGGCTGCGCACCCGACCATCCAGGCGATCGAGCGCACCCGTGATCACCATGCCGCCGTAGCTCCAGCCGACCAGCACGATGTCGGTCAGGTCCTCGTAGCGGATGGCGTTGACCACATCGGTCACGTGGAGGTCGAGGTCCACGGTGGGACCGGTCAAGTGCGAGCGTTCGCCGATACCGGTCAGGCTCGGCGAAACCGCTTCGTGGCCAGCGGCGTGGAGCGCGGCCCGCACCGACCGCCAGGCGTACGAGCCGCCCCATGCTCCGTGGACGAGAACGAAGGTCGTCATGGGACCGACGCTACTCAAGCGCACGCCGCCGATGAACTCGACGCAAAACCAGCGATGGAGGCCGTGAAGGCCTCCATCGGGGGATTGCAAGTGGCGGGAACCTGCAATCCCGATGCCGGCAATGCCGGCCCGTAGCTATCGGTGGCGGGAACCTCTAGCTGCGGTCTGTTCGCGCTACTGCGCTCGTACGTGGGATAGACGCCGTGCAACGGGCGTTTGTCGCGGGGTTGCGAAGATTTTTCCACCGATCATTCGTCGCGCCGTTGCGGCCACACTAGCTGTGTGCCGGCTCGGTCGCGCTGCCGTCGCTTTGAAACTTTGGTGTATCCGCACCACAATTTTGAGACTAAACACTCACGGTGGTTTCGCCGCCTGCGAGCGCGCGCCAAGCTGACGAAGGACCGTTGATTTCGGTGGGTTTCCCGCCCTCCGACCGCCTAAGCTCGGGCCACCCTGCGGGTGTAGTTCAATGGTAGAACATCAGCTTCCCAAGCTGAGAACGGGGTTTCGATTACCCTCACCCGCTCCAATCGATCGGCCCCCGGCGGGTAGCGGCCGCTGGTCGGCTGTCAGGGCGGATCAATCTAAAGCGGAGTCGGTCACCGTGGGACTCGTCCTTGAGCTGGACCCGTTGCACAGGCTGGCTCTTCTGACACCTCTCGAAGGGTGGTGACCCGATCGGAGGCTCGCGGGTTAGTTCAGACCGGACGCCTTGCCCATTCATAGGGATGGGTTCCAACAACTGGTTTTCGGTTGGCTTAGGGGAGGATACTGGGAACTGAATTCGTAACTTTCTTGTAATTGTCCCATTGTCTACACTGCTGCTTGACTAGGCGGATGGCCCAACTGGGTCGCGACTGATCTAGCTAACAAGCGGCATTCAGGGGCTCAGCATGGATTACGAGAATTATCGTGGCGCGAGCCCGGTTGCGCTGCCAGAGCGTCTATCTGCGACTATGCGATCCTTGGCCCGGCGAGTGCGACTGGGCCTAGAGGAGGCGCCAAAGTTCAGCGAGATTCTGAGGCTTGTACCTGAGGGGGAGTCAATTGACATGCCCGTCCTCGCTGTGGAAGCCGACCCGCTGCTCGTTGCATGGTACGGAAGGGTGTGCGGACGGTACCGGGTAACGGTAGCCGACTTCCTTGTCGGGGCCTTCGAGGAGCTTCGGCGGTTGCCGCAGTCTACCCAGGAGCAGCGGTTGAGCTTGTTTCGCGGGTCCTTTGAAGACGTGCCGGCGCCAAGAGACAAGATCGAGGTTGCAGTTGGCCCTGATCTATTCGAATGGTTCGAAGAAGCTCGCCGGCGCGTGGGATTAGGTCAGGCAGAGTTCGTCGACGTCTGCCTGAGGTCCCGTCAGGCATTCTGCAGCGAGCGGCCGGCTGGACAGCTGTCCCGGCCCATCCCGCCTGAGATTGCGGCACGCCGCAAAAGAGTGAGCACGCTCCGCGAGTTCGTCGAGTCGGGTGGCCTTGGGGATGAGAGCAGAATCTTTGGAGGTGGCGAAGATCGCAGAGGCCGAGATGAGCAGCTCTAACCGTACTGAGCGTTTCTAGAGATGTCGGCCGTCGTCGATGAGGGAGTTCTCTGTTTGCTTCTTGCCGGAATAGACCTGCCGGAATTTGCTGTGATCGCCGAGGAGGAGCCGGTGTTTACTACCTCCCTTGCGTACTTGCTCCTTGTTCGGTTGAGCGTGCAGACTCCTCGCATCGGCGCACTTTCCGGCGTTCTTGCGGATATGGAGGCGCCTGACAGGGATCGGTACATGCGAGACCTGCGGCACGGGAACGGCCAGTTCCAACTCCTGCCGACTCAGTACCTGCTAGATGCTGGCACGGATCCGGATGACAGCAAGCCAGCGGCTTCAGCGCGCGAGATCGTCTTCGAAATCGCCGCATTCGGGTACTGGCTCGCAGAGAACGTACCTACAAGCACCGACCCGGAGAGCGGTGAGTTGCTTGAGTGTCATTTGAATGCCTTCGAGTTGACATCACTGTTCTGGGCCACCGCGCTTGAGGTGCCGCTCTTGCGTCTCAAATCAAACGTCTCGGCCGAGCTGCAGCTAGCTGCGGCGTACATGGGCATCAGCCTCGTGACGATTCCCGGCTGAGTGGGTCCGCAGGTTTGCACTGATGACCCCGAGCGAGGTTCAAGGCCGGAGGCGTGCTCTAAAGCATGCAGTCCAAATGCTCCAAGTGGGCAATGTTGGAGCGTCAATCCGCGAGGCGGTGGAAATCGAGCCCGGAGATCTGGCCGTTCAGTGTGCAGCCGGGCACTGGTTCGTGGCGCTTCGTCTTCGACTCACGGTCGAAGATCTGAATCGCATGCGTGCACTGGGTTTCAGCGGAGATCGATCAATCGTGATCGTTGCGAAGGAATTGGCGGATCCCTTGGTAGCGCTGCGACAAGCAGAACCGCTGGCACAAGGAGCCGTCGATGTCTGGCACTTTCCGGACACGCAGTGGTCCGACCCGAGCTGGTGGGCGTTGGGGCCGGTTCGGAACCCTCGGATTCACTCAAAACACCGTCGAGTTTGACAGGATCCAAGCGTGAGAATTCCGGGTCTGTTGTTCGTATTGACCTGCTTCGCCCTTGGTGTCTCCTGGCTCGCAATAGCGGACTGGCGCGGAGCAATCGCCGTAGCATGGGTGGCCCTCATAACGGTCGCTATCGGGCTGTTGCTCCTATTGGAGAATAAGCCTGCTCCTCCAAGTTCAGGCACCGTCGCACAAGGTGAGGAATCAGACTCGATCAGGGTGATGCGTGACGCCGCACGGCAGATGATGACCACGGCTGTCGCTTTGATCACACTGACGCTCACCTTCCGTCGCGATCTCGTTCCGCAAGCCGGTTCTATTGCCGCTGAGTGGCTCGTCGAAACGGCGTGGATCGGGCTCGGTATCTCAGCACTATTGGGCTTCTTCTTTCAGTTCTCCGTGTCGGGCGCCTTGGCTGATGGTGAGTCCCCGAGCCTCGCGTCACCACAGCTCCGCGGGATTCTCCTGGCGCAGACCCTTCTCTTCTTCGGGTGCGTGGTTGTCTTCGTTGTCTTCGGTTTCGTGAACTTCACATAAACATCTGGAGTTGGTGCGTTCTTGGCCAACTGGTGTTAACGTTTTTGTGTGACGACTGGCCCCCCGATCCTCTACAAGGCGCCCAACTTCACTGACCACGGCCTCGGTGTGCTCAGTGAGAGTTCTGATATGCAATTGGCGATGAAGGCAGGCGCACGGTCCAAGAAGGTTCGCAGTGAAGCCGTTCGGCTCCAAAAGGGTTTCGCGGACCGTGTGGAGCCGTACTTGCGATTGAGCCGGCCATCTCAGGAGCGCTTGAACAAACTGCTCGTGGCAGTAGCGCATGAACATCTCACCAACGCAGGGACGAATCGACCCCTCGAAGGTGCTGGGAAGCAGAGCGCAACTGAACTAGCGCAATCTCTTGACGCGCTCGCTGTCACCGTTGCTCGCGATCTTCGACGTTCTGGAAACGTGTCGCCAACGCCCGTCGAGCTTGAGGCGGCAATCAAAGAGCGCTGCCAGTATTCGATTCCCCCGTTTTGCTACCTGTAGCGTCGTCCTAGCGTCTCCGCGGCATTCATAGCGAAGCGACACTAAGTGTCGCGACTGCGGCGACGAATGCTCCGACCTGTGTGCCCCAGGTCAAGCGGATCTGCGTGGAGCTCAACACCTCGGAGGCTCGCCTCTCGAACTGGGTACCAAGATCGTGCGCGGCACCGGCGAGCGACAGCATTGCCGCAATCCCGGCCACTGACGAGATCGCGAGCATAACCCAACCCGACACAAGCAGAGCTCGAGTCTGGCCGTCGCCAATACCTGCAGCGAGCGTAATGGCGAGCAACAAGATCGCCGCCACGAAGACCGTTTGGATGATGCGATTAGCGGTTTCCGTTGTGGTGCTCACGGCGCTCCAAGCGTGCGTCTAATGTGGCTAGTGGGATTGATGTTAGGTCCTGATGTCTATCTGAGAGCGTCAATACCCTCGGTAACACTGACACTACATCCAACTAGGACCGAAGCCGGCTGGGTCGAATGGCTCGTGGTCGATGCCGGCGCCGACAGTTTCCTTGCGGCGCTCGGGTCGCAGGCGATATCCCTTCCGGGCTCATCCGCTCTACGAGCACCGTCGGCGACTGGGTTACGGTCGCGGCGTGGTGCAGGACCTGACCCCTCGAACGATGTGGGAGGCGGTCGAGCGCTACCACCAGCTCTGTTACTGGGCGCCCGAGGTGCGCGAGACCGGGACCGCTGCCGGGCTCAAGGGCTTCTGGATGAACTACTTCGCGACCCGTGCTGCGCCGCTCGGGGTGGTGCCGGCCGAGGCCGTCGAGTCACTGTTCTTCTACTACGCGCCACACCGGGTGCATCGGGCCATCCCGGATGCCTGGACGTTCGCCGATCCGGCCGAAATTCTCCAGGCCCGCTACCGAGGCATGGACCAGGCGCTGCGCCGCGAGCTCGCCGAACACGTCGAGGCGCCCGAGGTGCGCGCGGCACTGACGATCGTCCGTGCGGCGGTCGACGCCGCTCCGGCGATGGGGCGCACCCTCGGTGCGGCATGGCGGGCGCTTCCCTGGCCTGAGCCCGACCACCTGGCCTTGTGGCACGGGTGCACGGTTCTTCGCGAGCTCCGCAGCGGCAGCCATCTCATCGCCCTTGCCGCCGCGAACCTCGACGGGTGCGAGTCGGTCGTGTCGCAGGTCGCTGCGGACGAGGCGCCGATCGCCTGGATCGAGGAGGAGGCCGGGTGGTCGGCCGATGAAGCCGCGGCGGCACGTGAGCGGTTGCAGCGTCGGGGCTGGCTCGACGACGCCGGCTGGGCGACCGATGCTGGGCGTGCCGGACGCCAGGCGATCGAGGCGATGACCGACGAGCTCGATCGGCGCCACTGGGAGTCGATCGGCGATGACGCGTGCCGCGCGCTGCTCGACGCGCTCGGCGTCCTCAACGAACATCTGCCCAAGGACGACCAGCTCGACTGGCAGGACATCTACGGCCCGAATCGCGCCACCGGTGAGTGACCGGCCATGAGCGATCGAGGATGAGAGACATTGCGCCGTTTCCGGTGACCTATGGCGAGTGCCGGGCGCGCTTCCTCGACGCTGCCGCCGATGCCGGCATCGTCACGACTGCGCATCTGCTCGCAGCACTCGGACCAGCGGGCGAGTCGCTTGCCATCGACGTCGCCCATGTCGGCGCCGAGCGACCGCGCCGAGCCATGGTGATCATGAGCGGCGTCCACGGTGTCGAAGGTCCCCCCGGTTCGACCCTCCAAACGGACCTCCTCAGCCGTGTACCGACACCCGCGTCCGACGAAGCGCTGGTGCTCATCCATGGGGTCAACCCGTGGGGCATGGCGTGGTGGCGTCGCCAGAACGAGGGCAACGTCGACCTCAACCGCAACTGGAACGCAACGCCCGGGCGCATACACAACCCGGCCTACGCCGAGCTCCACGACCTGCTGTGCCCGCTCGTCGACCACATGCCCGAAGGCGACCCGTTCGTCGCCGAGCTCGTCGCCCTGGGTGAACGACACGGCTTGCCCTGGATGCGGCGCGCCATCTCATCAGGTCAGGACAGCCACCCCGACGGTCTGTACTTCGCAGGCCACGAGGAGCAGGCGTCCACGCGCATCCTGCGGTCGATCGCCCAGGAACGGCTGCTCGACGTGGACGACCTGTTCATCGTCGACCTGCACACCGGCCATGGCAAGTGGGGCACGGCGACGATCCTGTCGCGAGCTGCGGCTGGAACCGACGATGACCGCTGGCTCCGCGAGACCTTCGACGGCTTCCCCCTCGAGATCGGCGGCGATGGCACAGACGGCCAGGTGGTCGCAAAGAGCGGCCAGCTCAGCATCGGTCTCGAGGACCTGATCGGGGCGTCGACCACGAGGTCGGTCACGTTCGAGCTCGGAGACCGCGATGATCGTCGCCGAAAGGGCCGAACACTGGGTGCACCGTCACGGCACGCCGGGCGATCCCGACCACGAGGCGGTTCGCCGGCATCACCGGCGATGCAGCGCACCAACCGACCTCGAATGGCAGCAGGGCGCGCTCGATCCCGGACGGCGTGCGTTCGATCGGGCGATCGCCGCGTTCTTCGGCTGAGCGGCTCAGATCGTCAGTGGATTGTCCATGCTGTCGACGAACGCCAGGTTCTCGACCGGGTGGCGCAGCAGCTTGGTCGGGAACGGCTTCTCCGGATAGCCGGCGGCGATGTGGCACGTGGTCGCCAGGTGCTCAGGAATGCCGAGTAGCTCCTTGACCTGCGGCTCGAAGAGGCACAGCAGGGTCGTCAGCGTGGTGGCCACACCTTCGTTGCGCAGCGACAGGCAGAGGTTCTGGACCATCGTGTAGATCGAGGCACCGCCGACCACGCTCAGTCGGCCGAGGTCGGTGTCGGTCGGATGCGTTTGCTCGAGTTCGGCGAGGGCGATGATCACCGCCGGTAGTTCACCGAAGTGGTCGGCGAAGTAGTCGGCATCGGCCAGTGCCTTCTGCGGGTTCGACATGGTGAGGTTCGTCGCCTTGACGTCCCCGCTGGTCGATTCCATCGCGCCGGCCTCGGCGGCCGCCGACTCCATGTAGGCCTTCCACGGCGCGCGGTACCACTCGCCGAGCTGCTCCTTCTTGTCCGGATCGGTGACGATCAGGAACCGCACCGGCTGGCGGTTGCCGCCCTGTGGGGCGAAGCGGGCGGAGTCCATCGCACGGTGGAATACCTCGAGCGGTACGGGGTCCGGCTTGTAGTAGCGGCAGGCGTTCTGTGAGCGCATCGCGTCGGTCAGTTCCATGGCGTCCCCCATGTCCTCGTGATGGCCGCGCCCCCTGCGCCGCCGCTTCCACTATCGGTCCGATTGCAGAGCCCGGTCAAACGTCCGAGGATCGCCGTCGCTCAGGCGAGCTGGTCGCAGACCAACTGCAGCTCCTCGTCGACGCTGTCGGGGACGATGTAGTCCGCTTCGTCGCGCACGCTTCCGAGGTGCTCGGCAATCAGTTCCGGTGTGAGGTCGTCGGCGTGGATGCCCTGAGTCGCGGCGACGAAGATCCGGCCGACTCGACCGCCGGCGGCCGAGAGCGTCTCGCCGCTCAGCTCGCACGAGCGATGCGCCAGATAGACGGCGACCGGCGCAACCTGATGCGGGCCCATCTGGGCTTCGAGGTCGGCGCCGCGCAACCCGAGGTCGTCGGCGACCGCGCTGTCGTCTCCCATCACGTCGCCGGTCATCCTGGTCAGCGCTCCCGGAGCGATGGCGTTGACCAGGATGCCGTACTTGCGCCCTTCGAGCGCCAGGGTTCGGGTCAGTCCGAGAATCGCGGCCTTGGCCGCGGCGTAGGCCGATTGGCCGAACGAGCCGAAGAGGCCGGATCCCGACGACGTGTTGACGATGCGTCCGTAGCTGCGTTCGCGCATGTGGGCCCAGGCGGGCTTGGTGACGAAGAACGCGCCCTTGACGTGCACGTCGAGTACCGGCTCGAACTCGTACTCGCCGATGTTGAGGAACGTCCGGTTGCGGATGATCCCGGCATTGTTGATGACGATGTCGAGCCGACCCCACGTGTCGAGGGCCTGCTGCACCATCGCCTCGCCGCCCTCGCGGGTGGCCACGGTGTCGCTGTTTGCGTCGGCCTCGCCACCCAGTGCTCGGATTTCGGCGGCGACCGCTTCGGCCGGGTCCGGATCGTGGTCTTGTCCGCCCATCGTCGGTGAGCCGAGGTCGTTGACCAATACCCGCGCGCCTCGCTCGGCCAGCAGGAGTGCGTGGGCGCGCCCGAGCCCGTGGCCGGCGCCGGTCACGAGTGCCGTCTCGCCATCGAATCGCAAAGGGGAGGACGTGTCGGTGGTCATCGACCGAGCCTGGCACAACCGGCCCGGCGTGCCATCAGCGGGCGCGCCACCCAGGTGTCGCCGCCCGACATATCGTTGGCGCCGATGGGAGTGTCCTTCTTCGGTCCTGGATCGCCGTACCTCGGGCATCCGCTGTTGACCGAAAAGCGGACCGCCGCGGAGTTTGATGTCATCGAGTCGTTGGTGGGTCCGGTCGACCGGCTGCACATCGCGGACATCGGCTGTGGATTCGGGCGCCACGTTGTCGAGGCCGCTCGACGCGGCGCGATCGTGACTGCGGTCGATCCTTCGTCGGCGATGGTCGCGGCGACAAACGAGCGAGCAGCCGCTGCAGACCTGCAGGTGGTGGCCCGAGTCGGACGGGCCGAGGACCTCGTCGCGGAGCACTCGGGCGCAGTCGATCTCGCGTTGTGCCTGTTCACGACGCTCGGGCAGCGCAGCATCGATGCGAACGATCCGGGGGGCGCGGGCTGCGATGACGCATTGCTACGCGCGGCCACCCAACTCCTGCGACCCGGCTCGCCGATGCTCATCGAGATGCCCGATCGTGACCGGGCGCTCGCCGCCTTGATCACCGACGAGACGTTGGGGTCGACCCGGGTCACCCGTCAGTTTGATTCGGCCACGAGCGTCCTGCATGAGCAGTTCGCCATCGACGGCGGGGCCACATACGAGTTGGCCGTGCGGCTCTACGACACCCAAGAGCGACGCGACCTCGTGGGGAGCGCGGGACTCGAGATCGAGCACGAGCGTCCGACCGGACTTGCCGAGCCGCCGCCCACCCTCACCACGCTCCTGGCCCGTCGGCCCAGCTGAAGGTCGAGTCGAAGGTCGTGTTGGACTGGTTGACCGCCGACATCGCGGGTGAGATGGCGCGCGGCGTGGCGGTCACCATCGTGCTGACCATCGTCACGTCGATCTCATCGTTCCTCGTCGGTCTGACCGCAGCGATTGCCCGACGGAGTCGGCGCAATTGGTTGCGCCCGATCGCCACGGCGTTCGTCGAGATCTTCCGCAACGTCCCGGCGCTGATCCTCATCATCTTCTTCGCCTTCGCCGTGCCGAACCTGTTCCCGGCTGGCCTACGAGGCACACTCTTCTTCGACAATCCGCTCGTCGATCTGCTGGGCGCCATCACCACGCTGACCCTGCCGTACTACGCGCTTGCGGCGGCGGTCGCCCTCACCTTGAACACCGGGGCTCATCTCGCGGAGGTGATCCGGCCGGGCCTCGACGCCGTTCCGGCCGCCCGGATCGATGCCGCTCGTTCGCTCGGCGCCAGTGCTCGCACCGCGTATTTCACCGTCACGATTCCCGACGGGCTTCGCATCGGCTTTCCCGGGATCATCAACCGCCTGGTCCATAACCTGAAGAACACCGCGCTGGTGTCCTTCGTCGCGGTGCCCGACGCATACCAGGAGATCCAGGCGGCCATCACCGAGACGTTCCGAGCCACCGAGTTGCTCGTGTTCGCCGCGGTCCTCTACCTCGCCCTGGCCACCGTGCTCGAGTTCGGGCTGCGCCGGATTGAGCGGGCGCTGTGGCGAGGTCGCCCCATCGATCGGATGGTCGATGTCTGACCAAATCGAGTTCCTCTGGGAACAGCTACCGAACCTGCTGTGGGGCTTTCCCGATCGGCGCCCGGGCGGGCTGCTGCTCAGCTTGTTGCTGAGTAGCGGCGCGATCGCCGTCGGCTTTATCTTCGGCTCCGCGCTCGCGCTGGCTCGCCACGCTCGCCGTCGGGCCGTTCGGTTCGTGGCCGACCGCGTGGTGTGGGCCATTCGTGGGGTGCCACTGCTGGTGCTGCTCGTGCTGCTCTTCCAGTTCCTTGGAACGGGTGCGTGGTTTGGCATCGAACTCAGTGCGTTCTGGTCTGCGGCCGTGACCCTGTCGCTCTATGCGGGGGCCTACCTGTCCGACGTGATGACCGCCGGCATCGGTGCGGTCCCTCGCCAGCTCGTCGACGACGCCCGGTTGCTCGGTGCCGGGCCCATCACCGCAGCACGGACCGTCACCCTGCCCTATGCGCTGCGGACGATGCGCCCAGCGCTCGTGACCCAGGCGGTCACGGTCTTCAAGGACAGCTCGGTCGTGGTCGTCCTGGGCGTTTCCGACCTCACGACCAACGCGCGCATCGCGCTCGGTGGCGATGTGGGCAACACGCCGTATTGGGTGGCGACCTATCTGCTCGTCGGTTTCCTCTACTGGATCGTCGCCTTCGCCGTGGGACGGCTCGCGGAGAACCGGCACGGTCGCGGACCCCAGGTGGTCGGGGCCCATGCGTGATCGCGTGACGCCGGCTCGCCTGGCCGAGGCCACCGGCATCGCCGTCCTTGTCCTCGGCTTCATTGCCTTGCTCTGGCTCGACGCCGCCAACGGCACGCTCCGCGACGATGTGGTGCCGCGGACGGTCGGTTGGTTCGTGGTCGCGTTCGTCGGCTTCGGATTGGTCATGCTCGTCCAACAGTCGAGGGGTCGGCGCGCTGCGGCCCGAATCGGATGGCCGGCTCTCGTCGCGCTTGGGCTGGTGCTGCGCCTCGTGCTGCTCGCGACCGAACCGACCCTCAGCGACGACGTGTACCGCTATCTCTGGGAAGGTCACCTGGTAACCGAGGGCGTGAGTCCCTACGCCTTCACGATCGACGATCCGGCGGGCGAGGCCTACACGATCGAGGCCCGAGACCTCGCCAACAACCGCTCGCTGGCCTCGCCGTACCTGCCGGTCGCGCATGGGATCTTCGGCGTCGCCGCGTTCCTGTTGCCGTCGGAACCATGGGTCATGCAGCTGGTGATGATCGCGTTCGACTCGGTAGCGATGGCGATGATCGTGCGACTGCTGGCCATCGCCGGTCTGCCTCGCGAACGATCGCTGCTGTACTGGCTCAACCCGTTGGTGATCGTCGAGGTCGCCCACGGCGCCCACCTCGATGCGCTCATCCTGGGATTCGGCCTCGCCGGCGTCGCCGCAACCCTGCGATGTAACGATCGGTGCCAGGCACCGGGTGTTACCGACTGGCGCTCGCTATCGGGCCCGGTGTTGTTGGCACTCGCCACACTCACGCGGCCGCTGGCCGTGCTCTTCCTACCGGTGCTGTTCTGGCGATGGACGTGGCCCCAGCGACTCGCGTATGCGGTGACGACGATCGCTCCGGTGGCAATCGCCGGCGCCTGGGTCGGGCTTGGTGTGGGCGACGACGGCACCGGGGTGTTCGGTTCGGCCCGTGCCTACACCGAGACCTTCCGCTTCAACAGCGCGATCTACCAATGGCTGGAGGGCTGGATCGGTGGGCGTGGCCTGGACGATCGCGGCTGGAACGAGCCCGTGATGCTCACCCAGCTGATCATCTTCGGCCTGGTGGGTGTGGCGATGCTCGTCGTGTTCATCCGCTCGCGGTCCGCAGACGTGCCGAGATCCATCCTGCGGTGGATGTCGATTCCTCTGATGATCTATGTCGTCTTCACCCCGGTACTGCATCCCTGGTATGTGCTCCTGCTGCTCGCCCTGGCCCCGTTCCTCGCACCCAGCGACGACGAGCAGCCATGGCGCTGGGTGCAGGTCGCTCCATGGATTGTCATGAGTTGTCTCTTGATCTTCAGCTATCTGACGTATGAGAATCCGGAAGCGTTCGCGGAGCGCGAGTGGGTTCGCTGGCTCGAATGGTTCCCGACGTTGGGGCTGCTCGCCATTTCGATCGTCGTGTCGAGGTCGCGGCAGTTGCGGGTCCAGGTGGACGACCTCCATACGGACACTCACGGGGACAAGGGGTAGGTGCCATGACGATCGTGTTGGCGGTGGTTGCCGGCGGGGCGTTGGGTTTCGTCTTGTCACGCGGCGACTTCTGCTTTCACTCGACCTGGCGGCGGCTCTTCCAGGACCCGCCACACACCTCGCTGCTTCGGGCCTACGCAACGCTGCTGCTCGTCGCGACACCGGTTGTCCAGATCTTCCTGGCAACCGACCTGCTCGATCCGTTCATCCCGCCGTTCACCCCCTGGGCGGCGATCATCGGTGGTCTGATCTTCGGGATCGGCATGGTGATCGCCCAGACGTGTGTGTCCGGGATGTTCTACAAACTCGGTTCCGGCATGCTCGGAATGATCGTCGCCATCGTGGCGTGGGCCATCGGGGACCTGCTCGTGTGGCGCGGCGGGTTGAGCGGACTTCGTACCTCACTCACCGAGCGGGTCGTGACGACGAGCGCCGACGATGGCTCGGTAGACGTCGCCACGATGACGTCGGTGTTCGGGGCGTTCGGCGTGGTCCTGGTGATCGTCGCGGCACTTGCCATAGCGGCCTGGGTGATGCGAGACGACGCGGTGCACACCGGTCCGGTGGTCGGCGATGACCGCCCGCCACCGCTCGACGGCATTCCCCTCGGCGTCGCAACCGGCGGGGTGATCATCCTGGCGTGGTTGCTCGTCCGGTGGCACGGCTTCGACTACGCCTACGGCACGTCGAGCGTGCCGAGCCAGCTGTGGGGACGCATCGTGGATGGCACCGACACGCCGATGTGGATTCCCGTCGCCCTGATCAGTGTCGTCCCCGGCGCGTTGGCCGCGGCCGTCGTCGGCAACCGGCTCTGGGTCCGTGACGAGACCGCGTTTCGTTATATCCAGTTGGGCGCCGGCGGTTTGGTTATGGGCGTCGGCGCAGGGATCGCCGGGGGCTGCAACCTCGGTCACTCAATGGTCGGCGTGCCGCTGTTGTCGATCGGCAGCATCGTGACGACGATCGCGATCGCCACCGGCGTGTGGGTCGGCCACCGGGCCAGCCAGCTGATCCGTTTCTGATCGCCACGACCGCGCTGCGACTGCGCCTGCGACCGCGGGTTCAGGACTCGGCGCCGGCGAGGCCGAGTGCGACGGTCCGGGCAGCGATCGAACGCACCGAGTCGAACTGGGGGAGATCCCCCGACAGGTCCTCGTTGAAGTACACGTCGGTCGCCGAGCGGAAGGGTTCGGGTAGGGCATCCGCCCCGATCGTGATGGCGATCAAACCCGCAGCGGTGGTCATGTTGTTGTCGGCGTCCCACCCGGCCAAGCCGGCGATGTCGAGCGTGGTCCGCAGGTCGCCATTGCCGTAGAGCAGCGCCATGACCGTCGTGGCGAAGTTCACGCGGCTTCCCCAGAACTCGGGGTCGACGTCGTAACGATCGCGGATGCGGGCGCGTGTTGCCCGCCAGTCGTCGGGGTGGTCGCGATGCCAACCGACGACGTCATCGACGATCGGTGCCACGATCGAGCCGTCGACCTCGGCTTCGCGAGCGTGCGCGATCAGTACGGCGGGATCCGACTCGTGAAATGCCATCGCGTAGAGATGGGCATAGAACGCACTTGCATCCACCGCCGGCCCGACGCTGGTGACCTGGGCAAAGAACCGCGCCTGCTCGCGAGCATGCGCCGGGCGGCCGGGATTCAGCAGGCCGAACAGCTCGGTCTCGAGCTGGGCATCCATCGCCCATGCACCCTCCGGGTTGCCGGGGGGACGCCCGGTCTGCGGGGGGAGCACGCCGTCGTCCATCAGGTCGCGAGCCGCCCGGGTGGCGACCCAGATGTCGCCGTTCAGGTGGTCGACCCACTCGTCCCGGATCTGTTCGTAGGTCGGTGACAGGCCGTAGGTCTCGAGGATGTGCAGATCGAGCCACTCCACGTGGGTGTCGTCATCGGTCGACCACTGGTCCAAGAGCACGAGATCGATTGCATCGCCCGGACCCGGCTCGTCGAGCCACACGCCCTCGATCGGCAGGCCGGAATGGTTCGCGACCATCGTGACAATCCATGAGCCGTGCACCCGATCGAAGTACTCCGAGTCGACCATCGGCGATGTCGCGATCTCGACCGGTTCCGGATCGGCTGCGCAGGCGGTGACGAGCACTGCGAATGCCGCCAAGACCGTGACGAAGACCGCCGACTTCGACGTGTTCCGACGCGCCCGGTCCCGTCGAACACCGTCCCGCTGAACATGTGCGAAACAAGAGCCCTGCTGAACCGGCGCGCCTCCCAGGGTCCGAGTACCGTCGACCACATGGTGCGAGTCGCCTTCGCGCATCCCCTGATCCTGGCGCAGAGCCCCGACGAACAGGGCGCGTCGAGCCCGTATTTTCCGCTGGGTCTGCTGTATCTCGCCGGCTACGTGCGCGAACAGGGCCACGAGGTCGCGGTCCACGACGCCACGTTCGACGCGGATGAATCGGCTTTCTGTGGGCGCCTGGCGGATCTGGCACCCGCCGTCGTCGGCATTTCGGCCGTCGTCACCAACCGCGAACTCGCCCTGCGTTTCGCCGAGATCGCCGCGGCCACCGGTGCGGTCGTGATCCTCGGCGGCCCCGACCCGACGATGAACCCCGAGGCCTATCTCGTATCGGAGTTCGTCGACCTCGTGGTCCACCACGAAGGTGAGCAGACGATCGCTCACCTCCTCGATCTCGTCGACGCCGGCGCGTTGACCGCGGAGGTGCTCGACGATGTGCCGGGCATCGCATTTCGCCGCAACGGTCGGGTCCACGTCAACCAACCACGACCTCCGATCGAGAACCTCGACGAGCTACCACTGCCCGCTCGCGACCTGATCGACATGGACCGCTACCTGCACCAGTGGGAGCAGACCAACGGCTACTCATCGATCACCATCGCCACGACCCGGGGCTGTCCGTACGGCTGCGATTGGTGTCGCGACGCCGTCCATGGCGACGGCTTTCGCCAACGCTCACCCGAGAGTGTGGCCGCCGAGGTCAAGCAGCTCAAAGACACCTACGGCGTCGACTCGATTCGCATTGTCGACGATGTCGACGGGATCGAGCGCGGCTGGCTCGAG
This sequence comes from Actinomycetota bacterium, assembly GCA_039028435.1. Classification (GTDB taxonomy): domain Bacteria; phylum Actinomycetota; class Acidimicrobiia; order Acidimicrobiales; family UBA10347; genus UBA10347. The sequence goes on along the minus strand of JBCCIC010000004.1, from coordinate 216,807 downwards.
GCGTGGGCTGATGCCGCGGTCGACCTCGATGGTGTGGTGCCGTTCGAACCGCTCAACCAGCTCCAGCGCATCGACATCCCGCTGCTCGAAGTTCGAGACAGCCTTTGACAGCGCCGAAACGCCAGTATCCCCACCGTGAGTGAGGACCTCCATTCCCCGCCGATTGCGGCAACCCGGGAAGAACCCGCCCATCCATCGGGTTCCGGTCCCGGTTCCGACGTCTGAGTCGTCGCCCCGATCCGTGCTCTGCCCGACGCCTCCACCTTTTCTCTGCTCTCTTTCCCCCCAAAGGAGTTTCCCGTGAAACGTCTGTCCCTACTCGCGCTGGTCCTTGCGTTGTTCGCCGCAGCCTGCGGCTCCGACGGCGGATCGAGTAGCGAATCGGTCTCCGATCAAGTCGACGAGGCGGGCGTCGTCCGCATCGGAGTTCGCAACGACAACCCACCGATGAGCTTCGTCAACGACGATGGAGCGTGGGTCGGCTTCGACCTCGAACTCGCCGAGGCGCTCGGCGAGGAACTCGGCCTCGATGTCGAGCTCGTCCCGGTCGACGGCACGACCCGCATCAGCTTCATCGAGAGCGATCAGGTCGACATGTCGGTCGCCTCGATGAACCACACCCGCTCCCGCGACGAAGCGATCGACTTCAGCATCACGTACTTCTGGGACAACCAGTCGTTCCTGGTGCGGACCGGCACCTACACCTCGATCGACGAGTTGTTCGGCGAGACCGTGGCGGCCAACGCCGGCAGCTCGGTGATCGACTCGTGGATCTCCTACGCCGAAGACGCAGGCAGCTCCGCCGGCGAGATCGTCGAGTTCGACGACAAGCTCGCCGCGATGGAGGCGCTCCGCGCTGGTGCCGTCGAGGGATACAGCGAGGACAACATCACGTTGCTCGCACTGGCGGCCGGTGACCCGGAACTCACCCTGCTTCCCGGAGGACACAACCCGGTGCAATTCGGTGTCGGCGTGCCGGAGAACGACAGCGAATGGCGCGACCGGGTGAACCTGGCGCTGCAGGAAGTCTGGAAGAGCGGCGAGTACCAGGAGATCTACGACAGGTCGTTCATCGACGCCGATACCCGGATCATCGATCTGCCTCTCGGCGGCTCGATGGAGATCTGGGGCTGATCCCGTGACGACCGTCGAGCTCGAACGTGCCACCACGACCTACCCCGATGCGCGCATCGAGGTGTCGTTGGTGGTCGAGCGCGCTCGACGGCTCGTCTTGCTCGGCCCGTCGGGTTGTGGCAAGACGACGGTGCTTCGGATGATCGCTGGGCTCTCGGAACTCGACGCCGGCAGTGTCCGTTTCGACGGTCGGGACATGTCCGGTGTTCGACCTGAAGCCCGCGACACCGCGATGGTCTTCCAGTCACACGCTCTGTTCCCGTTCCGAACCGTCGCCGAGAACGTCGAGTACGGACTCAAGGTGCGGAACGTCCCGGCGACGGAGCGAACCGAGCGAGTCGCGGCCGCACTGGCCTCGGTGCAGCTCGAAGGGTTCGACACGCGGTGGCCCGACGAGCTCTCGGGCGGTCAACGCCAACGCGTCGCCCTGGCTCGCGCGATCGTCGTCGAACCACGTGTGCTGCTGCTCGACGAGCCACTCAGCTCCCTCGACCCGCAGCTGCGCGAAGAGCTCCAGCAAACGATCTGTTCGGTGCAGCGAGATCGCGCGATCACGTCGGTGTTCGTCACCCACGATCGAGACGAAGCGATGGTCATCGCCGACGACCTTGTCGTCATGCTTGACGGACAGGTGCGTCAGGTCGGCACCCCTCACGACGTCTTCGCCCAGCCGGCCGACGACGAGGTCGCCCGGTTCCTCGGGCGCACGGCGACGGCCGCCGAGGTCGCACCGTGATCGGCCGCCCCATCGATCGATTCGTCGACTGGTTGAACGACCGCGCCGCTGGGCTGTCTCGCGATACCTCTGGCACGGCATCGGCCGCATCGCCGACGTGGCCGATCGCCTTGGCCCGGATCCTGCTGGGCGTGCTCTGGTTGGGTTCGCTGCGCTGGAAGCTTCCGCCCGACTTCGAGTCCGATGGCGAGACCAGCCTTCGTCAGTGGTTGGAGCTCGAGGTCGAACACGCAGCCTTCGGGGTCTACGGCGACATCATCGACTCCGTCGTCTTGCCGAACTTCACCCTTTTCGCCTGGCTTGTCTTCCTTGCCGAACTCGTCGTCGGCCTGGCACTGCTGCTCGGCATTGCCACCCGTCCCGCCGCACTGCTCGGCCTGCTGATGTCGCTCAACTTGCTGGTCGGATTGCTCGACGTTCCCGGCGAGTGGCCCTGGGCGTATGTCCTGATGGCCATGTGGCATGGGACAATCCTCGTATCCAACGCCGACGGCCTGTGGTCGGCACGAGCACTGTTGCCCGGCGGCAACCGGCCGCTCGCCCAATCCTCGACGTCCTAGGAGAACCCATGACGAACGCCATATCCGCACTCCAGACCGAGCCCCGCGGCTCGCTTGGCACAACGATCCTGCGAATTGCTCTCGGTTTGACGACCCTGTTCACGTGGTTCGACAACGTGGGCAAGGACTTCTACGACGGCGACAACTTCCCTGGCTTCTTCAACTGGGCGTTCACACCGGCCGAGGAGGGCGGCAATGGCTCGTCGCTCGGCTTCGTCGAGTCGATCATTGACAACACACTGCTCGCCGCGCCCGAATTCTTCGGCTGGCTGTTGACGCTGTTCGAGCTGTTCATCGCCGTAGGACTGTTGCTCGGCTTGTTCACCCGTGCAGCGTCGTTGGCCGCCATCGGCTTCTTCGCCTCGCTGTTCCTGGTCTATGCCGGCGGCGAGGAGTGGATCTGGACCTACGTGCTGCTCACCGCCGCTGCGGTGACCGTGTTCTTGAACTGGGGCGGGCGATTCCTCGGCGTCGACCAGGTTATTGCCGAAAACCAGGGCGAATCGCCTGCGACCCTGATCTGGTAGCCGAACCGACGCTGATCTGCCCACCGAACGACGAAGGCCTGACCGTACGTGCTCCCTGACCTGCTCCTGATCCCCGTGGCGCTGGTGTACATCTTCGCGTGCGCGTTGCTCTTCTTCTTCGGGATCAACCTCATCGCGATGTCGATCCGGGTTTGGCGTCGGGGCCCGAAGCCGCCGACCGGACCGGCGCCGCTGGCCGATGCGGACCTGCCCTTCGTCACGGTGCAGTTGCCGATCTTCAACGAGCTCTATGTCAGTCGTCGGATCATCGAAGCCGCATGCGGGTTCGACTATCCGATGGACCGCTTCGAGATCCAGGTACTCGACGACTCGACTGACGAGACATCGCTGATCGTGGCCGAAGCGGTGGCCGAGGCGCAACGGCAAGGTGTGTCGATCGAGCACATCCAGCGTTCGCGCAGAACCGGGTACAAGGCCGGCGCGCTCGCCGAAGGCATGCACACTGCCCGGGGCGAGTTCGTGGCGATCTTCGACGCAGACTTTGTGCCCCAACCCTGCTTCCTGCGTCGAGCGCTCCCACACTTCGATCAGCCGAACGTGGCCTTCGTCCAAGCCCGTTGGGGGCACGTGAACCGAGACTATTCCTGGCTTACTCGGCTGCAGTCGCTGGCGATCGACGGACACTTCCTGGTCGAGCAAGCCGGGCGCGGTCTCGCCGGGTACTGGTTCAACTTCAACGGCACGGCCGGGGTCTGGCGCACCGACGCCATCGCGGACGCCGGCGGCTGGAAGGCCGATACCCTGACCGAGGACCTCGACCTCTCCTATCGGGCCCACCTGCGCGGCTGGCGGGCGCGCTACGTCGAAGACTTGGTCGTACCCGCCGAAGTCCCGGTGCAACTGACCGGCTTCCGGCGTCAGCAGCACCGATGGGCGCGGGGGTCGCTCGAATGCTTGATGCGACTGTTGCCGTCGGTCTGGCGAAGCGGTGCGCCGCTGATGACTCGGGTCCAGGCCACGTTCCATCTCGGGGCCTATGTGATCCAGTTGTTGCTGCTGCTCGTGCTGCTCATCTACCCGCTCGTGGTGTTGGCGAGTCGATCGCACCCTGGACTGAGTACCGCTTTTGGTCTTGGTTATGCCTTCGCCGCGGCGTCGCTGGCCCCGACGATCTTCTTCATCACCGGAAGTCGTCAGGGTGGACGCAGCTGGTGGCGTGATTTCGGCCCCATCGTCGCAGTCACCGCGTTCGGTGCCGGCTTGATGGTGAACACGGCTCGAGCGGCGCTCCAGATTCGAACTCGTCCGAATCCGTCGTTCGAACGCACCGCCAAGTTCGGGGTCGACGACCCCGACGAGACCGGCTCGAGCGGCGGGCGGTCTGCGTGGGCCGTCAAGCGGTATCAGCTGGCTCCCGACCGAATCGTTCTCGTCGAACTTGCGCTTGGCTTCTATGCGTTGTTCTCCGCGTGGCTGGCGGCGGGCAGCGGCAACTGGGGCGTGTTCGTCTACGCCGTCCTGTTCGCCCTCGGTCTGTTCGGTGTGTCGTGCAGCACCATCGCCCACACCTTGTCGGTGCGACGTCATCGTGCTCGGCGTGACGAAACCGTTCGGGCCGAACGCGCATCCCTCGTCGCCGCCGGCAGCGGCGCACCGTGAGTGAACGGCTGAGCGTCACTGCGGAAAGCCGCGCCCTCGTCATCATGGCCAAGCGGCCTCAGGCTGGCTCGACCAAGACACGACTCGCGCCTCACATGGACCTCGACCAGGCCGCGGCGTTGTACGAACTCTTTCTGCACCAGACCATCGCTGCATCACACGCTCGCACCGATTGCACGCCGGTGATCGCGATCGACCGCCCCGATTCCGCCGGCTACTTCGCGGAGCTGGCGCCGGGCACGAGCCGGGTCCTGCAGGTCGGCGTCTCGCTCGGGCCGCGCCTCGACGCAGTGCTCGGCCAATGTCTCGACGACGGGTTCGGCCAGGCGGTGGCGATCGGTAGCGACAGCCCGGACCTGCCGAGCGGGCACCTGACCGAGGCGTTCGCGCTGTTGGACGATCCCGACACCGACGTCGTCTTCGGGCCGACCGATGACGGTGGCTACTACCTGATCGGATGGAAGCGCCGCTGGTCACCGGTGGTGTGCGAGGTCACCATGTCCACCCCGACCGTCCTCGAGGACTCGCTCGCCGTCTGTGAGCGCATCGGCGCTCGGGTGGCGCTGGCACCGGCGTGGTACGACGTCGACGAGCCCGACGATCTTGCGCGGCTCCAGCGGTCGCCCAACCTTGCCGCACCCATCGCCGACTTCCTGGCATCGATCTGATGGGGCCCTGGACATCGGCCGATGGCAGAGATTCGGTCGCCGTGGTGATCCCGGCGCTCGATGAGGCCGGCAACATCGCCCACGTGGTCGGCGACATCCTCGGCGAGGGCGTATCGACGGTCGTCGTGGTCGACAACGGTTCGTCCGACGACACGGCTGCGGTCGCGGCGGCGGCTGGTGCGATCGTGGTCGATGAACCAATGCGCGGATACGGCCAGGCGTGCGCTACCGGGTCCGCCGAAGCGATTCGGCGCGGCGCCGACATCGTCGTCTACATCGACGGCGATCGCAGCTCTCGGGCCGACGAGCTCGATCGCCTGCTCGAGCCGATGGCCTCGGGGGCAGATCTGGTGCTCGGGTCGAGGGTGCTCGGCACGATCGATGCCGGCGCGATGGGTGTGCATCAGCGGTTCGGCAACTGGTTGACCGCGGCGATCATGCGGTTCCTCTACGCGATCGAGGTCACCGATCTCGGGCCGTACCGTGCGATCCGAGCGGAACTGCTGGAGCGGCTCGAGATGCGCGAGATGACCTTCGGCTGGCCGACCGAGATGACGGTCAAGGCCGCTCGGCATGGCGCGACCATCGTCGAGGTCCCGGTGACCTGGCAGCAGCGCGGCTCGGGTCAATCGAAGGTCAGCGGCACGATCAAAGGAACGATTCTCGCTGGCTGGTATCTGTTGTCGGTGACGATCAAACACGCGCGGCCGATCCGTCGATCGCGTCGGAAGGGCTGAAATCGTGCTGGCGATCATCACCGGAAGTGGCTTCACCTCGCTCGACGGATTACACGAGCCGACGACCGACATTGTCGAGACGCCCTACGGCCAAGCGGCGTTGACGAGCGGGCGCTGGCAGGGTGGCCCGTCAGTGGTGTTCGTTCCGAGACACGGACCAGATCACGGCATCGCTCCACACGCCATCAACTACCGGGCGAACATCTGGGCGATCCACGAGGCCGGCGCAAGCGGCATCGTGGCGACCGCAGTGAGCGGCGGAATTGCACCGGGTCTCGAGCCGGGGACCTTCGTGGTCATCGATGACTTCATCGACTTCACGAGCGGGCGCCAGGCAACCTTCTTCGACGAGCCTGGGAACCTGCGACATACCGACGTCAGCGAGCCCTACGACCCCGCGCTGCGAGCGCTCATCGAGTCGGCCGCTCGATCGGTCGGTGCCCCGCTGATCGTCGGGGGCACCTATTGCACGACGAATGGACCCCGGTTCGAGACCCGCGCCGAAATCGAGATGATGCGGCGACTCGGCGGGGATCTCGTGGGCATGACCGGCTGCCCAGAGGTCGTTCTGGCTGCCGAGCTGGCGGTGCCCTATGCCTCGATCGGCGTGATCTCCAATCGAGCAGCCGGCTTGGCCGAACGCGAGCTGAGCGTGCCGGAGATCATGGATGTGCTCGCGGGTACCCGCGAACCGCTCGAACGGATCATCGACGCCGTCATCGGCCAGCTCCCCGGATCGGAGAACCTGGCGTGAGTGAGTCCGGAGCACCTGCGGTGCATCTTCGCCTGGTCGCCGACGCGGTTGTCGTACCCGGCGCCGGCGGTCCTGAGGTCCTGATCGGCGGCGTCGTCGACATCGATCCCGATGGTCGGATCGCCGGTGTGGCGTCGCTCAGCGAAGCCGGCGATGCGCCCCAACGCGTCGAGCGAGTCGGTGGCCTCCTCATGCCGGGCCTGGTCAACGGCCACGCCCACGGACCGATGACGCTCGTCCGCTCGGCGGGCGACGGCCTACCGCTTCAGCAATGGCTCACCGATGCCGTCTGGCCGCGTGAGGGCCGGATGACTCCCGGCGATGTGCGACTCGGTATGACACTCGCATCGATCGAGATGCTGCGGGCCGGCATCACGACCAGCGTGGAGATGTACCTGTTCGAAGACGCGGTCGCCGACGCGGTCGAGGTGACCGGTGCGCGTGCCCATGTCATGGCCGGGGTCATCTCCGCGATAGCGCCCGACGATGACACGTTCCGTGCGCGACTCGACGCAGTGGCCGACTTCCACGAGCGCCGCCACGATCCGGCAAAGGGTTTGGGTGTCGGTATCGGCCCGCACTCCGTCTGGGATCTCGGGCCCGACCGACTCGCCGACGTCGCGGCACTGGCCGCTGATCTCGATGCACCGATCCACATCCACCTCGAGGAGACCGAATTCGAACGGCACCAGGTGCTCGACGAGCACGGCGTTTCAGCGACCGCGCTACTGCAGCGGGCAGGCGCGTTCGATCGCCGGGTAGTCGCCGCCCATGGTGTGTGGCTGTCCGACGAAGACATGGTTGTGCTCGGTACAGCTGGCGCGACCGTGGTCCATTGCCCTACTTCGAACCTCAAACTCGGGTCGGGCATCGCCCAGGTCGGTGCCTTGCTCGACGCCGGGGTCGGCGTGGCGATCGGGACCGATGGGGCGGCGTCGAACGACGATCTCGACATGTGGGAGGAGATGCGCCTGGCCGGTCTGCTCGCCCGAGGTGTCGCGCACGATCCGACCGCGGTGAGTGCCGGTCAGGTCTTCGACCTCGCGACCTCGGGCGGCGCTCGAGCACTCGGTATCGACGACGTGGGCGAGTTACGGCCGGGGGCTTGGGCGGACATCGTGCGGATCGATCTCGATCAGCCGGCGTTGGTACCCGGCCAGCCCGACGAGCTGTTGGGCCATCTCGTGTGGGCGGGCAATGCCCGTCAGGTCACCGACGTGTGGGTGGCCGGTCGACGGGTGGTGGAGCAGGGCGAGGTCACAACTGTCGATCGTGACGCGGTTCAGGCCGAGGCGCGTTCCGCGGGCTCTCGGCTCTCTTCCGACGGATAGGCCACGGCGAACACGACGGCCTGGGCCGCGAAGAAGATCAGCGCGATCACCCAGTTCAGCCGGTAGCGCGAGAGTGCGTCGCCGATCGATTCGGGATCGCCCACGACTGCGGCGCCGATCGCGATGCCGATGGCGACCGCAAGTTGGAACACGGTCGTGCGTCCGGCGCCCGCCATGCCAAACCGTTGGGGTGGGATGTCGCGCATGGCGGCCGCGACCAGCATCGCAAACGAGCAGCCGGCGGAGACACCGACGAACAACTCGGGGATCAGAATCCCCATCAGCAGGGCGGGCTCTTCGCCGGTGAACACGAGGTGCCAGGCCAGGCCGATCACGCCGGAGATGCCACCGATCGTCAACACAACACCGACCCCGTGGCGGTCCGCCAGACGCCCAACTGCCGGCGACACGAATGCGGCCAACGCCGGCCCCGGCACCAGCGCGAGTCCGGCCTGAAGAATCGACCACTCCCAGGAATCGATGAGGAAGCTCGGCAGCACGACGAACCAGCCGAAGAAGGCCGCCGAGAAGAAGACCGTGCCGAGCAAGCCCACCGAGTAGGAGCGGCGTCGCATGAGGTCGAGGTCGAAGAGCGGCGCGGGGTGCCGCTGACTTCGGCGGACGAAGAGCGTGAGCAGGAGGGCCGAGGCAACCAGCGCGACCAGGATCGGAAGGCTGACGACTCCCCACGACTCGGTTTGGGCGATCGCCAGCACGAGCAGGCCTACACCGACCGACGCCATCGGCACGCTGATGGCGTCCACCCGATCGGGCAGGTCCTCGGAACGTGATTCGGTGAGATGTCGGGCGCCGAGGGCGATGGCGACCAGCGCGACCGGGACGTTGACCAGGAATACCGAACGCCAGCCGAACAGGTTGATCAACACGGCGCCGATCGTCGGTCCGAGTGCGGCGGCGAGTGCACCCATCGCGCCCCAAGTGCCCACCGCCATGCCGCGTCGCTCGATGGGGAAGGCGGGGAGGAGCAGGGCCAGGCCGGCTGGGCCCTGCATCGCACCACCGATCGATTGCAGGACACGGGCGGCGATCAGGGTCGGAGCGTCGACGCTGAAGCCCGACGCAACCGAGCCGAGGAGGAAGACCCACAGACCCATCAGGAACAGCCGCTTGCGACCGAAGCGGTCAGCGGCCCAGCCGGCCAGTAACAGGAGTGCGGCGACGCCGATGTTGTAGGCGGTGAAGATCCACGAGAGCGTCGAGCGCGAGACGCCGTCGAACGACTCCTGAATGTCGTCGAACGCCAGCGCGATGACGGTGATCTCCATGCTGACCATGAAGCTGGCGACCGACGTGATGCCGAGCGTCCACCATGACGCCCGGGGTATCGCGGCCACTTCGGCGTCGTTGCTCACCGCTTGACCCTACGGCCGACCGTGCCGCTGTCGGCGCATCGGCCGGCTGGGTGCAGGACCGACTCGTGGCCGCTTCGGTGTTCGACTCGGACCGCTTCGATTGGCGCGGTCTACGCTCGGAACGATCGATCGCTGCGAACGGAGCGGACCATGACCACGCTGCATCCCCGAGGTGTGAACCATCTTGCGCTGTCCACCACCGACATGAAGCGGCAGTTGTCGTTCTGGTGCGACGCGCTCGGACTTCCGCTGAAAGCGCTCTACTGGATGCACGGGGTCGAGGGGGCGTATCACGGCTTCGTGGAGCTGTCGCCGGACAGCTATGTCGCATTCGTGCAACACCCGGACAACAGCGACGAGATCGAGTTCGGCGTGAGTCATGCCGACGGCGCCGGGGGCGACATCCGGGGCGGCACGATGCAGCACGTCGCCTTCCACGTCGACACCCTCGACGAACTGCTCGAGATGCGCGACCGCCTTCGGTCCCGTGGCGTGCAGGTGCTCGGTCCGATCGACCATGGTTTCGTGCAATCGATCTACTTCGAGGGCCCCGAAGGACTGAACCTCGAGGTCGCCTGTGGTGCAGCGATCGACGAGCAGGCCTGGATCGACCCTGAGGTCACCGGATTGTGCGGTATCTCCGCGGCTGAGGTCGAGGCGATGAAGAACCCGGAACCGTTCGAGCGTCCCACCGAAGCCGTACCCCAGCCAACCGAGGCCCATCCCGAGAACATCCGGGCCGCCCGCAACCCCGAGCGTTACGCGATGGTCGCGTCGATCCCCGACCAGGTGGTCTGGGACAAGTTCAGCGAGACCACGCCGCCCGTCTCCGTCGACTGAAACTCCGCAACCGGTCGGGAACCCGTTCGACCGCGAACAGGGGTAGAAGCCCGATGCCGAGGCCGCGATAGCCGAAGAAGACGAGCATGGTCGCCGCGGTCGCGGCGTGGAACCCGAGAGCGGCGACCACCCAGACGTTGCGCGCTCGACCGCCCACGAGGGCGACGGGAGCACCGAGTTCGATGGCGAGTGCCGCAATCGCCATGGGACCGATCAGCCAGGAATTGTCGAGGACGACTTCTGCGAGGGGCGGGGTTGGTCCGCCGATCGTCTCCATGCGAGTGGCCGAGTAGCCGATGTGGGTGGCGAGGGTGTCGGGGTCGAACCATGCGAACCCGGTGTGGCGCAGCTTGGCGATGCCAGAGAGTACGTAAGTCGCCGCCGTCGCCAACGCGAGCAAGCGGATCGGCCAGCCGTAGCGAACGTCTGCTGATGGTGGCGCAGATTGACCGATGCGCCAGGCGTCGGCCGCGGGGGCGAGCGCCAGGATGAGCAGGTGAAGCGTGAAGAGGTGCTCGAAGTGGAGAAGTTGACCCCACGACGAGTGGTAGCTCGTCCACGCCAGCACGCCCAGCGCAAACGCGGGCCCGACCGCTCGGTACGCGACGCCGAGGGTGAACGCGATGCCGAGAACCATGAGTCCGGCGAACCCGATCCAGAGGGCCGGAGCGGGGATCGGCTGGTCGAGCAATCGGGCGAAGCCGATCGGCTCGAACTCGACGACAGGTCGATTGTCGAGTCGGGCGAACTCCCGGACGTTGGCGGCCAGGTAGAGCGTGACGAAGCCGCCGATCGCAATGCGCAGGCCGGCGAGACGCTCCGCCGGCGCCGGTGCCTGGAGCCACTCGTCGACGCGCATGAGTGGTTGCGCACGCCCGCTCATCCGACGGCACACTCGGTGACGGCGTCGCTCGCGATCATCGAGTCGAGCCCGCGGGCGCGGTCGACGACAGAGTGCTCCTCGGTCCGGACCGCGACGCGGACGACCTCGTCGAGCCCGCTCAGCTCGATGCGGCGGGCGACCTCACGACAGAGTGTGTCGGCCCGGCCGCCCGCGATTTCGCGACGAAGGTACGACTCCGCGACGAGTGGGTCGTTGGTGTCGGCGATGAGGACGGTCGAGAGCGCGACGGCTTCGTCGCGTTGGTCGAGGCCGGAAACCACGACGAACTCGACGACCTCAGCACGCGGGCTTGCGTACATCGGATACGACGACAGCGGTACGCCGTCGCCGACCGCGAAGAGCGGGAGCGAGAGGGCCGCGAGCATCGCGACCGTCACGACTCGTCGCACCGTCCGCATGTTCCACGACACCGCGCGAGGCTAGGTCCCCGACTATTCGGTTGCCGGTTGGCTTGTCTCGTTCGTGCTCAGCGACGCTCGGAACCGAGGACGCTCACACGAACGAGGCGGCTCAGCGGCGGTTGATCTGTTGGATGAAGCGCTCGCTCGCTGCGGCCTGGAAACCGGGCCCCATGGCCGCGCGGAATGCGGCCGAACGCTGCGCGTTGAGCGGCGGCGTAGGCACTGGCCGGGCGGCGATGGTGCGGCGATTGGGAAGACGAAGTCCTGCGATCATGGGGTCACCTCCAGAGGAGTGGTTGCTTGGGTCGCACGAGTCAACCACCCGCGACACGGTTCGCGTCCCGCGCGTGGGAGGGCACGTGTCACACGTGACCGTCGTCACTTTTGGGTGGAAAATCCCGTAGCGTGCGCGCCGTGAAACTCGGATTCATTGGCCTTGGAAACGTCGGTGCGAAGCTGGCCGGGAGCCTGCTCCGCAACGGCATCGACCTCACGGTTCGCGACCTCGATCGAGCCGCGGCCCAACCGCTGCTCGAGGCCGGCGCTGCGTGGGGCGAGTCGCCGGCCGCCATGACTGAGCAGGTCGACATGATGATCACCTGCCTGCCGAGCCCTTCGATCAGCGATGCTGTCGTGAGCGGACCCGACGGCATCCTCGAGGCGCTGCAACCCGGCCAGATCTGGGCCGAGATGAGTACGACCGACGAAGCCGAGGTTCGACGACTCGGCGCTCTCGTTGCCGAGGCCGGTGGCGAACCCATCGACTGCCCGGTGTCCGGCGGCTGCCACCGGGCGGCGACCGGCAACATCGCCATCTTCGCCGGCTGTGAGCGCTCGACCTTCGAACGTGCGCTCCCGATCCTCACGACGATGGGTCGGCGCATTTTGCACACGGGTGAACTCGGGTCCGCATCGATCCTCAAAGTCATGACCAACTACCTCGCGACCGCCAACCTGGTCACGCTGGCCGAAGCCCTCGTCGTGTCCAAGGCGGCCGGGATGGACCTGAACACCACGTACGAAGCGATCCGCATCTCCTCGGGCAACTCGTTTGTCCACGAGACCGAGTCCCAAGTGATCCTCAACGGCAGTCGCGACATCAACTTCACCATGGATCTGGTGAGCAAGGACATCGGCATCTTCCAGGAGATCGCCAAACGCAACGAGATCCCGCTCGAGGTATCGCCGGTGTTGGTCGACATCTTCGCCGATGGCGAAGCTCGCTACGGAAGTCGAGAGCTCTCGCCGAACATCATTCGTCGACTTGAGGACGCGACCGGTCTCGACATCCTGGCACCGGGCTTCCCGGCCGAGATGTTTGACGACGAGCCGGAAGAGCCTGGCTACGAGGTCATCCCCAAACGCTGAGGCGACGGGGATTCACCCGCACTGCGGGGCGATGTCGGCCATGAATCGCTCATAGACCTCCAGCCGTTGTTCGGCGGTTCGACCGAGGGTGAAGTCGGGGATGATGACCTCGTCGAAACCGAGCCCGGCGTACTGGCCCATCGCCTCGACCACGCGGTCGTCGGATCCGGCGATTGTGCGGTCGCCCATCGGGCCGGCGAGTGCCTTGTCGATCTGTTCCTGGTCATCGGTCATCACGAACAGCGCCTGCACCGAGGTGTGCTTGGAAGTCGGGTCGACCCCCACGCGCTCACAGGCCGAGTTGAACGTGTCGACTCGCTCGCCGACACCCTCCGGCGCGCCCCAGGTGTTCCACTCCTGCGCGTGCGCGGCGGTGATCCGGCACATGCGTGGTCCGCCGGTACCGACGAGGATCGGCAGCTGGTCCTGGACGGGGCTGGGGTCCGAGGGCGCATCGGTGATCGTGTAGTGCGTGCCGGCAAACGTCGTGCGGTCCTCGTCGAGCAGCGACCGAGCGATCTGAATGGCCTCTTCGAACCGGTCGACCCGAATCTTCGGTTCCTCAAGTTCGATGCCGTAGGCGACGTGCTCGTTGATCTGCCAGCCAGCACCCAGTCCGAGCACCGTCCGGCCGTGGGAAACGTGGTCGAGTGTGGCGGCCCGGTTTGCCAGGATCGCCGGATGATGCACCGAGGTTGGCGCAACCAGGGGGCCGATCCGCATCGACTCGGTAACTGCAGCCACAGCGGGCAGTACCGACCACACCTCGTGGACGTCACCGGGTTCGATCGATTCGCTGCCGGTGTTCGGCATGTAGTGATCGGCGAACCAGAAGCCGTAGTAGCCGAGGGAATCGGCGGCTCGGGCGAGGTCGAGGATCTCATCGGTCGGACGACCGGGGTTGGGCCAAACGGAGAAGCGCATGTGGTGAACCTAGCGGTCTGGTCGCGACCGGTCCGCTCGAATCCTGTGCGCCGCGGTCAGCGCCGGGGGAGTCCGCCCGGTCTCGGCGCGTCGGGGTAGACCCAGCGGCGTAAGGCCGTGTCCGCGATCACGTAGCCCCAGTTCACGATGTCGTTGCGTGAGGACATCGGGACCTTGCGGAGTCGAGTCTCATAGTGGGCCGCGTTGTCACGGCTCGCCTCGGAGATCTCCAGTGGATCGTCGAGTTCGTATCCGTCGACATCGCCGCGCATGCCCCAGTACGAACCCTCGCGTACACCCTGGCCAAAGAGGCCGATCACCTGGCGTTTGCGTAGTGCGCGCACCTGGCCGTCGACGATTCCGGCCACGCGGATCCCGTGACGTGCCCAGTCACGCTTCGGGTCGGTCTCGGTCCCCATCACGCCACCACCGTCGCTGACGAGGATCGTGCCGTGGCGCCGCCACGCCGTCTCGAGACCGAGGTTGTCGTACACGCCGCCGTCGCTCAGAGAGATCCGGTCCATGAACTCGGGTTTCGCGTTTTCGCCCTTCGTCGACTCGTCGAACTCACCCATCGACTTGATGACCAGTGGCGAGAGCACCGGTGGAAAGGCGCTCGATGCTGCGACGGCTTCGGACAGCAGCCGGCCGGTGTTCCGCCACATGCCGATCGTGTAGTCGGCCTCGTAGGGGCGCGAGAAACGGTAGAGCTTGCCGGTTTGGACGTTGGTTGCGTTGATGACGAATCGTGGCCCCTCGTCGGCACTCGAGTCGGGAAGGTCGTTGAGGGTTGCGTCGTCGAAGAGGTGCTTGTCGTAGGCGCGGCGGACGTTCTGTCCGATCGATCGACCGGGCGTGAGCAGGCCGAAGATGATCGAACCGGCGTCGATCGTCTTGCCGGCGAAGTCGATGATCGGTTTGGTGACTCGATCCTCGAAATTCGTAGCGATGTCGTCGCCGTCCCAGCTCAGATCCTTCCAGGCAAGTCCGAGCACCCCGGCCGTGATCGAGCCTCCCGAAACGCCGCTGATGCGCGCCACGTGTCGCAGCTTGCCCAGCTCGTTCAAGCGGGTGAGTGCACCGAGGTGGAACAACATGGCGCGATAGCCCCCACCCGACAGGCAGAGCGCCATGTCGGCGTCAAAGGAGCGGTCGTCCTCTGGGTGGGCGTGGTCGGAGTCCTGGACCGGCTCGCGGTCGCGCTGGTCGTTGTCGTGCGCCTCTTGAGGCATCCCGCCACCTCTTTCTGTTTGCGTGTTGAAGCTGTTCGTCTGGTCGCGGCGACCACGCGGGTGGCCGCCGTGTCCACCAATGGAGCGTACGGGACCAAAGTCGGTCGGTCGAGTCTCGTCCCGCTCGCCGCGTGTTTGGGCATGGAACCCGGCATGGGAATCGGGCGTGGGAATGCGGTAGCGACGGGGATCTCAGGCGGTGGGAAGCCAATGGTGTCCACGTGGGAATCGGGTGGGAAGTGCATGGGAGGCGAGATCGGCATCGTCGCCGAGTCCTCGAACCCAGACCAGAGACCACGGAGATCCACCCATGACCACCATCCTCACGCCCGGCCCGGTCACGCACAGCACGCACAGCACGCACAGCACGCAAAGGCGCCGCACGAGCGTGCAGATGGTGACCCCCGCCGAGGCAGGAGCCGCACTGTGTCTCAGTGCGGAGCAATTGCTCGATGCCGTGAACCACGACCTGCTGCCGGCCTATGACCTCGGCGGCGCGATTCGGTTTCGAGCCTCCGACGTCGCCGCGGTCGCAGCTCGGTTGATCCTCGACCGCGATCGCTGACCAGCGAACCGGTCGAAACAGGCTCGGCGTTCCCCTCACCGACGTCGAGCCGTGGGCCGTCCCCGCCATCGGCCCACCGGCGTCGGGTGGGCCGGGTCACTTGCCCGTGCCCGGCCCGCTCGGCGCGTCTTCGGCGATCGTCCTCAACCAGTCCTCGACCCAGTCGTTCCACGTCAGGTCGATCGACATGTTGATGCGTTCGGTCGAGCCACGATGGTGCACCGAATGCAGCTCGCTCAACCGCAGGTACCAGAGTTCGCCCGGTTGCATCGGCACCGGTGAGCCGTCGAGCAGAAACGTGACATCGTCGCTAGAGAACACCGGCAGGGTCAGACGCACGACCTCGCGGAAGACCGAGTCGAGCGTCGGGTCACAGTGCTGCTGAATGTCGGCGCCCGCCTCGAGTCGCATGAGCCTGATGCTGGTGATGCCACAGTCGAATTGGCCGAAGATCTCTTGCAGGTAGGGGCAACCGTCGAGCATCGGTTGGCCGGCCCAGTCGGCAGCCGCGGCGTCGGCGATGTTCATCGCCAGTGGGATCGCGCTGTAGTACACGTAGTGCGGCTGGGCGAGGGTCGACACGATGGTCTGCACATCGGCCTGGAGCCGACCGACGTCGTAACGACGGTCGAGCAGCATGCGGTCCGGTAGCCGTGGTCCGTCAGCGGGTGGGGCTGTCGTCGTCGAACCTTGCGTCGGTGCCGCCTCGCTCACGAGTCCCCCTTCGTTGAGGACCACGACCGTAGTCCAGCGCCGACTCGGGCTACTCGCCGACCTCGGGCGTGGCCCCCGAGCCAAGATCCCACCACAAGCCGGTCATGATCGACAGTGCCTGGCGACAGGTGGGCGCCAGCACGTGCTCGTTCGGCGCATGCTGTGAGCAGCCGGGATAGGAGTGCGGCACCCAGATCGTGGGAAGTCCGAGCAGGTCGGCGAAGACATCGTTGGGCAGCGATCCACCCAGGTTCGGTAACACGGCCACCGGTTCGCCAGTCGTGTCCTCGATCGATGCCACTGCCCATTGTGCCCAGGGGTCCGCTGGGTCGAGCCGAGTGGGCTTCATCGCAACCCCCGCGGCAGTCAGCTCGATTGCATCGAACCCGCGCTCGTCGAGATGGCGTCGCAGCGCCGGGAGCAGGTCGTCGATCTCGGTTCCGACGACGATTCGCAGATGACCGTGCACGATCGCCCGCGGCGGGATCGCATTGACCGGATTACGCGGGTTGCCGGTCTCGAATGCCAGCACCTCGAAGGTGTTGGTGCCGAACACCCGCTCGGCCGGGGTCAGACCCCGCTCGCCCCACTCGTCGATCTTCGGCGCGCCCGGGTCGTTGCCGACGGTCAGTCCGGCTATCGCCTGGCGGACAGTGTCGGTCATCGGCTCGGCTCGCCAGCCGTCGACGAGGATCTGGCCACGCTCGTCGATCATCGACGCGAGGGCGTGGGCCATGACCACACCCGGATTGGCCAGCAGCCCACCCCAGTTGCCCGAGTGATGCCCACCGTCGCGCAGCTCGAGAGTCATCGTGAAGTTGAAGGCACCACGCGAGCCCATGAAGACCGTCGGTGTCGAGGCGTCCATGCGGGGTCCGTCCGATGCGATGAACACGTCGGCGCGCAGCCGGTCGGCCTGCGCTTCGCAGAACTCGGCCAGGCCCGGCGACCCGCACTCCTCGCCGGTCTCGAACAACAGCACGGTGTTGAAGCCGAGGGAGCCGCGGGCTTCGAGCACCGTGCGGAGCGCCGCGAGGTTGATCGTGTGCTGCCCCTTGTTGTCGGCCGTGCCACGCCCGTACCAACGATCGCCCTGTTCGGTGAGCGTCCAGGGATCGAGTCCGTCTCGCCACTGCTCGTCGTAGCCGAGCACGACGTCGGCGTGGCCGTAGGACATGACCGTGGGAAGGTCGGCATCCTCGGTGCGGCGGGCGATCAGGAACGGGCCCGCGTCTTCGACCGGATTGTCGAAGATCTCGCAGCCGAAGCCCAGCGCGTCGAGCGACGGGGTGAGCTCGTCACGCAGGTACCGGTACAGGTCATCGCGCCGATCCGGGTTCGGGCTCTCCGTCGGGATCGCCACTCGTCGGGCGAGCTCGGCGAAGAGGCCGCCATCGTCGAACCAGACTTCGGCCTGCTCGATCGTGCGTGCTCGGGTCGCGGTCGAGGAGCCCATGACTCAGTCGACGATCGACGGGTCGCCGACGTGGCGGCTGACCAAGAAGTCGAACGCGGCCTCGAGGGCCCGGTAGCGATAGAGGTCTTCGCGGGCGATGCGCGCCGCTTCGTCGGAGATCGGCTTCGCGTCGGGAGCCTTCATCAGGGCTTCGCAGACCCGCTCGAGCACCACGAATGCGGCGATCGTCTCACCGACCGAGGCACACGCCGTCAGCAGTCCGTGGGATCGCAGCAGCACCGCGCGGTTGGCGCCGAGTGCCTCGGCGATGCGAGTCCCGCCGGCCGTGCCCAACACCTGAACCTCCTCGTCGTCGAAGAATGACCAGTCGTCGACGAAGTTGCATGCCTCCTGGGTGATCGCCTCGATCGGGCGCCCGGTGGCGCAGAACGGTGTTCCCCAGGCGGTGTGCGTGTGGGCGACCGATACGACCTCGGGGCGAGCGTCGTGGATCGGATGATGGATGTGATACGCGGTCAGGTTGATCGCTTCGTCTCCGACGACCGTGCCATCGGGGCGGACGAGTACCAGGTCGTCGACGGTGGCGCGTTCGAAGCCGGTCGGATACCGAAGCAGCCACATGTGATCGGTCAGCTCGGGGTCACGGGCTGTGATGTGCCCGTCACCCAGGTCGCCCCAACGAAGGCTGGCGAAGATCCGATACCCGAGCGCGACCTGGCGCTTGCGGTGGAGCCGCTCGGCCTCGATCTCGTCGGGTGCGAGCCGGGCAGGAGGAGTCTCGATGACGGCCATGCGCTCAGTCTGCCACCTGAACCCGCCTGTGCCCGGTGGCCGACCATGCGCGACCATCGGGGGATGGCAGAGATCCACGGCACCGTTTCCGACGACCGCTTCGCTCCGATGGCGGAGCTGTTGAGCGCAACCCTCGATTCCGACGACCCCGTCGCTCGTGACGTCGGCGCATCCGTCTGCGTGACGGTCGGCGGCGAGACCGTCGTCGACATCTGGGGTGGTCATGTCGACGAGGCCAAGACCACGCCCTGGCAGCAGGACACGATCACCAACGTCTGGTCGACGACCAAGACCATGACGTTCCTGACCGCGTTGACCCTGGTCGAGCGCGGCGAGCTCGACCTGTACGCGCCCGTCGCCGAGTACTGGCCAGAGTTCGCTGCCAACGGCAAGCAGGACATTCCGGTACGGCACTTCTTCGGCCACACGAGTGGCGTGTCCGCCTGGGCCCAACCGATCCAAGTAGAGGACATCTACGACCAGTCGAGCGCCGCGGCCAAGCTCGCCGCCCAGGAGCCCTGGTGGGAGCCGGGCACGGCATCGGGTTACCACGCGCTCAATCAGGGCCATCTGATCGGCGAGGTCGTGCAGCGCATCGACGGTCGTTCACTCGGCACGATCTTCCGCGAGGACATCGCCGGCCCACTCGGCGCCGACTTCCACATCGGGCTGCCCGAGTCGGAGTTCGGTCGTGTGTCGAACGTGATCCCGCCACCACCAGGCGCGCTCCCAAGCGAGCCCGACTTCGACAGCGTGATGATGAAGACCTTCACCGGTCCGGCCCCGCAGGCCGAGGTTGCGTGGACCACGCCGTGGCGTCAGGCCGAGATCGGTGCCGCAAACGGTCACGGCAACGCACGGTCAGTGGCCAACATCCAGGCGATCGTCGCCAACGGCGGCGAACACCAGGGCGTCAAGCTGTTGTCCAAGGAGACGATCGACCTGATCTTCGACGAACAGGCGTATGGCACCGACCTGGTGCTACAGCTGCCGGTGCGCTTCGGCATGGGTTACGCCCTGCCGTCGGAGGGCGCGCCGCACCTTCCCGAAGGCCGCATCGCCTACTGGGGAGGGTGGGGCGGTTCGGCGATCATCGTCGACACCGATCGCAACATGACGATCGCCTACATGATGAACGACATGCACGATGGCCTGTCCGGCGATATGCGCAGCTACAACTTGATCACCGCTGCCTACGACGCCGTCGGCCGTTAACGCAATCGAACCTGGCACCGATGTCGTTTCGCTCGCGACACCAAACCTGGCACCGATGTCGTTTCGGCACGCGCTGAGCGATCGGTTCAGTCCTGGCGGATCGTGGCCCAGCCTCGATCGAAGTCGCGACCGGGGTGCACGGCGCTGAGTGGGTCCTCGCTGTCGCGCCAGTAGCCGAGCCCATTGCCGGTCTTGGCGTAGCCGACGAAGCGCAGCAGATCGTCGGACCAGTCGGCGACTTCGCCGGGCGGGCACTCCAGGAACTGGTTGGTGGACTGGGTGAGCCAGCCGACGGCGTGTTGGAGCGACAGGCCTCGACGCCACCCGTCGGTGGCGTTGGCGCCCCCTCCGTGGAACAGCAGCCCGGTGTAGAGCAGGAGCGAGCCCTTGGTCATCTCGCCTGCCACGGTGTCCGCGGGCGACGGCCGGGCGTCGTGTGGCCAGCGATGGCTGCCGGGCACCAACCTGGTCGCACCGTTCGATTCGGTGAAGTCGGTGATCGCCCACATGCCGTTGAGCTCGACCTCGAAGCCGAAGTCGACCATGTCGTACTTCCACGCATCGCGGTGCAGTCGCTGCGGTGTTTCGGCCGGCCCGATCTCGATGTACTCGGCCGCCGAGTACCGCCACGTGGTCGCATGCCCGAGGACGTGATCGCCCGCCGCGATCACGGCGGGATGCAGCGCGATCGAGCGGAACGTCGCCGAGCGAGGAAGCGGCGCGCCCGTGCGTCGGGTCTGGTGGCCTTCGAACGAACTTGCGCCCATCGAGCCATGTCCTGCAAAGGCCGCGAGCTCGTCAGCGATCGCATCCATCGTCGAGGGTGTTGCCGCGGACTCGACGACACAGCAGCCGTGCTCGTCGAGCGCGTCGGTGATCTCGGACGCCAGCGCAGGATTGCTCGCCGACAGCCGGGGAAGCATCAGGGCTCGCCGGCCTCGAGTCGTCGGGCGTACTCCTCGACATCGATGGTCCCACCGGTTGCCTCAACCTCGGCCTGGGTCTCGGCATCGAGCACCGGCTGCATCAGATCGATCCGCTTCCACGCTGGCACCGGGGCGTCGCCGGCCTCATCGGGCACGTACGGCGACTCGGAGGCTCGGGTGTGCTTGTGGATGTACCGACCGCAGTTGATGAACGCCCGATCGATCTGGGCACAGACCACGTAGTCCGCGCCGGGAAAGCGAGCGAGGTCGTCGGCGGTATCGCTTAGCGAGGCGGTCGCCTGGATTCGAATACGGTGCGGCGTGACGAAGTCGATGAACAGCATCCCGATCTTGCCGGTATCGGCGATGTTGCCCATCGACAGATACATGCCGTTGCCGTCGTAGCTCGGGAACTCGAGCGTCTGTGCATCGACAACGCGCACGAACCCGGTGCCGCCTCCCTTGTGCGAGACCGTTGGCTCGCCGTCGGCGGTGACGGTCGACAGAAAGAAGAAGTCGCGCGACCCGATGAATGTCGATGCAGCTTCGTCGAGCTCGGTGACGATGATCGTCGCATCGAGCGTGTCGGCCAGTGGGACCGAGCCCTGTTGTTCCTGCAGCGTCCGCTGCGAGGCCGTGTAGGAGCCGGCTGCGGTAGAGCCGTCGCCGACGTCGCTCAAAGGTCCATGCCCTTGGCGACGACCGGGGTCATCATCGTGACCTCTGGCCGCCCGGCCATGAACGCACCGATGGCCGCCATCGCGGCCTTCATGCCATCGCCCTTACCGTGCACGGCGAGCGCGTCGCCATCGGTGTAGAGCTCGAAGAAGTAGTAGTCGTTCGAGTCGTTGGCCTTGTGGGCCGAGTAGATCTCGAGGCCGGCTTCTTCGTTGCTGGCCTCGATCATGGCGCCGAGCGCGGCCTCGAACTCATCGTTCTTGCCTTCGGCACAGGGGAGCTTGGCGATCAGGGAAATCTTCGACATGGCTCGAACGTAGTGCGTCGCCGGGGAGAAGAAATCATCGAGTTCCCCGGCCGCGAGGCCGCTGCTACGGTGCGCCGACGATGCCGCTCGGTCCGCTCTTCACCGCTTTCACCTTCGGGCTCCGCCATGGCGTCGATTGGGATCACATTGCGGCCATCGCGGACCTGACAAGCGGCAGCGAGAGTCGCAAGCGGGGATTCGTCCTGTCGCTCTGGTACGCGATCGGCCACGCCATCGTCGTGCTGATTCTGGGTGCCTTCGTGATCGCCATCGAAGCCACGATCCCCGAGTCCCTCGACGTGTGGATGGGTCGCGTCGTCGGCGCCACCCTGCTCTTCCTCGGTGTCTGGGTCCTGGTCGATCTCCGCCGGTCCGGTGACGAGTTCCGGTTGCGCAGCCGCTGGATGCTCGTCTTGGGCGGCACCTTCGCCGGTCTTCGACGAGTCCGGCGCCGCGGCAACTCCCGTGCGATCGAGGTCGATCACGACCACGATCACGGTCACGTCGCCGAGGGCCTCGCCCACGACAGCGGCCCCGCGCATGATCACGCGCACCTCGCCATTGACGATGAGCTCGTCGTGCCAGCGCTCGACGACGTCGCCGCCGGTTCTGTCGGTGCCACCTCTCACCCCGGCGGCTTTTCCGAAGCGGAACCCCAGGTCCACGCACACAGCGCATCCCATCGTCACTCGCACCGACATCGACTCGACTTACCGACCGACGCCTCGAATGGTTCGGGAATCGGAATGGCCAGCGGCATCGGGATGCTGCACGGGGTCGGCATCGAGAGCCCAACCCAGATCGCCGTCTTCGTCGCGTCGACCTCGGCCGACGGCAGGGTGGCCGGCTTCGGTATGTTGGTCGCTTGGTGCATCGGCTTGGTCCTCGCCAATGCCGGGCTCGCCATCGCCGCCGGGATGGGCTTGCTGAACCCGCGAACCAACGCCACGATCTATCGGGCGCTGGCGGTCGTGGTGGCCCTCGCGAGCATCGCCCTGGGCCTCTACTACCTCCTGGGTTGACCCGAGTCTTGTGGCGAACCGCTCGTAGGCTCGACGCATGAGCGAGCGTTCGTCATCGGCGATCGATGCCGTCACGGCGAATACGGCTCGGGCGTTACTCAAGCTTCGCGGCGAGACGCAGAGCCGAGCCCTCGCTGAGCTGCTCGTCATGCGGTACCGCTCGCTCGACGACGACCAGCGGACCACGTTCTTCCGCCTCCTGCTCGACGAGTTCGGCGCCGAACGCGGTGGGGTCGATGCCGCGATCGAGGCGTATCGCGCCGATCCGACCGAGGCGAACACGGTCGCCCTCGCCGAGGCCGCCGACTCGAATCGGTTGCCGTTGTTTCGGGCGCTGAACACCGCGGCCGGTGGCATCGAGGTGTTGCTCGACATGCGATCGGAGCTGCTCACCCGACGCCGCACCCATCCCGAGCTTGCGCCGGTCGAGCGGGACCTCAAGTACTTGCTCGACTCCTGGTTCAACCGCGGGTTCCTGGAGCTTCGCCAGCTCGACTGGCAGACGCCGGCGCACATTCTGGAGAGCCTCATTCGCTACGAAGCGGTGCACGAGATCCGCGGCTGGGATGACCTCCGGCGTCGCCTCGCTCCTGATCGCCGGAGCTTCGGCTTCTTTCACCCGGCGCTGCCCGACGAGCCGATCATCTTCGTCGAGGTCGCGCTGGTCCACGGACTCGCCGCATCGATCCAAGACGTGATCGACGCGCCGACCCCCGACGAGATGCCCGCCGACGTCGACACGGCGATCTTCTATTCGATCACGAACTGTCAGACCGGGTTGCGGGGGATCTCCTTCGGCAGCTTCCTGATCAAGCAGGTGACCGAACGCCTCTCCGGTGAGCTGCCTCAGCTCACGACGTTCTCCACCCTGTCGCCGATCCCCGGATTCTCGGCCTGGCTACTCGAGAACCATGGCGAGATCGACACCGGCGACGCCCAGGCGATGGAAGCCATCTGCGGCGCCTACCTGGTGGGGGCCCGGCGCCGTGGTCTCCCGCTCGATCCGGTCGCTCGCTTCCACCTGCGCAATGGTGCGTGCGTGGAGCGGATCAACTGGATGGGCGACACCAGTGACAAGGGCATGGCCGAGTCGCACGGACTGCTCGTCAACTATCTGTACTCGGGGCAGGATCTGGCCGACAATCACGACGCGCTGACCCTCGACGGTGTGGTCACCGCGTCGCCCAACGTGCTGAGCCTGATCGGTAGCGCCGTACCGGCGAGCAGCTACCGAGTCCGTGAGCCGATCGGTCGCTAGGCGCCTCACATCTCGATCAGTGCGGACGGGTGCGCAGAAGCAGGGCCCGACGGCGCGTACTCTGCCCACGTATCGACCCGAGGGAGAGAGCGGCACCCATGGATGATCCGATCACTGACGACGACGCGCTCGAGGCGCTCGAAGCCTCACCCTCTGCGGACTACATGCTGCGCACGACCCAGCAGATCATCGTGCACCAATCGGCCATGGCGGACCAGAAGGCGAGCGTGGTGCTCGGTTCGTCCTTCGTCGTCGCCTCGATTGTGTTCGGCGACATCAGTACGTCGTCGGAACTGACCTTGATCAGCACGTTGCTGCTCGCGACGTCCACGTTGTCCGGGATTCTCGCCGCGCTGGCCCTCAGCCCGAAGCTGTCCTTCTCCAAGGATGCGGCGACCCAACCGTTGTTCTTCGGATCGATCGCCCACATGGATATCGACGACTATCAGGCGCTGATGAAGGGCATCCTTCCCGATACCGAGCGCATCCACGAGACGGTGGTTGCCGACATCCATGCCGGCTCGTCGGTACTGCTCGACAGCAAGTTCCGTCCCCTGCAGCTGAGCTACATGGTGTTGGTGCTGGGCATGGTGGTGACACTCGTCGCCGCCCTGGCCGTATGAGCCCCGCCGGCGGCCGGTCCGACGTCGCCGACGTGACCTAGGGTTTGCACATGTCACGGAACCTAAAGCTCGGCATTGGCGCAGCTGCGCTGGCGGTCGTGTTGATCCTCGCGTTCGGCGTGTTCGGGATCCACACCGCCTTCATTGACAACGAGGTCAGCGAGGACAACCCATTCGCCGACGTCGACACGGGTATGGCGGAACGCTTCGACGACATGGAAGACCAGATGGCGTCGGGCGAGATCGTCGTCGACCAGCGGGTCGAGACCACGGCCGAAGACGCCGCGATGCCGGACGCGATGGCCGAAGATGCCGCCCCGCAGGTCGAGACGCTCGCGTCGAACAACGGGGTCATGGTCGATCACGCCCACCGCGGCCAGGGGACAGCCAACGTGATCAGCGATGGCACGCTCACGTTCCTGCGCTTCGAGGACGACTTCGCCATCGACAACGGTCCCGACCTCAACGTGTACCTGGTTCGAGGCGTCGGCGCTGAAGGTCCGGCGGGCCAGTTCGACGATGACTTCGTCGACCTCGGTGACCTCAAGGGCAACATCGGCGCGCAGAACTACGAGGTTCCGGCCGATGTCGACATCACCGAATTCGACACCGTCGTGATCTGGTGCGTTCGGTTCGGCGTGGCGTTCAACGCCGCCGACCTGAGCTGACCCGACGGGGTCGGCAGCGGGGCGGATCGGTGGGCGACGGCAGGCGGTTGGCTGTCGGTCACCTTCTCGCGCCCGAGCAGCAGTGGTCGACCGAGCACGTCGACCGTGTACGGGCCACGATCGGTGACGAGGCGTGTCGCCGGCTGGGCATCTTCGCCCTTCCCGACGGATTTCTGCTGTCGGTTGTGGTGCCCGTCTACAACGAGGCCGCGACCATCGACGACGTTGTCGAGCGGCTGCACGCCACGGGACTGCCGCTCGAAATCGTGATCGTCGACGACGGCAGCACCGACGGTACCTCGGACCGGTTGGCGTCACTGGGCGAGCACGAGGACGTGCAGGTCATCGCGTTCGGGTCGAACCGTGGCAAAGGCGCGGCGCTCCGGTCCGGATTCACCGCGGCGAGCGGCGAGGTGGTGGTCGTGCAAGACGCCGACCGCGAGTACTCGCCGGAGGATTTCCGCTATCTGCTTCAGCCAATTCTCGCGGGCGAGGCCGACGTGGCGTATGGCACGCGATACGGGCACCACGATCGGCGGGTCTCACCGTTCTGGCACCAGACCGTCAATCGTTGCATCACGCTGTTGGCGTCGATCGCGATCGGCCTTCGGCTGAGCGATGTCGAGACGTGCTACAAGATGATGCGCCGCGAGCGGTTGCTCGAGGTCCTTCCGGACCTCCGGGAGAATCGGTTCGGCATCGAGATCGAGATCACGGCACGACTCGCTGCGGCAGGAGCCAGCTTCACCGAACGACCGATCCGGTACGAGCACCGTTGGTACGACCAGGGCAAGAAGATCGGCTGGAAGGACGGTGTGGCCGCGCTGGGCTGCATCGTCAAGTACTCGCGCCCGGCCTTGGCGCTCCGCCGGTAGACGCGGACGAACTACAAGCCGTCGAGCTCGCCGCTGACGCGACCGGCGAGGGTCATCAAGATCGCTTCGCCAGGGCCAGACACGACCGAGCCTTCACCCTGCGCCCAGTCCATGTCGGTGGCCTCGGGGCGCATGCCCTTCGCCGACCTCGCTGAGGGCCATCAGCGCATAAGCCTGGCTGCGGAAGCCACCATCATGGCAGCACGTCGGGATGGCGCCCTTCGATGTCGACGAGCGTCCGTAGACCGATCTGGCCATGGGCGAGCAGATGATTGACGAGCCCTTCGAGCGTCTCGGTGTTGCGGACCCCCGACGCCTTGAGGCGTGACCGCACCCGCTGCAACGTGTTGTCCACGGTCTTCTCCGACACCCCCCACAGCTTCGCGACGTCGGCATACGTCAGCAGCCCGTTGGAACGCCCGCGCAGACGATCGAGCGCGAACGTGGTGAGGTAGACCGTCTCGCGGTCGGTGAGCGCCGTGCCGAACTCGACGGTCGCCTCGCCGGTCGCCGCGGGGTCGCGGTCGGAACGAATCGGGGCGTCGGCTCGATACAGCAGCTGGTACGGGGTGGGCCCGGCCACGAAGGACACCGAGCCCTCGGGCATCGGTAGCGCGGTCTCGGTCCCAGGCGGAAGTTCGATGCGTGCGCCATTCGTACCGAACACGAGGAGTCGGGTCGACCGGCCGACGTTGTGGAGCCACCAGGTCGTGTCGACCAGCCGGAACTCGCCGGTGTGCCGGTGCATGAAGCGATTGTCTTCGTCCATGGCCAGATCGGCATTGCGGCCGAACGAGAGTCGGTCGCTCACGAGCCGCGCCTCACCCGCAAAGTCGATCCACAGAGTCGCCACGCCATACGAGCGTAGATGCTGCGGCGCCTGGGGATTGGTCCCCACAGACTGGCGGAGGCGATTCGGGCATCATCGCCGCATGCATGTTCGGGGCCTGGCCGGAGTCGTGGTGGCCATGCTTTTCGCGGCTGGTTGCGCCGGATCGAGCCCGGTCGACGCGGGCTCGGCGGCGGGCACCATCGTGTCCGAGCCGGCGGCCGCATCGCCGACGGCTTCGGCGGGGCCGACCGCCACGGCCGAGCCGGTACCCACCACCCACGTCGTGGCGACCCCGGTGCCGTCGGTGGATGCGCAGAGCGATGCGGCCTCCGAGGGCGTCGCTCGCGAGAACGCAATCTCCGACATCGCCGATGTCGACTTCCACAACGGCTTCACCCACTTCATCGAGTTCGAGGACGAGGTCGCCGTCACGGTCGAGGCCGGCGAGTTCATCGACGAGCAAGGCTCACTCTGGCTCTGGGTACTCGACGTCCAGTACGGCGACCTGACCGGAGACGGTCTCGCCGAAGCGGTCGTGCACGTCGGCTACAACACCGGTGGAAGTGGGCAGTTCGGCGAGCTCACGGTCTGGGGTGTCCGAGACGGTGATCTCGTGCAGCTCGGGTCGATCGGCACGGGTGATCGAGCACATGGCGGGCTGGCGAACTTCGAGCTCGCGGGTGGCGCGCTTCGCACCGAGAACTTCCAGAGCGACCAAGGCGCCTGTTGTCCGACCATGGTGACCGAGAGCGCCTACGTGGTGGGGGCCGACGGTCTGTTCCTGGCCGAGTCGTCCTCGTTCACCCGCTGGATGTCGGTCGCAGGGACCGATCCTGGGCTCGGCGGCGATCCACTGCCGGAGCTCGAGTTCCTGCCGGGCACATCCTCAGCTGTCGTTGCGGTCGGCCCGGGCCAGGCGAGCGAGGCGCTGTCGTTCGACGCATCGGTCGGCCAGTGGGTCACGGTGACGAAGCGTCGGGGCCCGGAGACGAACCTGTTCATCTCTGACGATCGTGGCGTGATCGTGGACGACTCCGGCATCGATCGAATCTCCGAGCAGTTGACCGCCAGCGACGGGTACACGCTGCACTTCGAGTTCGGCGACGTGGCGTTCGAGGAACGCGCGGTGTTCGACGTGCTGATCACGGCCGAACCACCGCCGGCGCCGCTCGAATGGGGCAGCACGCTCTACGAGGTCGAGGTGATCGAGGAACCGCGCACCGTGCTGACGTGGACCCGGCCCGACCTGTCCACCACACATCCCGATGCCGACGCGGCGCTCGATGCCTGGCTGCGCAGCCGCGTGGACTGGTGGGGTGTCGACCTCGTTGAGTACCCACCCGTCGATCGCGATTCGGACGAGCCGCGGCCGGGAGGCACCTACGAGGGCAACTAC
Organism: Actinomycetota bacterium; assembly: GCA_039028435.1. Taxonomy (GTDB): domain Bacteria; phylum Actinomycetota; class Acidimicrobiia; order Acidimicrobiales; family UBA10347; genus UBA10347. Next base: position 188,410 of record JBCCIC010000004.1, on the reverse strand, counting down.
GAGATCACCGCGATCGGTGACGGCCTGTTGTCGATCCGCTGGCTCTGGTACGAGTACGTCTGCTGTCGTCCGTACCCGAACCACGGGTACGAGGCGGCGATCCTCGATCTCGAACGCGGCGTCGTGATCCCGGTCGACGAGCTACTCGACTTCGGTCAGCTCGATGCGATTCATGAGCGATGGGTCGAGATCGCGGTCGCCGAGGAGATCATCCCCGAGGACTACTTCACCGGGTACCTGGACCTCGACACGTTCCCCCGGGCGGCCTTCAGTTCGGCGGCACTGACCCCGTTCGGTGTCGAGGTGAGCACGGACCGGACCGGTCCGTACCACGCGACGACCACCCTCCTGCCCTGGTCCGATCTCGACGGGATCATCGATCCGGACATCCTTGCTCGCATGTCCGGCGCGATCGTCCCCGCGCGCATCGGCGGGTGATCGGCCGAGCCATCCCGGCGGTCGTACTGGTCGCCGGCCTGATCGCGGGTTCCGCTTGCGGCGAAGCGGCGGACGAACGGTCGGAGATGAGTCCGTCACCCACGCCAGCGGGAGACTGGATGCAGTCGCAGGTCACCTCCGGCCTCGAAGTCAATCCGGACTCGACCGCAGGTCCTGAAGCGGTAGGCGAGTCGGAGCCGACACGCGACATCGCCTCGACGTCGCCTCCGCTGCAGTCGGCCGTGTGGGATCACGATTTGGCCGAGCATCATGCGGCGCCGGCATCGGGCGACATCCACGACGTCGACTTCCTCAACGATGTCCGGTATGCGGTGAACCTCAGGGGCCGCGAGTCGCACACGTTGGGGTTTCGCGACGGCGAGCATCGCAGTGGCGAGCGATTCGGCGGGGAGGGTCGATCGACGGTGGCGAGCATCCTCGGGGTCGAGTACGGAGATCTCGACGGCGACGGCATGGACGAAGCCGTCGTCGCCGTCCAGTGGGTACCCGGTGCGAGCGGGAACTTCGACAGCCTGCACGTGTTCGACATCGTCGATCGGGACCTCGTCCGAGTGGGGAAGGTGGTGCTCGGCGATCGCGGCTACGGCGGTCTCGTGATCCACTCGATCACCGACGGCGAACTCCGCGTGGTGACGTTCACCGACCCGTCGGGCAACTGCTGCGCAGGTTCGGTCACCCAAGTTCGCTACGAGCTCACCGACGAGGGCCTCCGACCGAGTCAGCGGATTCCCCGGGTCTCGTTCAACCAGGGGACGTTCTTCGACGATGGACCGCCGGGCGCAATCGACTTCCGGCCGTCGGGGATGACCGCCCTCGTCAGCGTTGCATCAGGAGGCACGAGCGAGCTCCGGTTCGACGTAGAGCAGGGGCAGCGGATCGAACTCCTACTCGCGAGCGGTGGACCGGCGCAGGTCCGCCTCTTCGACGACGGCTCCGGCCGAGCGATTGCCGAGTCAACAGCCGGAACCTTGGCCGCCGTCGCCCCGACGTCAGGGCGGGCTCGGCTCGAACTCCATCACCCCGACGGGTCGTCGGACGACGCGTCAACCTTGTCGTTGGTCTGGCTTGCCATCCGGTCGAGCGAGCCGGTTTCGAGCGCAACCTGGTCGACGGTGTTCGGTTCGGTTGATGCGGCCGGGGCGGACGTCGAGCCGGTCCGGGTGCACTGGAGTCGACCCTCGTTCGTGGCGGCGGACGAGGCAGCGGTCGGAGACCTGCTCGATGGTTGGCTCGAGGCGAACACGGAGCGGGTGCTCGCCGGCCTGGTCCGCTATGCCGAAACCCAGTCGTGGAGTCCCGAGATCCGCGATGTCCGAGGCCTGTACACCGTGACCGCCGTGAGCGACGCAGTCGCCTCGATTCGGTGGGAGTGGTTCCTCGACGACGATGTCGGATCGTTCGCACCGGTCGAGACGTCGCTGGTCATCGACCTGCGCGCCGAGCGCTTGGTCGGTCCGGCCGAGATCATCGACGTCGGCGGCGCGAGCCAGCTGTGGATGTCGGTTCTGCCGGAATGGTCGGGGCCGTTGCCGGACACGATCGCAGGTGTGGCGATCCGACCCGGTGGACTCACCTTGCTGGGCGACGTCGGCGGCGCGCCGGTGAGTGCTTTCGCGACGTGGTCGCAACTCGAGGGATTCCTCGAGCCGACGTATGTCGAGCGAATCCGCGGGTTGTCGCCGATCGATCCCTGGAACTGATCCAGCGATTGACGGCCTCGGTTCTCGACCGCCGACCAGACTGGTCCGATGGCCGAGGAGCAAGCCGCAACAGCCTTCGCCGGCGACAAGAAGACGGGCCAGTCGATCCTCGGCAAGGTCGAGCGCCGATTCATTGACTGGGCGGTGCCGAAGATCCCTCGGCCGATCATGAGCCACCACCTGACCTATGTGACCGTCTTGTGGTCGGTGGGCACGATCCTGTTCGGCTGGTTGGCCACCCGGAACATCCACTGGTTGCATGGCGTGTCGGTCATGGTCTTCGGCCAGTGGTTGACCGACTCACTCGATGGATCACTCGGCAAGTTCCGCAAACAGGGCTTGGTCAAGTGGGGCTTCTACATGGACCACCTCCTCGACTTCTTCTTCGCCGGGTCGATCGTGATCGCGTACTCATTTCTCGTCGAGGCGGAGTGGCTCGAGTTCCTGTTCTTGGTTCTGTTACTCGTCACCTGCGCCACGATGGCCGTGTCGTTCCTGAGCTTCGCGGCGACGAATCAATTCCAGATCGCCTACTACGGCATCGGGCCGACCGAAATCCGCATCGGCTACATCGCCCTCAACACGTTCGTCTCGATCGTCGGCACGGAGATCTTCAGCTGGGGTGTTCCGGTGGTGGTCGGCCTCAACGCCTTCGCATTGCTCACACTCGCCGCCCAGACGAGTCGCAACCTCTGGCAGATCGATTACGACACCAACATCGACAACGCCCCCCGGCCCTAATCGCCTTCCAGGCGGACCGTTCGAGGCGTATGTAACGATTGGTGCCAGGCACCAATCGTTACCGGGCACCAAGCGTTACCGCCGGCTCGAGGCGGTGGCGCGGTCGCGGGCGGAGCCGGCTGGGAAGGTGAGCATGACGACCAGCGCCGCGGCCGCGTAGCCGGCCATCACCCAGACCCACGCCCATCGCACACCCGCGAGCGTGGTGTCGTCGCCCGCCGAAGCGATGAGCGTGATCACCACGGAAATACCCAGCGCGTACGACGCCTGTCGCAGGGTGTTGAAGGTCGCACCGGCCACCCCGAACTTCGCCGCGGGGATGTCGCTGACCCCGGCGCTCGACCAGGTCGCCACGGTCAGGCCCACACCGAGGCCACCGAAAAGTGACAGCGGCACGTAACCAGTCCAGAGCCGCACCGTGTCATCGAGGACGACGAGGTAGAGGACATACGAGAGCGCCAGCGAAATCGAGCCTGCACCCAGCAGCCAGCGATGGCCGATCCGATCCGCCCAGCGCCCGGTGATCGGGGAGACGATCGCCGACAGGATCGGGCTCGGCGCCAAGGCCAGGCCCACGTCGCGGATCGGCAGATCCCAGACGTCTTGGAGGAAGAGCGAGTTCGTCAGAAATCCCGAGGTGAACGCCAGCCCGTAGAACGTCACACCCAGGTTGGTGCTGCGGAACGAGCGATACTCGAACAGGTTGAGCTGGATCAGGGGTTCCGGATGCACGCGACACCGGCGGATCAGGATCGGAATCAATGCCAGGCCGACCAGGAACAGTGCGATGACACGAGCGTCGGCGATGCCCCAGCTCTCGCTCTGGACGATGGCGAACATCATGAGCGCGACCGCCGCCGTTCCGATCGGCACGCCGATCGGGTCGATCCGTCCGGTTGCGTCGGGGTCCTTCGACTCGCTGAGGAATCGCGGTCCGATGAACAGCACCAGCGCACAAAGTGGCACGTTCATCCAGAAGATCCCTCGCCACGAAGCGATGTCGATCAGCAACGATCCGACCACCGGCCCCACGACGGCGCCCAAGCCTCCCGTCGCTCCGGCGATGCCGATCGCGGTGGCGCGCCGGGTCGGCGGGAACTCGGGCAGCATGACCGCGAAGCCGCCGGCGAGGGTGATCGAGCCACCGACGGCTTGCACGACGCGAGCGGCGATCAACCACCCGGCACTCGGTGCCAGCGCGCAGAGCATCGACCCGAGCCCGAAGATGGCGACGCCCGGGAGATAGACACGGCGCCGCCCGATGCTGTCGGCGAGCCGCCCGCTGACCATGAGCAAGGCGCCGACGACGATGTTGTACGCAGAGATGATCCAGCTCAGCTGGCTCGCGGATACCTCGAAGTCCTCGCGGATCGACGGAAACGCTACGTTGACCGCCGAGATGTCCACGACGACGAGAAAGACCACGATCGTCGAGACCAGCAGCGCCAGCCAGGCGCGACGCGGGATCGTGTCGTCGCCAGGTTGTCCGCTCGTCTCGGTCACGCAGTCGGCTCCTCTGGTGTGCGCCGCGGCCGGAACGCGCCCTGCTGTGCCAGCGTTGCAACCAGCGTTCCGTCGCGGCGCTGGATCGTGCCGCGACTCATGCCTCGGCCGTCGATCACCGCTGGACTGTCCATGACGAAGACGTGCCAGTCGTCGAGGGTGACGGGTCGGTGGAACCAGATCGTGTGGTCGAGGGTGGCGCCGCGAGGCTGCCCGTAGTCGATCTGAAACGGCTTCCATGCCGTGGTCATGAAGCCGCGGTCGCTGGCAAACGCCATGAGTGCCTGGTGCAGTACCTGGTCGTCAGGGACGGCACCGAACGGACGGAACCACGTGTCGAGCCGGGGCTCGGTGTCGCGCTCGTGGGCCTCGACTACCCGCATCTCCAGTGGCTGGTCGTCCCAGTTGCGTCGGTTGCGCAGCTGGTCTCGATTCACCGTGTCCTCGAGTCGGCTCCGGGGGCTTGGCACGTCGGCCCGTTCGGGACCCTCGACGCCGGCCGTGTAGCCGACCTGGGCATGGCTGATGAGCTCGGCGTCTTGGAAGACCTCGATCCGGGACGAGGCGTAGGTGCGTCCGGCGAACAGTGGCGTGCAGCGGTAGTGGATCGGCCCGGTCGGCTGCCCGCCGCGGAGGAAGACCTGCTGCAGCGAGTGAATGCGTCGGTTCGGCACGGTGCGTCCGGCGGCGACCACTGTTTGGGCGAGCACGAAGCCGCCGAACAGTCGCCCAGACATGTTCATGGCGTTCTCGCCGCCGATGCCCTCCCAGGTGATCACGCCCTCGCCGTGGCGCTCGACGGCTTGGAGGTCAAGACGATGGAGAAGGCGCTCGGTCCCTTGGGTCACGCCGGTGAGGCTACGGCGACGTACGGCCAGGCCGTCTTGCGAGCCGGAACCGCTCGGGAGCGTTCGACGGCCAGGGCCTCCTGGAGCCGGCGAAGCGTCGCCTCGATCGCCGTGTCCGACGCAAGGTTGGTCGTCTCAGCGGGATCGTTGGTGAGGTCGTAGAGCTCCCACTCGTCATCGACGGCATCGGTGCGGGGTAGTGCAGACTGTTCGTGAGCCTCGAACGGGCGGCTCCAGGTCGCGGGGTCGTCGAAGGTACGCACCAGCTTCCACAACGTGTCCTGGCCCGGTAGCCGACCGACCACGCCCTCGATGTTCGATGGTCCGGCCGGCAACGGAACGATACGCATCGATGCGTCCCCGAACGCTCGCCCGCCAGCCGAGAGGCCGGTGTCGCCGTCGATGATGTGGTCTCGGGTCATCGCATAGACCATGCGCTCCGAATCCGGGGCGCTCTCGCCGTCGACCACCGACATCAAGCTGCGACCGGGGAACGGGTGGATCTCGCTGAAGTGGTCGCGGAGTGCGGTGGCCGTCTGCTCGACGTCGATGCCGGCGGCGTCGAGCAGTGTGGGCACGACGTCGACGTGGCTCGAGACCATCTCCTCGATCGCTCGCCCGGTCGTCGCCATCGTCCCGACACGGGCAATCTGGAACGGAACCCGCGCTGCCTCGTCGTAGAGCTGAAACCACTTCTGGTGCAGGCCGCCGTGTGAACCGAGAAGCTCGCCGTGATCGCTGGTTCGGACCAGCAAGGCCCCTGATCCATCGGCGTGATCGGTGACGGCTTGCCGTACGCGGTCGATGGGCTCGTCGACCTCGGCGTGGAGTGCGTAGTAGAAGGCGCGGTACTCCTCGGCGTGATCGCGGTAGATCGTCGGGATCGCATCGCCGGGCGCGTACATCGAGGTGTAGTTGTCTCGGTAGCCGCGTTGGACCGTTGGTCGGTCGGCGAGGTCATCGTCATCGGTCGGTGATGGCGGGACCGCTGGTGGGGGTGTGAGATCGGGGTTCAGCGGAAGCCCATGGTCGTCGTTCCGAGCCTTCCACGGCGGGAAGAGCACGATGTCGTGTGGGTTGACGAAGCTCGCGACGAGCAAGAAGGGCCGCATCGCCCCGGAGTCACCCGACGCTCGGCGTGCATATCGGTCCTCGAGCCACGCGCAGACGCGGGCCGCGATCAGGTCGTCGCGGCGTATGCCGGCATTGCCGAGCAGGCCGCCGTGAGGCTCCGGCCCGACCCAGCCCGAGAACCCGAACGGAGCAAGCGGATCGGCATCGAGGTAGGCCTGCACCGCAATCGGATCGACCTCGCCGCTCGCCGAGTTGGTCGCCACCGGTTGGCCGTCGTCGTCGAACAGGTCGGCGTGGCTGATGTGCCACTTGCCGTCGTAGTGCGTGTCCCAGCCCGCGGCCCGGAACCAGTTGCCGAGTGTCGGCACCTCGCCGGGCCGCATCCACCGCATGCGCGAGTCGTCGGCGGTCTTGCCGAGCCCGTCGGTCTGGGTCACGCCGTGGACGTCGGGGTACTGGCCGGTGAACATCGTCGGGCGGCTCGGCACACATGCGAGCGAGCCGGTGTAGTGACGCCCGAAGGTGACGGCGTTGTCGTCGAACCAGCGACGCCCGGGCAACGTCGACCGCCGCCACTCGGCCAGTTCCTCGCTCTCATAGCTCGGTGCCGCGCGTTCCTCGTCGGTCATGATCACCACGATGTCCACAGCGCTGAGTTTGCCAGCTCGATAGGCGGCGCCCCCTACGCTGCGTCGATGCCAATCCTGCTCGGGGCGATTGCCAGCGTGTTCGTCGGGATCTCCGACACGTTTGGCCGCGTGAGTTCGCGTCGAGCGGATTCGGTGAGCCACGTGGCGACCCAGATGTTGTGCGGAGTGGTCGTCTCGTTTCCCGCCACCCTGCTGGTCAGCAGCGAGTTCATCACTCGCGACGTGCTGAGTGGAGCGCTGTCCGGCGTCTTCGTGGCCAGCGGACTCGCCGTGGTCTACCGCGGCATGGCGCTCTCGTCGGCGGCGGTGGTGTCGCCGACGGCTGCGGTGCTCGCGGCGCTGCTGCCGCTTGTCTGGGATCTGATCGGTGGCACGAGCCTCGCCGCGCTCGAGATCGTCGGTTGCGTCGTGGCGATCGCGTCGCTCGGCCTGACGACCTTCAACCCGGATCTGGGTGATCGAGTACGCCAGGGTTTGATTCTGGCGATCGCTGGTGGCCTGTTGTTCGGGCTGTCGATCGTCTTCGCCGCCGATACGTCCGAGGCCAGTGGGGCATGGCCGGCGGTCTCGCAGCGGCTGACCGGGTTCCTCGCGATGATCCCCCTCGCACTACGTCGGGGCGCGCCGATCTTCCTCCCGACGGGTGTCCGTCGATTCGGCATCATGGGCGGGATCGCCGGTGCCGTCGGCATGGTCGCATGGGTGATCGGGAGCCAACGCGGCGATCTCGGCACCGTTTCGGTCGTCAGCTCGACCTACCCGGCGGTCGTCGCACTGCTGGCGGCACGGTTCGACGACGACCAGGTTCGCTGGTGGCAAGCGGTTGGCATCGGCGGCGCGATCACCGGCGGGGCGCTCATCGCGCTCGCCTAGCGCGGACAGGTTCAGGGGATGGCGACCGGCTGCCGGTGGGTGGCAACGGTCTGGCTCCACACCCGCTGGATCAGACGCTCGACGGCTTCGAGGTCAGCTGCGCCGTAGCGATTCATGCGGAGCGACACCGACGTCACCGAAAGCAAGGTGGCCGTCGACACCCCACGTGAGCGGTTGAGGCGGCTGGTGAAGCGCTCGATCAGTCGGGGATCACCGTGGCCGACCGAAGGTTCCACCTCGATGAGCCAGAAGCAGTCGCCTTGCTCATCGTCGGGCTCGAGGTGCAGCGCACCATCGCAAGCAGCAGCGGTCCCGCGCTCGGTCGGTGTCGGCACGGCGGCGGGAGGAGCGGTCGATACCGGCGACGTTCGCGGCGGCACGGCGGCGGGTGTGTCGGACGCGGGTGCGGAACGTTGCGCCGCGGCTCGCTCGCGGGCGAGCGCAACTGGATCGTTGAACGTCATCGGCGTGGCGGCGGGCCGCTGTCGTGCGGTTTCGCGCTCCTGGTCCAGCTCGACCATCCGGTACGACTCGGCCGCGGCCATCGCATAGGCGGTCTTTGTTCCCGGCAGCAGGTAGTCCTCGAACCGGACGTGCCAATGCACCCATGGTGGCTGCGGGGCGACAAGCACCGAGCTGAGGTTGCCCAACCGGGCGTTCGGCGAGGCCAGGTCCGACCCCACTGCGGCGCGCCAGACCGCGGCTCGCGGGCGAAGGCGCTTGCTGGTGATCACCGCTCGGCGCAACCAGGTGACGATCTCCAGCTCGGGATTGATCCATGCAGGTACCGCCGTGCGTCCATCGATCCGAAGCGTCGTGCGGTTCGCCGAGGTGCGATCGCCGTGGCGTCCGCCGAGGCTCCAATCGGCACCCCAGCTGCGGAGCGCAACCTCGGTCGCGCATGCGGCGAGGCCCGAGGCGAACTCCAGCGTTTCGGTCGACAGGTTCACCGGCGACCAGCGAGGCAGGTCATCGGTCGGGTCGGCATTCATCGCCAGCTGCGGATACCAGTCGCGGTGTTCGCGGCGGGGCAGGGTGACCTGCTCGGCGAAGGTCACGTTGACGCGAGCCCAGAGCCAGATGCGCTCGAGCTCGGACACATGATCGAAGCCCATCTCGGTCGTGTCGAGGCCCCGTGCCATCAGCCATTCACGGAACGCTGAGAGCCGGCGCACATGTCCACCGATGTAGTCCTCGTGGAACTGCCGTGCTGACGCTTCATCGACCGCACCCCAGTCGACCGAGCTTCCGAAGGCTCGCTCGCGGAGCGAGTGCCACGGGGCTTCGGCGTGCCAGAGCGGGTGGCGAGTGAATCGCGCGACGGCCGATGCGATTTCGACCTCGGGGAAGAAGCGGACGCCCCCGAACTTCGCCGCCGGATGCTCGAACGGTCGAGGGATCTCGAGCATGGAGAGGTTGCCGTCGATGACCCATCGGGCGTTCCACTGATCGATCGCGTGGCGGGTCAGCAGTGCAGCCAAACCTGAGGCAAACTCGTTGGCCTCGGCGCCGAGGTCGTTGCGGCCGTTGAAGCTCGGCCACTGCGGCGGCACATCGACCCCGGGCATGTAGGGATGCCACGGCGTCGCCTCGGGCGCCAAGCGCGCCGATCGGTTGTCGAACATCGACAGGTGGTCCTGAGCCCAGTACCACATGTCGTCGAACGCATCGAGGGTCGTCCAGTCGAGGGACTCGATCGGTAGGCCCGAGTGCTCCATGTGTCGGCCGAAGCGTTCGATACGGTCGTCGAGTGTTGCGACATAGCCGGCGTGGATGCGCGCCGCTTCGGCCGGAGGCTGGACCTGCCAGTCGGCGAGCGTCGGTTCGGTGATGGCGGATCCACGAGACGCGGGTCTGGCCGACATACCTCTGCGTTCGGCTCACTCGTACCGAATCCGCGGGAATTCGACCGCAATTGGGCTACTGAGCCCGGATCGTTCGGCCCAGTCGAGCGGTCCGCTGGAGCAGTTCGGCGCATTTCGGATGTCGGCCACCGTTCCGCTCGCGCTCGCCGCTGCCTCGATCGGCTCGCTTCATTAGGGTCGTGCCATGCTCGAGAACCTTCGCCAGACCATGCGGTTCCGCCGGTTGACGCTCGACTCGGTTGAACGCAAGCTCGAACGGGCCGCCAACATCGACGATTTGCGACGAATCGCGAAGGGCAACCTTCCCGGGGGCGTCTTCGACTACATCGATGGTGCGGCCGAAGACGAAGAGGCCCTCGCCCGAAGCATCCGGGTATTCGACGACGTGCTGTTCCGCCCGCGGGTGATGCGCGACATGACCAGCATCGACACCTCGACGACCTTGCTCGGCAAGCCGATTCCGTTTCCGTTCGCGCTGTCGCCGACGGGGTTCACCCGCATCGCCGACCCCCAGGGTGAGCTCGCGGTTGCTCGGGTCGCGGCGAGCCGCGGCCTGCCGTACACCCTGTCCACACTCGGCACCCGATCGATCGAGGAGGTCGCTGCGGTCAGCGGTGGCCCCAAGTGGTTCCAGGTCTACGTGTGGAAGGACCGCGGCTTGGTCAAGGAGATGATCGGACGCGCGGCGGCGGCCGGCTACGAAACCATCGTGATCACGGTCGACTTCGCGACGCTTGGCCGTCGCGAGCGCGATGTCCGTCGTGGGTTCACGCTCCCTCCGAAGCTCGGACTCGACACGATCGTCGACGGCATGCGTCATCCCCGATGGACGCTGGACTTCGCTCGCAGTGAGCCGATCAAGTTCGCCAACGTTGTCGGAACCGGTGATGATCGCGATGGCACCGATGCGGTCGCGCTCGGGCCGTATGTCGCCGAGCAGCTCGATCCCTCGCTCTCGTGGGCCGACATCGAGGTGTTCCGCGATCTCTGGCCCGGCACCGTCATGGTGAAGGGTGTGCAAGACGTCGAGGACGCAAAGATCGCCGCAGACATCGGCATCGATGCCGTGGCGCTGAGCAATCACGGTGGGCGCCAGCTCGACGCATCGCCGGCGCCGTTCGAACTGCTGCCCGAAACCGTCGACGCCATCGGCGACACGACCGAGGTGTTGGTCGACGGTGGGATCCGCCGGGGCGCGGACATCGTCAAGGCGCTCTGCCTCGGTGCGACCGCTTGCATGGGCGGCCGGGCGTATCTGTACGGCCTCGGTGCCGGCGGTGAACGAGGTGTGGAGAAGGCCCTCGGGTTCCTGCACGACGAGTTCGATCGCACGATGAAGCTCATCGGTGCCAACCGCATCGGCGACCTCGGCCCCGATTACCTCCGGCCTTCGTAGGGCGGTCGCCCGCTACTTCGGGAGGCGGACGGTGGCCTTGGTGCCCGCGTCGGCGCCGGTCTCGATCGTGAGGCCGTACTCGGCGCCGAACCGCGCTCGCAGCCGAGTGTCGACCGAGAGGATGCCGACGTGGAACGATGAGTCGGTTCCCTCCATCGCCGTGCTGAGCGCGTCGGGGTCGATGCCCACGCCGTTGTCCTCGACGTGAATCGCGATCTCCGGTCCCGCGTCCTCGGCGATGATCGAGAGCTTGCCCGGACCGGATCGAGCCTCGAGTCCGTGACGGACGGCATTCTCGACGAGCGGCTGGATCGTCAGGAACGGGATCTCGACGACGAGGGTTTCCGGGGCGATGTTGAGCTGGATCTCGAAGCGGTCACCGAACCGGGCCCGTTCGAGCTCGAGGTACGCCTCGACCAACCGGAGTTCTTCGGCAAACGTGGTCATCGGGGTCTGGGGCCGGAAGGTCACTCGCAAGAACTCCGCAAGTACCGCGATGAGCTCGCGGGCTCGTTCCGGGTTGGTGTTGACCAACCCGGCGATGGCGGTCAGTGCGTTGTGCAAGAAATGCGGCGAGACCTGGGCGCGGAGGGCGCGCAGTTCGGCCTCGGCGGCAAACACACGCGACTGTTCGAGCTCGGCCAACTGGAGTTGGCTGGAGATCAGGGCGCTGAGTTCCTGGAGCTCGGACAGGTCGAGCGGCGCATCGGCCGGCATGACGACGTGCAGCGTGCCGACCGGGAGTTCGTCGTTGGTGATGACGGCGACCGCAACCGAACGCGTGGTCCGCCCGAGGGTCATCTCGTAGAACGTCGGGCGGGCGGAGCGACGCTGCTCGAGCACGTGTTGCGTGTGCTCGTGGATCGTCCGCTCCCACTCGAGTTCGACGCCGGCGGTGCCGAGGAGTTGTCGATCGTCGGTGATGGCGACGGCGTCGGCATGGAGCAGCTGGAGGACACCCTCGGCCAGCCCGGGCGCCGACTGTTCGTGCATGCCGCCTCGAACGGCCCGCGACAGTTCGTTGATGATCGCCAGGACCTCGCTGCTGTCCTTCGCTCGAGGGCGAATTCGGGCGCGCCGTGGACCGATCACGACGGGGTGCCCGCGCGCTCGGGCAGGTGCATGAGGGCGAACTTGTGGCCGAGGTCGCCGACCTTGATCCGATCACGGCGCGAGACGACGATCGCGGTGGCGAAGGCCAGCGGCACGATCCAGATCGAAGGCTGTCCGAGCAGGGCGCCCATCCAGCCGTCGCCGACGAGACCGAACAGGCCGAGGAGGCCGGTGATCGTCGCGACGCCGCCACCGACCGCCAGCATGGCGATCGTGCCGCGCCTGGTCAGTCCGGTCCACCAGATGCCGAGCAGCATGAGCGGCGCGAGCGATGCCGCAGCGATCGTCGATGACCAACCGATGAGCGAGCTGATGTTGATCGACTCCACGAGCAAGGCTGCGCCGATCGATACGAGCGCACCGACCCAGATGGCCCGCCGGAACTGCGGCACGCCGGCGGCCCGGATATCGTGGCTGAAGGCCCCCGCCATCGCGATCAGCAGGCCCGACGATGTGGACAAGAACGCCGCCGCCGCTCCCGCGGACACGGCCGCCGTTATCCAGTCGGCGCCGGCCCCTCCGACGAGGCCGCCGATACTGACCGTGGCGGAATCGGTTGCCCCGGTCGAGAACAGCTCCGGCCCGGCGTTGCGGGCGTTGGCGCCGAGCAACGGCAGCATGGCGTAGTAGGGGACGATCATGAGCATGAACCAGACGCTGGTGCGCCGTGCCTCGCGACCGTTCGGGTTGGTGTAGAACCGCACGACGATGTGCGGCATCCCCATGATCCCGAAGGCCTGCGAGATCAGCGAGGCGATGGCGAAGTAGCGCGGATGCCCCCCAGCGAGGTCCTTGTCCCCGTCGGGCTCCACCCACTCAATGCCGCGGAGCCGCTGGATGTCGACCGAGAACGGCACTGCGGCACCCGCCGGCCAGGTGATCTCGGCGTCGGCACCGACCTCGTAGATGCCTGGGTCCAGCAGAACGACCGTGCCCGAGGCGAGGCGCTCACCGTCGAGGGTCCCGTCGACGACAGCACGTGTCGCTTCGGTGACCTCGATGCTCGTCGCGTTTGCGTAGGTCGCCGTGGTGTCCTCGATGAATGCCGGAAATCCGTCGGTGACGATCGGCTCGGTCTCGTCCTGGAACCACAGCGCGCTCACCACGACGAACGGCACGAGGATGCCGAGGAAGATGAAGAAGAACTGGAAGCCCTGAACGAAGGTGATCCCGCGCATGCCGCCGGCGCTCAGGTTCGTGGCCACCAGAACCCCGACCGCGGCGACGCCGACCCAATACGGCGTGCCGACCAGTTCGCGCACCACCACACCCGCACCCTTCAACTGGGCGAGTAGGAAGAACCAGGTGACGACGATCACGACGACGGCGACCACCGGACGAAGCCCGGGTGCATCGAGCCGGCTTTCGACGAACTCGGGAATCGTGTAGGCACCCGACCGTCGCATCGGTGCCGCGATGAACAGCGACAGCATCAGGAACCCGACGGTCCAACCGATCAGGCTCCACAGCAGGTCGACGCCGAACACCATGACAAGCGCGGGGAGGCCGAGATAGCTCGCGGCCGACATCGCCTCGCCGCTGACCGCGAACGCGTTCCAGACCGGGTGGACCGAGCGAGAGGCCACGAAGAAGTTCGAGGTCGTGCGAGCGAACCGGAGGCCGATCGTGCCGAGCCCGAGGGTGAGCACCGTTACCCCGAGCACCGCGATGGTGGGGATCATCGGTGACCCGCGATCCACTCGTCTTCGAGTCGTAGGGTCCGGCGCTCACTCACCACGGCAGCGCCGAGGAGGCCGAACAGCCATGCGGGACCGAGGATGAGCCAAAGCACGGGCACATCGCCGAGCTTCCATCGACCGACGGCGTCGAACGCCATCGTGACCACGAGCGTGATGGTCAAGGCGATGCTGACCGGCACGAACACCCAGAGCGCGGTGCGGCGCTGTCGCGCGACGTAGGCCATCACCTCGGGATTGTCCACCGAGTAGCCGCGCACCCGGGTGCCGGATGCACGCACTCGATCGACCCGACGGGCCGACGCGGTGCGGGGGTGAAGCACCACGCGACGCTGGGGCGCGTCGGGCCGGTCGTCCGCGCCCTCACCGCCGGAGGGGTCGGAGGAGTCCGACACGTCGCTCAGCGCAGGCCGCCGAGGTGGTCTTGCAGGAGTCGGGCGTAGCGACGGCTCACCGGCAGTTCCTCGCCCTGCAGCACGACCGAGCGGCGGCCATCGGTGCTGCGGACCTCCTCGATGTGTGCGCTTCGGATCAGGTGGCTGCGATGGATGCGAATGAAGCCTGCCGATGACCAGGCGCTGGTGAGCGATGAGATCGACTCGCGGATCAGGTAGGAGTCATCGGCGGTGAAGACCCGCACGTAGTCGCCCGACGCCTCGACCCGCGACACATCGTCGCGCTCGACGACGATCGAGCGATCGCCGATCCGGCAGACGAGTCTGATCAATGATCCAGCGTCGTCTTGCTCACTGGGCTCGGCTTCGGTGGCGATCATGCGGCGAATCGTCTCGTCGAGCCGTTCCATGGCGACCGGCTTGAGCAAGTAGTCACAGACGTTGAGGTCGAAGGCGTCGACCGCATACTGGTCGAACGCGGTCACGAAGGCGATGGGCGGAGGGGTGCGGAAGTTCTTGAGCACCCGGGCAAGGTCGACACCCGAAAGATCGGGCATCTGGATGTCGAGGAACACCCCATCGATCTCCTCGTCGGAGCCGAGCAGTTGCAAGGCCTCGGATCCGGAACGAGCCGTGACCACCGAGGTCACCGACTCATGGCGCTCGAGCAACCAGGTCAGGTCATCGAGGGCCAGTTTTTCGTCGTCGACTGCGAGCACACGCAACGCCATGGGTCCAGGTTGGCACGAGATGGTTCCAACCGGAAGCGACGCGAGCCGAGTTGTCCGGACGCCAGCCGAGTGACCGCGATCGACCGCTAAGCGGTCGAAAGGGCATCACCCAACGAAAACGGCGCGTTGAGCGTTGAAACCTGTGACTCGGGACACAAGACTCGTGGTCGAAACCACCCCGCTGAGGGGCGAGGTGGAAGGGGAACTCCGGAGGGGACGATCATGCTGCCGTTCGAGGTGCTGCATGCCTGACAAGACCAAGACGTCGGTTGACGTCGCGGAAACGCTCGAGGAACTGCATCAGGTCACCGAGCTGACCGAGCTCGATACCTCAGGCAAAGACACGGGTCCGCTCGGCCAGGTGCACCCAGTCGGGTGGGCAGCGATCGGTCTGTTGGTGCTGGCCGTCATCTTCCATCTGATGGACACGGACTGGCTGATCGGCAACTTCGCGTGGTGGCACTGGGCGGGTCTGGTCGCGATCGTGGCTGTTTCGCTACGACCTGCCGCGATCAAGACGGTGTCGCGCTTCATCGACGGCGTGACCGACTTCATGACCCACGGTGCGAACAACTTCGACAAGCCGTGGGCGGTCCTTCTGGTCGCCGTCGCGGCGACGGGAATCGCCGGACTGTTGATCGGCCCGCTCCTCGGCCTCGCGGACTGGATCTTCGGGGTCGAGATCACCGACATAGGTGGTGGCGATTTCGAGGTCATCAGCAGCAATGTGGGTTGGGTCCGGACCGCGATCGCCGTGATCGTCGTGGCCGCCGTCCTGGTTGCGCTCTATCGCGTGGCGGCGCCGATGTTGCCCGACGGCGAGATCGGGGTCCCGACGGCGGCGATGCTCGGCGTCGCCACGTT
Source organism: Actinomycetota bacterium (assembly GCA_039028435.1). Classification (GTDB taxonomy): domain Bacteria; phylum Actinomycetota; class Acidimicrobiia; order Acidimicrobiales; family UBA10347; genus UBA10347. Next base: position 172,501 of record JBCCIC010000004.1, on the reverse strand, counting down.
CTTCGTCACCCTGGTCGTGGTCGGCCTCATCGGTTCGTGGGCGACGGGTGTGACGACGGGGTTCGCCATCGCCGTGCTGGTCGTCGCCTTGGCCGTCGGCCCGCTGTGGGTACTCGGCTGGGGCATCTTCGCCACCGTCTTCTTCTATGTCGTGAACCGCTACTCGGCGCGGTTCATGGATCTCGACATCATCAACGAGACGAACAGCCTGGGCCTGCAACTGTTCGGCATCATGGCGCTGCTCGGGATCGGCTACGGCGTCAAGGCCGGGGTGAACCCGCGCATCGACTTCTGGTGGGCCGACTTCTCGAATCGATCCAAGGCCTGGCTCGACTTCGTGCTCCACGCACTCTTGCTCGTCCCATTCATCTGGGCGGCGCTGCGTCTCCTCCATGCGTATGCCAAGACGAACCTCGGGTTCAAGAGGGACTTCAGCGGCGCGACCGACGGCAGTTGGCCGGCGAGCTGGCACGTCTGGGAGACCTGGAGCCAGGCACCTGATGCCGGCAACCTGCCCACCGGCCCAATCCGGGCGATGATCTTCGTCGGCTTCGTGCTCTTCCTGCTCCAGATCGTGAGCGAAATGATCAAGTCCGGCTTCGTGCTGATGCGACGAGAAGACCTGGCCGACCTCAAGCAGGTCGATGCCCCGGCACGAATCGAGTAGTCATGGTTGCTCTCCAGCCGGTCATCGGCGGTCTGTTCGGTCTCGATCTGGCCGAAGGCTTCGCCATGATCATGTTCATCGTGTTCATGGTCATGATCCTGATCGGGTACAACGTCGCCTTCTCGTTCGCGGCGACGGGCGTGATGTTCGCCTTCCTTGGGCATGTCTTCGATGTGTTCGACCCCAATGCGCTGAACCTGCTCGGCCAGAAGTGGACCGAACAGCTGGGCAACTCGACGCTGCTCGCCGTCCCGCTCTTCGTGCTGATGGGCGCGATCCTCGAGCGATCCGGGATCGCCGAACGGTTGTTGACCGGTTTGGCGATGTTGATGGGTCCGCTCCGCGGCGGGGTAGCCGCCGCCGTCGTGGTTGTCGGCACACTGCTCGCCGCCGCGACCGGTGTTGTCGCCGCGACGGTGATCGTGATGGGCCTGTTGTCGCTGCCGGCGATGGTGCGGCTCGGCTACGACCACAAACTCGCCACCGGTGCCATCACCGCGTCGGGCACCCTCGCGCAGATGCTGCCGCCCTCGCTGGTGCTGATCCTGCTGGCGCAGCAGCTCGGCGTCGGCATCCTCGGCCTGTTCGCCGGTGCGCTCATCCCAGGCCTGCTGGTGAGCCTCATCTATGCCGCGTACTGCCTGGTTTGGTCGGCGATCCGGCCGGGCGTCGGACCATCGATGCCGAAGGAGGACCGCACCCTCAATGGTCGGGTGACCACCAAGACCGCCGCGCTCTTTGCGGCCGTCCTGGGCGTGCTCCTGATCGTCGTGACGCTGACCTTCAGCGTGACTTGGGCGTTCATCGTCGGCATCGGCGGTGCCGTCCTGATCTTCCTGATCATGAACACCGGATCGATGCTCGCCGCCGAGGTGCTGGTCGGTGTTGTGCCGACGATCCTGTTGATCCTCGGCGTGCTCGCCGCGATCTTCCAGGGCATCGTCGCCCCGTCCGAGGCCGGTGCGATCGGCGTGCTCGGCGCACTCTTGCTCGGCGTCCTGAACTGGTGGTTCGACAAACGCCTGGCGGCCGACGGCGGCGACCACATCAACACTCGCTGGCGTCTCACCCCGGTGGCGATGAAAGAGGCCGGTCAGTCCACGGCGAACATCACCATCCTGGTTTTGACGCTGATCTTCGCGTCGACCTTCTTCTCGGTCATGTTCCGGGAACTCGGTGGCAATGACAAGACCAGCGAGTGGCTTCAGGGTGTCGGCGGCGGCAAGCTCGGCTTCACGATCGTGGCGATGATCGCCGTGTTCCTGCTCGGCATCAATCTCGAGTTCCTCGAGATCACGTTCATCGTCGTGCCAATCTTCGTCCCGGCGATGGTCGAGCTGGGGTTCACCGAAAAGGAGTTCGTGTGGTTCGCGGTGCTGATGGCCCTGAACCTGAACATCGCCTTCATCAGTCCACCCGTTGGCTTTTCACTCTTCTACCTGCAATCGGTGGCGCCACCCGAGGTCAAGACGGCGGACATCCACAAGGGGGCGATCCCCTTCATGGTGTTGCAGTGTGTCGCCCTCGTCGTGCTGGGCGCCTTCCCTCAGATCACCGATTTCTCGTACGACCTGTTCGTTTCGGCGTGACCATGACGCCGATCAACCCTTCGCCGTGCCACTCCGGGCCGAGCGATCATGAAACCCAAACCTAGGAGGGGATTCCATGACCATTGAAGAAACTGAGCTGGGCATGCCAAGCGTGACCCGCCGCTCGTTCCTCGGTAAGGCCGGCATCGGTGTGGCCGGACTTGCCGCCGGTGCGGCGATGTTGGCGGCGTGCGGCAGCGACGACGCGTCGACCAGCGACGACGCTGCCAGCGACGCGGCTGACGGCGCTGACACCGCCGGCACGGTCGCCGAGGACAGCAGCTCCGACGAAGAAACCGTCGAGCTGGCCCAGGATGAGGGCCTGCCCGAGATCGAGATCGACATCGCCACCAGCTGGCCTGCCGGTCTGGTGACCCTGTTCGGCGCGGCCAACATCTTCGCCGACCAGGTCAGCCGTCTGACCGGCGGTCGACTGCGGTTCACGGCCCGTCCGGCCGGTGAGATCGTGGGTGGCCTCGAGGTTCTCACCGCCATCCGTGACGGTGGCGCGCAGGCCGGCCACACCGCCTCGTACTACTACGTGGGTGAGAACAGCGCGACCCAGTTCGGTACCGCCGTGCCGTTCGGTCTGACCTCGCGTCAGCAGAATGCCTGGCTGTACCAGGGCGGTGGCCTCGAGCTGATGCGTGACTTCTACGCCGAGAACTTCGGTGTGATCCAGTTCCCCGCCGGCAACACCGGTGTGCAGATGGGCGGTTGGTTCACCAAGGAGATCAACTCCATCGACGACATCCAGGGCCTGACGATGCGCATCCCGGGCATCGCCGGTCGAGTACTCAACAACCTCGGCGGCGAGCAGGTCAGCGTGGCTGGTGGTGAGATTCTCACCAACATCCAGAGCGGCGCGATCGATGCTGCAGAGTTCGTCGGCCCGACCGACGACCTCATCCTCGGTCTCGACGAGCTCGGCAGCGAGCTGTTCTACTACCACCCGGGCTGGTGGGAGCCAGGTCCGTCCCTCGAAGTCGAGCTTCCGCTCAGCTTCTGGAACGACCTGCCCGAGCAGTACCAGGCCGCAATCGAGAACGCCGCGGCGCACTCCAACGTGCAGACGATGGCGACCTACGACGCGCTCAACCCGGTCAGCCTGCAGGAAGTCAAGGGCTTCGCCGAGATCCGTGAGTTCCCGGAGGACGTCATGTCGGCGTTCAAGGAGGAGACCGAAGCGGTGCTCGACGCCGAGGCTTCCTCGAACAGCGACTTCGCTTCGATCCTCGCCCCGTGGCGTGAGTTCCGCGACGGCATCCAGGAGTGGCACGGTCTCGCCGAGACCTCGATGCTCCGCGCCGGTCAGCTCTGATCACCACGTAGCGATCCCTCCAAGCGAACGGCCGTCCCGGTCCGCAACGGCGCGGACCAGGACGGCCGTTGCCGTTTTCTCACCGATTTGGTGCCCGGTAGTGGCTTCTCACCGACTCAGTTCACGGTTTCCGTGACTGGAGTCGGTGAGATGAAGCAAGCGCCTCGCGGACCGTCCGGACCACGATGTCCGGGTGGGTGGCGAACGTTCTCCATGTGACGTTGAGTACGCGCCATCCCGCAGTCACCAGACGATTGCGGCGAAGCGGGTCGCGCTCGAAAGCTTCGGCCGTGTCGTGGTAGCGACGGCTGTCGCATTCGATTGCGAGGTGGTCGCTCGGGTACGCCAGATCGACTCGGGCGACGAACCGACCGACATCGTCGCCCACGTCGTGCTCGTAGGTCGGTTCGGGGAGTCCCGCATCCGTGAGGAGCTCGCCCACCATGCGATTCCAGACGGAGTCTGGTACCGCATCGCCGTAGCGGCGGTCCAGGATCAGACGCAGAGGTCCGCATCCCGGCCGTCCCCGGGCCTGGTGGTGAGCGAGACATCCGACGAGGCGATCCCAGGTGGTGAGCTTCCGGCGGAGGACGTCGTCCAACGCATGGCCGATGCGTCGCACGCCGACGATCGATGCGAGGTCGAGGATCGTGCGCTCGACGCCCGTGGTCGGGATCGCATCGATGGTGCGCGCACCGCGATCGCGAACTGGCGTGATTGGTGCAGGATGAAGCTCGGCTCGCGGCGTTGGCGTCCTTCCGGAACGACGACCTCGACCCGGGCTTGCGCGAAGTCCTCCAAACGCCAGACCCGGGCGGCTGCTCGGTGGCTGAGAAGACCATTCGTGGACCGCACGGCAGCGAGTGCTTTGGTCTGCCATGTGACCGGGATGGCCGCGTGCCGATACACACCGCGGTGCATTCGTTTCCACTCGCCCGATCGCACACGCCGGTCCACGGATCCTCGACCGATCCCGAGCGCCAGCGCCTCGGCGTACGTGATCACACCGTGATGGCGGCTGAACCAGCTTCGTTCGATCTGTGTTGTGGGCATCGGCCTCTCCTCGCGTCGTTTCGAGGGGAAGCCGTTTGGCACATCATGCGATACCCCTACGACACCCACCCGCGCTCGCTTCTCACCGACTCGGTTCACGGTTTCCGTGACTGCAGTCGGTGAGAAAGGCGGCGGCGAGAAGTTGGGTGGCGATCTACTGTGCCCGTCGATGTCTCCTGCGTCTCCTGCCATTTCACCTGACGACGTTCGGGCCGCTGCGCAACGTCTGGCGGGCGTTGCGCATCGCACGCCGGTGCTCGAATCGCGGCGACTCAACGAGCGTGTCGCCGGGCGCGTGTTGCTCAAATGCGAGAACCTGCAACGCACGGGCTCGTTCAAGTTCCGCGGCGGCTACAACGCCGTGGCCTGCCTCACGACGGACGAGCGAGCGAGCGGCATCGTGGCGTTCAGCTCCGGCAACCACGCCCAGGGGGTCGCGCTCGGCGCTTTGCTGCATGACGTCGACGCCACGATCGTGATGCCAGCCGATGCTCCTCCGAACAAGCTGGCCGCGACCAGGGGCTATGGCGCGACCGTCATCACGTATGACCGTTACACCGAGAGCCGAGAGGCCATCGGGGCTGAGCTGAGCGAGCGTGAAGGACGCACGCTGATCAAGCCCTACGACCATCCTCCGGTGATGGCCGGACAAGGGACGGTCGCCCTCGAGTTGCTCGATGAGCATCCCGAGATGGACAGCCTCGTCGTCTGCCTTGGTGGAGGCGGCCTGCTGTCGGGCTGCGCGACGATCGCCAAGGATCTCCGCCCCGATATCGACCTCTACGGCGTCGAGCCCGAAGCCGGCAACGATCACCAGCTGTCTCGATCCGCCGGTGAGCGGGTCGAGATCGGGGTGCCGGTCACGATCGCCGACGGTCAGCAGACGACATCGCCCGGCGAGCTGACCTGGCCGATCACGAACGAACTCGTGACCGAGTTCGTCGGCGTGACCGATGAGCAGATCGTTGACACGATGCTCACCCTGTTCGAGACATGCAAGATCGTCGCCGAGCCGAGTGGTGCAACCGCGCTCGCTGCTGTGCTGCACGGCGTGGTGCCGGCCGAGGGCCGGACGATCGGGGTGACGATCTCGGGTGGCAATGTCGATGCCGAGCGTTTCGCAGCGCTCATCAGAGGCTCGTGACAACATGGACGCCATGGACGCCCCGGATCTGCATCGCCGTCCCATCCATCTCGGAGTTGGCGCGACCGCCGAGATCCAGCCGGAGTTCACCGGTACCGGCGAGTGGTACATGGACTACGCACAACGGACAGGTCCGGACGGTGCCGAGGGGCGCCTCGTGGCCATGCACTCGTTCGACGGCGCGTGGGACGTCTGGGAAGTCCATCCGCACGGCACCGAGATCGTGCTGTGCACCGCGGGCGAACTCGAGCTCGTGCAGGACATTGACGGCGAGCACGTCGTGACCCGGTTGAGTCCGGGCGAGTATGCGATCAATGGACCCGGCGTGTGGCACACGGCCAACGACACGGGTCCGTGTACGGCGGTGTTCATCACCGCCGGTATGGGCACGGAGAACAAACCACGTTGAGCACCTCACCCGTTCGGGTCGGGATTTTCGGCACGAGTTGGTGGGCCGACACGATCTATCTGCCCGGCCTCGACGCACATGAGCAGGCAGAGGTGGTCGCATGCTGCGGGCGGAACCAGAGCCGTGCCGAGACGTTCGCCCGCCAGTGGAACATCGACGGCGTGTACACCGAGCCGGCAGCGATGCTGGCAGCTGCCGAACTCGACGCAGTGATCGTCGCGACGGCGAACGACACCCACCATCCCCTGGCGATCGCGGCGATCAACGCCGGGCTCCATGTCCTGTGCGAGAAGCCGCTCGGTCTCGACGTCACGGAAGCGGAGGAGATGGCAGCCGCAGCCGAGGCGGCGGGCGTGATCACGATGGTCCCGTTCACCTATCGGTACATGCCGATGAACCGCTGGGTGCGGGAGCTCGTCGGTAACGGCTACGTCGGGCGCCCACTCCACATCAACGCTCGCTACTACACGTCCTTCGGATTCGAGACCGACTACTCGTGGCGGTTCGATCGGGAGATTGCGGGGTCCGGGATCATCGGCGACCTGGCCTCGCACTGGATCGACCTCGCCCGATGGCTACTCGATGACACCGAGATCGAGGTCAGCGCCATCAGCCGCAACTTCGTCGGACGCGACTCTCGTCCCGATGGCAGCGCGTACGAGCAGATGGAGGACAGCGCCGTGCTGAACGTCAGCTACGGCTCCGGCGCCTACGGCGTGCTGCAGACCAGTGCCGTCTGCCATGAGGGCACCCCGTTCGGGCAGACGCATCATCTGGAGATCCACGGGCACCGCGGCACGATCTACGCCACGTGTGACTGGGACCGCGTGCAGCGGGTCGACGGGCTTCGCCGTGGTGACACCAACGGCCGACAACCGCTGCCGATCCCGGAGGAGATCTGGGGTGACGTTCGGCGTGATGTCGTGCACGACACCTACCGCGACGTCTTTCGAACGACACCCGCCATGACCCGCGGCTGGATCGACGCGATCGCGGTTGGCGCGGACCCGGCATCGGTCGGCCCGAGCTTCGCCGATGGCCTCGCGGTGCAGCGGGTCCTCGACGCTGCCGTTGCGAGCGCCGCCGACCGTGGCGCCCCACATCCCGTCTGACCCCCGGCCGCCGCTTCGTCCCGGCACTCATTCTCACCGACTCGGAGTCCGCCTCTCGGTTCTCACCGACTCCGTGCCCGGTATCCGGATCTGGATTCGGTGAGAAGCCGGGACCGGATCTGGATTCGGTGAGAAAGCGGCCCCGGGGACGGTCACCGCGGCAGGGACATCTCCCGGAGGGCAGCTTCCCAGCGTTTGGTGACGGTGTACATAGTGCCGTCGATGCGCCAATCGCTGGTCACGACGGTGCTGCCGACCATCTCCGGGACCTCGCCGGGGTCAAGCGAGCGGACGAGTGCGATCGCCCGCTGTCGTACTCGAGATGACCGCAGCAACACGAGGTCATCGTCGGTTTCGGCGAGCACCCAGTAATTGGTCGTGGCGAGCGCAGCGACTCCGGCACCGGCAATCGCGATGGCGAGGCGACCGGGGGTCTCGGCGATACCGGACGCGGCGGCGACGAGGAACAGCACAAGCCCGGCGGCGAGGCAGTACGGAAAGAACCATCGATGCCGGGTGAACATCATTGCGACGTTGCCGATCCGGATGCCGTCGGGAAGCTGCCGTGCGATCGAACGGTGCAACAGTGTCAGCCGCAGACTGGGGCGGTTCACGGGGCGTCGCACCGGCCGGTCGTCATACCCGCAGGCGTCGAATGATCTCGTCGACCACATTCGACGCCGGTGCCTCGTCGGTCGGAACGGCCTCGAAGCGCGCATAGCCCGCGGCACGCTCCTCCATCAGCTCGATGATCCGCGCTCGTGGGTTGTCGACGTTGAGCATCGGGCGGGCGCCTCGCCGGCGCATGACGCGCTCGTAGATGACCTCGAGCTCGGCGACGAGACAGAAGACCCGGTTGCCCCGGGAGAGAATCTCGGCATTGCGCTCATCGAGCATGAAGCGTCCGCCGGTGGAGATCACGTAGCCCTCGTCGGCGCTGAGCTCCTCGGCGATCTCGCGCTCGATCGACCGGAAGCCCTCCTCGCCCAACGATTCGAAGATCCGGCGGATCGGGCCGTGGCGGCGCTCGATCATCTGGTCGGTGTCGAGGTGATGCATCCCCAGCCGTTTGGCCAGAAGCCGACCCACGGTCGACTTGCCGGTGCCCATGAAGCCGGTGAGCACGATGTTTCGGGGTTCGCGGTTCCCCGACTCGGGTGCAGGGGCGCGACTCGATGAGTCATCGGGCTGCGTATCGGCGCCCGACATCGTCCCCTCATCGATTGGCATGGCGCAAGTCTAGGAGCCGCCCACGTGGCGGCCTGTCGAAGCGTCATGTCGTCGGCGAACGGCCGCATCGGTGCGTTGAATAGCCTCGGCGCTCATGGAGATGGCACGCACACTCGAATGGCACAACGGCGACAAGGTGCAAGGCGCGTTCAGCGATGCGGAGATGGATCGGCGCCAGCGAATGCTCCGCGATCACATGACGGCTCACGACATCGACGCGTGCCTGTTCACCTCGATCCACAACATCGGCTACTTCAGCGGCTTCATCTACTGCGCATTCGGCCGCAACTACGGCTTCGTGGTCCGTGCCGACGACGCTGTCTCCATCACCGCCGCGATCGACGGCGGCCAGCCGTGGCGACGCACGCACGGCGGCAATCTCACCTACACCGACTGGCGCAAGGACAACTTCTTCCACGCCGTGCGTCAGCTCACCGGTGGGTCGAAGCGCATCGGTATCGAGTTCGACCATGTCAACCTCGCACTGCGAGCCCAACTCGAAGCCGAACTCCCCGGAGTGGAGTTCGTTGACGTTGGCGTGGACACGATGTGGATGCGGACGATCAAGTCTCAAGAGGAAATCGACCACATCAAGATCTGCACGGCGATCGCCGATATCGGGGGCGAGGCGTGCCGCGCTGCGATCGGTGCGGGCGTGCCCGAACACGAGGTCGCGCTCGCCTCGACCCAGGCGATGGTGCGCGAGATCGCCAGCCGCTTCGAGTTCGTGGAGCTGATGGACACGTGGACGTGGTTCCAGTCCGGAATCAATACCGACGGCGCGCACAACCCGGTCACGAACAAGCTGATCGAGTCGGGCGACATCCTGTCGATCAACTGCTTCCCGATGATCATGGGCTACTACGTGGCCCTCGAGCGCACGCTCTTCTGCGACTCCATCACCGACGAGGAGCTCCGGCTCTGGAACGTCAACGTCGAGGTGCACGAAGCCGGCCTCGAGCTGATCAAACCCGGCGCCTCCTGTGCGTCGATCGCGGCGACACTCAACGAGATCTACGCCGGGTACGACCTGCTCCAGTACCGGTCGTTCGGGTACGGCCACAGCTTCGGCGTGCTGTGCCACTACTACGGCCGCGAGGCGGGTGTGGAGCTTCGTGAGGACATCGAGACCGAGCTCGTACCAGGCATGGTCGTGTCGATGGAGCCGATGATCATGATCCCCGAGGGCACCGCGGGCGCCGGCGGCTACCGCGAGCACGACGTTCTCGTCGTCACCGAAACGGGGGCTGAGAACATCACCGCGTTCCCCTATGGGCCTGAGCACAATATCGTTCCGTCCTAGGAAGAAGATCGTCCACCTGACGGGTTAGTTGCACCATGGCTGAGACCAAGACGAAGTCGATGACACACAAGGAAAAGAAGGCCGCGCAGGCGGCTGCGGCCCGCCGAGCCCAGCTCCAGTGGTGGCTGCTCGGCGGTGGCCTGGCGATCGCGACCGTTGTCATCATCGTGCTCATCTCGATCACGACCGAGGGAAGCCTGCCGACCCAGCACGGCGGCTGATCCTCGATCCGAGCGACGGCGCGTGTCTCTGGCGCGCCCGGCTCGGAGGGTAAGTTTGGGCCATGCGCAAGATCGGCCTACTCAACGGGCCCAACCTGAACATGCTCGGGACCCGCGAGCCTGAGATCTACGGCAACAAGTCGCTCGATGACATCGTCGGCGATCTGCGCACCTATGCCGGCGAGCGCGGCGCGGCCCTTCGCGACCACCAGTCCAACGTCGAAGGCCACCTCGTCGACGCGATTCAAGAGGCGATGACCTGGGCTGACGGCATCGTCTTCAACCCTGGCGGTTACACCCACACCTCGGTGGCGTTGCGCGACGCCATCGCTGGATGTGGGATCCCGGTCGTCGAATGTCACCTGAGCAACATCCATGCTCGTGAGGAGTTCCGGCAGAAGTCGCTGCTGAGCGGCGTGTGCATCGGCGTGGTTGCCGGGTTCGGTGTGAACAGCTACCGGTTGGCGATCGACGCGCTGCTCGCGCACCTCGAGGGCTAATTCGTTCGGGCGCAAGCGCTTCGGCCCTATGCTGGGCCGTGCAATAGAGGACGGGGAGCTCGGACACCGGGCTGAGAGGACCGCAAGGTCGACCCGCACACCTGACCTGGGTAATGCCAGCGGAGGAATGCCATATGAAGACCAAACTGTTCGTCTTTGCGATGCTGTTCGCCCTGCTCGCTGCTGCGTGCAGCGGCGACGACGGCGCCAGTGTCCGTGAACTCGGCGACGACGAGTCCAGCGAGAGCGCATCCAGCGGGAGCGCTTCCAGCGGAAGCGGATCCGCAAGTTCTTCGAGCGAGAGCGCGTCCAGCGAGAGCGCATCCAGCGAGAGCACTTCGAGTGCCAGCGCTTCGGAGGAAGCTGCCGACGAGCCCGAGGCGACCGACGATGTCGCCTCAGATGACGACGACGGCACGGTGGCCCCGGCCGACGACGCCGAGAGCGAGGAGGCCGCCGACGTCGACGAGGCAGCGGACGTCGAGGAATGCCCGACCATCACCCTGATCACCCACGACTCGTTCTTCCTGAGCGAGGGCACGCTCCAGGCGTTCAGCGATGAGACCTGCATCAGCGTCGAGCAGCTCGCCGGTGGCGACGCCGGCCAGCTGGTCAGCAGCGCCATCCTCACCAAGGACAACCCCAACGCCGACGTGCTGTTCGGCATCGACAACACGTTCTTGCAGCGAGGCCTCGACGCCGACCTCTTCCTGCCCTACGCCTCGCCGGCCCTGGCCAACATCGATCCCTCGCTGATCCTCGACCCGGAGAACCGGGTCACGCCGATCGACTTCGGCGACGTCTGTGCGAACTACTGGATCGAGGCCCTGCCCGGCGACGTGCCCACTTCGCTCGATGACCTGCTCGACCCGGTCAACGAGGGCCAGTTCGTCACCCAGAACCCCGAGACCTCTTCGCCGGGCTTCGCCTTCCTGCTGGCCACGATCGCCAAGTACGGCGACGACTGGGAGGACTTCTGGCAAGGCCTCGTCGACAACGGCGTGACCATTACCGCGGGTTGGGAAGACGCCTACTACGGCGCGTTCGCCGGCTACGGCGGTCCGAGCTCGATCGTGATGTCGTATGCGTCGAGTCCGCCGGCCGAGGTGCTCTTCGCCGCCGAGCCGATCGATGAGCCACCGACCGGGGTGTTGTTCGACAGCTGCTACCGCCAGATCGAGTTCGCCGGCATCCTCGACGGCACCGAGTACCCCGATGCGGCCGCCCAGCTCATCGACTTCATGCTTGGCACGACGTACCAAGAGGACATCCCGCTGAACATGTTCGTCTACCCGGTCAACCCCGACGCCGTGCTTCCGCCGGAGTTCGTCGAGTTCGGCCCGCTTGCCGAGAACCCGCTTTCGCTGAGCCCCGAGGAGATCGAGGCGAACCGCGAGGCCTGGACCGAGCGCTGGGTCGAGATCGTCCTCGGCTGAGGCCGATGGCGTCCCGGTTCTAACCGGTTGCCCATGATTCGTTCGAGGAACGCCGCCTTGGCCATCGTGCCGGCGGCGTTTCTCGCGCTGTTCTTCGTCTATCCCGTCGCCAACCTGATCTGGCGAGGTCTCGGAAGCGACCTCGGTCGACTCGGTGACGTCATGACCGGAGGTCGCTTTCTGCGGATCATCTGGTTCACGATCTGGCAGGCGGCGGCGTCGACGCTGCTCACTCTGGTGGTCGCGGCTCCACTTACCTGGGTGGTGGCCAACCGACGGTTCCCGGGGCGAAGGCTCGTACGGGTGCTGGTGACCGTGCCGTTCGTCTTGCCGACGGTCGTCGTAGCCGGTGCCTGGATCGCGCTCGCCGCTCGGCTCGGTCTCGACGAGGGGACGATCCGCATTCGCCACACGGTTTGGGCGATCCTGCTCGCACACGCCTTCTTCAATGTGGCGGTGGTCGTGCGCAGCGTGGGCGGCTTCTGGTCCCAGCTGGACCGGCGCCCGGAGGATGCCGCCCGGACCCTCGGCGCGTCGAGTTGGGTCGCATTCCGCGAGGTCACGCTGCCCCGTCTCCGCGGCGCGCTGCTCGCGGCCCTTTCGATCGTGTTCCTGTTCAGTTTCACGTCCTTCGCCATCATCCTGCTGCTCGGTGGCCCGCGGCGGGCAACGATCGAGACCGAGATCTTCCGCTGGGCGGTGACCCGCACCGACATTGCCACCGCCGCTGCATTGTCGATCGTGCAGATGGTCGCGGTGCTGGCGCTGGTGGTGCTCAACGCACGACTGCAACGCAGCGTGGGCGGACGCCAGGGCATGGTCCGTGACCGTGCTCGTGCGGCGGTCGGGGCGAGGGCGCGGGCCGGTACCGCCGGTTCGCTCATGATCGGCGGCGCATTCCTCGGCGCTCCGCTGGTGATTCTGCTCGAGCGCTCGTTCCGCGTGGGCGGGGAGTGGTCGTTGGAGAACTTCCGCAGTCTCGCCGAGCGGGTCCGCTTGCTGCCGATCAGTGGTCTCGATGCACTGCTCAACTCACTCTCGTTCGCCCTTGCGGCCGCGGGGATCGCCGTCGTCATCGGCGGACTCGGCTCGCTGGTGATCGTTCACGGCGGCCGGTTCTGGAGCCGGGTACTCGACCTCGGGCTGCTCCTGCCGATCGGCACCTCGGCGGTGACGCTCGGTTTCGGTGTGCTCATCTCACTCGATCGCGGGATGCTCGATCTGCGCAGTTCGTGGTGGATCGTGCCACTTACGCAATCCCTGATCGCGGTGCCGTTTGTGGTTCGGTCGGTCGTGCCGGTACTGCGGGCCATCGACCCGTCGATGCGTGATGCCGCGGCGACGCTCGGCGCCTCGCCTGCCGTGGTGCGTCGCGAGATCGACCTGCGCATCGGTGCACGGGCACTCGCGACCGGCGTCGGGTTCGCCTTTGCGATCAGCCTGGGCGAGTTCGGTGCGACGTCGTTCGTCGGGCGGCGGAGCGATTGGTTGACCGTGCCGCTCGCCATCGAGCGGCTGCTCGGGACCCCGGGTGAGGTGTTGCGCGGCCAAGCGATGGCGCTGTCGGTGATCCTGATGCTCGTCACGGCGATCGTCGTGCTCATTGGGGATCGACTCCATCCCGACGGCGGAGGTGTGTTGTGACGCTCGAACTCGATCAGGTCGCGGTCAGCTACGGAACGACCCGCGCAGTCGACGCGGTGTCGCTCGAGGTGGCCGAGGGTGACGTGCTCGCACTCGTCGGACCCAGCGGCTGTGGTAAGTCGAGCCTGCTGCGGGCGATCGCCGGATTGGTGCCGCTCACCGCGGGAACGATTCGTTGGCAGGGTGCCGACATCACGAACGTGCCCACCGAACGGCGCGACATCGGCTTCATGTTCCAGGATCATGCGTTGTTCGGCCATCGAACGGTCGCCGACAACGTGGCATTCGGCCTGCGCATGCGGGGGATCGGTCGCGTGGAGCGAGAGGAGCGCGTTGCCGAACTGCTCGATGTGGTTGGCCTGACCGATTTCGGCTCCCGATCCGTCGAAGGTCTGTCCGGTGGTGAAGCGCAGCGGGTTGCGCTGGCTCGGGCACTCGCGCCACGGCCGCGCCTGCTACTCCTCGATGAACCGCTGGCGTCGCTTGATCGCGCACGGCGCGACGAACTCAACGATGAGCTCAGCCGGGTGCTCCGCCGGCTCGGACAAACGGCGATCTATGTCACCCACGATCAGCTCGAAGCGTTCGCCATCGCCGACGTCGTCGGAGTGATGACCGCCGGTCGCCTGGTTCGGACCGGTACGCCGGCTGCGGTGTGGACCGATCCCCGGACCGACTTCGTCGCCGAGTTCGTCGGGCACGAGACGATCATCGAGCGGGAAGGTCAACGCTATGCGGTCCGTGCTGACGCGGTGACGTTCGTTCCGGTCGTCGATGGCTCCGACGACGACACTGTCGTGGTGGCGGACGTGGTCCGTGCTGAGGTCCAGAGCTGCCAATTCCAGGGTGATCGCCATCGCCTCGTAGCAGTCGACGCGTCGGGCCGGCGTTGGATCGGATGGGTCGACACACCGTCGGTCTCGGGCAGCGTCGTCGAGGTCAGGCTGGACGACACCAAGCTGGCGCTGCTCGGTTCGGCGCCGCAAGAGCGTCGGTAAAGCCCACGATCCCGCCTGATCGGAGCATGGCGCTCGGGTCAGACGGGATACCGATGGAGGTACGGAGAACGGGCAGTCACCAGGCCGGGGTAGGGGGTGACTGCCCGTCTCCTGCGTGGCAATCCCTCATGACAGTACATGGGGACACCACCACTGTCTAGACAGTACTCTCAGAGTTTGTGTAGATAGAGGACACTTTGAGAGATTTCTAGTACAAGCTTCGAGCGATGGCGAGCAGCTCGATCAGCTCCTCCAACTTCTCGTCGTTGATGAACTCCGCGATCCGGTCGGCTTCGACGTGCACGTTGGCCAGGTTGACGTCATCGGCGTAGGGATTGTCCCGCATGACCTCCCCGAAGGCGGTCACGACGGTCGCCAGCTTGAAGTCGGGATTGGTGTCGGCCCACGCCGCATCGACGTCTCGCAGGTCGATGTCCTCATCGATCTCGATGACCTCACGGGTCTCGGGGTCCTCCCAGCGCAGGAACACCTCACCGATGTCGCCCCGGTCGTCCAGGGACACACCCCGGTTCAGCCGAATCTCATACATCGCCGTGACCTGGTGGCCGGCACCGAGCTCACCGGCGTCGACGGCGTCGTTGCGGAAGTCGCTGTCACGCACGCCCCGGTTCTCGAAGCCGATGAGGCGGTAGTCGGCGACAACCTCGGGATCGAACTCGACCTGGATCTTGGCGTCGATGGCCGCGGTGATCAGGGTCGATGTGAGGTCGTCTTCGAACAGCCGCTCAGCCTCGTCGGCGCTGTCGACGTAGGCGTAGAAGCCGTCGCCGTTGTCGGCCAGCTGCTCCATCAACGTGTCGTTGAAGTTGCCCATGCCGTAGCCGACCGTCACCAGCTGGATGCCCTCGTCGGCGTAGCCCCGGATGAAGCGGCTCAGCTCGATCTGGTCGGTGATGCCGGCGTTGGCGACGCCGTCGCTGGCGATGATGACGCGGTTGATGCCGTCGTTGCGGAAGGCCTCGGCGGCGAGCTGGTAGCCCTCCCGCAGGCCGGACTCGAGGTTGGTTGAGCCACCGGGGCGGAGCGAGTCGATGGCTTCGTGGATGCGGTCGTCGTCGCGGACGGCGGTCGGGCGCAGCAGAACACCGGAGTCGTTCGAGTAGATGACGATGGCGACCGTGTCGTCGTCGTCGAGCTCGTCGACCAGCGTGTGCAGCGATTCCTTGACCAGGCCGAGCCGGTCGTCGCGGTCCATCGAGCCCGAGGTGTCGACGATGAAGGTCAGCGAGACCGGCGGACGTTCGTTGTCGGCGACGACCTCGGCCTGCACACCGACCCGGACCAGGATGTTCTCCTCGTCGAACGGTGAGGGGCCGCCGTCCACGGTGACCTCCAGGCCCCGCCGGGGAACGTCGTAGTCGTAGTCGAAGTAGTTCACGACCTCCTCGACCCGGACGGCCTCGGGCGGCGGGATGACGCCCTCGGTCAGCCAGCGGCGAACGATCGTGTAGCTGCCGGTGTCGACATCCAGTGCGAAGGTGGACAGCGGATCGTCACCCGCATCGATGAACTGGCGATAGCCGTAGTCGGTGAACCGGTTGTCCTCGAGGCGATCCGGCGTCGGCTCCGGGGCGATCGGCTCGATCTCGTCGTCGGCGAACAGCCCTTCGGCGTCGCCGTCGTCTTCGAGCGGCGGCTCCGCCTCGGCGCTCGGGGCAAACGAGTCTTCCGAGTCGACGGCCCCTGCTGACTCCCCAGGGCGGGCGCGGTCCTCGGATTCCTCCGTGGCCGCCTCTTCCTCGACCTCGAACGACTCCTCGGCATCGACGGCGAACGCTTCGTCGGCCATGGCCTCCTCGTCGTCGTCCATCGCCTCGTCGAGGTCGAATTGGGTTGGCGGCGCGGTCGGCGCAGTCGTGTCGATCGCCGACGACCCGGCATCGTTGGAACTCGCCGACGAATCAGATTCGGACGCCGTCGTGATGTCTTCTGCGCTGTCGTCGTAGTCCGAGCCGCAGGCGGTGGCGAGCACCGCCAGGGCCAGGATCAGTGTCAGGAATTGGGTGAGCAGCGGGCCCAGCCGATTCCGGTTGGTGGTGGTAAGCGTGTGCGTCATGGCCCTTCTGACGTCGTGCGATTCACCGTTGGTTCCCGCCGATCGCAAATTTCTCGTCGCCGCGCCGGCTCCGCCGCGCCCAGTGGGACGAACGGTCTGGGTCGTCGGGGCCATATTCACCCGAACCACTCCGTACGGACCAGCGGGATCCGATGGATACCTACCTTGAGTGGTTACCACTTGGGTGCTGAGCCGGGGACACGGCTCGAGTGTCGAGCATCGACTCGACGCACACAACCAAATACCAGCGCCACACGGAGCCTCCGGATTCAGTCCGGAGGCTCCGGCTTTTGGGGTTCTTCAGCCGTGCTTGGCGCGGAGGGGCTGCATCACCTGTTCGACGAAGCGGGGGACGTCGTCGGGTGTCGGCGGGTGGCCGAAGTCCATGACGAAGTAGTTGACCCCCAGCTCGCACCAGTGGTCGAGCTCACCGAGGAGCTGCTCGGCCTCGGCATCGTCGGTCGGCAACGCTCGCTCGAGGGTCGTGCTCACATCGATCGCCCCGGGATCGCGACCGGCGTCGGTCGCCGAGTGCATCACGATGTCGTACTTCCGCTTCCACGCGTCGTCACCGCCGCGCGGGAAGCCGTTCCAGATGTCGGCATGACGGCCGGCCAACGGCAGGCCGATCTTCTCGCCGCTCGCGCCGATGCAGATCGGTGGCACGACGCTCGGCAGAGGCGGTGCCGACGCACCGTCGATCGAGAAGTGCTCGCCCTGGAACGACGGTTCGTCTTCGGTCCACATCAGCTTGCAGATCTGGAGCATCTCGTCGAGCTGGGCGAAGCGCACGGACGGCTTGGGAAAGTCGTAGCCGTACGCCTCGTACTCCGGCCCACGCCAGCCGGCGCCGATGCCGAGGATGAAGCGGTTGTCCGACAGCACCTGGAGCGTCGCCGCCATCTTGGCGGTGAGCGCCGGCGGCCGGTAGCCGACGCCGAGCACGTGGTGGCAGAGCATGACGTCGGGGAACTTGGCCGCCATCCAGGTGAGGGTGGTCCACGCCTCCATGAACGGGTCGGTCTTGGCGTCGAACCCGTAGAAGTGGTCGGCGATCCACAGCGAATCGAAGTGCGGGAGCGCATCCGGGAGGATGTTGCGCTCCTGGTACATCACGATCGGCTGGTGGTCGCTCCAGCGATTGCCGATCACGGGAGAGAGCCAGCCGAACTTCAGGTCTTTGGTCACGGCTCGACGCTAGTCGCGCTCTCGTGACCCCCGATTCCCTCCATCGATCCCCGCAGCCGGATGTGCGGGGCGGCTATTCCGCGTTGACGACCGCCAGCCGGGATGCCATCTCGAGCAGCTCGCCCGATTGGACCGGCTTGGTGAGATACCCCGATACGTCCCCGGCTCGAGCATCGTCGAGCTCGTCCTCCTCGCCAACACCGGTGAGCAGGATGAACGGTGGGCACGGCACCACGACCTCGTCTCGATGAAGCTCATCGAGCAGGTCCAGGCCGTTCGCGCCCGGCATGTTGTAGTCACACACGATGAGTGCGATGTCGCCGCCTTCGACGTCGAGAATCTGCCGAGCCTCTTCGGCGCTCTCGGCGCCGACGACCTCGTGTCCGCCGCTTCGCAGGATGTGTTCTGCGACGAGCCGGCTCACCGGGTCGTCGTCGACGACGAGGACTACCACGTCGAGACGAGTTCTTCCGCGGTATCCGCCATCCGGAAGACTTGATCGAAGCGGGTCAGCTGGAACACTCGGGCGGCGTCGGGATTTTGGGCGGCGACGACCCGGAGGTCGCCGCCTGCGCCCCGACAGTCCTTCATACCTTTGGCCAATGCGGCGAGGCCGGCACTGTCGACGAAGACCGCCCGGCTCAGATCGACGATCAGTCGAACGATGCCCTGCTCGATGGCCTCATCGATCTCCTGGCGGAGATCGACGGCTCGCATGGCGTCGAGTCGGCCATCGACATCGATCGTGCTGATGCGAATCTCGTGCGATGAAGTAGGGAGGCTCATGGTGGTCCTATCGGTGGGGGTATGGCGGGTTTGAGGGTAGGTGAGAGAAGATTCTCAGATTTCGGGAAGGCGAATGTCAGGCGGCGAACACGAGGGTCCAGACGTTCGCCGGATCCCGGCGTTCGTACTCGACCGACTTGGCCAACTGCTCGACGATGAACAGGCCATAGCCCCGCACCGTCGGCTCGTCGCCGATGACCGGCTTGTCGCCGTCGTCGTACGGCTGACCACGGTCGGTGAAGGTCACGACGAGGTCGCCCTGGTCGCACCGGATGGCGATGTCGAGCGTGGCGGTTGGCCGGCTGTCGTCGTCGTAGGCGTGGTCGACGATGTTCACCGCAAGCTCGTGAATCGCGAGCTCGAACTCGCCCACACGGTCGACGAGGTGGGCCCCGCCGATCTCTCCGAGCTGTTCGGTCAGCCATGGGCCGATGTCACGCATCGCCTCGTAGTCGGCGTCCAGGGTGATGAGGGCAGAGGTCGTCATGTTCATGAGAAGTGCAGCACCATTAGTGTCCGATCGTCGGATTGCTCCCGATCTTTTCCATGTTCGGCCAGCTCGGCGAGAAGCATCTCACCGACCGTCGTTGCATCCCCGGCTGCCAGAGCGATCGTGTCGTCGAAGCGGTCTTCGCCGTACATCTCGCCGTCGGCATTGTCTTGTTCGGTGAACCCGTCGGTCGCCAGCACCAGCAGGTCGCCGGGCTCGGTCGTGATGACCGTCGGGATCACCTGTATGCCCTCGATGACACCGACCGGTGGAGCGGTGGCATCGATTCGTTCGCTTGCGCCGTCGCGTCGGAACACGATCGGGCTGTGACCGCTGTTGGCCACGGTCAGTTCTCGGTTGGTCGGATCGAAGTGGCCGATGGCGAGGGTCACGAACATCCCGGACTCGGAGAGCCGGGTGTGCACCCAGCGGCCGACGGCGTCGACGACGGCATCGGGTCCTTCGTGGTGATGTTGGCGGAAGCCCGCCTCGATGGCGCTGGTGATCGTCGACATCTGCACCGCGGCGGGCAGACCCTTGCCCGACACGTCACCCAACGCGAACCAGAGCGCTCCGTCGATCTCCCGCCAGGCGTAGAGGTCTCCGCCGGTGTTGCGAGCCGGTACCAGGTTGGCGAACACGGTCACGCCGTCGACATCGGGCACCTTGTCCGGATCCGGCAGCGCGGCGGTCGTGATGCGTGCGGCCGTCGCGTGCTCCTTGGCCATCATCGCCTGGTCCATCGCCGCCCGGTGCATGCGAGCCGTCGTGACCGCATTGCTGATCAGCTTGGCCACCGCACCGAGGAGCTTGGTATCGCCGGTGTCGAACCGAGCGCTGCGGCGGAAGAACGTGATCTCCGCCTCGCCCTGATCCGGGATCGTGTGCGTCGACGACCACCGCCCGGGCGCATCGTCGGCCGCTTCGCCCCACGAGTACCGGGCGGCTCCCGTGACCGCCACGTGGTCGAGTTCGAGGATGGGTGCGGCCCGCTCGACGATGGCGGTGATCAGCACGTCGTTGTCGAGCGAGGTCGGCGCCTCGTCGGTGATCAGCGCCAACAGCCCGAGCAGGCGGTCGTTGGCATCGATCAGTGCCGATGTCAGCGAGTCGAGCGCCGCCGACGGCGGTGCCGCTTCGGTGGTCGTCGCCATCAGGCGTCGACGATCGTGAATGCCGCGTCGAGTCGGGTGAGTTCGAAGATCACTCGGACGGGATCCGACGGCGAGTTGATGTACAACTCGCCTCCCGCCTCGCGACAGTGCTTCATCGTGCGCACCAGCTCGGAAAGGCCAGACGAGTCAACGAAGATGACATCGCTCATGTCGACCGAGATCGACGACGAGCCCTGCGCGAGCAGTGCGTCTGCGGCCTCGCGAAACGCGTCGGTCTCGAACGCATCGAAGCGACCGGCGAGCACCAGGCCCGGCCGTTCGGTGTTCTTGCGGTCGGTTACGAGTTGCATGTTGGGTCCTCGGGTAGTTGCTCGGGGGGTTGACGGAATCGGCGAGCGTCAGGGCGGCGTGGTGTTCACGACGCGATCGCTCGTAGGTGGTGACTCGGGGCGGGGCGGACGTGGTTTGCTCGGGCGTAGCGACCGCGGATGTCGAACCACTTGATCTGGCACATGTCCCGCAGGAACTCGATGGCGACCTTGGTGGCGTCGACCGTCGAGCCCGGCGCATCGATCCACTCGACCGGCACCTCGGCGACCTTCATGTCGAAGCGATTCTGGGCCAGGTACAGGATCTCGAGGTCGAAGGAGAACTGGTCGACGATCTGGTAGGTGAAGAGCGTCTCGGCGGCCTCGCTTGTGAACATCTTGAAGCCGCACTGCGTATCGGCGAACGGCACGCCGAACCCGAAGCGCACGAGCAGGTTCAGTCCCTTGCTCAGCACCTTTCGAAGCATCGACTTGTTGGCGACCGCTGCGCCGTCGGCGGCCCGTGAACCAATGGCCACGTCGTGGCCCCGTTCGATCGTCGCCAGCAGGTCGCCGAACTGCTCGATCGGCGTGCTCTGATCGGCATCGGCGAACAACACGACGTCGCCGCGGGCGGCGAAGACACCTCGCCGAACCGCACTTCCCTTGCCGCCGTTGCGCTCGGCGATCAGTACGTGGAGGTTCGCAAGCTCGAGCGCCTGCAGCAGGTCCACCGTGTCGTCGGTGGAGCCGTCGTCGGCGACGATGAGCTCCCATGGTTCACCGAGCGAGCTCATGTGGACCGCGATGGCACCGACCGTGGGCAGGATCCGCTCGGCCTCGTTGTACGCCGGGATCACGACCGAATACTTCGGGGGTTGGGTCAACGGCTGCTCCGCCCAGACGCGGTAGGCCGGTAGGTCGCTGGTGATCATGCGAGTGACGCTCCTTGGGCGATCGGCTTGGGGCGCATCTCTCGCGCTCCATGGCTGGCGAAGACGGCGGCGAAGAGGAGGAACATGGCGACAACCTGGGCGTGGATCAAGCCGTCGATCGATCGCTCGGTGACGAGGAGCAGGCCGGTCTGAACGCCGCCGCCGACGAGCATGATGACGGCCTCGCGGAGGTGGCCGAGGGCTAGGTAGTGCGACACGATCAGGTTTGCCATGGCGAAGATCGCCGTGGCCAGTGCATACAGCGACAGCTGCACCGAGACGTCGCCGTACTCCTCGCCGAACACTCGGCCGAGCACCGTTCCGCCGAGCAGGCGGGCGCCGACGACGGCGACGACACCGAGCACCGCGACGGCGCCGAGACCGGCATAGAGCAGGCCGTTCGACTCCTCGCCGGCTTCCTCGCGCTGCGCGGCTGCCGGGAAGATCGTGGTCGCGACCGACCAGGACAAGAAGAACACCGCTCGACCGACGAGGGCGACGGCGGCGTAGACCCCGGCTTGTGTCGGTTCGAGACCGCCCTTGGAGATGAGCACGTCGCCGTTGTTGATGATGATCTGACCGAGCAGCAGCACGCCGACCGGGCCGGCGTAGGCGAGGACTTCTCGACTGACCTTGACGCGCTCGATCTTGCCCTTCCAACCGAGGGCCAGCTTGACGGCGAGCCAGGTGGCGACGAACGACGCCGTGAGCGCCGCCGTTGCGCCGACCACGCCGAAGCCGATGGCGACGAGGCCGATGCCGAGCACGACCCGGACGATCATTTCCTTGACGAACGTGCCGGCGAGCTTGCGGAACTCGAGCTGGCCCTGCAGGACACCGCGACCGACCGCCTGTATCAGGTAGCAGGGCATGCCGAGCC
This sequence comes from Actinomycetota bacterium, assembly GCA_039028435.1. GTDB lineage: Bacteria > Actinomycetota > Acidimicrobiia > Acidimicrobiales > UBA10347 > UBA10347. The sequence goes on along the minus strand of JBCCIC010000004.1, from coordinate 150,095 downwards.
CGAGGACGATGAACGGCAGCGGCGAGGCGACGTTGAAGATGTCGGCCCACATCGGGGCGCCGGCGCCGAGCAGCACGCCGAAGGCGATGCCGCCGATCATGGCCCATCGTTGGAGGCTTTGGGCCATCGCCCGCGTGTCGTCCTCGGTCCCGGACACGGCGTGGATGCCGGCGAAGCGGGCGGCGATCAACTGCAGGCTCACCGCAATGGCGGTGACCAACAACATGAGGGTCACCATCAGGTTGGCGTCGGCGAAGTCGGGTGGGGAAAGCCAACGTCCGAGGAAGACGTTCAGTAGATAGTTGCCGCCATTGGCCGCGAACATGGCAAGGGCCAGGACCGACCCGCCGGCCACCAGCGCCTTGCCATCGGTTCCCGCACCGTCATCGTTCTCGTCGCTAAGCTCGTCATCACCGGGTGTGTCCGAGCCGTCATCGCCATCGCTCGCCGACTCGGGCGAAGCCTCGTGGGCCGATGGTGCAGGACGATCGTCGAGGTCGCCCTCGACCGCCGCCCAGTCGAACGGCGTTGGGGGTGTGGCGAGCCCGGTGCCGGTGGCCGTGCTCGCGGAAGCGGGCACCGTGCCGGGCCAGGCGCTTCCGGTCGGAGACACACTTTCGGGTGGTGGGACCACACTCGATGCGCTGAGCGCTCCGGGCGCGGCGGGGTACGAGTGCGTCGGCATCGACCACTCCGCCGATGCGTCCTGCCGAGGCTCCAACGGCATCAGCCCTGGGTGGTGCGAATGCGGCTGGTGAGCGCTGCGCCGAGGTGCAGCAGGTGCCAGTCGATGACTTCGGACATCGGGATGCCGGTCGAGGCGAGGAAGTTGCGACGGCCGTGCTCGGTGACGAGCATGTCGTCGTCGAGCATCTTGGCCAAGGCATCGGCGAGGCTGTTGGCATCGCCCGGCTCGAAGTACAGGCCGACGAAGCCCTCCTCTTCGATCACCTCGGCGAAGTCACCAATGGCCGGCAACACCGCGGCGCGGCCGTACGAACCGGCCTGGTGGAGCACGCCTGACGAACCGGTCGTGGACGTGTAGGGGAAGGCCGTGACGGCAGCGGACTCGAAGATCCGAGGTACGTCTTCTTCCTCGACGTAGCCGGTGAAGTGCACGCCGGGCAGATCCGAGCACCCCGCCTCGACACCGGCGAGGTAGCCGGGCGAGTTCGGGCTGTCGGTGCCGGCGATCACGAGCTCGACGTCGTCGTAGCCGCGGTTGACCAGCTGGCGATAAGCATCGACCAACACGTCGACGGTCTTGTAGGTGCCGAACTTGCCGAAGGCGAGGATCTTGCGCGGCCCATCAGGAATGCCGAACTTCGGCTCCTCGATCTCCTCGAAGCTCCCGTGCGGAGTGAGGAGCGCATTGGTTGCGCCGTATTTCTCCTGGAGCAGCTCGACGTAGCGGGGGATGGTGAGGGCCACGTAGTCGGACTGGAGGATCGTGTGGGTGAGCGCTTGTCCGGCGAGATTCATGATCTTCGCCATCCACTTCGAGTCGGCGAAGCCGGCATCTTCCATGTCGACGTTGTCGACCAGGTTGTGGAGGATGACCCCGGTCGGCAGGCCGGTCTTGGCCAGCAGGACCGGCACGAGCAGCCCGAGCCCGCCCGCGAGCTTGGTGTCGCCGAAGGTGGCGAACTGGAGGTTGACGATGACGGCATCGACGCGGGACCGCTTGATCGCTCGATACAGGCGCACCACGTTGGTGAGCGAGTTGAACTTCCAGCACGCCACCGACTCGGTGCCCGGGATGACCATCGGGGGACCTTCGTCGGTCTCGTCGGCGAAGACGACCACGCGATCGAGATCCTCGTTCTGTGCCATATGGGTCACGAGGTGGAACCCGAACTCGTTCAGGCTGTTGCGCCCCGGCGGAAACGCCGTGATGACGCCGACTCGGCGGGGGGTGTCGAATGGAATGGTCACGGTGATCCGTCGACCATCCGACCCCCGTTGTGATACATCTCTCTACGAATTGAGGGATTTACCATCAATTGAGATGTGATGGTTCGTACGCCCTAGATCGCGCGAGGTGGCGGGGCCGGCTCCGACGTGAGATCACGGCGTGCCGCCAGCAGCGCAGCACCACTTTTGGCCAGCAACCGATCGAGGCTCACGACGTCGGCTGTCTCCGGACGCGAGCCGCTGCGAAAGCAGCTCTCGAGTGCCTTGGCGGCGAGCGAGAGCTCTCGGGCGCCGACGAGCGCGGCGGTCGACTTTAGGGTGTGGCAGGCTCGCGTCGCTTCGGCTCGATCATGGTCGCGGGGCGAGTTTGCGCCGCGGTGAACCGCGCGACGCCGCTCATCGGCGTCGTTGACGAATGCGTCGATGATCGCCAGCACGGGTTCGACCGCAGCGAAGTCGTCGACCATCTGGATCAAGACGTCGACGTCGACCAACGGTTGATCGGGCCCGTCGCTCATCGCCCCAGGGGATGCCCCGGTGAGCATCGCTCCGATGTGCGCGAGCCGTTCGACAACCGTGCGAATCTCGGCGGTGGCGGCAGGCGGGTCGAGCATCCCCGTGCCGAGTCGCTCCGCGATGGCGGCCAACCGGGCCGCCGTTTCCTTGAGTTCGGATGGTCGGAACACCGCGTCGGGTTCCTCCGCCTGGATGACCGTCGACATGCACTCGTTGTCGGCGTGACCCGATCGCGATCAAGGCTCCGGGCACAACCCGCTGTCGATGATCCCGACGGCACACTGGGCGATGATCAGGGCGTCGACGATGTCCGGCGAACCGCTGTCGTCGAGGTCACCTGCACCGAGGTAGGTCCCCGTGGACGCGCTCGTGAGTGGGCAGCGCGGCTCGCTCACGCGGTTGCCGACCTCGTGTTGTGCGATGAGCAAGGCGTCGACGATGTCCATGCCGCCATCGCAGTTGACGTCGCCCAATCGGTACGGGAACCGGAGCGCCGAGAGGTCCTGGGGAACGCCTTCGGTGACGTTGGGCGCGCCGTAGGTCGAACCATCACCATCGCCGTAGTCGGTCAACCGGTCGACGCTCGCGGACGGATCCGCTTCGAGTTCTCCGACCTCGCGGCTCGTCACACCGGACACGGATCCGATCCCCTCGCCGGCCGGACCGAAGACCAGGGTTCCTTGATCGTCGTAGATGGCGAGTTGCCAGTTCTCGTGGTTGGTGTCGAAGTTCTCCTGCGACTCCGCCGTGAAGAACTGACCGGCGTCGAAGTCGTTGGCCTGGAGGTTGATGTGCCAGTCGCCTCGCACCGGCATCACCGTCAGATCATCGGCGCGGTCCTCGCTGATCGTGATGATCGAACCTCCTTCGAGGTCGGCGAGCTCAGGTCGATCGGCGAAGACGAACTCGTCTCGCACGCCCGGGTTGGCTCCGTCTGCGTCGGAAAGGACGAGCCGCCATCCCCGGACATCGAGGCCGTCTTCGACGACCACGAGTTCGAACCAGTCACCACCGTTGCCGGCCGCGGTTCCGAGGACCGGATCACCAAGCGGGAGGACCGACGAGGCGTTCACCGCGTTCCACTCGTTGAGAACGATGGCATTGGTAGTCGGCGTGCCGAAGCCGTCGACGAGCGAGCCGTCGCGCCGGACCAACGTGGTCTCGCCGGCGAACGAACCCTCGAGTCGGGCGCGGACGTCGGCGAAGTCGGGATTCGCCGACAGGAACGCCGCGTCATCGTTCGTCACGGCAAGCGTGGCACCGGGAAGTATGACGGCACCGTTCGTGATTGTGGCCTGCCCATTGAAGGCCCATCCGGAGACGTCGACCGACTCGGTCGCCGACGGGTTCGACAGGATGGCCCAGCTGATCCCGTCGGCAGCACTCGGTCGGGTCTCAACGATGGTCACCGCCGGGTTCGCGCTCTGGGCCGCTGGCACCTTGTTGTCGTGTCCGCCGGCGCGAAGGTGGGCGACGTAGGTGGTGATCCAGCTCTGCAGCTGGCCGACGATCGTGGCGAAGCTCGCCGATGTCCGGTTCCAGCGAGCCTCGTCGTCGTTCCAGTCGGCCTCGATCAGCGCCGCGGTCGTAGTCACGGCGTTCTGCCACTTGGGGTCGGCGAGGTGCTCGTCGGTCAGGGTGCGCAGACGCCGGTTGACCATCGTCTCGAACTCGGGCACCGCCATGATCGCCCGACACACCTCATTGGCGGGCGGACCGTCGGTGCCGATGCACCGGCGGTATGGCTGCCCGCTGTCCGACACGGGCGCGGCGACATTCGTGCCGCCGATGCCCCACGTTCGATCGAGGTCGTCCGGGAGCAATCGCCACAGTCCGTTCTGGGTGTCGTCGCGGTAGAGGAACCAGTTGAACTCGCGCTGGTCGACGTTTCGGATCACGCTCGTCGCCGCGATCTCGTTGACCATCTGGGCGACGTCGGCCTGGGCGAGGAGACAAGATCGGCGCGCCGCGCCACTGCTGTTCAGGCACGTCAGGAAGGCGGCGAGGTCGGTGTCGGGCTCGTCGAGGGCTTCCTTCTTCGTCCAGCCGCCACCCCAGCCGGCTTTGCCTCCGAACCGGTCGAACTTGTAGAAGGCGCCGCGGTCGAATCCATGGCGCGAGCGCCAGTCGCCGTCTTGTTCGTCTCGCATCAGGTACAGCCCATGGAACGCGCCGTTGCGGCTCACGCGCACGTGCTGGGTCTGGACCTCGGGGAAGCCGACATCGGCCATCATCTGCCAGCTCAGCTGCTCGCGCATGATGTCGACGTTGGTCCACCCCATGTCGAGGGTGAGCTCGTCGGAGCTGTCGACGAGCCACGATGCCTCGAACGGATGGCCAGGGGGAAAGTCCAGCCGGTAGTGGCCTTTCGGGTTGTTGATGCTGGTCAGGCCGGCGCGGCGTATTTCGACGTCGGTCCACACCCGGCCGTCGTGAACGATGACCGCCGTGCAGCCGCATGTGCGCGCCTCGATGCCGGACCAGTTGGTGTCGCTGAGGTGGATGTCGAGCGTGGGCACACCCGACACCGGGTTGGTGGGTACGGCGGTGGCCCACCAGGTGATCGAGTCGTCCACGCGCGGGCTGGTGGTGGTGCCGCCGGGTCCGGTCGCTTCGAAGCGGAAGCGGAGCAGCCCGCCGCCGGCAAGGGGCGGAAGGTCGACGGTCCACTGGCCGCCGTTGGCCGTCATCGCCGTCGCTACGTCCTCGCCGAAGTCGACGTTGTAGGTCACCGTCAGCGTGGTGGCGTTGTCGGCCATGGCCGTCAGGGTGATCGTCTGACCGGCGATCGCCGGAGTCGGAGCGGTGTGCGAGGTGACGAGTGGCGGCGCCGCGCCGCTCAGGCTCGGGACGACACCGGGCGTGCCGTCGGTGAGCGCGGATGCCGCCCAGTTGGACGGTGCACCATTGGCCCCTTCGACCGCGACGAGCTCCAGGCTCGGGCCCGCCCCATCGGGCGTCGTCGGCCACGGGTTCGCCGTGCCCCACGCGAGTTGGGTCACGACCGTCCCCAGGTCGTCGACGAGCCTTATCAGTTCACCGCCGTTCGCGAGACGGCCGTTGTATTCGCCCTGGGCGGAGAACCCGTGCACGTCGCTGAACGCGGCATCGTCGCGGGTGATGACGAACGGGTCCTGAGGCTCGAGCCGGGTTCCGGCCGGGAAGCAGAAGTCGACTGCCTCGCGGACGCACCAATTGCCGACGTCGATTGCCGAATCGCCCAGATTGACCAGTTCGGCGAACTCGGTGTCCTCGCGATCGTCGAACTCCGGAAAGGCATCGCCGACCTGTTGCGGGTGGTAGTGCAGTTCGCTGAAGACGATTCCGTCCGGGACTTGCGCGGACGCTTGGCGGCTCGACCCGGCCGGCAACGCCGCCGCAACCATGATGAGCGCAAGCAGTACCGCATGCGCCGGCCGAACGAAGACCTGCATCGCGAGATCGTACGGGCAGGTCTTGCTGTCGCCGCTCCGAGTGGGTCACCCCGCCTCGGCGAGCTCCTTGATCCCGGCGATCGTGCGTTCCATGTTGGCGAGGACCATGGCGCGCCGGCCGTTGAGCACCTCGGCCTCGCGATCGGCGTCGGCCTGGGCGCGCGAGGCCGTGCCGTTGTTGTTCGGGCCGATCACACAGCTGAACCGCAGTCGGCTGTTCGGCCCGAGCGGCTCGATTTCGAGTCGCCACCGCGCGCCGGGATCATCGGCGTCGACGCTGCCCCACTCGAAGATCCGGTTCTCCTCATACGCGGTGACGTGGCACGGCACCGACCACTCGAAGTCCCCGATCTTGTTCGATCCGGTGAACACCGCCCCGAGGCCGCGCTCGTCGGAGGCCCAGCTGACAGCGGTGACTTCCTCGCTGAACCGTTCCGACATCGTGATGTCGCTGATGAGTGGCCAGAGTGCGACTGGCGGCACGGCGACGTCGGTCTCGGCGACGATGCCGGGTCCCCAGACGATGCGATCGGTGTCGTCCTCGCTCGGCGTCTGGCGGGTGAACCCCCAGCGGTCGAAGTAGGTGATCTCGTTGGCGGCCCGCCGCGTGGCAGGCGAGAAGTCGGTGCCCATCGTGTACGCCACCGGGAAGGTCACGATCGTGGTGACGCCGTTGGGGATCTTGAGCAGCTCGGCGAGCTCGGCCACGTTGCCGTTGAGCATGGTCGTCCAGGCCGAGCCGAGGCCTCGCGCTCGGAGTGCGACGTTGAAGCTCCACGCCGCCTGGATGACCGAGTCGAACAGGCCCGGTCGGCCGCTGCCATCGTGCTCGCCCCACACCGCAGCGATGACCAATGCCGGGGCGTCGGCGAAGTGCTCGACCAGATGCGCGCTCGACGACCAGGTCGCCGGTTTTGCTCCGCCGCCGTCTGAGATTTGGTCGCGCATCGCCTGCAGAGGCGCAGCACTTCGCCGGTACAGCGCAGCCATCTCGTCCTTGAGCCCTTGATCCTTGACCACGAGCCATCGGCGGCTGGCGTAGTTGCCGCCGGAGGGTGCCTGCTCGGCGATGTCGATGCAGTCGAGCAACACCTGGTCCGGAACCGGTCGATCGAAGTCGAGGCGCTTGCGAACCGCTCGGGTCGTGGAGAGGAGTCGGTCGGCCTCGGCGACGTCGAACGGCGTGCTGGAGGTGTCGGTCATCGGATCGTCCGTTCGGAAGGCGTTTCGGCGGGCGATTGCGACAGTACCGGTGATGCCCGATGGCGAGGAAGTGCTCATCGGCATCTTCGCTACGACCAGCACTACGCTCGCACGCATGGGGGGAGTCGAGGCCGATCGGCCTCTCGGGGCCGTCGCGTGGCGTGTCCTGAGTTTTCAGACAATCGAAACCGACGCAGGCCCGATCTCGCTGAGCCGGCGACCCCGCGCAGTGCTGCTGCGATTGCTGCTGCAGCCGAACCGCTCGGTCTCGATCGACGCGATCATCGACTTCGTCTGGGGTGAGGAGATCCCGAAGACGGCGGCGAACTCCGTCGCTCGATTCGTCGCCGACCTGCGCAAAGCCCTCGGCCCTCGCCGTGATCGCATCGTGACGGTGGATGGTGGCTATCAGGTCGTCGTGCATCCGGGCGAGCTCGATCTCGATCGTGCCGAGGCGATCCTGGCCGAGGCCGAGCGTTTGGCCGTCGTCGACCCCGAGCGCTGCCGCACCAATCTGCGCACGGGTTTGCAGCTCGTGGGCAGCGAACCGAACATCGCATTGGCCGAGCTCCCGGACACCGCTGCGGTGCTTCGGTCGCACGATGCGCTCCGTCAGTCGATGCTGAACCTGCACGCCGACGTCGAACTACGACTCGGCAGCGCCGCTCCGCTCGTTCCGACACTCGAGGAGGCGGTCGCTCGATACCCGTTCAACGAGTCGTTCTGGATGCAGCTCATGCGAGCGCTCGACGGGTCCGGCCGAACGGCTGAGGCACTCCGCGCCGGTCAACGATCGCGGCAGGCCCTCGCCGATGCGGGACTCGAACCCAGCGCCGAGTTCGTGGCGTTCGAGTCGGCCATCGCGGGATCGGGTCAGGGGTTGACCGGTGACCCGGCGTCGGCCGGCTCGGTGCTGCAGCGCGGGCCGGTTGTCTCGACGCGCATCGCCAACGTGCCACTCGGTATCGCCGAGCCGACGACCCGCATGGTGGGCCGACTCGGTGAGCTCACCGAGCTCGAATCGATGCTGGGTCGCGAGCCCGCCATCTCGATCGTCGGCATCGGCGGGTGTGGCAAGACGCGCCTGGCGATCGCCCTGGTCAAGGCGATCGAGGCGACCGGCCGTCGCGTCGTTCGGGTCGCCCTCGGGCCGGTGCCTGAACCCGATCTCGTGCTGGCGACGATCGCGGCTGCGCTCGGGGTTCCGGCGGGTTCCGCGGGCTCGGCATCGGACCTCGCTGCCGCCGTCGCGACGGACTCGATGCTGCTACTGCTCGACAACTGCGAGCACGTGACCGAGGCGGTCTCAGCGGTCGTAGCGGCGATCTACGAGCGAGCTCCACAGGTGCAAGTGGTTGCGACCAGCCGTCAGGCCCTCGGCTTCGCCGGCGAGTCTGTGTTCCACCTCGGCATGCTTTCGGTGCCTGACGAGGGCGAGACGAGCGCGACATCCTCGGCGGTCGCGTTGTTGATCGATCGGGCGTCGCCGCATCTCGACTCGGCTCAGCCGACCGACGACGCGTTGGGTCGGCTCTGTGACATCGCCCGGTTGGTGAGCGGCCACCCGATGGCGCTCGAGGTCGCGGCGTCGCAGCTGGCGTACGTCTCGCTCGACGAGCTGGCCGACCGGCTGGCGGGGAGCTTCGGCACGGCCGATGATGATGCAGAACTTCCCGACGCTCTCGCCGAGGTCATGGACTGGACGTGGACGAACCTTGCCGGTTCGGAACGGGCGGCCCTGGCGCGTACGGCGGTCTTCGGTGACACCTGGACCCTGGATGCAGCCCAGGCACTCGCGCCGGCGCAACGGACACTCGGCGACGATCTCGACCATCTGGCCGCCCGCGGCTTGATCACCACAACCGTCGTCGGGGGCACGACTCGCTACGGCATGCTCGAGCCGGCCCGGAACTACGCCATCGACCGGCTCGGCGACCGGGCGGAAATCGAGGTCATGCGCGGTCGCATGGCAGCCTGGTTGGGCGAGTTCGTCCAGCGTTGGACCACCGCCGAGCATCACGTCCTGGCCGCAGCCAGCGCCGCATTGTTCGAGGAGCACGGAAATCTGTTGGCCGCGCTCGACCACCTGGACCGCCAGGGTGCGATCGAGGAGTTGGCCGAACTGGCGATCAATGCCAGCGGTATGTGGATCAACCACGGGTTCGCCGACGAGGTCAAGCGCTGGCTGACCCCGATCATCGAGGACGAATCCGTGTCCGCTCGCACCCGTAGCGGTGCTGCGGCGATGGCGTTGGCCGCATCGCACGCCGCCGGTGACCTCGACCGCTTGAACGAGCTGGGAAACCGGGCGATCGAACTGGCCGATGGTGAGGCGTACGACTGGATTCCGGCGACCGCGAGCTTCCTGAGTCTGTGGGCGTTGTTCGCGCCCGGGGAGCAGTCGGGCGATGAGCTGCTGGCCCTGGCTCGCTCCACCGCGGAACGATCCGCCAGTAGTGATGTGAACCTGGCGGTCGCCGATCTCTACCACGCACACGTCGTGTTCTGCTCTCGTGACTTCGACAGCGCGGCCGGACTCTTCGGCTCCGTACGTACCGCAATCGGCCGTCCGGGGCGTCTCTCTCATGTGGCCGAAGTAGGCCAGGGGTTGGCGCTGATGCTGTCGGGTCGCCACGACGAGGCACGGGCCGAACTCGCGACGTGGACGAGTCAGAACAACACCGACGACTGGCACTACATGGTCGATCTCGTGCGGGCGGTGATCCGAGCCGGGATCGGCGATGCGGAGCGGGCGACGAGCGAGTTGGCCGACGCCGTGCGACGCTTCCCACCGGCACGTGTCTGGGGCCGGGCCGACGAGATCCAGATCGCCTTCGGGATCCTCGCCCTGCTGCGCGGCGAGGTCAATCTCGGCGAGGAGCTGTTGTCGACGGTCGAGACGCGCGATGTGTTGCTGACCGTCACCGCGATCGAGCTGCTGGCCGGTCTTCGAGGAGTCGAGGACGATCTCGGTTGGCTGGGCATCGCACAGGAGTTCTGGGAGCGGGTTTTGCCCGAGGGGTCCGGCGGCCGCGGAGCGGCGTGGTCGTCGCCGGAGCTGCTGTCGTGGTGGGTCACCGGCCCGACGGTGTCGTCCTAGCCGCCGGCCCGAGGTTGGCGAGCGAGATGTTCGAGGCCCGCAGTCGGCTCACGACGCCGGCCAGCATCACCGAGGCCAGATCGGGGTAGCGCTCGCAGGCCCACGCGATGGCCTTCCGGTCGACGCGCCAGAGCGTCGTCGGCTCGGTCGCCGTGATCCCGACCGTCGATGGTGTGTCGTCGATCAGCGCGAACTCGGCGATAACTTCGCCCGGCCCGATCGAGGCGATCGGCTCGCCATCCACGGTCATCACCCCGGCTCCCGAGATCATGATCGAGAGGTGCTCGGGCACGGTGCCGACCTCCAGGAGGTGCGTGCCCGGCGCGACACGGATCGTTCGGGCTTCGCCGGCGATCGCTTGGAGCTGGTCCAGTTCGAGCCGGGAGAACAGCGGCACCGCGGCGAGTGCCTCGAGCAGACGCGTGGAGGTGCCGGCGGTCGGTCGTGGATCGCTTGTGGACATCATCGCCACCTCGCCTCGTGGTCGGACTGGCGCAGGGGACGAGCATCGCCAATCGGCATGAGTTGTCGATGAGTGGCCGTGGAGTCCGTGACCCCCGGCACTCATTCGCCACTCATCGGGCTCGTTCATCGTGTGGTCAGCGGGGGCGACGGGACTCCCGGAGACCAGAAAGAGGCGGCAATGACGGCACAGCAGCGCCCGCAACGACGGGCATCGGGAGCGAGCGTGCTCCGGCGACTGCGACGACTACCACTGTTCGCGCTCGGGGCGATCCTGGTCGCATCCGGGTGCAGCGGCACGGTCAACACAACCACGGCACCGGTAGCGGCGCCGGCCACGAACGCGGCGTCCACGACGCCCGGCGCATCCGCGTCACCCGGCGCGGTCACTTCGCGCACCGGCACGCGGCCGCCGGTCATGCCCGCAGGACGACCGTCGACCGCGACGAGCCAGCCTCGACCGGGACCACGATCGGGCCCCTCCAGCGACTCGATGACCAATGTGAACCTCACGCCGGTCACCCGGCCGACTCCTCCGACACGGACGATTCCGAATCCACCGGCAGCGAACCAAGACCCGGACGGGGACGGGTTGGACGCGGCCGCGGAGGCTGCGGCCGGCACGGACCCCAACTCGGCCGACAGCGACGGTGATGGCGTTCCGGATGGTGAAGAGGTCTTCATCGACCAGACGAATCCGACCAACCCCGACAGCGACGGTGACGGCGCGACCGATGGCCAGGAGCTCGCGGCGAACACCGACGCACGTGATCGTGACACCGACGGCGATGGGCTGAGCGATGGCGACGAGTTGAACATCGATGGTACGGACCCCCTGAATCCGGACAGCGACGGCGATGGGCTCCTCGATGGCGACGAGATCTTCTTCTTCCAGACGAATCCGCTGGTGCCGGACACGTTGACTGCTCCGCCGAGTGGCCCGGTCGACTCCGACGGCGACGGGCTGAGCGACGACGACGAGCTCAACATCGATGGGACCGACCCCAACAATCCCGACTCCGATGGCGACGGGTTCACCGACGGTGACGAGGTGTTGAACCTGCAGAGCGACCCACTCGATCCCAACAGCCCCGGAGCGATGACAAGTGGTCAGCTCGACGCGGACGGGGATGGGATCGGCGACGACGACGAGGTCTTCGTCTTCGGCACGGATCCGACCAATCCCGACACCGATGGCGACGGGTTCAGTGACGCCGATGAGATCTTCACGTTCGGCAGCGATCCGTTGGATCCGAACAGTCCCGGTGCTGTCACGAGTGGTCAGCTGGATGCTGATGGTGATGGGTTGTCCGATGACGATGAGGTGTTCGTCCATGGCACGGATCCGACCAGTCCGGATACCGACGGTGACGGCATCTCGGATCTGGACGAGGTGAATCAGGGTTCGGATCCGTTGGATCCGAACAGTCCGGGGGCGATCACGAGTGGTCAGTTGGATGCTGATGGTGATGGGTTGTCCGATGACGATGAGGTGTTCGTCCATGGCACCGATCCGACCAACCCGGACACCGACGGTGACGGTTTCAGCGATGGCAGCGAGGTCATCGACGGCTTCGACCCACTGGATCCGAACGGATGAGCCGGCGAAGCGAAATCACGATCAATCACGAGAGCGACCGAGGAGGGGCCATGGATGGTCAGGGAGAACCGATCGCAGCGCGTGCGCACAGCGAGCGCAGTCGCGGGGCGCTGCGTCGACTCTTCATGACGGTCGGCCTGGTCGTCGGCGTGTTCCTGCTCTCGGCGTGCGACGACCCGGTCGCCATGGGGACAGCCCCGGCGACGGTCGAGATGGGTGCTGCCCTGCCGTTGAATGCGTGTGCTTCCACGTTCGAGGGCGAGCAAGGTCGGTGGACGATGGCCACCGGCGGGGGGACCGAAGTCACCCTGGTGAGCTTCAGCCCGAACGAATGCCTTCAGACACTGCCGGTGGGAAATGCCGTGACTGCCCAAATCGGCCCGAAGACACTCATGCTGCGCATCAAAGACGCTTCCCAGAGTTTCCGCGTGACGGTCACGGTTGCGTCGACGACGACACCAGGCGCCGCGGCGGGAGCGGATTCGGGTGGGGACGCCAGTGCCGTCGGCGACCCCGCCCGAACTCCCGTCCGGACACCGATCCAAACCCCTGCCCGCACCCCGGTGCAGACGCCGGACTCGTCCGATGCCACCGGCTCGTCGGGCAGTACCGACTCGTCGGGGTCCACCGGGTCCGGTGCGTCGTCCGAATCCTCCGGAAGCACCGGTTCCTCGGGCTCGACCGGATCGGGCGGCACCTCGCCACAGCCGACGAACACGCCGACACCGACGCCGAGCCCGACGGCGTCCACCGCCCAGCCAGTGAGCTGCGAGAGCGGGTACCGCGACAACGGAGAGGGCGTGTGCACCACGACCGGCGAACTGGGATGTGTGCATCCCGAGGTTGAACTCAACCACCATGACGGGAGGATCGGCTGCATCAGCCGCACCGGTTGTGTGGCCGAGGGATCGGGAGCTTTCCACGACCGTGGCAAGTGCACCGTGCCCCGGCCGGAGTGCCCGGACGGCTACATCCTCGTCGGTCCCGACTGCGCGACCCCGAACTTCGGGTGCATCTATCCGCTGGTCGAGGTCGTCGACGGCGATCAGTTCGGCTGCGTGACCGAGGGCGACTGCATCAACGTCGGCGGAGGCTTCGTGACGCAAGGCATCTGCGTGTTGCCCGAGGTCTTCTGCGACCCGGGCTACTTCGACAACGGCGGGCGCTGCTTCACGGTGAACGGCTGTGAATTCCCGTTCGTCGACCTTCCGGCACTGGGCGGGTTCGATTGTGTGAGTCGGTCGGATTGTGTGAACCAGTCAAACGGTTCGTTCCATCAGGATGGCTTCTGCTTCGTCGAGGCGATCCAGTGCGATCCCGGCTACACCGACGACGACTTGGGTCGGTGCGTTACGACCGGTGGCTTGAGCTGTGTGCATCCCGAGGTCGAGTTCCGAGGCCAGGCCCAAGACCCGATCTGCGTGAGTCGCAGTCAGTGCATCAACTTCGGCAACGGGTTCAGCCACTTCGAGGGGCGCTGCTTGTTGCCGTAACCCGTGGGTTCGGCGGGACCAGCCAGGTGCCGTCGCGTCGATCCGCACCGATACGACGACCAGGATCCGCCGCCCCAACCGGCGTCGTGAGGAAACTCACGACGCCGGTTCGGCGCGTTGGTTGCGATGGTGCCTGCTGTGCTCAGCCGACGGGTTCGAGCTTGGCCGGCACGTGCTTGTGCCACGGCGTGCCGGCGTACTCGTCCTTCCAATCGACGGTCGTCAGCTCGTTCGGCGGGACACCCACGACATCGCTGTCCGAGTCGGCTTCGGCATAGAGGCCCATGCCATTCGGGATCGAGATGTGGCCGTCCTGCATCGACTCGTTGACCTCGACCGGCGCGATCGCCGAGCCGCCCTTGGTCGTGATACGGATCTTGTCGCCGTCCTCGACGCCGAGGCCGGCGGCATCGGCCGGGCTCAGGCGGAGGGCGCCGTCGTAGTCCTTCTTGCGCCACGTGGCGTCGCGCATGATGGTGTTGGCCGTGAACGAGCGACGCTCGCCGGCCGACAGGATGAACGGGAACTCGGCGGTGCGGTAGTCGGACGGCTTGTCACCCAAGGCGACCAGGTCGTTGATCAGCTCGGGGATGTCGGCATTGACCTTGCCGTCGGGCGTGCGCACCATCGACCAGCCCTGTTCGTACTCATGGCGAGTGATGACCACGCCGTCGCGGCTGGCGATCAGCGCGTCGAACAGCGCATCGCCGAGATCCTCATCAGCGACATCGGCGAAGCCGGCGGCCTTGACGGCGTCGGTGTAGCGCATGGCCAGTTGCTGGCAGGAGAACCACAGCGGCGCCGCGCCTTCGAGACCGTCGGGCAAGGTTGCGCCGAGGGTGAGGTACAGCACGGCGGGCGCGATGGCGGCCATCTCGGGGTGCGAGGCGCTGGCCTCCATGAGCGCCGCACCGAATTCCTTGCGCCCGGTCTCGGCAGCGGTGCGTAGGGTCTCGATGACCGACTCGTCGATCATGCCCCACTCGCGGAGGAGGCGGGTGTGGATCTCGGCCTCGGGCAGCGTGCCCTCGAGCGGCTCCATGATCGGGGCGCGGATCGTGAAGTAGTTGTCCGGGAAGCTGGCGCCGAAGAAGGTCGCCTCGGCCTTCTCGTACTGCGACGAGCAGGGCAACACGTAGCTGGCCTCGCGAGCGGTCTCGGTCATGGCGACGTCGAGCACGACGGAGAAGTCCAGCTCGCGCATGGCGTCGCGCCACTTTGCGCTGTCGGCGAGCGAGTGCACCGGGTTGGCCGATTCGATGAACATGCCGCGGAAGCGATCGGGATGTTCGCCGAGGATCGAATCCGGGATGTCGTTGCAGGCGATCAGGCCGTTGATGACCATGTTGCCGGTGACCGGTGCGGCCGGCTCCTTGCCGGTCGCCGAGTAGTTGAAGATCGGTGCCATGCCCGAGTGGGTAGTCGTGCCGCCCGGGATGTTGAACGAACCCATCAGGATCCAGATCAGACGCTGGAGGTACGACACCAGGGTCGAGTTCGGTGCCATCTCGATGCCGAGGTCCTCGTAGATCGACACACTCTGCGCCCGCCCGATGCGGCGGGCGGCGTCGCGGACCTCGTCCTCGGCCAGGCCGGCGCGAGCTGAGAAGTCGGCGATGTCGATCTCACCGAGTACCTCGATGATGCGTTCCGTGCCGGTTGCGTTCTCGGCCAACCACGAGCGGTTGATGAGATCCTCCTGCACGAGCGTGGCCAGCAGGGCCGCGATACAGAAGGCGTCGCCACCCGGCTTGACCGCCAGGTGGTAATCGGCCAGGTCGGCGGTCTCGGTGCGGCGCGGATCGATGACGATCATCGAGCGGCTGTCGTCGTTGTTGATGTCCTTGAGCACCCGACGGGCCTGGTCGAAGCCATGGCTGTGCCACGGGTTCTTGCCGAGGAAGATCGAGACCTCGGCGTGATGGAAGTCACCGTGGGTGTGTGCGCCGGTGAGCCGGCCTTCGACGTAGGACTCGCCGGTCTTCTCCTGCGCGAGTGCATTGGAGCGGTGCTTGATGCCGAGCGCACGGCGCAGGCCGGAGCCGTAGACGCCGACCAGGTGGTTGCCCTGACCTCCGCCGCCGTAGTACATCAGCTTGTCCTGGCCGTGCTTGTCGCCGACGGCCTTGAGACCCGCGGCGACCTCGCGGATCGCGGTGTCCCAGTCGACGGCCGTGTAGCTGCCATCGGCCTCGCGGCGCATCGGCGAGGTCAGGCGCTTCATGCCGTTCTGGTAGTGGTTCAGGCGGAGGGCCTTCTCACACGTGTAGCCCTCGCTGGCCACGTGGGCCTTGTTGCCGCGGACGCGAAGGATCTCGCGCCCATCGAGCTTGAGTTCGACGCCGCAGTTTGCGGAGCACAGGATGCAGACACTCTTGTGCCATTCCGGGGCAGGGGTGGTTTCGGATGTTTCGCTGGCCATGGCACCACGCTAGTGACCCCCGATGCTCCGTCGGCAACGAGCCCCTGGCTGACTACGGATCCGTGCCTTAAGCTGCCGCGGTGCTACGAGTGCTGACGTTGAACGTCGGATCGTTGTTCGAGGCGGGATGGTCTGAGCGGCGCCACGAGATCGTCGCGTGGATCGACAAGCTCGATGCCGACGTGATCTGCCTGCAAGAGGTGTGGCAGGACATCGACGAGGTCAACACCGCTCGCTGGATCGCCGATGCCAGCGCAGCCGACTATCACTCATGTTTCGGCGGCCATGGGGTCGAGTGGCTGGCGCGCGAGAAACCCAACATGCGGTTCGGCTCGGCGGTTCTCAGCAAGTGGCCGATCGATGATCAGCACACGTTTCGGTTGCCGCTGGCGCCTGATCCCGAGGACTTCTTCGTCGCGGGGATGCCGTGGGAGCTGGTGCATGCGCGCACCGCTGGTCTCGACGTCTTCACTACGCACCTTGCGGCGGCGCCAAGCCATGGGCGTCACCGCCAGGTGCAGGTTCAGGCGATCGAGGACCACGTCCGAACGATCCGCGGCGACCGCGACGAACACATCGATCCGCCAAACCCGAGGATGCACATGCCGGCGATTCTGACCGGCGACTTCAACGCCGAGCCTGACAGCGACGAGATCCGCTTCCTCAAGGGCCACACGATGCTCGGCGGTCGCTCCGTTTACTGGCAGGACGCGTGGGCGACCGGCGGCGATGGCGGGCAGGGTTTGACCCAGGATTGGCGCACCCATGAGCTCGCGGCATCGCTCAATGTGCACCGCAAGCGCATCGACTACGTGTTCGTCGGCGACCCGTTCTTGCGGTCGGGCCACGGCGGACGAGTGCTGAGCGCCAAGGTCGTGGCCGACGAGCCGCTCACCGGCGTGCAGGCCAGCGACCACTGCGGCCTCTATGTCGAGATCGAGTGGGCCAACCGCCCCGACTGATGCGGTTTGGTGCCAGGCACCGATCGTTACACCGATGGGGTTTGGTGCCAGGCACCGATCGTTACACCAAGATTCCACGTCGGCCGGTCAACCGAAACACCCCGCCCGGCGTCTACATCTTGGCGCGGGCACACCCTGAGCGGGGCCGGTTACCGGAGACACGAGTCTCGGTAACCGGCTTGCCGCGGTGGTGACCGCTTGGTAACCCGACTTTGCGACGGTCTTCCCGAAGGCAAGACAACGGGGTGACAGGCGATGTTGGCGATCAGGAGCACTGACGATGGATGGGATCCACAGCTCGAGGCGATGTATCGCGAGCACTACCCGGCCCTCGTCCGGGCGGCAAGGCGAACGGTTCGATGCGACGCGATCGCCGAGGAGATCGTGCAAGACGCCTTCGTCACCTTCCACTCCCGTGCGTGTCACCCCCGACCGGGCAAGGAGCTCGCGTATCTGCGGACGATGGTCGTCAACCAGAGTCGCACCGCGGTGCGGCGTGCAGTCCGAGGACGGGAACTGACCGTGCCGGACGGATTCACCGAGCCCGGACCCGAGGAAACCGCCGTCGACCGGAGTTCTGCGGCCGAGGTACGTGCTGCGGTGGCCGACCTGCCGAGTCGCCAGCAGCAGGTCTTGACGCTCCGGTACCAACACGGCCTCAGCGAGGCAGAGATCGCCGACTTCCTCGGGATCAGTCGCGGATCGGTGAAGGTCCACTCGTCCCGAGGACGCGAGGCGTTGCGCACCGGGCTGTCCCCGCTCCGTTGAGTCGCATGTCGCTCAACCTCCGCCGGACCCGAATCTGAGCTCGGCGAGTCAATTCCGGTCGATTGTGTCGCGTTCTCTACACTTTGGTCGAGGTGACCGGGGGGTTCGGGTGCGGTATCGCGTCCTCGGACCGATCGAGGTCCGCAACGTCGATGGCTGGAAGCGACTGCGAGGCCAACAGGCGATGTTGGTGTCGCAGCTGGTCGCGGCCTACCCGCAGCCGGCCAGCTTCGCGTCGCTCGAGGAGGGATTCTGGGGCGAGCAGGCACCCGAGCATCCCGACGCGGCGATCAAGGTTGCGGTCGCCCGGCTGCGCAAGACGCTCGGCGAGGACCTCATTCGCCACACCGCCGCCGGCTATCAGCTGGTCGACGCTTCCGACTCGGTCGATCGCACGGTCTTCCTCGAGCGGGTTGCTGCGGCACGTGAGTCCGCGGAGTCGGGACGCCTCGGCGAGTCGCTCGAAGCAGCGCAAGGCGCACTCGAGTGCTGGCGGGGCGAACCGTTTGCCGGCGTCGCCGATGGTCGATCGTTGCAGCCCACGATCCGCGATCTGGACGAGGCTCGATACGAGGTCCAGGATCTGATCGTCGACGTGTTGCTTACGCTCGGGCGTGTCGACTTGGCCGCCGCCGAAGCGAGTCGCAACACGTCGGACTCCCCGTTGCGCGAGCGACGATGGGAGCAACTGATGATCGCGCTGCACCTCGCCGGCCGAAATGTCGAAGCGCTGCGCGTCTTCCAGCAGTATCGCTCGATGCTCGACGAGGAGCTGGGGCTCGAACCGGGCGACTCGTTGCGTCGGCTCGAAGCCGAGATCGTGGCCGGCCGGTCGCCGGTCTCGTGGCTCCGCTACCAGCCGACCGTAGGGCGGGGGTCCCCGCCGATCACCGATGTCGCCGATGTGTCCGGTGGTGACGCCGGCGGGGTTATGCCGGTCTTCGGAACATCGCTCATCGAGCGATCGGCGCCGTTGGACACCTTGTCGAGTGCGATGGATCTCAGCAGGTGTGCGGTCATCACCGGTCCACCCGGGGTCGGCAAGACGCGCCTTGCCCACACCTGGGTTGGCGGCGCTGGCGTCGAGGTCGTTTGGGTGGATCTGTCGGTCGAGAGCATCGCAACCGTGCGCGACTCGATCGCTGCCGCGCTTCGTGTGTCCTCGATCGAGGGTGGTTCCGGCTCGCCGCTCGCTCACCGATTGGCCAGGCGGGAACTCGTGCTGGTGCTCGACTCGGCAGAGGATGTAGCGGCGGAGGTCGCCGAGATCTCGCGCCGCATGCTCGCCGAACATGCGCGGCTGCGTGTGCTGATCACGAGCCGGCTTGTGCCGGGTCCGAACGGAGCGGCGATCCTCCACCTCGAACCGATGTCGGTCGACGAATCGCGCGAGCTGGTCCGCGCCCGGGTCGACGATCGCCTGATCACCGATTCCGAGATCGAGGCGGTTGTCGAACTCGCCGATGGGCTGCCGCTTGCTCTCGAGCTCGGAGCGCGGGCATTCGTTTCCGGCGTCGGATCCGGGTCGGTCCATGCCAGTGGCTTGATCGCTCCGTCGGCACTCGATGGGCTGACGAGCGGTGATCGTGCGCTGTTCGTTCCGCTCGCCGCACTCCGCGGCTCGTTCGATGTCGAGGCCGCGGCCCACGTGGCTGATCGAACCGCGGGTGAGGCCACTGCTGCCCTCGAGCGACTCGTGGCAGCGTCCCTCGTCACTGCCTGGCCGACGGCACACCAGGTGCGCTTTCGGCTGTTGGAGCCGGTGCGACAGTTGGCCGAGACGATCGCAGAGCGGGCCGGAACGATGGATGCCGCCCGACGCCGACATCTGGAGTTCTATGCCGCGTCCGCAGTTGAGCGAGCGGCGGGGCTTCGGGATACACGGGAGGAACGCACCGTCGCCGCGTTCGAGCTCGATGCCGCGCAGGTACGGACCGCATCCCGGTTCGCTGGCGAGACCGGAGATGTCGACCGGGCCTCGATGCTGGCGTCGGCGTGGTGGTGGATGACCCTGCGCTCGCTCTCGCATCGTGACTATGTGCTTCCGGCCGAGGCAATGGATCTGCCGGGGTTTGACGATTCGCCCTGGGCCCTCGATGTGCTCGGCGCCGCCACGATGGCCGAGTGGGCCAGGGGTCGCACACTTCAATCGATCGATGCTGGTGAAGCGGCGATCGCGATGGCGGAGTCGCGGCGCGTGGCGACGCCGTTCGACGCTCGGTTCGGATTGATCGCCAGCTACAGCTTTCGCGGACGCGACGACGAAGCGCATCACCAGATGGTCACGCTCATCCGCGAAGCCCGGGAGCAGCAGGCCTGGTACTACCTCTCCGGTGCCCAAGCGCAAATCGGGATCGCGTTCGCGATATCAGGATTTCCCGACGAGGCCGAACACCAGACGATCACGGCGATCGAGTCGGCCGAGCGGTCCGAGAACAGCTCGACGATCGCCTTCGCCCGCCACGCACGAGCGCTTTCGTTGGCCGAGCGCGATCCCAATGGCGCACTGAGCGAGGCCTACGAGAGCATTCGTCTGTCTACGCGGGTCGAGAACCGTTGGGTTGCCGGTTGGACGACGGCGACGATCGCCAATCTGTACCGGCGGCTCGGCCGGTTCGAGGAGGCCGCGCTCAAGCTCGACGGCCTGATCGAGCACTGGCTGGCGAGCGACATGGAGCCCCAGTTCGTCCAGACCGTGCAGGAGGCCGCGCTGCTGATGAGCGAGATCGGCGACGACGACGGCGTACGACTCGCGCTGACGATCGCGAACGAGCGCCGCATCGCGAACCCGTCGCTGTCGTCCGACACCTCGGCGTTGGCCGATCTCCGCCGGCGTGTGCCGGCACCGATGCCCGACCAGCCCGAGGCGGCTCTGGTCCACGAACTCCGAGCGTTGCTCCGGGGCCTCCGAGGGAGTTGAACACGAGGTCAACCAATCGCCGAGCTGTCGCGTCTCTTCGGCGAATCACCCGCGGTGGGTGCGGGAAAGGGCGGACATGACGGGCGACCGTGGCGACGGCTGGATCGATGCGATGAGCGGAGTCTTGGACGAGGCCTCCGATGAACTGGACACGAGGCTGGTGAACGCCATTGTGCATGCGCCGATGCCGCCGCGAGTGCGGAACGAGTTGATCAACCGCGGCTACGCAGCGATGGCGGATCGACTTGGTGCCCTGCTCTACCCCGAAGGCGTGCCGGAATCGGCGGCGCCGAACTTCTTCTGCTTTGCGCATTGGGCGTCGTCCTACGTCGGCGAGCGGATGGACTCGTGGCGAGGGCGGTTCATCAACCGCCACTTGGAGAACGGCAATGCAGTGGTCTTCCATTCGATGACGAGGGCGTTTCTGGCGTTCGAATTCGAGGTCCTTGAACGGGCGACGCCGGTCCAAGCACGCCGCGAGATCGATCGGCGGATCCCGCCGGTTGCGCGGGTCAATGCCGATGTCGACCAACTGATGGATACGCAGAGTGTTGCGGTCGTCGAGAGTCTCTTGGATCCGGTTTGTGGTTTGCCCGGCGGGCTGGTCGATGCGGTCGCTCGTCGCGGGCTGGGGTCCGGGGCGTTGCTGCAGGCGATTCGGGAGCGCGGCTTCGCCGCCTACCGCCGCGCCCGGACCGCGGGGAGCGATGGCGATCGACGCAGGGCGATCCTCGAGGGCACCGCGTGGCTCGTCATCTCGGAGCAAGCGATGGTGGATCCCGCACTCACGCGCGCGATGCGATCACTCGTGCGGTCCGCACTGAGCCCGTGGAAGTCGCTGCGCTCGTCACGCCGGGACAGCGCGACGGGGCGGGTTGGCCCGATCCGCCACGGCTTCGAGGATGCCTGGATCGAGCTGCTCTCGAAGACGCTCGAGTGGCCGGCCCCAGAAGGCGTGATGCCCGGCGCAGAGCCAGTTCGTTTCCGGCCTGCCGGTCCTGCCTCGGTCCATCGGTGGCTCGTCGACGGTTCCGCGGAGCTCCCGCGAGGTGAGCCGTTCGACTGGTTCCGGCTGCCGGAGGTGAAGAACGAGCCACTCTTCTGGACCGCATTGGCTCACCGGTTGCCGGTGATCTTCTCGGTACTTCAGGCCTGCCACGACGGACCCTGGTTCGACGCCGGCCACATGCGGCGCCACCCAGGCTGGGATGGCTTTCGGGCCGAGATGGGCGGGGTCCTGGATCGGATGACACCGGACCGGACGAACCGCAGCCGGGCCGAGGATTGGGCGGTGGCATCGCGGCTGTTCGAGCGCGACCGGGCCCTCATCTACGCGGTGTTGTTCACGCGTTCGTTGCCGGCGACCTACGCCTCGCCGCACGGTGCCGCTCTGCTCGACCTGCGGGCGCAGAACGTGACCGCTTCGCCATCGCCCACGGCGTCGACCATGGTCGATGACTCCCTGGGGCGGTTGCGCCGGTCTCGGGCGTTCGTCGATGCCATGTTCAGCTCGGCCGCCTGCCCCGGGTCGTCGGACGACACGCGGGTCATCGAAGGCAAGTCCAAAGAGGAGTGGCTGCACCACGTTGGCAACGTTCATGCGATGGTTCGCTCCGCAGCGCTTCAGGCAGTGGCCGATGCAGGAAGCGAGGTCGTGGACCCAGGGCTCCTTCGCGATCCGCTCGGCTACGAGCAGTCGATCGGCGCCGGGGTGTCGTTCGTCGTTCCGGTCGTGGAGGGTCTTGCCGAGTGCTTCGGTGTGCATTGGAGCCGAGAGGAACGTGACAGCTGGAGCCGGGTCTGGGTGGAGATCGCACGACGACAGGGGCTGGCTGCCGCCCTGGCTCGCCCCGGTGCAGACGATTGGCTCGGTTGGAGCCGCCCGCTCGAGACATTCTCGTATGACGACCTCAAGGAGACCGAACGCCGCATTCGCAACATCAACGATCGTCGTTCACTGGCCGGCGTCCGTCTGGCGAACAAGCTGCGCCAGGATCTCGAGGACGCGCTTCCCGCATTGGGCCGTCCGCTCGTCAATCTCGGCCTGGCGGTCTTCGGTGACGACGACATCAGCCGAATTCTCATGATCCCGCCGAGTCGTTCCTCGGGCTTGGCGAAGCGCCTTTCTCGGCGATGCCCTCGGTTGACGCGACGGATGTGTGAACGGTTCATCGACGTCGTGTTGTGCGCGATCGAGAAAGCTCCGCCGATCGCCGTCTGGGATGAGGTCTACACCCCGTCGTTCCGGCACCTCCCGCGATCGGGGCGAATCTCGTCGGACCACGCAGCAGAAGCGCAGCCGATGGCCGCATGAGATTTCTCGAGAAATCGCGTATCAGAACGGCTCCGTCGGCCTCTCATAGGCATGTCAGCAATGATGTGCAACTCACTCGGTTGGCGACCGAGTAACCAAGCGCCAAGCGTCCCGGATGCCAGCGACCCGGGTGACCGAGTCGTGAGCGTGGCAGGGGGCGATCGGGAGCGAGAGTGGCCGGCGGCTCTTGTCGAGCTCTACCGCTGTCACTTCGACGCACTTGTGCGATCGGCACAGCGAATCGTGCAGGATCCGGCACTGGCGGAGGACTGCGTGCAGGAGGTGTTCGTCAGCTACTACCGCAAGCGCCCTGTCCATGCGGCGGGGGCGACGCTCGGATACCTGCGAGCGATGACTCGCAATGCGGCGATCAGCAAGGTGCGCGCCGAGGCGCGCCAGCAACGGCCGATCCTCGGCGACGCGGTGGTGTCCTCGCCGGAGGACGTCGTGGTCGGGCGGATTGCCGGCGTGGACCTGGCCGAGCGAGTGATCGCGCTGCCGCAGCGTCAGTCGCAGGTGATCGGCTGCCGCCTGCGAGGCCTCTCGGTCGAAGCGACGGCGCAGGTGTTGGACATCTCGGCCGGGTCGGTCAAGACCCATCGCTTCCGTGCCGCCGCTGCCCTCCGGGACTCGGTCGGCGACGCGATTGCGGCGTGAGGGTCGGACCATGATCCCTCTCATCCCATACGAGACCATCGCCTTGGAGGCCGAGGAACGCCGGAGGCAGGCCGCGGAACACCGCTTGGCCCGCTCCGTGCGAGTGCGCCGTCGCCCTCAGCTGCCGCCGTGGCTCCGTGCCCACTCAGGGCGTTGGCCGACCTGCCCTGGCTCCCTGCCATCACCGGGACTCGTTCGGTAATGTCGCCTGGTGCACGATGCCGAACTGGTCGACCGGATTCGCTCCGGCGACCAGCAGGCCTGGAATGAACTCGTCGATCGCCACAGCGGACTGCTGTGGCGATTGGCGCGTTCGGTCGTCAACGACGATGCAGCCGCGAGCGACGCGATGCAGACCGCATGGTTGCGGCTCCTGCAGTACATCGACCGGATCGCGGACCCCTCGGCGGTTCGGGCGTGGTTGGCGACGACCACTCGGCGCGAGGCCATCGCATTGAGCAAGTCGATGGCGCGGCAGCAAGCCTCGGATCCCTTGGAATGGTCGTTCGACGAACCAACGCCGGCGGCCGATGATCCATCGTCCAAGGCAGCCGAGGCGGAACAGCGAGACGTCGTGCTCGCCGAGTTTGCAACGCTCTCCGAGAAGTGCCGGCAACTTCTGACGCTTCATGCCCACAAGATTGCCTACGACGTCATCGCCGACACGATGGACATGCCGGTCGGCAGCATCGGTCCGACGAAGGCTCGCTGTCTCGAGACACTGCGCACGTCCCCGGCGATCAGGCGATTGGAGATGGTCTGATGAGCGACGTCGATCCAGAACTGCCGGAATGGTTGGTCGATGCCATCGTCGGCCAGGACCCCCCGGTGGCCGACGTAGACCTGGTCAAGCAGGCCTTCTCGTGGCGGACCGTCGAGGCCGAGCTGATGGAGTTGACCTACGACTCCGCGCTCGACGACGCCGGCGTCCGTGACGCCGGCGCTCGCCGAACGATGGAGTTCACCCTCGATGAGTTGACCGTCGTGATCGAGATCGACGGACGCACGATTCGCGGGACTATGGCGCAGCCGCTCGACGGACGCGCGGGTCTGCACGTCGGCGTCGCCGAGGTTGCCACCACGGACCTCGACAGCGGCGCGTTCGAACTCACCACGGCCGTGTCGGGGCCCGCGTGGTTGACGCTCGAGCTGGCGAGCGGAACCGCCGAGACCCCGACGTTCGTGTTGTCCTAGCCCGCTACGTCCCGAGTGCTTCTCGCGCCGCGATCTTCGGAGCAGCGAACGAGGTCCCCGACCAGGTCGCGTTTTCCTGCTCGAGCGGTTTGGCGGCAGGATCGTGCAGTGGGTGATCGACGGGCACCTCGTAGCCGTTCTCCCAGCGTCTGATCCAAGACGAGTTGGGAGACGGGTCGGGGTCCGGCTTCGCCGAGAAGTGGTGCGCGGTGGCGCGACCATCGGCATCGACGCCGTCCCCCGAGCCCACCGATACCACGTTCGCCAGGTACGTCGCGCCGGCCAACTCGGGCATGCGGCGCGTCGGATCCTCATCCCCGTATGCAGCTGGCCAGCTCGGCGCGTCATTCGTGTGATTGCCGGCTGCGACCACGAAAGTTGCTTGCTGATTCTGTTCGATGAACGCCCGTACTGGGTCGTCGCCCCGCTTGCCGGGACAATCCACCGCTCCCAGCGACAGGTTGACGATCGAGCCGGCCCGGAGGGCGCCGAGACCCTTGAGGGTCGCGATCAGCGCGTTCTCGTCGAAGGAGCGAATCAGGTCGGTCCCACTCCCGTTCGGGACGGGCATGACAACGGGCACGGAGCCCACCTGGCCTGGATGCTTCACGGTCGCAACGCCTTGGTCGTAGCGAACCTGATGCAGCTGGATCTCGATGCCAGGTGCTTCCTCGAGGAGTTCCTCGAGGAGCGAGACGATGGCGGGGCCGTGGCCGTACGCCATGTCCTTGTGCGCACTGTTGATGAACGGATCGCGTTCGTGGTCGAGGTGGGTGCCTGGCCGGCAGTGCCCGGTGTCGACGACGTGGATCACGCCCCCCTCGTCCGTCCGGTCGAGGGCCTTGGCGCTGTCGACGTCGACCTCTTCCGGCGTGGCATCGGGGTGGAAGAGGTAGCCGTAGTGCACGTACAACAGAAGCGCTTCGGGAGCGGATCCGATCCGGAGGACCGGGAGTGGTGCGCCTCGCCATTCACAGCTGAGGTCGACCCAGACGGGCTGCTCGAGGTCGACCAAGGTGCCGTCGTCCGCGAGCCCCTTCGCGTGGTTTGCCATGTAGGAGTACTCGCTGAGCACGTCGGGAGGGCACAACGATCTGCGCAGGGCATAGAGCTGGCGCAGCACCTCGCGACGGACTTCTCGCGTCAACGCGCGCCGGCGGGGGGCGGGTCGGAGTTGATCGACGGCGGAGCGGACGGCTTCGCGCTCCATGGCGCGAGCCGCGAGCCGTTCGGACAAATCGACGATCGTTCGCGCATTGCCGGGTTCGTCGGGCAAGTCGACGGCGAGTTGCCGGTCTGGGTCGAGCAAGAACTCCCCGCGCGGGCTCCAGGGTTGGCCCGCAAGGACCTCCAGCGCCTGCACCTCACGGACATCGCGGAGGTCGACGTCGGGTCGTTCGTTGCCCGCCGACTCCAGGCTCGCCACGATGGCGTGAACGCTCTCATCGAGCCCCCATGGGAGGCGCACCGGTGATGGCACACCCGCGTAGGGGTCCCAGTCATCGGACCGGATTGGACTCCAGCGGCAGAGCTCACGCTTGAGTTCTTCGCCCCGGGACTCCCCGAGTGCGTTCTCCAGGTGCTCAGCCACGGCCTGATGGATTACTGATTGGTGGTGCATGGTGCTGCTTCTCCTGCCTTCTTCTGGAAGCGTGATGCGATGGGCATCACGCGTATCGACTCTTGGGTACGTCATAGGGTTGACATGACCGAAGGGTGATCGCCGGAGATCGACGGGGTACGACGCCATGGACAACCACGCCGACTCGGCGACCCTGATGGCGCAGGCGTTGTATGACCCCGTCCCGGCGCTGGCCGAGGCGGAGTCCTGGGTTGCGAGCGACGCGCCGGTGGCGAGGATCATCGGTCTTCGTGCTCGCGGCCTGGCTCGGCGCCAGCTCGGCGAGTTCGAAGAGTCCGCGGAGGATCTCACGGTTGCACTGGCGATGGCAGAGCGTGGAGATCCCGATCTCTGGGCTGCCGTCGGCATCACGCTGGCAGGAACGTGGGTGCATCAGGGCAACGTCGTGGCCGCAAAGGAGCTACTCGGTCGCTGCATCGATCGAGCCGAGGGACGTACCGAAGCCGAAGCGCGGTATCAGCTCGGAATCACCCACGCCCAAGTGGGTGAACTCGACGAGGCACTCGACCAATTCGAGATCGCCCTGCCGTTGATACGCGGTGTCAGCGAGCGCGGGTGGGAGGCCGATCTGATGGGGGCGCGCGGCACCACCAAGATCTATCGAGGCGACTACGACGGGGCGATCGAGGACCTCGAAGCTGCGCTGAACCTGGCCCGGGAGACGAGCAAAGGACCGTCGCAGCTCGCGCTCTACATGAACAACACGGCGTACGCCCTGCATCTGCGCGGCGACATCACCGAGTCGATCGACCGGTACGCCGAGGCCGAGGCATACCAAGAGGCCCATGGGCTCCCGACGACGATGTTTGCCCATCGCGCGAATGCGTACTTGGCGGCGGGCATGTACGAGGAGACGGTGAGCCTCGCCGTCGACGCGTACTCGTTTCATCGTCAAGGCAAGGCGGCAGTCGGTGCAATCGAGGCGCTCCTTGCCGGCGCGGACGCAGCCCTTGCTCTCGGTGCCCCCGAACGCGCCGAACAGCTGGCGGGCCAGGCCCTTGCGCTGGACGACGAGACCAGCTTTCCGGTCTGGGCGGCGCGGGCCGAGACGGTACTGCTCGAAGTCGCCCGTGCGCGAGGCGAGGCACCCCCGGACTGGGCCGAACGGTCGCGGCGAGCGAATCTCGATGCCCAGGGCGGCGACTCGGCTGTGGCCGCCCGCAGTTTGCTCGTGGGGACAGCGGTCGCGATCGAGGTCGGAGCCTTGGATGTCGCAGCCCAGTTGCTCGCCGAGGCCGATCCGGCC
Source organism: Actinomycetota bacterium (assembly GCA_039028435.1). Lineage (GTDB taxonomy): Bacteria > Actinomycetota > Acidimicrobiia > Acidimicrobiales > UBA10347 > UBA10347. The sequence continues at coordinate 122,248 of JBCCIC010000004.1, read as the reverse complement.
GTGTCGAACGCACCGCAACACCTCGCGATCGAACGATGGCGGCTGCGGGCGCTTCTCGCGAAGGGTGCCGGTGAAAGCCCGGCAGTCGTCGAAGCTGTCAAGGCCGGCCTCGACGAGTACCGCACGCTGGTCGCATCGTCGCCGTCATTCGACATGTCGCACAAGGCGGCGCGTCACGCGGAGGGGCTCGCCGAGCTCGCGGCGCCCGAGTTGCTCGCCGGTGGCGCGGTTGAGCAGGCCGTCACCCTCATCGAGTCGGCTCGGGTCTCGGCCATCTGCGAGGTCGATCCGGCCGCATCCCGAATGGAGCCAAGTCAGAGGCTTCGAGCCGTGACGTTCGTCGAGTCGGAAGACGAGTTGCTCGCCATCGAGACCGGCAGCGGTTCGATCGGTTGGCTGGGGTGCGGCGGCATCGAGCAGATTCGCGAGCTGGTGGATCGTCACGCCTTCCTCCATCGCCAGGTTGCGCGATCGGCTCGGTTGTCCGATGGGTCGGGTGAGCGGCTGCGCAACGAGGTCGCACGCCTCGACCAGGAGCTGAGCGATCGGTTGTTTCCCGGTGGAGCCGAGGGCCCGATCGCCATCAACCCGTCGATGTCACTGGCTTCGGTGGTCTGGGGGGCACTCCCGGCGCTGCGGTCGCCCGCATTCACGGTCGTTCCGGCCCGGGCCCTGGCGACCGGGCGCGATCGTCCACCGGAGTCCGTTCTCGTCCTCGGAAGTTCCGAGCTCGATCATGTGCGCGCCGAGGTCGACCGGGTTGCTGCGATCTGGGGTGCCGCTGCGGAGCTCGATCCATCGCGGGCGGTGTTGAATCGCCTCAACGGGGTTGGCCTCGTGCACGTTGGCGGCCACTTCGTGAACGACCACGAGAACCCGCTGCTCAGTTCGTTGCCTCTTGGCGACGTCGCATTGCGAGGCCATGACTATGCACGGCTTGACCGGCCGCCACGGATGCTCGTGCTGTCAGCCTGTGCGTCCGGAACAACGGTGCAGATCGGTTCTGCACCCGTCGGTTTCGTGACCGCCGCGCTGGCAGCGGGGACCGAGACAGTGATTGCGACGACCTCGCTGATCGAAGACGGCCCAGCCGTGTTGTCGGTGATGGGCGACCTCCACGAACGGCTGTCCGGAGGTCATGATCCTGCCGAGGCGGTGGCTCGGATTCGTACCGACGCGACTGGCCGCGAGGTGGCGATCGCTGGGTCACTGTGCGTCTTCGGCGCCGGTTGGAGGACGTGAGGCGATCTAGCCGCTGACCGCCGTGCCGACGAACTCGATTTCGCGGATGGCGACCGGTTGGCTGCCGGACGCAGTCGTGCGGATCTGGAGTGAGCTGGTTCGGCGATCGACCACGATCGTCTGCGCTGCTGCGGACTCGTCGAGCGACAGTTCTCTCTGGGTGCCGTCGGAGAACTCGAGCACCGCCTCGCCCACGCCGCGAGCCTCATCGAGGGGTCCGGGCGAGCCCGGCGCCGGACCGGCGTGGAGTTCGATCGCTTGGAGGTTGACCGCCTGACCGAATCCGATGGAGATCTCGTGGCCGTCGGGCGGGATCGGGGACAGCCAGCCTGTGGTCAGGTCGCCGTCGGTTGCGAGCTCCGCGTCGAGTCCCTGCGAGGACGCAGTCTGCAACGTTTCCCGCACGGTGATGGCCGCGGCTTCTTCACCGCTAGCCAGGAGGAAGAAGGCGGCAGCGCCGATTGAGCCGGCCACCAGCAAGCCGAGACCGGCGAGCAGGGGAGCGAGGGTTCGCTTGTGAGGCGCAGCCGCCGGCAGTTCAGCCTCGGTACCGAGGTCGGGGACAGGGGATGGCGAAAGCGGTGTCGGAACCGGCGTCGGCGGCGGTGGTGATGCCGCTGCCTCGGGTGCGATGGGCTCCATCGGCGGCGGGACCGGCGCCGATTCGACCGGCGCCGCGGCGATCGCGGCCGGCCCGACCGCCACCGCCTCGCTCGCGATCGAGTCGGCGAACGGCATCGCGGTGACCGCGACGGAGTGGCGCTGCTGCACCACCTGCAACGCGGCGCCGAATGCGATTGCCCCCTGCGGCCTGCCCGCCGGGTCCTTGCGGAGCGCCCGGTCGATCAACTCGGCCACGTCCTCCGGGCAACCGGGCACGACGCTCGTGAGTCGCGGCGGCGGCTCCGACACGATGCGGTGGATCGCTGCGAAGAGGTCGTCGCCGACCGCGTTGCCGAATGGCGGGTGTCCGGCGATCAGCTCGAACAAGGTCGAACCGAGCAGGTACACGTCGCTGAGCTTCGTGGCGCCTTCGCCGGTCAGGACCTCGGGCGCGGCGTGGGCCAGCGTTGCGGTGATCACACCGGTTGCCGTCTTCGTGCCGTCGTGCATCTGGGCGATGCCGAAGTCCGCCAACTTCGCCCGGCCGAGCCGATCGAGCAGGACATTGTCGGGCTTGATGTCGCGGTGCAAGACCTCCTGCTCGTGCGCAGCGGCCACGGCGTCGGCGGTCTGGATCGCGTACCTGACTGCCTCGTTCCACGCCAACGGTCCTGTGGTTTCGAGACGGTCGCCGAGCGAGCCGCCATCGAGGAGCTCGAACGTGAGGTAGCTGCGCCCCTGGCCGTCGACACCGGCGTCGAGCACGGCCGCGATGTGCGGGTGCCAGGAGAGGGCGCCGACGACTCGGCACTCGCGCGCGAAGCGCCGTTCGGTCTCGGCATCGGCCACGCCGGCGTGCAGCAGTTTGAGGGCGACGTCACGGCCGACGGAGTCCTGCGTCGCGCGAAACACCTCCGCGAAGCCTCCGGCGCCAATACGTCGAAGGTCGGAGTACCCGGCCACGGTGGGTGTCGTCATCGCTGGTCCCGTTTCGGAGGTGCTCCCACGAGTGGGAACGAGGTGGTGCGACAGGCCGCCGATGAACCCGTCCGCCGATGAGACGCCTGAAGCCGGCGATCGGTTGACCGGCGTACCGCAACGCGAATTCGTGTCAACCGACGGCCGGTCTTCGCCGTCCACTTGCCGCAAGGACCGCGCCGAGGCGGCGGCGTCCGGAGACACAAGGCGAAGGAGCCATGGCGAAGAGAACATCCATCATGTGGATCGCGGCCTGTCTGGGGTTGACGGTTCTGTTGTCAGCCTGTTTCGGAGGTGGCGGCGGCGAGCTGGTCGTCGCCGCGGCGCCGACGCCGGAGCCCGAGTACGAGCCGGCAGGCGTGGAAGGTGAGAACGCCTTCTTCACCCTCGATGAGCAGATCTCGGCCAGCAACTCTGCAGTGATCTCGCTCGCGTTGGCCGAGGCCGAAGCCGCCGGGTTGGACCCGCTCTCGGCGATCACGCAGATCTCGCTCACGGCGCCGACCGAGGAGGAGTTGAAATCCGGGCTCTACGGCGGCTCGCTCGAGAACACGTGCGACCCGGAGCGCCTGATCAAGCACCTGCTCGACAATCCGACGCAGGGCCAGGTGTGGGCCGATGTCCAGGGGATCAGCTTCGCCGAGATTCCGGACTTCATTCGCGGCCTCGACGTCGAGATCCTCGATCAGGACACGACGGTTCTGAACCACGGCTTCGATCCGAAGGGTCACGCCATCCCCATCGTTTCGACACTGGCTGTGGGCACGGCGGTGCTGGTCGATGAGAACGGGGACGTGCGGGTGCGCTGCTACTGCGGCAACCCGATCCTCCCGTACGAGCCGACGGAGTACGAGCCTCGGCAGTGCCTCACCTTCTTCGCCGTCGTCTATCAGTCGCCCGACGACCGCAAGCGGATCGACGGTGTCCCCCGCTCGGTGCGTGCGACGAACAATGTGGCGTCGTACGACAACGTCGATTGGAAGCAGATCACCTGGGCCGGCCAGACCGGCTGGGTCCGGGCCGACGAGTCAGAGACTCGCTACTGCAAACCGCCCGACAAGTACGAGTGCATCGACGCCGCCCGGGTCACGCAGCGCCCGGGGACCGAGCTCTACGTCGGTGAGATCGAAGGGGGGAACGTCTCGGTCGTCATCTCCGACATCGATGGCTGGAGTCTGATCAAGTTCGCCGAGACGAGCGGTTGGATTCCGGCAGATCGGACGGGTGGAAACACGTGTGCGACCGAGGTGGCGTGTGTGACCTCGACATCGGGTACGTGGACGCGGCCGGGCAACGTGGGCAAGCAGTTCCTGGCGGCCGGTCGGGCGCACCGTGTGCAGTTCACCGGCCAGTCGTTCGTGGACACGGGCGGTTCGTATGCCCAGGTGTTCGTGACCTCGCCTTCGCCGGCGAGGGTCGGCTATGTCCGCTCAGCCGACCTCGAGACGCGAGGAGACGCCGAGTGCAACCGCAGCACGCTGTGCTCACTGTTCGACGTCGACGTGCCCGTGTACCAATCCTCGAGCGGCTCGGCCACGTGGGGCACGTTGTGGTTCGCCCAGGTCGACATCCTCGACGACCCGGTCGACGGCCGCTATCAGATCGACTGGGGGACCAGCACCGGCTGGGTCGATGCGACGCACCTGCGGGGCTACAGCGGTGAGCTCTGCACTCGGAGCGCTTGTGTGCAGGGGTACGACGTTGGCTACTCGGCGCTGCCGCCGGACAGCGGGTCAGTCTCGTTGCCGGCCGGTCCGATGCGCGTGGACTTCACCGGACGCGTCCACGTCGACGGGGCGGTGACGTATCGCGAGTTCACCAGCCCCTCGGTCGGTGGCTTCTCCTGGATCGAGGCGTCGGTTGGCTACAACACGCTTCCGTGGACCGCCTGCAACACCGAACCGCCGTGCAATGGCGAGGTCGAGGTCTGCGAGGTTCGCTGCGTTGCCGACTTTGCGGGCGATGCCTGGACGATCACCGGACTGTGGGAGCCGGCCGGCGACCAGATGATGGTGGACGTGACGTGGCCCAGCCCGCTCGTCGGGACCACCCTCACGAGTCCGACCGCGTCGCCGGCGACCGACCGGTCGATACCGGTCGGTGTGCCCGCGCTGGCAAGCCCGATCCTGCTGTCCTGGAGCGACGCATCGACCGGTCGAAGTGGCACGGTCGAGTGCGAGGTCGACGCCTGCGATCTCATCGGATTCGATGGTGATCTGGGCTACCTGAGCGGCATCCCGCTCCCGGATCCTGCGACGTGCGTCGAGGTCACGTGCCAGGCCAGCACGATGGTCGGCAACGATGGCGTGCCTCGCGAGGAGGTACGTGTCGACTGGAGTCCGACGACTGCAGTGATGGACGTCGTCGACTTCGATTGGCCCGCTGGCTATTTCTCCGGCACGCGGTTCGACCGGCTGTCGCCCCAGTTCTTCACCCAGTTCGTCGGTGCAGGCGGCGTGGTGTCGGTGACCTGGATCGCCGAGGACGACCAGTCCGGCGTGGTGCAGTGCCCACTCGCCGAGGAGTGCGACGTGTTCGATGTCGAGTTCCCCGCGGCGGACCGGGCGGAGTGCTGCCCGGATGGGACGATCTTCGCGCTGAGCTCGCCGACCGATGGTGAGTGCTGCCCGAGCGAACGGTTGACGTCGGCGGTGTCGTGTTGTCCACTCGGCACTGCGGTCAGTGGCGCTGACTGCGAGGTGCTGTGCCCGACCGGAACGGAGCCGTTGAACGGCAGCTGCGTGCCGATCGAGTGCCCGGACGGATTCGCCCTGGCCGGCAACGAGTGCATCCCATCGGCGTGTCCCGAGCCGCTGGTCGATGTGGACGGGCTGTGCGTCGTGCCGACGCCCGAGCCGACGGTCGAGAGCCTGGATCCGGGTCCGACCCCGACGCCGCGACCTCAACCGACGGCGACGCCCGCACCGTCGCCGACCGCCACGCCCGAGCCGGACCCGGAGTGTCCGTACGGGGCGCTGCCCGACGGTCGGTGCTTCGTTCTGTGTGCACCTGGTGAACTCAACGTGCAGGGGCTGTGCGTGTGCTCCGACGGCTACGAGATCGACCAGAGCGACACCCTCCTGGGCTGCCAGGTCGTCTGCCCGGCCGGGCCGCAACGGATCTCCGCGACCGAGTGCGCGGTGGTGCAGATCTCGTGCCCGGCTGGGACCACGCGGCAGGGTTCGGAGTGCGTGCCGATCGACTGCCCGCAAGGCACCAGTCTGAATGCTGCTGGGGAGTGTGTGGCGCAGCAGGCGCAGTCCTGCGCTCCGCCATGGTTGGAGGAGGGCTCCATCTGTTGGTGGCAAGGCGAGTCGCCCGAACCGAACTGCTCTGTGCTGCCGGCGCCTGCTGGAGTCACCGTCCGCGTGATGAGGGCTGAGCCCGACCGGGCAACGGGATCGTTCCTGGTCACCTGTGAGTACGACCGGTGAGCAGGGCTCGGTTCGGCGTTGGCCAGCTTCTCGTCGTGGTCTTTGCGTTGTCGACGGTCGTGTCCTGCGGTCGCGCGGACGCAGAGCAGGGCATCGCCGTGCCGCTGCCTCCTGCGCCGGAGGGTCCGACGACTGGTGACCTCGGCTCGTTCTTCCGTGATGATGATGTCGCTGCGCAGCCGGCTGAGACTCCGCGAGCCGAGGCAACGCCGGTTCCGGATCCCACGGCGGCCCCGGTCCCGATACCAACCGCCGAGAAAACTCCCGGCTCGTCTGCCTCGTCGATGTCCATCTCGACTGGGCCGCCCGACGCGGTCATCCAGTCCGAGCCTGCGAGCGTGGTCCTGGTGGCGACGCATCAGGTGGAGATCCGGGGCAGCGGCCTCGCCGCCGATGACGATCTCATCGTCGTTGCGTGTGAGATCCCCGGTGATCCGATCGATCGGTCGACGAGCGCACCGGAGCTGGTCGAGCGAGTGCTCGCTGCCGACGTGGCCGACATCTGCGACTTCGACCGCTCGGTTCGTGTGATCGTCGATGCCGATGGTGCCTTCTCCGTCGGCGTCGACGTCGAGGTTGGTCCGGCGACCGTGGTGCTCGCCGGGCCAACCGACGGCACCTACTCGGTCATGACGCCGATCTATCTCGGCCCGTGACCGGCGTCCGGCGGCTGGTTCGTTCCCGCACTGGCCGGCCGCCGGGCGCGTCTGGGACACTGACGGACATGCACGTCTCACCGACCGCCGAACAGTTCGCCCAGCTCCAGCAGCTTCCTCAGGACCAGCCGATCGTGATGTTGAACCTGCTCCGCTACGCGGAGCAGGCGCATCCTGGACACGGCTGCGACGGGATGACCGGGGAAGAGGCCTACACCGAGTACGGCCGTCGGTTGCGGGCGCTCGATCCGAGCATCTTCGTGGCCCAGCCATTTTGGGGTGGAGCCGGTGGAGCCACCGTGATCGGTCCGGAGAGCGAGCAGTGGGACCACATGCTGCTGGTCCGCTACGAGTCGGTGGCCGCATTCATCGGCATGGCGACGCACCCCGAGTACCTGGAGGCCGCCTCGGCCCGAACTGCGGCCCTCGACGACAGCCGACTGATCCTGCTGTTCGACGGCACGGAGATCGGCTGAAGGATCTCGACCGGCTCTCTTGCAATCGAACATATGTTCGTATAGAGTGAGCTGGTGCGAACCTCCGTGGTTCGAGCGCTTACCCGATAGGGCCTGGCCAGATCACCAGCGGATCGGCCGGGAACGCCCAACAGGGACTCACGTCACGATGTGATCGGGTCCAGCTGTTCTCCCAAGCGCTTCACCGTCGGCCTGTGGAAGGGACCGGCACCCGATCTGAGCTCCTGCCAGAACCACGGTGCTATGTCTTCTGCTCCACGAAGCCGAATCGAGTTCGACGACTCCCAGGTCGAAGCCCGGGCTGCCTTCTTTGCACTGCGCGAGGTGGTCGAGGTCGGTGCACCTGGGCTGGGCACCATCGATGCAGCCGAGGATGGGATCCAGCTCGTCGAACGCTTGCGCCGGCTGAGCGCGGTGGCCGCGGTCGATCTGATGCAGCGGATCGAAGACGAGCGGCTGCACGTCGATCAGGGCCACGTGTCGGCCAAGGTGATGATGGCGCACCTCGGTGGGGTGTCGGGGCCAGAAGCGTTTCGCCTCGACCGGATTCGGCGCATGGTGAGTGGGCGCGCCGACCGGGTGGCGCGGGCGTGGCGTGCCGGTGATCTCGGCATCGATCGTGCGGTCCTGCTGGCGAAGGTCTATGCCAATCCCCGGGTGCGCGACCAGTTCTGTACCGATCAGGACTGGTTCGTCGCCCAGGCCCGCAAGCTCTCGTTTCCGAAGCTCGAGCGACGCATCGCCCGCTGGATCGAGCTTGCCGACGCCGACGGGCCCAGTCCGGCACCTGATCCGACCCACGAACGCCGCGACGCCACCCTCACGCAAGACCACTTCTCTCGTGCCTGGAATGGCCGGATGTCGATGGGCTCGCTCGCCGGGTCCCGCTTCGCCGAGGTGTTCGGCGCGTATACCGATGCCGAGTTCGAGCTGGACTGCCAGGCCGCCCGTGACCTCGCCGCATCCCAAGGTCGCGAGTCGACGGCCGATGACCTGCCCCGCAGAGCGGCCCAGCGCCGCGCGGATGCGCTGTGCCAGATGGCCGAAGACGCTGCCGCCAACACCACGACCTCGGTCCGCACCAAACGGGTGCACAACCTCGTGTGGCAGGCCGAATCGCTCGAGGAGTTGCTTCGGCGCTGGGCCGGTGGCATTCCTCGGCCATTGGACCCCGATCTCTTGGGGTTGACCGACCTCGACGGCAACCCACTCGACTGTGCTCATGGGGTGGCCGACCTGACGGTCAGCGCATTCCGTCGAGTCGTACAGACGCCGGCGAGCGTGACCATCGATCTCTCGCAGGAACACCGCCTCTACGTCGGCCTCGCTCGGCTCGGCGTCGAGCTGCAGGCCGACGAGTGCTACTGGCCTGGGTGTCATCGTCCGGTCACGCACTGCCAGATCGATCATCTGAGACCCGCCGCCCGAGGCGGGCTCACCGAACAAGCCAACGGTGCTCCCGCCTGTTTCCGGCACAACCTGATCAAGGAAGCCGGCTATGTCGTCACCCGTCGCCCCGACGGAACCATGCAGATCCTCACGCCTCTGGGCGAGCTCGTTCGATGAGCGGGCGCGGCCGAATTCGGCCGACTGTGCACTCGGACGCTTACGCGGGGCGCCGTCGCGCCCTAATGTGTGACGAATCGCGATCCAGGCTCCTCTCCGACCTGGACGTAGGCGGCGAACCAGAAGGGGTAGGAGATGGCGACAACCACCGAAGAATTCATGCAGGGTCTGCGCAGGCGCAACCCGCACGAACCCGAGTTCCATCAGGCGGTCGAGGAGGTGGTCGACTCGCTGATGCCGTTCATTGCCGAGAATCCTCGCTACGGCGGGGACGGCATTCTCGAGCGCATGACCGAGCCCGACCGGATCGTCATCTTTCGTGTCACGTGGGAAGACGACGACGGCAACATCCGGGCCAACCGTGCGTGGCGTGTGCAGTTCAACAACAGCATCGGCCCGTACAAGGGCGGCATGCGGTTCCACCCCACGGTGACCCAGAGTGTGCTCAAGTTTCTCGGCTTCGAACAGACCTTCAAGAACGCGTTGACCACCCTGCCGATGGGTGGCGCCAAGGGCGGTTCGAACTTCAACCCCAAGGGCAAGTCGGACCACGAGGTCATGCGCTTCTGCCAGTCGTTGATGATCGAGCTCCATCGCCACATCGGCGAGGACACCGATGTCCCGGCTGGCGACATCGGCGTGGGCGCCCGCGAGGTCAGCTACATGTTTGGCCAGTACAAGCGGCTGTCCAACCGATTCACCGGCACGCTGACCGGCAAGGGTCTGTCGTTCGGCGGGTCGCTGGTCCGCACCGAAGCCACCGGCTACGGCGCCGTGTACTTCATGGAGAACATGCTCAACCACATCGACGATGGTGTGGAGGGCAAGAAGGTCCTCGTGTCGGGCTCTGGCAACGTGGCGACCTACTGCATCGAGAAGCTCAACGAGTGGGGTGCCAAGGTCGTGACCGCCTCGGACTCGGGTGGGTTCATCCACGATCCCGACGGGATCACGCCCGAGAAGCTCGAATGGCTCAAGGACCTCAAGGAGATCCGTCGCGGTCGCATCAGCGAATACGCCGAGGAGTTCGGCTGCGAGTACCACGACGGCAAGCGTCCGTGGGCGATCGATGCCGACCTGGCGTTCCCTTGTGCCACGCAGAACGAGATCAATGCCGAGGACGCACAGGCGATGGTGGCCAACGGGGTCAAGGCCGTCGCCGAGGGCGCGAACATGCCGACCGAGCTCGACGCGATGCACATCCTCCAGTCCAACGGCGTGCTGTTCGGTCCGGCCAAGGCCGCCAATGCCGGAGGCGTTGCAGTGTCCGGTCTCGAGCAGAGTCAGAACGCGCTGCGTATCTCCTGGTCACGCCAAGAGGTCGACGCTCGACTGCAGGGGATCATGAAGGAGATCCACGCCACGTGTGTGCGCCACGGCGAGCACAACGGCCAACCGGGTGTCGTCGACTACGTGGCCGGCGCCAACATCGGCGGCTTCATCAAGGTCGCCGACGCCATGCTGGCCTACGGGGCGGTCTGAGCCGCCAACTGAGCAACATGTCGTAGCGCCTCGCGGTGGGTCTCGATCGACCCACCGCTGGCGGACACGATGAGTTCGTCGGCGCCGGCGTCGGCCCATGCGGCGACCGCAGCGGCGTCGCCAACCTCCGAGACATCGATCCTCGGCGCGACCACGATGTCGGTTCGTGCGCGTCCGGCCCGTTCGAGCATCGGCACGAACTGCTCCATCCGACGAGCGAGGCCCTCGACCGAGCACATCGGATGCCAGCCCTCGCCGTGGGCGACCGCACGACGCTGCGCGGGTCCGCCCGAGCCGCCAATCCAGATCGGAAGCCGGTCCTGGGCCGGCTTTGGTGAGGCCACGACGTCGGACATCGACCAGAACTCGCCCCGATGGTTCGCGGGTCCGGGCGACCAGAGAGAACGCAGGATCTCGATGAACTCGTTGCCGAAGCGGCCGCGTTCGTCGAAGATCACCCGAAGCACCGCATTTTCCTCCGGCAGGGAACCCACGCCGAGGCCGGCGATCACCCGGCCATCGGACAGTTGGTCGAGCGTCGCGAGGGCCTTGGCCAGCACCATCGGGTGGAGATACGGCATGACGAGCACCGATGTTCCCAGGCGTACCTCAGAGGTACGTGCCGCCGCCCAGGTCAGCACGGTTAATGCATCGTGGTACGGCCGATCGTCGAGCCGGTCGGCGATGTAGCCGATGTTCACCACGTGGTGATTCACCCATACCGAGTCCAGGCCGAGATCCTCGGCCTCGACGGCGAGATCACACACCGCCGTGACATCGTCGATTCCCCAGTTGTTCGGCAGGACGAAACCGAACCGCATCTGCCCAGCACCCATGATCCGAGTCAACCGCACGGGCATTGTCCCGGCCAACTTGGGCGAGTGGGTCGTTCGGCCTAGGTCGGGAGGTCTGTCTTTCCCCCAAGAGTTGGCTCCCTTACTAGGGTCACCCGTATGGGGCAAAAATCCCTCAATCAGAAGACGCCGCCTCGGGTTGGAGATCTCGTGGCCTTCGTCGCCGAGCACCCCGGCTCGGTAGGGCTGTCGATCGGGAGCAATGGACTCGACTGGGGTCCGCTTCCCTCATTGCTCCATGGATCGCTGCCGAGCTACGTACCGGAGACGGAGACCAACAGCGACGTCGGCGGCGGTTCCCCGCTGAATGTGCTCACGCCCGAAGACGCTCGCTCGGCCATCGCGGCGTTTGGACGGTGCTTGAAGAACGGTGTAGCCGACTCCGCCATCGAGACGGGCGACGATGGTGTCCCGCGCACACTGACACTGTGGGATCTCCGCGACGAGCTCGGCACCGTGGTCGCCGTTCTGGTGCCCGGTGTGGTGCGGACGGAACTCGGCGAGGACACGCGAGTGCCCCGCCCGCGGCTGCTCGTCCACACCGTGAACGAGTCGGGTCAGACGCTCACCGTCGACGACGGTACCGAGGTGCTGCTGGGGTGGACCCCCGGCGAACTCGTCGGGGCGGCCCGGATCGACTTCGTGCATCCCGAGGATCAGGACGACGCCATCCTGGCCTGGATCGAGACGATCGGCGTGCCGGGTGCGATGAGTCGTCGTCGCAGCCGCTATCGCCACAAGGACGGCAAGCGCTGGGTCTGGTTCGAGATCACCACGACGAATCTTCTGGAGCGCTTCGGCCACGTTCGCTGCGAGATGCTCGACATCACCGAGTCGATGGCGGCATTCGATGCGTTGACGCAGCGAGAGCAGCTGTTGCGATTCCTGACCGACTCGATGCCGCACGGGATCATCCACCTGTCTGCGCAAGGCGAGATCTTGTTCGCCAACCGCCGGATCGGCGCCATTGCCGGTCGTGATGGCGGCGATCCCAAGAAGCTGCTGGCCCACATCGCCCCCGACGATCGGCGGAAGCTGTTCCGGGCCTTCGACCAGGCGCTCGATGGACGTGATGGTGATGTCGAGGGCCCGATTGCCCGCCCCGACGGCACGACCCGCTGGTGCCACATTCGCGTCCGGTCGCTCGGCAGCCGCGATGCCGGCGTGCTGCTCACGATCGAGGACATCACTGAGCGCTGGGAACACCAACGCGAGCTGACCGAGCGCGCCCGCACCGATTCGTTGACCGGGCTCCTCAATCGACAGGCGACCGTCGACGAGCTCCAGCGGATTCAGGCCGACGCCCGCTGGTCGGGCTCGGAAACCACGGTGGCCTTCCTCGATCTCGACGGCTTCAAGCAGGTCAACGACCGCCACGGTCACCAGACCGGCGACCGGGTACTGGCGGTGCTGGCGGCGTCGATTCGCTCGGCGTTGCGGCCTGAGGACGTGATCGGTCGTCTGGGCGGAGACGAGTTCCTCGTCATCTGGCGCGACACCGACGTCGAGACCGCGGTGCCGCTGGTCGAGCGATTGCGCGACGCGATTGCGCGCCCGGTTTCCGCCGACGGCGCGCAGATCGCGTGCACCACCAGCTGCGGTATCGCGACCGACCGCGGCGGCTCGATGGATGTCGAGGAGCTGATCGCGGCAGCCGACCGCGACATGTATCGCGAGAAGCGGTCCAGCGCACGGGTCCCTCAGCTGGCCGAGAGCACCAATCCGACCTGACGCGAGAGCGCTACCAGACGTCCGCTCGAGTCCCAGAGGTGGCCGTCCTCGATCGTCCGCGTCGCGGCGGCGTCGCTGGTGCGGAAGCGGCCCTGAATCCAGCCGTCGACCGGTCGGCGTCGAACCTGCACCGTGAGCTCGATCGTCGGAACCCAGCCGATCCTGCCGACGAGTGCGAAGAGCGGGGGAGGGAACGCGTCGGCGAACAGGGTGAGCGCGGCGGCGTCGACCGGGCGCTCGTCGGCGAAGCGGATCCAACCGTCGATGAGTGGCTGGCGTCCGGTCGCCCCGAGGATGTGGTCGGGATGGATGCGCACATCGACCCGATCCATGATCGGAAGATGGACGCCCTGGGCCAGCTGGGTTCGCGGCGGGCAATCCTCCGGCGGTGGGATGAGAGGTGCGGGGACTGACACGTCCGCAACCTCGTTGCCGACGGTCAGATCTGTGTACGCCGCGATCGCTTCGATCTTGGTCTTGCCGTTCTGAACAAGGCGACCGCGCATCGTTCCGATCGTGCGCCCGCTGCGGACGACCTCGACCTCGGCGATTCCTTCACCGATCTCGCCGGGCCGTAGGTAGTGCGTGGTCACGGTCAGCGGGTCGGGGTGGCCTGAGGCCTCCTGCATGGCTCGTTGGAGCGGCGCGAGCAGATACCCGCCATTCGGGTTGTCCCCGATGTTCCAGTTCCCACTCAGATTCACGCGCCAGCGGTTCTCGTCGAGCGGTTCGATCCGGGTTTCCTCATCGAAGTGATGCGCCACAGCCGACCAGGGTGCCAGGTATGGCGGCGAACTCCATGACCCGAGGGTGAGCTCCTGCACGGAACAGCCCCGGGTCGATGATCTACGCTCTCGTCGTTCGTGCCCTGCGCGGACTTCTGCCTTGGATCACGTTGGGGAAGCCACATGCGGCGAGTGCTCATCCTCCTGTTCAGCCTGCTGTTGGTGGCTGGGTGTGGCGCGCAGACGGCCGCCGATGGGGCGGTGTCGCTCATCGAAGGCGACTTCGCATCGCAGAACGGCATCGACCTGAGCAATGCGGTGTGCGACAGTCCAGCGACCGAGGCCGTGGGCACGACGTTCTCCTGCACCGCAGTCCACGCCGGCCGGAGTGTGAATTTCGATGTGCTCATCGATCGTGAGGATCACATCACGGTCAGCTCGACGAACGTCGTGTATCCCCCGGCACTTGAGGCGATCGAGGCGACCATCGTGGATTCGGTCAACGAACGTGGCGAGCTGGGGCTACCACCCGGATCCGTCGACTGCGGTGACGTTCCGGTCGTGCTCGACGTCAACCGGATCTTCGTCTGTGGCCTCACCGAGCCGGACACGGCGAACGTGTTCGACACGTTCGTGCGCGTGCAGGATATGGACAATCTGATCTTCGACTTCGAGTTCGCCCCCGAACCGAGGCCCTGAACCCGGCACGAGCACCGGTGCCGCCCGGCTAAAGCACGGTGTTGCCGTACATCTCCCCGAGTTCGTCTGCCAGCAGCTCGAGGCGCTCGCCATCGGGGCCCATGAAGTAGATCGAGCTGTCGTGCTCGAACACGATTTCGATGCCCGCGTTCTCGAGTCGAGCCCGTAGGCGTTGTTGCTGTTCGGGCGCCACCGAGATGGCGACGTGGTGGAATCCGCCGAGCACCTCTCGGTAGTCACCCAGGTCGAGGCCCGGGAAATCGAAGAACGCGAGGGCATTTCCGTTGCCCAGGTCGAAGAAGAAGTGAGTCGAACCCGGATAGTCCCGGTTCTCGAACAGCTCCGTCAGCGGGAACTCGAGGATGCCCTGGTAGAAGTCGATCGTCCGCTCGACATCTGAGGACAACAGGGCCATGTGGTGGATGCCCTGGGCGGTCGAGGCGGGTCGATCGGTTGCGGGGCGCAGATGCCGTTGCCGCAGCTCTTCCCACTCGTCGCCGCGGTCAGCGGCCGGTGTTTCGGTCTCGGTGGTGGTGTCGCTCATCGCATCTCTTTGTCGGCGCTGCCCTTGGTGGCGCTCATCGCCACGCGTGCTCATCAGATTCCCACACGATGACTTCTGCGTCAGCGCTGGGGGCATGGAGGGCGACGGTCCCGGCGTCGGTAAGACGAGACGCATCGCCCTCCTCGAGATTCGTGTCGCCGAGGACCGCTCGGCCTCGGGCGACGAAGACATGCACGAAGGGCGCATTGGGCACGGTGACCGAGTCACCGGGGGACAGGCGCGCCACCCACATGGCCGCACCGCGCTGCCCGATGGAGATCGATCCATCGTGGCCGCGACCCGATGCCACCGGCACGAGCCCGCCGGCGTCGAGGTCCGCGGTGACATCACGCTGCTCGTAGCCGGGCGCTGTGCCGAGCGTGTCGGGCGGCACCCACATCTGTACGAAGTGCACCGGCTCGGTCTCGCTGGCGTTCATCTCCGAATGCTGAATCCCCGTGCCGGCTGACATTCGCTGCGCAAGTCCGGGATGGAGCACGCCATGGTTGCCTTCGGAATCCCGGTGTTCGAGCTCGCCGGAGAGCACCCAGGTGACAATCTCCATGTCGCGGTGCGGGTGGGTTCCGAATCCGCCGCCCGCGGCCACGCGATCATCGTTGGACACGATGAGCAGCCCGTGGCCCGTGTTGTTCGGGTCGCGATGGCTGCCGAAGCTGAAACTGTGGTGGCTCTTCAACCAGCCGATGTCGGTGTGGAAGCGCTCGTCGGCCCGACGGACGTCGATGGTCGCTTTGGCATTGGTTTGGGCGGCATTGGTCTGCATGGCGGTCGGCCTTAGGCGGCGCGAGCGGGTACGGCTGCGATCTCGGAGCGTGCTGCAGCGAGGCCAGCCTCAGGATCCATGGCCAGGCCGTTGGCACCGATGACCGTGATGTTCTGGATACCCAGGAAGCCGAGGAACTGGCGGAGCCAGGTCGTGCCGAAGTCGATCTCGGAGCCGATCGGTGTTCCGCCACTGGCGGACACGATGTAGGTCGGGCGATCCTCGAGGAGGCCCGCTGGTCCCGTCTCGGTGTAGGTGAACGTCGTGCCTGCACGGGCGACGAGGTCGGCCCACGCCTTGAGGGCAGAGGGCGGGCCGAAGTTGTAGATCGGGGCACCGATGACCAGCACATCGGCGTTCTGGAGCTCACCGATCAGTGCATCCGCATGGGTGAGGACGGGTGCGGCTTCGTCGGACCGGTCGGGTGCCGGCGTGACGAGCTCGCTGGTCGCCGCCACGCTGAGCTGGGGCACACCCTCGACAAGGCGGCGATGCACGACGGTGGTCGAATCGTCGGTGAGGCGCTCGAGGAGCTCTTCAGCCAGCAGGTCGGTTGCGGATTCGCCGCCGCGGGTGGAAGCGGAGAGGTGCAGGATGGTCGTCATTCGTGGGGGACTCTTTCGTCATGTGCTCGGCACGTCCGAGCAGATACTTCAACGTTGAACGAATAATACTTCAAGATTGAACTATGTCAACCCATCGGCTAGAATGTTCTCTGTGACGTCCGCCGCATCCGCCTCCTCAGACGAGCCGCGCTGGCTCGACGACGACGAGATGCGCGTGTGGCGTGGCTTCCTCGAAGCGACCGAGCGTGTGAATCAGGCGATCACCGACGGGCTGAAGGATGCCGACAACCTGACCCTCGACGACTACGAGGTGCTGGTGCACCTGTCCGAAGCACCGGGGCGCCGCCTGCGGATGAGCGAGTTGTCCGATCGATTGCTGCATTCGCAGAGTCGGCTGACCCAGCGTGTCGACCGGCTCGGCGCGCGTGGCTATGTGTGTCGCGAGAAGTGTCCGGAAGATCGGCGGGGCACGTTCGCCTGTCTGACCGACGAAGGCTTTGCCGCCCTCGAAGCCGCGGCGCCGTTTCACCTGCGAGACGTGAGGGCCGCGCTGATCGACCAGGTGGAGCCTGAAGAGCTTCGGGTGCTAGCCACGGTATTCGAGCGAGTCGCCGAGCGCCTGCGCGAGCCCGCGGGCTAGCCGACCAACGGAGCTATGCAGTCGCTCCGACGCAGATGATCGGTGCTCGGTCACCCACTGCCTGGACCAGTTCGAGAACGGCGGCTTCGTTGCTTGCCCGAACCTGGTGGACCGCGATCACGAATCGAGCGTGATCGGGCATCGATTTGCGAGAGCCTTCGTCGCTGAGTAGCACAGCGGCCGCCTTGGCCGGGGTGAGGGTGTCCTCGATGCGGCCACCGACGATGTCGACGACGGCGTCGGAACGATGACAGACCTCGGCGATCGGGCCGCCGAGCGCGGACGCGCCGATGCACGCGACCAGCAGTGTCGTCTGGTCAGGCACCACCGGTTCGTACGGGTACGGCGCTTTGAACGGCCGTCGCCGCGACCCATCGGCCTCGACAATCACATGATCGGCGACCCCGGTGGCGAACCAGCGATCGCAGGCTTCGGGCGCCACACCGTCGGCTCGATGTCCGGAACGGTCGGTCCACACGAGCGCCCGGGGATCGCGGTCGAGCGCTGCTCCGAGGGCGTCGTCGCTGGGATCGAGCAGCACTGCGACCCCGTCGTCGCGCTCACTGCCCATCTTCGTGGTGGTGGTGAGCACTCGACGGCCGCCGAGCTGGCGGCCAAGTGCGAACAACGTGGTCGTCTTGCCGCCTCCGCCGACGATCGATACCAGCTCGCGGTCGCCACACTCGAGCGCGCTGGCGAGCTCGTCGACGGTGTGTCGGCGCTGCATCAGATCTCCGGCTCCACCGTCCTAGTATGTGCGGCGCGGCGACTTCGGCGGGTGTCGAGGCGAGCAGAGCGAGGCGGCCGTGGACGAGACGACTTCGTTGGACATCACCAGCGCCAATCGGTCGGCAGGTGCCGCCGGCGCGGGTCTGAGCGATCGTGGGCGAGAGGGAAGGAACTATCGGATGGCACGACAACGAGGGATGGCGTTGCGGCTCTTCGCAGCCGCATTGGCGCTGGCGATGGTTGCTGTGGCTTGCGGGGCTGGCTCCGAGCCCGACACAGCCACCGATGAGGCAGATTCCCAGCCCGTCGCCGAAGAGGCCGCCGCCGAGCCCGACGTCGACGATGAGTTGGACGAAGAATCGTCTGACGCCGGCGAGCCGGAACCGACCGAGGTTCCGGTGACACCCACGCCCGAACCGGAGCCCACCCCCGAACCCGAGCCGACACCGACGCCTGATCCCGACCGTGATGGTGACGGCGTGCCGAACGACGAGGACGATTTCCCCGACGACGGCTCACGGCAGGTTGCACTCGTGTCCCAGTTCCCCTTGGTCGACGGGGTGAGTCAACTGCCTGAGGACGAGCCTTCGGTGCGGGCGCTCCGCGTGGTTCAGGAGCTGGTGCTGGCCGACGAGGTCGATCCAGCGTTGATCGACGCCACGATCTCGCCGCAGTTCTTCAACGCCGTCCCACGAGCGACACTCGACTCCGTCTTGGCCGACGTTCGGGCCGGGGTATCCGGCGCTTGGGAGGTCATTGACGTCCGGGCCGTCACGCAGTGGTGGCTCTGGGTGGAGATGGGTGACCCAGCACGGCCCGAAGCGCCCACGCATCTCGTTCGGGTCGGGCTCGACCCGAACACCGATCTGATCAACGAGCTGGCGGTCAACCCCTGGCGGCGCGGCATCCAGACACAGCAGTTCGCCGAGGATCGCACCAAGGACCTCGAAACCGTGATCGAGGACTTGTCGACCAAGACCGAGTTCGTCGGGCTCCTCGTGGCAGACATCACCGATGATGGGTGCCAGGCAATCATCGGCCACAACGAGGACGTTCCGCTCGCAACCGGCTCGATCTTCAAGCAATGGTCGCTCGGCGCGGCGGCGGCCGAGATCGAGGCTGGCCGATTCTCCCCGGACTCACCTGTGATCTTCGCGCCCGGCGAGTTCATGTCGGCGGGGTCCCTCTCGACCGGCCAGTTCGCCAGCACGTTCGAGCTCACGCTGCAGCAGGCAGCCAATCTGATGATGAATCGAAGCGACAACGGGGCCACGGACATGGTGGAGCGCACGATCGGTCGTCAGGCTTCGTGGGACTTCGTCGCCTCGGCCGGCCTGGCCGATCCGACGATCCTCAATCCGATCATCGGCGTTCGTGACTACGACCACCTCTTCAGCTCGGTGTCACCGGCTCAGGTCGAGGCGTTCCTCACGGGTAGTGAGGGCGAACAGGAGCAGTTCCTGGTCGAGGTGTTGGACCCGCTCGGGCCGAACGGTTTGCGCCAGTTCGGCAATGCTTCCAACGTCCGCGAGTACAGCTGGAATGCGTCGCCACTCGACATCTGCAACGGCATGGCCACGCTGCGTTCACGGTTCCCGGCCGACACCGTCGCTGGCCAGTTCGTCGACGAGCGTACAGCGGTGAGGTGGCGCTCTTCGGCGTGCGGAACGCATGGGATCGCGCATGGTCGAAGGGTGGCGGGATCCCCGGTCTCACACCGGGCACGAATGTGGTCCTCACGAGTGGTTGGATGGTCGAGTCGAATGACGGCACCGTGCACGCAGTCGTCGCGATGTTCAACGCCACCACCGGCTTCTCGCTCGACCCGCTGCAGTTCGAGGTCGCCTCGCTCACTTCGCGAATCTTCGAGATCCTCGCCGATCGCCGCACCGAGTGATTCAAGCGCAAGCCTGACTCGCTACGGTCGCTGATCGTGGTGAGGATTCGGGGAGCATCGATCGCCTGGGACAGTGGCGGCGCCACGAAGGTGCCGCCACTGATCTGGGGCCACGGGCTCACGAGCAGTCGTGCCGATGAGGATCGGCATCCGCTGGTCGACCTGGCCTTGGTTCGCGAGCGGGCCACGGTGGTGCGCTACGACGCGCATGGCCATGGCGAGTCGTCGATGCTGCTCGAACCCGAGCGAGGCTCGTGGTCGGAGCTGGCCATCGACCAGATCGAGCTGATCGACTATCTCGGCATCGACCAGGTCGTGCTCGGAGGCGCTTCGATGGGTGCGGCGACCGCGCTGCACTCGGCCTTGATGCTCGCCGATCGGGTCCGGGGTCTGCTGCTGGTGATCCCGCCCACCGGGTGGGATGAGCGCGCCGCACAGATCGCGATCTACGGGCAGATGGCGTCGATCATCGACGCCAAAGGTGTCGAGCCGATCATCCGCGCATCGGCCGATCAGCCGCCACCCGACCCGTTCCTCGGATCCAATGAGTATCGGGAGATGCGCGCCGAGTCGATGCGCGCAACAGACCCGGGCAGGCTTGCGGCGGTCTTGCGAGGCGCCGCCCACGCCGACCTTCCGCCGTTGGAGTCGCTGACGCGTCTCGAGCTTCCGACACTGGTCCTGGCCTGGACCGGCGACACGGGACACCCGGTGTCGACCGCCGAGGCGCTCGGACGTGTGCTGCCCCGCTGCGAGGTCGTCATCAGCTCCACCGCCTCGGAGCTTCGTACCTGGACGGCTCGGGCCATCGCGTTCCTCGACGGCATCATCTCCTAGACACAGCGTCTCCTAGGCACAGCGTCTCCTAGGCACAGCGTCTCCGAGCTGCGGCAACGCTCGTCCGGTCGCGTACCCGGCGAATTTCGTTGACAGTATGGTGGAAACCATGGTACTAATCATAAGCATGTACTTGATAACGCCGAGTACCTGACTACATCGAGATCGAGATCGACAGCCACATCGACATCGACACCGACATCACCCAGACAGGGGACCTGAACCAATGCCGACAGGGCAAGACACAAGCCATCACAGCCAACTCCTGCGGGGTTTGCTCGACATGTGCTTGTTGGCGGTCATCGCCGATCGGCCCAGCTACGGGCGCGAGATGGTGCAGGAACTCGAACAGCGACATCTCGAAATCGCAGGCGAGGCCAGCATCTATCCGGTCCTCAAACGCCTCGAGGGCAAGGGCCTGATCGAGAGCTCGTTGCAACCGTCACCGGCGGGTCCGGCCCGCAAGTACTACACGACGACATCCGAAGGGACCGACCGTCTGACCGAGTGGGTCGACGACTGGCAGACCGTGCGACAAGGAGTAGACGATGTGCTGCAAGCCCACCTCTGAATACCTCACCATGATGCTCATGGTCGCCGCATCCGAAAGAAGCGGCGCATGATCTGGATCTACATCGCCGCCGCGATCTTCGGCGGCGGCTTCGTATTGCCCACCCTGTTCGGTGGTGTCGACGCCGACGTCGACTTCGGCACCGGCGGTGACATCGGGGACCTCGACCTCGGCGATGTTGCCGATGTGGGTGACGTCGACGTCGATACGGACTTCGACACCGACGCCGAGACTCAGGCCGTGGAGCCGTCGATCGTCGGCGACTGGGTGGCATCGCTGTTGACGTTCCGATCCATTGTCATGGTGTCGGCCTTCTTCGGACTGGTCGGCATCGTCTTGACGGCGCTCGACTACTCGACCATCGTCACGCTGGTGTTTGCCGTTGCGCTCGGCTTGTTCGCCGGGCTGCTCAACGCCCGCCTCATGGCGTTCCTACAGCGCACCGATCACTCCGGCAACGGCGGCGAGCGTCACCTCAATGGTTCACTCGGCCGCGTCGTACTACCCATCGGCGATCACGCCCGGGGCCGAGTCGAAGTTGACATCGCCGGCCAACCGATCTTCCTCAATGCTGAGCCGTTTCGCTCGGGCGCAGAGGACCTGGCGCCCGGCGATCCCGTGATCGTGGTCGAGGTCAAAGACGGCACGGCATTCGTCGTGCCGAACCCCCAAGCCCTTAACCCCTAGCCACCGAACCCCCAAATCAAAGGAGATACCCGCGGTGATACTCGTCATTGCAGCCGCCATCCTCGTCCTCATCATCCTCGTGGTCTTCACCGCGGTGAAGAGCCTTGTCGTCATCTGTCCACCAAACCGAGTCGCCGTCATCTCGGGTCGCGATCGAGCCCTGGCCGACGGACGCAACGTCGGGTACCGGGTGCTCAAGGGCGGCCGGACGCTTCGCATACCCGTCCTCGAGAAGGTCGACTTCATGGATCTGAACACGATTGCGATCGATGTCTCGGTCCACAACGCCTACTCGAAGGGTGCGATCCCGCTCGACGTCCAGGGTGTTGCCAACATCAAGGTCTCGAGCCGTGAAGGCCTGCTGGAGAACTCGGTCGAGCGATTCCTCGGTCGACCCCAGGACTACATCCAGCAGATCGCCAAGGAGAACCTCGAAGCCAACCTCCGTGGTGTGCTCTCGACGCTCACGCCCGAGGAGGTCAACGAGGACCGGCTGAAGTTCGCCCAGACCCTCATCGAGGAGGCCGACGACGACATCCGAACTCTCGGCCTCGAACTCGACGTGCTGAAGATCCAGAACGTCACCGACCAGGTGGGTTATCTCGAGGCCGTCGGTCGCCGCCGGACCGCCCAGGTCCTGAAAGAGGCCCGCGAGTCCGAGGCAAAGCAGAATGCCGAGGCCGCAGAGGCCGAGGCCGAGGGACGTCAACGGTCGGAGCTGGCCAAGGTGCAGTCGGATCTGGCGATCGCCGAGGAGCGCAACAACCTGCGGGTACGGGAGGCCCAGCTCGCCGCCGTGGCGCTGGCCGAGGAAGAAGAGGCCGCGGTGGCCGGGGCCAAGGCGCGAGCCGTCGCGGAGCAGTCTCTGGAAGCCGAGCGCATCGAGCTGCAGCGGCGACGTCTCGAAGCCGACGTCGTCGAGCCGGCTCGAGCCTCCCGTGAGGCTCGCGAGCTCGAGGCCAAGGGCCTTGCCGCCAAGATCATCGAGGACGGCGCCGCCCAGGTCGAAGTTCTGGAACGTCTCACCGCCCAGTTCAACGCCGCCGGCGACAACGCCCGTGACATCTTCGTCTTGAACATGTTGCCCGAGCTGGTCGCCCGTATCACCGACACGGTCGGCGCGATCGACATCGATCGCTTGACGGTGATCGACAGCGGTAGCGGCGGCAACGGCGGTAACGGCGCTGGTGGCCTTCCGGGGCTGATCAATCAGATGCCGGCCGCGGTGATCTCGCTCACCGAGCAGATCGAGGCAGCCACCGGCGTGAACATCCTGGAAGCCCTGGTTCCTTCGGATGGTCGCAACGCCGAACCCGAGGTACTCGAGATTGAGGCGACCGAAATCGAGGCGACCGACTTCGCAGCCGACGAGGTCGAGTTCCCGTCGGCCTAGCTCGAACGACCGCCCGGTCCAGGCGGCTACGGGTTGAGCCGGCTGGCCACGCCGGCCTTGGCGAAAACTCGGGCTGCCGCCTCGTGGGCGGCCTCGAGCAGCTCGTGCTCATCGACGATCGTGGATCGGCCGCCGGCGACACATCGCCGGCCGTCGACCCACACGTCGCTGACATCGGCAGGCGACGCGTTGAACACGAGCGCACTCGGTACGCGGTGGACCGGGGCGATGAACACTGAGCGCAGGTCGACCATGACCACATCGGCCTTGCGGCCGACCGCGAGTACGCCGGTGTCGTCGGCGGTGCCGAAGGTTTGGGCGCCGCCACGGCACGCCATCGTCAGGCTGTCCTCCGGTTGCAACGCCATCGCATCGAGGTGATGCACCTTCTGGAGGAGCACGGTCGACTTCAGGACTTCGAACATGTCCTGGCGGTTGTTGCTCCCGGGTCCGTCGCTGGCGAGGGCGATGTTGATCCCGCGGGCCCGCATGTCGAGGATGCGAGGCACACCCGACGCCAGGTACATGTTCGATACGGGGCAGCTCACGACCGAGGCGCCGGCCTCGGCGATCAGATCGAGCTCGCCGTCGTCGAGCCACACGCTGTGGGCGAGCTGGAAGTCGGGGCCGAGCACGCCGATCTCGTCGAGCCATTCGATGTGGCGCAGACCCCGCTCCTCGAGATTGAGCTGCACCTCTTCGTCGGTCTCGGCGCAGTGGATGTGGGTGCCCGCACCCCACTCACGGGTCTTCGCGACCGTCTCCTGCATCGCCTCGGCGGTGCAGCCCCACGGCAGTAGCGGTGCCAGTTCGATCCGGATGCGATTGTCGTCGTAGCCGTGCCACTGATCCCGCAATCCCTCGGTGTGGGACAACACCTGCTCGGGTGTCTCACACATGATCTCGGGGTAGTTCCGATCGGCCCAGCCTCGAGCGAGCAAGTAGCGCACTCCGCTCTCGTCGGCGGCCCGACAGATGGCGTCGTCGATCGATGGATCGACGTGCACGTACTGGTGGTCGAGGATCGCCGTCGCTCCGGTGCGGAGGTTCTCGATCATCCCCACCAGGCCGGCGAGATACGCCGCGTCGGCATCGAGGTGAACGGCGCCCGGCCAGATGCAGTTGCGTAGCCAATCGAGCAACGGCTTGTCGTCGGCGAGCCCGCGGAAGAACGTCTGGAACAGATGGGTGTGCGCGTTGGTCATGCCCGGCATCAACGCGTGGCCGCTCGCGTCGATGACCTCGCCCGCCTGGCCCTGAACCTCGGCCGGCGGTTCGCCGGCACCAATCCCCGCGATGCGATCGTCGACGAGGTGGATCCAGCCGGGGTCGAGGATCGCGAAGTCGTCATCCACGGTCACGATCGCTGCATCGACGATGAGCGTGCCCCCGGCGGGACGCTCGGGGAGCGGTTGAACGTCGATCACTTTGGTCACCTCGGTCATCGTTCCTCGCGCCGCCAGATCTGGCCGATCGCCGCCGGCGCAGCGCTCGGACGATTGCGCGACCGGATCGACAGCACAATGAGCACGGCCACGGTCAGCAGGTACGGCAGCATGCTCAGCAAACGGACGTCGAAGTCGACATCGAACACGGTTTGCAGGCGGGGCTCGAGGGCGATCAGGCCGCCGAAGAGCAGGGCGCCCACTAGCAGTCGCCCGGGGCGCCAGGCGCCGAAGATCACCAACGCGACCGCGATCCATCCGCGACCGGCCGTGGTCCCTTCGCTCCAGCCGGGGGCCACCAACATCGTGAGATAGGCGCCCGAGATGCCGGCGAGCGCGCCGCCGATGACGACCGCGATCAACCGTGCACGGACGACTGGGATGCCGGCCGAGTCCGCGGTTGCGGCGTTCTCGCCAACTGCACGGAGCGAGAGGCCGATGCGGGTCCGCTCGAGAATGAACCAGGTGGCGACGCCGAGGAACACCGCGAGCCAGCTCACGAGCGACATGGAGAACAAGGTGTCGCCGAGGATCGGAATGTCGCTGAGGGGGCCGAGAGGTTGCTCGGTGAACTTCGACGAAGGTGTCAGGGTCACGAGGGATGTGCCGAGGAACGCCGACATCGCCAACCCGAGAATCGTCAATGCGAGACCGCTGACGACCTGGTCCGCGCCCATGACCACGGAGACGATCGCGTGGATCAGGGCGAGCCCACCGCCCGCCACGGCGGCCATGACGAGACCCAGCCATGGGCTGCCCGTTTCGATACCGAACCAGAAGCCGGCCATGCCGCCGAAGGCCATCATGCCCTCGACCCCGAGGTTGAGCACGCCGGCCTTCTCGGCGATCAGCTCGCCCAGCGCGGCGAGGTACAGCAGCGTGCCGAACTCGATGACGGCGATCAGCAGGCCGATGAGTTGCTGTTCGCTCATGCCGGCCCTCCCGCGATCTCGCCGGGCAGGTCGGTCCCGATCGATTCGGTGCCGGCCGATTCATCGACGGGGTCCGCCGTTTCGGTCGTATCCGCGTCCGCGCTGCCACGAACGAGCCGGTAGTTGCCGAACACCGCAGCCGTGAGTGCGCCGAAGAGGATCAACCCCTGGAGGATGTCGGCGATCGCTGCCGGAACGCCCTGGGTCTCGATCGCCAAACCGCCGACCTGCACGGCGCCGAACGCGACAGCTACCGCAGCGACACCGGACGGCCGCATCAGGGCGAGTGCGGCGACGATGATGCCGGCGTAGCCGAAACCGCCGCCGACACCCTCGACCAGCCGGTCCGAGGATCCGGTCAGCAGGATTCCGCCGGCGAGCCCGGCGAACGCCCCCGAAAGCACCAGGACGGTCAGGACCTTGGACTTGAGCGAGATCCCGACGTATTGAGCGGCGCGCTCGGAGGATCCGGCCAGTCGAAGCTCGTATCCCCAGCGGCTTCGGGCGGCGAGCCAACCGAACACGGCGATGACGACGGCGGCGATCAGCAAGCCGATGTTCGAACGTTGATAGAGGTCGGGCAGCGCGGCCTGGTCGGGAAGCTCGGGTGCAGCCGGAAACCCGAAGCTCAGCGGGTCCTTCCATGGCCCGTTGACCAGGTAGCGCACGATGCGGATCGCGACCTCGTTCAACATGAGCGTGGTGATGATCTCACTCACCCCGAGTTGGGCTCGGGCCAGCGCAGGACCGAGCGCCAGCAGAGCGCCGCCGACGACTGAAGCGAGCAGCATGAGCGTGATCAGCGAGAAGCCGTTGAGGTCCGGCGCCAAGCGGGCCACCCAGGCGGCGGCGATGGCACCGGCGATGATCTGGCCCTCGGCGCCGATGTTCCACAATCCCATCGAACCGGCGACGGCGACCGCCAGTCCGGCGAGCCCAAGGGGCACGGCTCGGTCGAGCGTGGTCGAGATCTCGCGTAGCGAACCGAACGAGGCGTCGAGCATGCGCTGATAGGTCGACAACGGGTTGTGCCCTGCGGCCAGGAGCAGGATCGAGCCCAGCACCAAGGCCAGCAGGAGCCCGACGGCGAAGGCCCGGACCTGACCTCCGGGCAGTGGTGTGTCGCGCTTGACCAGTCGCCAGCCCATCACGCGACTCCTGCGCCGGTCATCGCGACACCGACGTCGGCCCGGGTGCTCAGGTCGGGGTCGAACTCACCGACGATGTGGCCCTCGTGCATGACCAGCAGGCGATCGCTCAACGCCAGCAGTTCGTCGAGATCCTCACTGATGAGCAGAATGCCCACGCCGGTCTCGGCCTGCTCGAGGAGCACCCGCTGGATTGCCGCGACGCCTTGCACGTCGAGGCCGCGGGTTGGTTGGGCGGCGATGAGCACGGTCGGCTGGCCGTCGACCTCGCGGCCGACGAGCAGGCGCTGGAGGTTGCCACCGGACAAGCCGGCGATCGGCTGGTCCATGCGGGCGACCTTGACGTTGAACTGTTCGACGAGTTCGTCGGCAAAGTCGGCGGCGCCCTCGCGGTCGATGATCGGACCCCGCGCCAGCAGTCGGTACGCCCGCATGATGGCGTTGTCGGTCACACTCAAGCGTGGCGCAAGTCCAACGCCGATCCGGTCCTCGGGCACGTACGACAGGCCGCGGCGGTGGCGGTCGTTCGGGGTCGCCTTGGTCAGGTCGTGGATCCCCATCTTGATGGTGCCCGTGCTGGTCGTGAGTCCCGCAAGCGCATCGGCGAGCGGGCGCTGTCCATTGCCCGCAACCCCGGCGAGTCCAACGATCTCACCGCTACGGATCTGGACCGACACGCCATCGACCACGTTGCGGCCGTGGAGGTCGCGCACCGTGATGTCCCGGGCGGTCAGCGCGACCTCGCCGGGCGTGTTCGCGCGCTCGCGGCGCTGGGACACGGCGGTCGCCTGGCCGACCATGAGTTCGGCCAACATTGCGGCATTGAGGTCGGCGACATCGAGACTCGAGGCGACGGTCGTGCCACCACGGAGCACCGTCGCCTCGTCGCAGAAGGCGGTGACCTCGTCGAGCTTGTGGCTGATGAAGATGATGCTTCGGCCGTCCTCGGCCATCGTTGCGGTGATACGCCCCAGCTCTTCGGCCTCGGACGGCGTGAGAACTGCGGTCGGTTCGTCGAGGATCAGGACGCGGGCCTCGCGCCACAGTGCCTTGAGGATCTCGACCCGTTGGCGCTCGCCCATAGACAGTTGCCAGATCTCCTGAGCCGGATCGGTGGCCAGCCCGAAGCGTTCGGCCAGTTCGCCGACCTGGCGTTCGAGATCAGCCTTGCTGATTCGCATGGGAGCTGCGCCGAGCACAACGTTCTCGGCGACCGTGAAGGTCGGCACCAGCCGGAACTCCTGGTGCACCATGCCGACGCCGGCGGCGATCGCATCGGCCGGTTTGGTGAACCGCTGCTGCTCACCGTGCAGACGCACCGTCCCCTTGTCGGGTTGGTAGACCCCGGCGAGCACGTTCATGAGGGTGGTCTTGCCGGCACCGTTCTCACCGAGCACGGCATGCACGGACCCGGCCTTGACCGTCAGGCTCGCGCCCGCATTTGCCACCACGCCGGGGAATCGCTTCCAGATGTTCTCCAGCTCGACCGCGAGCATGATCCCCCAATTCGCCCCACGAGGCGTGGCAAAACTACACGAGGTGTGCCGGAGCGGGAGTCGTCCGCCACCGACACACCTCGGAAGAGTCGTTCGGTGCCCGTCGGGGCACCGCGTGAATGTGTGGCTCGATCAGCCGGTAACCGAACCGTCGATGTTGCTGACGAAGAAGTTCATGTTCAGCAGCACGCCGTCGTTGAGTGCGTCGCCGGGAGCGGCGACGACGACCGAGTCATCGAAGGGGTTGAGGAGCTCGGCCTGGATGACGCCGTCTTCGATGATGACGGTGCCGTCTTGGTCGGTGATCGTGCCCTGATCGAAGACGTCGAAGTCACCGGCCAGGATCTGGTCCTTGACCTCTTGCATCTCACCGGCAACCGACGAGCTGTCGGGGATGGTGATGTCGACGACACCGTCGGCCATCGAGCCCCAGTAGGCCTCGGGTACGAAGTTGCCGGCGGCGGCCGACTCGATGATGTCGGCGTAGCGCGGCGTCCAGTTCCAGATCGGCGCGGTGAGGTACGCAGGGACCTGGGCACTCATGTCGCTGTGGTAGCCGATGAAGGTGCCACCGGCGTCGCTGATGGCCTGGCCGGTTGCGGTCGAGTCCTGGTGCATCGTGAGCACGTCGGCGCCGCTGTCGATCAGTGCCTGGGCGGCGTTGCCCTCGAGGCCCGGATCGAACCAGGTGCTGGTCCAGGCGACCTCGACGACGGCGTCGGGGTTGGTGCGGGCGACGCCGAGGGCGAAGGCGTTGATGCCTCGGATGACCTCAGGGATCGGGAAGGCGGCGACGTAGCCGATGCGGTCCGACTCGGTCGCGGCACCGGCAGCCATGCCGGCGATGTAGCGCGGCTGGTACATGCGGCCGAAGGTGTTGCCGAAGTTCGTGTCGTTCATCTTGAAGCCCGAGACGTGCTCGAAGACGACGTCGGGGTTCTCGTTGGCGAAACGCTCGGTGGCGTCCATGTAGCCGAACGACGTGGTGATGATGACGTTGAAGCCATCGTCGATGAACTGCTGCACGGCGTTGTCGAACTCCGGGCCGCCCTCGGGGATGGCCTCGACGAACGCGGTTTCCACACCGGTGGCGGCTTCGGCACCGAGGCGGCCCTCGTTGTGCATGAAGTTCCAGCCGGCGTCACCGATCGGCGCCACCATCACGAAGGCGGCCTTGGTCTCGCCACCCTCATCGTCGGCCGCGGCGTCGTCGGCAGCGGCGTCATCGGCTGCGTCATCAGAGCTGTCTTCGGCCGCGTCGGCAGATGCGCTCGCGCTCGAGTCGTCGGCCGTTTCGTCGGCGTCGTCGGAGCCGCCGCACGCTGCGCCGAACACGGCGAGCGCCAGCAGCATGGCAGTAAGGAGCTTGAGTGCTCGGGACATGGGGACCCTCCTAGATTCGCCCCTCTGTCTATCCCACAACGACACGGTTGGCGAACATCTCGCACGCATTAACGCAGCGTTCTTCTTCGTTTGGTATCGCCGCACGTTCAACTCCCGTTGACGGGTTCCACACGGGAGGATTTGTCCATCTCGACACACAGTCTCGCGTGGTTGGGACGGGCGGCTCACGGGCGTGCGATTTCTGCTCGTCAACCGGGTGGACCCGTCGTACCTTCCGCTCATGGCAGGTGTGGCCGATGCCGGTTCCGCGGCGCTCGAGCGGGTGGCGACGTCGTGCCTGATGCGCGAGTCGAGCGTGGTCGTGGTGGTGCTCGACAGCGAGATGATCGTGCGGTGGGCGAGCCCGTCGGCCGACACACTCGGCCTGTCTCCTGTCGGGTTGTCGATCGTCGAACTCGTCCATGCGGACGACCTCGATCGTGTGGCGACCACCTTCGAGATCAGCGCCAACGCTGACGACGGTCGTTCCAGCCTCTTCACCAACGTCGTGATTCCGCTACGGGTCTCCACGCCGGCCCGTGTCGTGCCGTTCGAGGCCACCGGTCGTTGGGTACGAACCATCGACCGCGCCACCGGTGCTCGCGAGTGGTTCTTCGTCGTCGCGCTGATCGACGTGACCACCCGCTTTGCGGTCACCGAAGCACTCCAGGTCCTGGCGAGCGACGTCGACGAACGAACGGCGATCCAGGTGCTGGTCGATGCCTGTCGCAGCTTCAACGGCATCGATGGCTCGCAGGTGGTCTGGTGGTCGGCGGAGGGTGAGCGATGCACCCTGGGCGATCTCGGCCCATCGCCTCAGGTCGCCGAGCACCTCTCGGTCGTGGAGGGCGACCTCGATGCCTTCGGCGAACTGGGCCATCCATTCGAACTGATCGACTACGACTGGGCCCATGTGTTTCCGGTGACCAGTGGATCGGAGATGCTCGGGGCGTTCGGATTCTGGGGATGGGGGCCGGCACCCGAGGTGCGGTTCCTGTCGGTCGTGGTCGCTCCGCTGTTGGACCTGGCCGCGCTGGCCCTTGCCCGGGCCCAGGCGCAAGCCGCGCTGGCGACGCGGGCCAATACCGACCCGCTCACCGGATTGCTGAACCGTCGCGCCTTCATGGACGAGTTCCCGGTGCGTCACAACGAGCACGTTGCCCTGATGTACATCGACCTCGATGCGTTCAAGAAGGTGAACGATCGCTGGGGGCACTCGGTCGGGGATCGCGTCTTGCAGCAGGTGGCCCAGAGGCTGCGCAACGTGCTGAGCCGGGGCGACGCGATCGCCCGCATCGGCGGCGATGAGTTCGCGGTGCTGTGTCGATGGGTCGAGCCGGAGGCGGCGACCGGGATCGCGCACCGGGTCGTTGAGGCCTTGAACAGCAGCCACGATGTCGACGGCGTCGAGGTGCCCGGGGGCGCGAGCGTGGGGCTGACGGTGGGAACCCGCCGCACGCCGGGTCCCGACCTGCTCGATCGGGCGGACCGAGCGCTGATGCTCGCCAAGGCCCAGGGCAAGGCTCGCCTCGTCGTCACTTTGGAGGACGGCTCGGGCGGATCCGGCTGAGTACGCTCCGAGCGTGGCGCTCAAGTTTCCCGAGCCTCCTGCCTCGACGTCGACGCGGTTCGCCAACCTGGCGCTCGGCCTCGATGCGGCGTTCTGCAACATCGTCGGATTGGTGTTCACGCTGACCGGTGCCTTCATGGCGGACTGGCTGGGCGTGCCGGGGTGGGTGGCCACCGTTTTCGGCGTCGTCGTCCTGATGTGGTCCTTCGTGGTGACCCTGTTCGCGAACCGTCGGGTCTCGCGGCGTCGCGAGGTGGACTTCGTGCTGCGGGTCAACCTCGCCTTCGTGGTGATCGCGCTCGTAGTGATCGTGTGGCCCGGGGCGTTGTCCGACGCGGGGCGCGTGGTGCTCGGGCTTGGCGCCGCGATCGTGGCGGCCTTCGCCGTTGCCCAGTTCTACGCTCGACGCGACCTGGCGTAGCGGGAAACGAACCCCGGCTACCTAGAACGGTCTGCTGGCTCCGTCGACCAGCGGCGTCCACAACACCTGCAACCGCTCGGGCGCCAGTTCAAAACCGCAACGTCGGTACAGGCCGACCGCTCGCTCATTCGTCAGCTGCGTGTTCACGTGGACCGTGCGCGCTCCATTGCGCCAGCTCCAACGAAGTGCATCATCGACCAGCCGCATGCCCCAGCCTTCGCCCTGCGCCGACGGGTGGACGGCGACGCGCTGGAGATAGCCGCTCGCGCCGGCGAGTCCCGTCACGTGATAGCCGATCACCGGATCGGTCTTGGACACCTGAAAGCGGTGTCGCGGGGTGGCGCGCATCGAGTCGGCCAGCGCGCCGCGGTCGAAGCGCCAGAAGTCGTCAAAGGCGAGGGCATCGAGCTCGAGCACCTCGGCGAAGTCGGTCCGTCTTCCCCGGCGAAGCGAAGATCGATCCGGGCGGGCATCGAACGAGGAGTCGAGTGCGCGGCGCAGCAAGTGGAGTTCTTCGACGAGCTCGAACCCAGCCACTCGAAACGGTTCGGCTTGGGTTGGCGTAAGCGCCGCGGTGAAGGTGCTCGCATAACCCTGCTCGCGAGCGAGGTCGAGCGCCTGGAGGAGCGCATCGGACCCGATCGAGACCCGATCGGGAAACGGCACCATGTTGGCGACGTCGTCGTGACTCTTCCACGGACTGATCTGCACGCGGTCACGCCCGACCTGGACCATCCTCCGCGCAAACGACACGCCGTGTTTTATCGCGCGACCGCGCTGGCCCGCACTCGGCAGCGTCCGCGGCGTCGTCGGACCAAAGGCGTGACCCCCCGGAAGACGCCGAACGTAGGATGTTCCGATGTCGCTGTTGTTCGTCTCCCACGAGCGTTGCCTCGAGCACGTCGCCGGTCCCGGCCATCCGGAGCGACCCGCTCGCCTCGGTGCGGTCTCCGACGGCCTCGAACACGCTGGCCTTCTCCAAGGACTGACCATGGTCGAGGCTCCCTTGGCCCCGACCGAGGCGATCACCGACGTCCACGCGGTGTCGGTGTTGGAGACGGTCGAACGACTCGCCGCCGAGGGAGGGGGCCGTATCGACGCGGACACGGCGATGTCCGCAGCCTCATTCGAGGCCGGACGACGCGCCGCGGGCGCGGGGCTCGAAGCGATCGAACGGCTCACCGCCGGTGAGGCGGATGCTGCGTTCTGTGCCGTGCGCCCGCCCGGTCACCATGCGACGGCGAATCAGTCGATGGGCTTCTGCCTGTTCAACAATGTGGCGGTTGCGGCGCGCAATCTCGTCGGGAGCGGTGAGCGCGTGTTGATCGTCGACTACGACGCACACCACGGAAACGGTACTCAGGACATCTTCTACGACGACCCCCGTGTCTTGTTCGTCTCGATGCACCAGTGGCCGTGTTATCCGGGCACGGGCCGGATCGACGAAAGCGGATCCGGGCCCGGCGCTGGAGCCACCGTCAACTTGCCACTCCCTCCGGGCGCGACGGGCGACGTGTACGCACAGGCTTGGGATCGCCACATTGCCGCTCGAATTGACGCCTTCGAGCCGACATGGTTACTGCTGTCGGCGGGCTTCGACGCCCATCGACAGGATCCGCTCACCGAGATGGGACTGAGCTCGGGCGACTTCGCTGACCTGACCCGCCGCGCCATGGCGACCGTGCCGGCCGGGCGGCGTCTGGTGTTTCTCGAAGGCGGTTATGACCTCGCGGCGCTCGGAGCGAGCACCGCGGCGGTCGTCGCGACGATGCTCGACCAGCAGATCGAGGTCGAGGACCGGACCAATGGCGGACCCGGCGCGCAGATCGTCGACCTCGCTGTCGACCACTTCCGCACGTTGGCCTGAGCCGCGCCGCCGATCGAGTCTCCGTGCCGTTCGCCCATCTGCCTGAGGTGCTGGCCAAGGTCACCCCGCTGGCCGACCGCTTCGTGGCCGCCGGTCACCGTCTGTACCTGGTTGGCGGCATCGTCCGCGATCAGTGGCTCGATCATCCGCTCGATGCCAGCAGCGACATCGACTTGACGACCGATGCAGATCCGACGCGAACCAAGGCGTTGGTCGCGGATCTGGCCGACGCTCTCTGGACCCAAGGCGAGCGGTTCGGCACGATCGGCGTTCGGTTCGATGGCATGGCGATCGAGATCACGACCCATCGGGCCGAGGACTACGACCCGGATTCCCGCAAGCCCGAGGTCGCGTTTGGAGACGACGTCTTCGGCGACCTCTCGCGGCGTGACTTCACCGTCAATGCGATGGCGATCGAGATCCCGGATGGGACGATCGTCGACCCGTATCGGGGTGTCGACGACCTGGTCGGCGGGCGTCTGCGGACGCCGCTCTCACCGGAGATCTCGTTCTCGGACGACCCGCTGCGGATGTTGCGGGCGGCTCGCTTCGCCGCCCGCTTCGATCTTGGACCCAGTCCAGAGTTGACGGCCGCGGCGACCGCGTTGCGCACGCGACTCGGCATTGTGGCGGTCGAGCGCATCGGTGATGAGCTCGCGCGTCTGTTCGGCCTGCCGGCCCCCGGCGTCGGCGTCGACTTTCTCGTCGGAACGGGGCTCGCGGCGGAATTGCTAGGACTGACCGAACCGGAGATCGCGACCGTCGGACTGGGTCCGGTGGTCGACGCAGTGACCGACCTCGACTGGCGAAGCCGATTGGCGGCCTTTCTGCTGACGTACTCGACGGCTGTTGGACTCGCGGATGCACGGTGGGTGGCCGATGCGGTCGTACGACTCCGCTTGAGCAAAGACGATCAGCGCAGGATCATCGACACGGCTCGCGCGGCCATCGCGGCGCTTGCGATCAATCCTGCGGAAGCGCCGTCGCTGCGCCGATGGCATGCATCGACCGGTCACCACGCCCCAGCTCTCTCCGTCGCCGCGGCCATCGAAGCCCACGCGAATACGGACGCGCCCGCCGGTCATGCGGGAGCCGTCGGACAGGCGCTGCACGTGCTGGACGATGCCGAGGGCCTGGGCGATCCCGGACTCATCGACGGCGCCTCGATCATGCGGCTGCTCGACATCGAGCCGGGTCCCGACGTTGGCGAGGCCGTCGACATGCTGCGCGATGCGTTCTTCGAGCACGGACCGATCCTGCAAGAGGATCAGGAGAGGCGGCTGCGCGATTGGTGGAACAACCGCACCCAGACCACGTGAATCGGTCGCGCGACCGACGGGCGCTCGGGCACGCGTGTCCCGGTCGCCCTACGATGGGCTCATGGTGTTCCGGGTGCCAACCAGCGAGCGGGGGACCGACCGCGGCCATGTCGACTATCGCCTCGCCCGCGCCTCGACCATCGCCGAGTACGAACGCGGCGAACTGGACCGGGCCGAGGTCTGCGACGCACACCCTGAGCTGATCCGGGCGGCAGGCCAGGTGGGCACACCCGTGCCGGGGTCCTGCCCGATCTGTGCGCGGGACGGACGCATGGTTCATGTGACCTACGTATTCGGGCCGCGGCTGCCGAGTCACGGTCGGTGTATCTCGCTGCGCGGCGAGTTGGCCCGACTTGCCCGTCGTCCCGGCACCCATGTGGCCTACGTCGTCGAGGTCTGCTGCGCCTGTCACTGGAACCATCTGGTGCGCCGCTCGACGCTGTCTCCGGACGACCCGGCCGCACCAGACGACGCGACCGACCCGGACCACCCGGGCGAACGCGGCCAGTCCGACGACGCTCCTGTGTCGTCGGACGCATAGCGCGCTCTGCCCTCGGCGTACTGACTGCGCTCGACCGCAGATCGCCATTCTTCCGAGCCCAGAGCATGTGAACCTCGCGTCGTAACCCATCTGCGAGATTCCACGGGCCGTTCTCCTTCGTTTGCCTCATCCGGCATAGGCCGATGCGACCAATGGCGTAGGTCGACTAACCCTTCCGACTCACCTGGGCATGCGCGTCTCCGATGGGTCTTTCGATGTCCACCCAACGCCATCGTGCGGTAGAGACCCGCACGAACGAGTCGAAGGCCCCAGCCCCGGACGCGGTGGGGTATGGCGACGCGCCGCGCCCTGAAGACGAGGGTTCGACCTCGGCGCCGTGGCTCACACAGCTCGTCGACAAGGTCTCCCAGACGGCGTTGCTCTTGGTCGCCACCAAGCTGGTTTCTGCGTGGGTCGTCGTCGCCGTGTGGGGTGTCGACATCCAAAGCCGCATGGCGTGGGGCATCGTTCCTTACGCCGGATTGCGCACCAGTCCCGACCGCTTTCGCCTGGTCGCCGCCTATTCGTCGGCCACCGTCGCCGTCGTCGCGGCGATTTGGCTCCTGGCCCACTTCGTCCGCCGCCACCGCGAGCCGGCGGTGTGGACGTGGGGCGCCGCCTCGTCGATCCCGATGGCCGCGCTACTCGTGACGTTCGAGTGGTTCCGCCGCTTCGACATCGATCCGCTGATCCCGACCTACTGGATGGTCCGGATCGGCATCTTCCTCGGCATCGCCGCAGTCCTGTTCCTCGGGTTCATCGAATACCCGGGCGACGAGGAGCGCGAGACCAAGCGCCAGTCCAAGAACGCGCAGCGCCCGTCGCTGCCCTCGATCTCGGCCCAGCCGTGACACCCCCACCCCCTGCACCAGAACAAGGAGCACACAACCTCATGGAAAGCACCCCCCAGCGGAGTACGCGCCGATTCGGCGCCCTCCCCTTCACCCGCCGC
The DNA here is from genome assembly GCA_039028435.1 of Actinomycetota bacterium. Taxonomy (GTDB): domain Bacteria; phylum Actinomycetota; class Acidimicrobiia; order Acidimicrobiales; family UBA10347; genus UBA10347. The sequence continues at coordinate 86,080 of JBCCIC010000004.1, read as the reverse complement.
AGCGCCGCCATCGTCGTTGCGCTGCTGATGATCGCCGCCCCCGCCGGCGCATCGGTCATCGTCCAGAACTACATGGAAGCCGAAGTCAGCGCCGTTGCGCCGTGCTTCGCCAAGACCGTCGGCGCAGACCCCGACCCGGTCGGCACGCCCGGCGCACTCATCACCTATGACGGCACCGGCAACACCACCACGGTGGACGGTGTGGACCTGATCGAGGAGCGCATCACCCTGACCGGCATGGTCGGCGACCGGGTGATCTACACCGACGTCGTCAACTACGTCAACAACTGCACCGACCCGATCACCGTCCAGCTCACGTCGACCGGCGTCAGCGGCGACTGGAGCGACTTCAGCGCCGAGATCTGGATCTCGAACGTGGCAAACCCGGCCAACATCGATCCGAACCAGGATCCGGCACTGACCGACGACTGGAACGACACCCTGCTCTTCGTGGGTGACCCGTTCGTCGCTGGTTCGACCGGCTCTGTGGTCGTCGCCCCGGGCGCATCCGTCCAGGGTGCCTTCGTCGTGAGCACCGATGTCGCCATCGCCGGCGGCACCACGGCCACCGTCAACTGGGTCGCCGAGGCCACCCTCAGCTGATTCCGGCCCGCAGGGGACAGTGATGGGCTCGCAAGAGCACCAACGCGATGAAGTCCGCCGCCCGTCTCGACGGGCGGCGGGCTTCGCCGTGTTCGTGGCCATCATCCTCCTGCCACAGATCGCCTTCGCGGCGATCAACATCGGCAACCACATGGAGGCCGAGATCAACGGCTTCACCACCGGCGCCCAGTTCTTCGCCTACGACCAGGGCGACGAGGCGGCCTACGACCTCGAGGCCGACTTCGACCTGGGAGCCTACGTCGACACCGAGGTCGACCTTGCCGGCACCCAACTTCAACTCGCAACGGCGTCCACGGCGGGCTGGTGGCACGTCGACTGGGGCGCACGACGATGCTTCGACGTCGTCAACGGCGGCGACGCGCTCGACGAACACCAAGTGCGCCTCGACTTCGATTCGTCCGCCGACATGCTCGCCGGGCTGCTGCAACCCCTCGGCGAGGACTATCGAGCCATCGCCGACGATGACACGACCGAGCTCGACTTCTTCGTCGAGGAAGGGGTCGGCACCGCCAACACGATCATTTGGGTCCAGCTGGACCTCGCCGCCTTTGCCACAACCTCGTTCTGCCTCTATTTCGACAACCCCACGGCGCTCTCGGAATCGTCCGAGGCTGAAACGTTCACCTACGAAGATGGCCAGCGAGAGGTCTACTTCCCCGCCTGGCGTCGCTTCGACGGCTCAGCCGGCAACGACGGCACGCTTGACGTCGTCAGCTATGTCGACGACAACGACGTCACCGTCGGCGGCCTCACCGTCAATCTCGATGCCGGCGACCTGTTCGTCTTCACGGGGGTCACCCCGGATACCCAGATCCTGACCGACGGCCCGATCGGTGGCCGAGGACGTGGACAGGGCATGGACGCCCTCGTGCCGGCGACGTTCGCCGGCACCGACATGGTCTTCCCGACCAACCGAAGCAACAACGCCTGGACGCTCGTGTCTCCGACCGACGCCACCGCGACGGTCGAGATCTACGACGGCACGATCCTGCGATGGGCTGGGAGCGTCGGTGCCACGGCCGTGACACCGGTCGCCGATATCGGTGGGGGACGATCCGGAATCATCCGCTCGACCAACGGTGTGCCCGTCATCGTGACCCACACCGCGACGAACAACTCCTTCTCCGACGCACAGGTCGTGCCGCCCTGGTTCGGTGACGACCTGTTCGGCGTTCGCAGCCGCAACCTGTTGATCGGCTTCGAGAACGCCGGCAGCGTCGATGTGTGGATGGACGACGGCACGGTGACGACCGTCGTCGGAACCGCCGGGTCATCGCAGTCGCTCAACAATGGTTCGGACCTCGACGGAAACGGGACGGCCGTTCGCATCACCAACATGACCGGCACGAGCGGGGGAATTCAGCAGGCCGATCGCGACGGCTATGAGTCGACCGCCTTCCTGCCGGAACGGCTGCTCGACAGCGAGTACTGGCTGCCGTCGCAGGCCGACTACATCGCCATCGCGTGCCCGACCGCGATGACGATCAACGTCGGTGCGACACCGGTGCCGTGTACGCCGCTCGGCCCGGGATTCCCCGGACACGCCATCGTCGGCGGCACGCCGCAAGGAACGCGCCTCGCCAGCGACAACGGCGAGCCGTTCTTCGCCTACTACGAGGACACGCGGACCCAGGATGAGACGAACCTGCTCGGCGCAAAGTCCGCATGGGCACCGGCGTTGGTCAACCTGACCGTGACGGGGACGCCAACCGAGCTTCTGCCCGCCGGGCCATCCGTCGGCACGTGGACGAGTCCGGTCATCGACACCGCGGCGACGGGGAGCAACGTGTTCGGTCTGCTGACGGCCGACGCCACGCTGCCGGTCGGCACCGATGTCCGGATGCAGGTGGCACGCGGCGCCACGCCCGCGCTCGCCCTTGCCGCGACCTTCGTCGGACCCGACGGCACGCCCGGGACCTGGTTCGACGAAGGCGCGAACCCGATCCCGTACGCATGGGACTTTGGCGACGCGTTCTATGTGGTTCGGGTCGAGCTCTCGACCGCCACGCCCGGCACGAGCCCGACGGTTGACCTGGTGAGTCTCGGCTACGACCTGCCCGAGGTGGCGATGTCGAGCCTGCACGTCGTCGACACCGAAGGCCCCGTCGACGACCGTGACTGGGTACTGCGGGTCTGGACCCAGGACCCCACGGTCGCGGCGACCGCCCGCCTGTTCTACGAATCGAGCACGGGATTGACCGGGGCTTCCTCGGCGAGCATGGACCTCGACGGTGTCGTGCAGATCGTCGCGTCCGGCACCACGATCACCCAGACCAGCGGCCCACCGGTCGCCGTCGGCCCGGGATTGCCGCACTCGGTCGTCGTCGACACACGGGACATGACCGGGGTCGACCTCGTGGCCAACTGGGAAGCGCAACTCACCGGTACCGGGATCCTCGTCGTCCACGAACTCCGCATCAGCTTCATCTGAGTTCGCCTTCCAGGCGGGCCGTTCAAGGCCACGGAGGCCGAGCTGCCTTCCAGGCGGGCCGTTCAAGGCCACGGAGGCCGAGCTGCCTTCCAGGCGGGCCGTTCAAGGCCACGGAGGCCCGGCGCGGGAAGAAAAGACCGGTTGTCACCGTTCGGATGACGTGGTTACATGGAGTCGCTGCTGGCAGCCTCTGGCGCCGGACGGCAGGCACTCCAGTGCATACATTCCGAAGGAGCCCGACATGGCCAAGCGCCGTACTGCGCCCGCGCTCGCGTCCCGAAAGGTCGCGAACGGAGCCGATCCGCTGGTGATGATCACCGCGTACGACTACCCGTCGGCGCGCATGGTCGATGCGACCGACGCGGACATGATCCTCGTGGGCGACTCCCTCGCTATGGTCGTGCTCGGGTACCCGGACACCCTGTCGGTAACCGTCGAGGACATGGCCCATCACACGGCTGCCGTCGCCCGCGCCAAGCCGAAGCAACTCATCGTCGCCGACCTACCGTGGATGAGCTACCACGTGTCGGTCGAGGACACCGTCCGCAACGCCGCCCGACTGATTCGCGCCGGCGCAGGTGCGGTCAAACTCGAGGGCGGCACCGAACGCATCCCGATGGTCGAGGCGATCATCGCCGCCCAGATACCCGTCATGGGCCACGTGGGCCTCACGCCGCAGTCGGTCCACGCCATGGGCGGCTTCAAGGTCCAAGGCAAGAGCACCGAGGCGGCCCTCGCCCTCGTCGAGGAGGCCAAGGCTCTCCAAGCCGCCGGGTGCTTCTCGATCGTGCTCGAGGGCGTGCCACGCCGTGTGGCCGACCTCGTCACCGAGTCGCTCGACATCCCGACCGTCGGCATCGGCGCCGGGCCCGGGACCGACGGTCAGGTGCTCGTCTTCCACGACATGCTCGGGCTCCAGGACGACTTCATCGCCAAGTTCGTGCGTCAGTACGCAAGCCTCAAGACCGACGGCATCGCCGCTCTCGATGCTTTCGTCGCCGACGTGCACTCGGGTGCGTTCCCGAACGACGACGAGAGCTACCACATGGCCGACGAGGAGGCCGAAGCGCTCGGCCTGTACGGCAGCAGCACGGAGTGAGCGGCGGGACGCCCCCGTAGTCGCCACCTCGCAGTCGCCGGGGTAGGGCTGCGATACAGGCCGAGCGCGATCGCTCGTGCAATTGGCACTTGCAGTGCCGAGTTACGCTTTGGTCAGCTTCACCTGAACCGAACGGCAACTCCAGGGCCATGGACGACAGCTACCGGACAATTCACGACACGGGCACCGCCCCTGCGTCGTTGATGACGGCGCTGGTTCTGTTCGCTCGCAACGTCGGCGTGAGCACCGAGGCCATCGCCGAGGCCACCGGCATCACGATCCCCCAACTCGTCGATCAGGACCGTCGGCTCCCGGTGAAGATCGTGCCGGTGCTCTGGAATCTCATGCGTGAGCTCCGGCCTGGCGAGCCGCTTCCGATGCAGGCCGCGGCCGCACTGCCGAGCTCGGCCGTCGGCCCGCTCGTCAACGCCGTGCGATTCGCCAGCACCCAGCGGGAGGCGATCGAGACCTGCATCCGGTACTCCCGGCTGCTCGGTGACGGGCTCACGCTCGGTCTGCATGAGCCGGGGAGCCACCCGGAGCTTGGCGCAGGCGAAGCTGCGTTGGAGATGTCGCACCCGTTCGACGCCGAGGACAACGGCGCAAGCGCCGAGTTCGGCATCGCACTTTCCGCCCGATTCATGGGACTGACATCGCGCGAGCCTGCGAGCTGGATGCGCCGCATCGAGTTCGCCTTTCCCGCCGGTGCGCCGCTGGCCGACTACCAGCGCTATCTGGGTGTCGATGATGTGCGCTTCTCGACGCCCTGGTCGGCGATCGTCTTCAGGGCATCGATGTTGGATGATCCGGCCGAGTCACCCGACGCCGAGCTGTATGTCTATGTCGAGGAGCATCTTCGGGCGGCGGCGGCCGAGCTCGCGCCGCTCGCAGATGCGACCGACGATCCACTGCTGCACGACGTAGTCGAGCTGGTAGCCCAGGGTGAGTACGACATCGATCGGCTGGCCTCGCAGCTGCATCTCACCACCCGGACCCTGCAACGTCGACTGCGAGCCCATGGCACAACGCCGTCGGCGATCGTCCAACAGGCGCGCCGAGCGGCGGCCGTCGAGTTGCTGTCCGACCGATCCCTGAGCGTCGAGCAGGCGGCCTTTTCGTTGGGGTACTTCGACGAGCGGTCCTTTCGGCGGGCGGTCAAGCGCTGGACCGGATCGACCCCCGCCGAACTTCGCCGTCAGTTGGTCTGATCCCCCGAAATAGGCCGAGAAAAGCGCCTGTCACAGGCCCATGGGATACTCGTCTCGTGGAGGCACGACCGTCGAGCGCCGGTAGGCTCTTCAGCTTCCATAACCCTGCCGTGAGGTCCACGGCTCTGCTTCGGCAGATCCAGAGGGAGGTGCTCCATGAGAGCGTATGAATTGATGGTCATCTTTGATGGCGATCTCGATGACTCGAGCGCGGCCCAGGCGGCCACGCGAGTTTCTGCGAGTGCAACCGAGTTCGGTGCCTCGATCGAGAAGAACGACTGGTGGGGCCGACGCAAGTTTGCCTACGAGATCGACCACAAGTCCGAGGGCTACTACCTCGTGCTTGAACTCGTTGCCGAGAACGGTTCGTTCATCGGCGACCTCGACCGGGTCCTCCGGCTCGCGGACGACGTTGTTCGCCACAAACTCATCCGCCTGCCCGATCACGAGGCCGAGAAGCGCGGCCTGATCGGCGCATCCTGAGAGGAAGCACCCCATGGCATTTGGAAACACCGTCAACGTTGTTGGCAACATCACCCGGGACCCCGAGCTCCGCTACACGCCCAACGGCGCGTCGGTGTGCAACTTCGGTGTCGCCTGGAACAAGCGCTATCAGCGCAACGGCGAGCAGGTCGAGGAAGTCTCGTACTTCGACGTGACCTGCTGGGGCACCCTGGCCGAGAACGTCGCCGCCTCGCTGACCAAGGGCACGCGTGTCGTGGTCAGCGGTGAGCTCGAGCAGCGTTCTTGGGAAACCCCGAACGGCGAGCGTCGCTCCAAGGTCGAGATCAAGGCCGACGATGTGGCGCCCAGTCTGCGCTGGGCCTCGGTTGAGGTCTCGCGCAACCCCCGCGATGACAACTTCGGCGGTGGTGGCGGCGGCGGATTCGGTGGTGCCAGCACCCCGGTCCAGAATGCCCCGACCGCCGCACCTGCCCCTGACTACAACTACGACGAGGAGCCCTTCTGATGGCCCGCAAGCCCAAGCGTTCGACCAAGCCCCGCGACAACCAGCGTCGGGGCAAGAAGAAGGTCTCGGTCCTCACCCAGGAGAAGATCGAGTACGTCGACTACAAGGACGTCAACCTGCTCCGCCGGTTCATGTCCGACCGTGCCAAGATCCGTGCCCGTCGCGTGACCGGCAACGACACCCAGCAGCAGCGTGAGATCGCCCGGGCGATCAAGAACGCCCGCGAGATGGCCCTGGTGCCCTACGCCAACCGTGTGACCTCGCAACGCGGTGGCAACCGTCGCGACGACCGTGGTGGCCGTGCGGATGGCCCGGCTCCTCGTCCGAGCGGCCCGCCGCCCGGAGCCAACGGCGAAGACGCTGAGGGCGCCGACGGAGCCGACGAGGTCATCGAAACCGATGACCTCGGCGAAGAAGCCGGAGACGAGTGATGAAGGTTGTTCTCAAGGAAAGTGTCGACGGTGTCGGCAAGCGCGGCGAGATCGTCGACGTTGCCGACGGCTACGGCCGCAACTACCTGATCCCCCAGAAGCTCGCCATGCGGGCCACGCCGGGTGCCGAACGCGAGGCCGAGGCCATGCGTCGGGTCGAAGCCCAGCGCGACGAGAAGAGCCGGGCAGCCGCTCAGGACCTGGCGAACCGCCTCGGGGCCATCCCGATGGTGATCGCCGCTCGCGCCAGCGACGAAGGCAAGCTCTTCGGTTCGGTGGGCGTGTCCGAGATCGTCGGCGCGGCTGGTCATGCCGGCGTCGAGATCGACCGCAAGGTCGTCCAGCTCGATGAGGCGATCAAGGAAGTCGGTGACCATTCGGTCATGCTGGTCCTGCACCCCGAGGTCACGATGGCGATCAATGTCGCCGTCGTCGCCGACGAGGACTGAGTTTCCTCGCAAGGCTCTACGAGCCCCAGCTCGCCGAATGCCGCTCCGAGAGGAGCGGCATTCGCCGTTTTCGCCCCATCAGCCGGCTCGATACCCACGTGTCACACCCCTGGAGGACGATGGAACTCGGCATCCCTGATTGGAGTGTCGGTCTGATCCACAATCGAGACAGGCGCAACCCCCAGCACCGTCGGGCTTTTCACCATGTCGACCCAGGTTTCCCCAGCCAATCCACAGCGCGAAACCGTTGAAATCCCCACAGTTTTGGGGGGTCTTCCACTGGCTGTCCCCAGGCAAAATCGTGCAAGGTAACGGCCGATGAATCAGCCAGTTGATGCCCCCGCGCCCGCGTCTCCGGGTCGGGTCCCGCCGCACAATATCGAGGCCGAGGCATCCCTGTTGGGCGCCATGTTGTTGACTACCGACGCCATCGTCGACGCATCCCAGATCGTCGATGCGAGCCACTTCTACAAGCCGGTGCATCAATCGATCTTCGCCGCCGTCCGCTCGCTGTATGACCGTGGTGAAGCGGTCGACGTCGTCACCGTCTCCGACGAGCTCGCACGTGCCGGCGTCGATGCGTCGGTCGCCGGCACTGGTGCACTCATGTCACTGTCGGCTGGCACCCCGGCGGCGACCAACGCATCGCACTACGCCCGCATCGTCTACGACCATGCGGTACTGCGCAAGCTGATCACGACCTCGCACGACATCGCCGAGATCGCGTATGGCCAACCCGACGACGTGACCAAGGCGGTCGACGAAGCCGAGACCCTGGTCTTCAACGTCGCTCAGGGTCGGGTCTCGGACTCGATGGCGTTCATGCACGACCTGCTCGGCGAGACCCTGGACGACATCGAGCAGCTTTATGACCGCGGCGATGCCATCACCGGCACCCCGACCGGTTTCACCGACCTCGACCGACTGACCGCCGGTCTGCAACCGAGCAACCTGGTGATCGTCGGCGCCCGGCCTGCCATGGGCAAGACCAGCTTCGCCCTCGGCATGGTCGCGCATGCCGCCATGGTCGAACGGCGCCCGGTGCTCATGTTCTCGCTCGAGATGAGCAAGCTCGAACTGTCCAAGCGCATGTTGTGTTCCGAGGCCAAGGTCGACGCCACCAACATCCGCAACGGCCGTCTGAAGGACGACGACTGGACCAAGCTGGCCCAGGCGATGGGCCGCCTCGGCGACGCCCAGCTCTGGATCGACGATGATCCGACGATCACGGTCATGGACATCCGAGCCAAGGCTCGACGGCTCAAGAGCAAGGTTGGTGATCTCGGCATGATCGTGATCGACTACCTCCAGCTGATGACCGGCCGAACCTCAGCCGAGAACCGTCAGGTCGAGGTCTCCGAGATCAGCCGTGGTCTGAAGATCTTGGCCCGCGAGCTCGAGTGCCCGGTCGTGGCCCTCTCCCAGCTGTCACGTTCTCTGGAGCTGCGGGCCGACAAGCGGCCGATGCTGGCTGACCTTCGTGAGTCGGGCGCTATCGAGCAAGACGCCGATGTTGTGATGTTCCTGTACCGCGACGATGTCTACAACCCTGACAGCGCCGATATGGGCCAGGCCGAGGTGATCATCGCCAAGCATCGCGCCGGACCAACCGGCGTCGTCCGTTTGGCCTGGCTGCCGCACTACACCCGGTTCGCCAACATGGCTCGGAACAATTGAAACTGAACTGAACTGGCTTCATTGAACTGACTGAGCTGAACGACGACGATTCGAGCGGGAGTCGGACGCTACTCGTCGGCGGCGAGCTGGGCGGCTACGTGTTCTCGGGCCGTTGGCACGTCCTCGGTGTCGTCGGCAGTGGCCAGGCTGGCCAGGGCCCAGACGGCGGCGAGTGTGCCGAACGCGATCATGACGAGCGACCGCCCGAGCGGTGGCCGTTCGAGCACGGTCTCGTCATCGTCGGCCTGCACCGGACGCGGCCGCACCAGCGCAAGGAGATTGCCGACCGCGAGGGCTGCGCCGATGGCGAGCACCAGCAGTGCCAATAGGTTCTCGCCGAAGATCACGTGGTGCTCCCAGGGCCAGAGGCAGCGGCCGGATGGCCGACGACGATCCTACCGGTGAGGCCCGATGGGTGTCGCGTGGGCCGAGCGACCCAAAAGGTGAATTCCGCGGCAAATGCCCTCGAGGCCTCAGCGCTTCGGGCCTGTCGCCGACGGAGATGCATCGAGCATGGAGCACCCCGGCGCTGGTGTGCTTTCTCCAAGCATCGCCACAAATCACCAACCCCGGTGTCATCAGCGGCGGGTTGCTCCTGCTCAACGACTCGTCACGAGATCGGCAGGTCCAGACGGCCGCCGACGACCGTTCGGGCCGGCCGATCATGGAGCGGACGGGCCTCGGCGCCAACACCCGACCGAGACAGGCGATTGGCGGGTCGAGACGGTCATCAGCGACCGCTTGCACCCTCCGATCATGCCGATCATCGAGCGGGCGCGACCTCGGCGGAGGCGCCCGACCCAGCCACGACCTTGGCAGGCTGAGACGGTCAACAACGACTGCTTGGGCTTCCACCTCGTCGCCGACGAAGGCGCTGAGCGTGCAATTGGTGGCGGAGACGGCCACCATCGACCGCTTCACCTACCACTTCGTCGCCGATAAGGCCGCCGAGCTAGCAAGTGGTGATTGAGATGGCCATTGACGACCGCTTCACCGACCACTTCGTCGCCGAAAAGGGCGCCGAGCTAGCAAGTGGTGATTGAGATGGCCATTGACGGCCGTTTGCGTTACCACTTCGCCCACCGGGGCAGTGGGGGTGCCGGCGACGGGCTTGGGCGCGGCGATGCCGGGCCCTGCTTGAGGACCCGGCATCGAGGCGCGAAGGAAAAAGCAAGAAACCCCCGTCGGTGACCGTCGCCACCTACGAGGGTTTCTTGAAGATCGACGTAGCCGAGCTACGTCATGCGCACACGCTCAGTCGAGCGCACCTTGGAAGAACTTGCGGCGGCTACCGAGAGCCACAGCACCGAAGGCGATGAGGCCGGTACCGACGTAGGCGATAACCGTGCTCTCGCTACCGGTGTGGGCCAGGGCCGCACCAGCATCGCCACCACCGGTACCCGCAGCAGCGGCACCAGCAGTGATGTTCAGGCTACCCCAACCGTAGGGACCGGTCGGAGCCGGCGGGTGGTTGGTGAACTGGCCCGGGTAAACGTGCGCCGGGGCGCAGTTCGAAATGGTTCCGGGCAAGAAGTAAGGCAGGATGTAGGGGTCGCCGCAGTCGTAGTCAGCGCTTGCATCGGGTGACGTAGCACCGAAGCCGATGAAGAGCATCGCAACTGCAGCAATCGCTACCAGCATCTTACGAGTCATTATTGTTGGTCCTCCCGAGAGCCGATCGGCTCTACTTTCCAAGGGTGTGCGCGTATGCGCTGTGCAGGACGCCAGTATAGACAATTGAGGTGACACGTCAACTCAATCGGCGCGATTTGTTTTCGCTCGATTTTCGGTCGCCGGGCGCACACCAATCTCGCCCCGTCACGACGCTTGATCGGCGCCTCAGGAATCCGTCGGCTCGAACACGACCGAGATGGGTTCGTGGTGCTCCAACGGCCCAGAATGACGCCAGACGCCGTCGTCATCGACCTGGCCGTTTCCACCGATCCCGTCATCGATGATTCGCCATCCCGGAGCCGCCGTGACCGTCACCGAGAACCGTCCCACGGTCGCCATCGCCTGGGAGGCGATCAGCACGTCGTATCGACCCGGGGCGACCGTCGACGAGAGGTCGGCTTCGATCCGTTGCGGCTCGCCGGTCGGGACCTCGATGGCGATCGCCCGGTGCTGATAGGTCAGCATCGGCGTGGGATCGCCAGCCGACGTCTCCGCCTCGGGGCTCTCGAAGCGCGAGACCTCGGCGCGGGTGATCAGGCTGCCGACCACGAAGTTGGTGCCGACTTCGAGCGTGGACTCGCCATCGATGCCAGGCCGATCGATGTTGCCCAGGACGTACTCGCCGGCGCTGATCGGGGCATCGTTGCGCAGATCGACCGTAAGTCGACCGTTGGCGGCACCGGTCGACGGATCGACGACGACATCCCAGGAGAGGTCGCGGGTGGAGTAGGCATCGATCTTTCCGGCGACACCGGTGGCCTGATACCAGCCGATCATGTCGATCTCGTCGGACACGATGGGCATGTCGGCATCGAGGAGAATGCGCCGGAGGAACAGGTTCTCGTCTTCGTTGAAGGTCGTGAACGCCAGCCGGTCGCTGCGGGCAAGTGGTCCGAAGATGGCGCCGAGGCGCTCCGGGCCCGGAATGTCGATCGAGAGCAGCGAGCCGAAGACGGCCGCGGCGAGCTCGTTGAGGCCTTCCTGGCGCAGGTCGCGTTCGTCCTCGTCGAACTCGAGGTACTGCGTGCGCAGCAGGAACTCGGCGACGTTCGAGCTGTCGATCGGCTCATCGCTCACCGGAACGTCGACCGGCCCCGTCAGTTCGAGGAACCCGGCCATGGCGTAGGGGTCGACGGTCATCACGCCATCGATCGTGAGGCCCGGGTCGTCCTTCCATTGCGGTAGCAGTTCCCTCGTGGCCGCGGCGATGGTCGAGAGGTCTCCGATGGCGGTCACGTTCTGGGGAAAGCGGAACGGGAGTTTCTGGAAGTAGGCCTCGGGAAAGGCTGCGGCATCGGCGAACTCCGCATCGGAGCCGTCGAGCAGGTCGGTCGAACCGGACTCGATCAGCGAGAGGCGGCCCTGGTCGGCACGCAGCAGGCCAAAGGCTCCGACGAAGCCGCCGTACTCGCGGGCCTCCGCGGGTTGGACGAACAGCACCAGATACGTGCGAGGTCCGTCGCCACCGAGGATCGACGGCACCACGGCCGTCGCATGGTTTGCCAGGTCGATGTCGGCGACGACATCAGCCAACTCGACCTCGACCGACGCCAGGCGGTCATCGAGAAGCGGAAGCAGCCATGGAGACCGCACGCTGCGCAGCTCGGCCTGGGCGTTGCGCAACACCCGATTCGAGTTGCCGAGTTCGGCGGCCACCGACCGCACGATCCCGAGGTCGATAGCACCATTGCTCCCACGGATTTGCTCGACGTCGGCGGTGGTCACGGTCTTGGCGGCCGCCGCCGCGAGGTTTCGCCCTTGGGAGGCTGCAGATTCGAGGGCTCGGCTGTGTTGTGCAGTGATCGGCACGACTCTCGATGGCCAGACGGCAAGGTTGCTCAAGCGAGAGTGCGCCGTCTCGAAGTCGCGCTGGGAGGCCTCGAGAAGCTCGACCGCGCCTGTCTGATCGCCGGCTTCGAGGGCGTCGATGCCCTGTTCGGCGAGGTCGATGCCTCGTTCGACGGTCGAACGGGCCCACAGAGCCATCACCACGGCGATCACGGTGGCCACGACGGCGAAGCCGATCACCCCGGCGGCTATCCGGATCGTTGAGGAGCGTTGCGAGGCATCCATCGCCTGCCAGGCCGCGAACGCGATTGGAGCCAGGGCGACGACGGCCAGCACCGAGGCACTACCGACGAATCGAATGTTCGGCAGACCGAGCACCGCGAGTACGACAAGGCCACCGACCGCAGCGTGGACGATGCTGGCAGGAGCCCTCGGGACCATGTCGGCGAGGACGAACGCGACCACGACGGCGGCGAGCGCGAACGCCAGCGCAGGCATCTGGAACCCGCTGAAGAACAGGGCGAGCAACGCTGCGACGCCGAGAAAGCGGCGATCCTGGGCACGAACGATGCTGGCGAGCCATGCGACGCCTCCGGAGAAGGCCGCCGCGAGTACGAGGTCGGCGATCGGGTTCTCGGTCGGCGTCTGTCCGCTGAACACCGCAAGGATCGCGGTCGCGCCAACCACGATGGGCAACGCGGTTGCAGCGTCGAACCATGGACCAGGCTCGGCATCGGCCACCGCGACGTCGTCTTCTACTTCTACCGACCCAGGCGCATCCTCGGTCGATTCGGTCGCCGCGTCGGGCCCGTCGTTCGCCATCGGTGGCATCGTATTGGCCCGCTCGCGGGGTGGGATTCATGGCCGGAGGCGCAAAGCTGGGGTCATGACCGCGACGGTCGAGACCCATCCAGCAGCCGATCCTGCATTCGAGGAGCGCACCGCGAAGCCGGTCGGGCTGCAGCCCGCGGCCGCCTTGCCGGGCGAGTTCGAGGCGCTCGAACTCAAGGGCCTGTCGATCTGGCCGCCGGTTGTGTTGGCCCCGATGGCCGGCGTGACCGACGTGCCGTTCCGATCACTCTGCCGCGGCTTCGGCGCCGGGCTCTACGTCAACCAGATGATCACGGCCCGGGCGTGGCTCGAGGGTGACCGCAAGACGCTCAAGCTCGCCGAGTTCGGCGAGGACGAGTACCCCCGGAGCATTCAGCTCTACGGCACGGTGCCGAGCGAGGTGGGTGAGACGGTACGACGGCTCGTCGCCGAGGACGGCGTGGACCACATCGACATGAACTTCGGGTGCCCGGTCCCCAAGGTCACGCGACACGGTGGCGGTGCCGCACTTCCAGTCCGCCACGGCTTGCTCCGGGCGATCGTCCAGCGGGCGGTTGCAGCCGCGGGAGATGTCCCCGTCACGATCAAGTTCCGGATGGGCGTGAACGACGACGTGTTGACGTTCATCCAGACCGGCCGCATTGCCGAGGACGAAGGTGTGTCGGCGATCGCGCTGCATGCTCGCACCGCCGAACAGCTGTATTCGGGATCCGCCCGCTGGGATGCGATCGGCCGGCTGAAGCAGGCCGTGACCTCGATCCCGGTGCTCGGCAACGGTGACATCTGGGAGCCCGCCGATGCGCTGGCGATGATGCGGGCCACGGACTGCGATGGCGTCGTGATCGGGCGAGGATGTCTCGGCCGACCTTGGCTGTTCGGCGCATTGGCCGCTTCGTTCGACGCCGAACCGCTGCCCGAACTGCCCAACTTCGCCGAGGTGAGTTCGATGATGCTCGAACACGCCCGGATGCTGGTCGACTGGTACGGCAGCGAAGACTCGCTCCGCCAGTTCCGCAAGCACGCACTCTGGTACCTGATGGGTTTCCCGGTCGGTGGCGAAGCCCGCAATCGGTTCGCACGCGTGTCGACGCTTGCAGAACTCGAAGACCTCTGTGCCGCGGTCGAGGTGGATCTGCCGTTCCCGGCCGATGTCCTGCGTCAACCGCGTAGCCATACCGGGGGCCCGAGGCCCGTGCACCTGCCCGAAGGCTGGCTCGATCGGGAGAGTCGGGCGAGTGCTGAACCGCCGGCGCGCGGTGCCGACTCCATCGTGAGCGGTGGCTGAGCGTCTGCTACTCGGTTCGGCGTCTCCGCGTCGGCACGAACTTCTGGCGCGATCGGGCGTGGCGTTCGACGCGGTCGTGGCGGACATCGACGAGTCCCTCCTCGTCGGTCCTGACCCGGCGACCAGCGCGGCTCGTATCGCCCGAGCGAAGTACGACGCGCTCGCCGAAACACCGGCAGCGCTTGGGCGACTGCTGCTCACCGCGGACACGATGGTCGGCCATGACGGGCAGCCGCTCGGCAAGCCGAGCGACCGTGCACACGCCGAGTCGATGCTTCTCGCCGTGTCCGGCGCGACCCTCGACATCGCCTCGGCCGTCTGCTTCGGCCGGGCGCCCAGTCGTCCCGAGTCCCGGGTCGTGGTTACTCGGGTCACGCTTCGGGAACTCGACCCCGCCGAGATCCGCGACTATGTCGAATCCGGTGCGGCTGACGACAAGGCCGGGGCGCTCGAACTCCAAGGTCGCGCCGGCAACTTCATGACGTCGGTCGATGGTTGTTGGCCCAACGTCGTCGGGCTTCCGACCTGTGTCGTCGAGGCCATGCTTCGTGGGGATGAGCCGGCTGCGGTCGACGCGGCGATCGCGATGTGTTCAGGCGCGGGGTGCGGCGTCGAGCGGCAGTGAGAAGCCGACCTCCAAGCCGCCGCCCGTTCGGTTCGCGACGTGCAGCTTGCCGCCGTGGCCGTCGACGATCTGCTTGACGATCGCCAAGCCGAGCCCGGATCCGGGCGCGGAACGCGAAGAAGTCGCCCGGTAGAACCGTTCGAACACGTGGGGCAGGTCTGCGGCCGGGATGCCGGGGCCGCGGTCGAGGACCCGGACCGATGTGCCGTGCGACGCCACGATGATCTCGGCATCCGCATCGCAGAACTTCACCGCGTTGTTGATCAGGTTCGTCAGTGCACGGGTCAGCAGACTGTGATCGCCGAGCACGACGGATTCTTCGGCGGTGGACAACTCCAGGGTGATGTCGCGTCGATGGCGACGTCGCCCTCGCTCCACGCACTCGGTCACGACGTCGGCGAGGTCGAAGGGGGTCATGCGGTCGAGGTTCGACGACACCTCGGTGGCCGAGTCGACGAGCTCGGCAGTGAGCTCGCTCAGCTCGTTGAGTTCGTCCCCGATATCGCTGAGCATCTGCGTCCGTAGCGTTGGGTCCACGTCTTGGTGCCGAAGCAAGAGCTCGACGTTGGTGCGCATGCTCGTCAGCGGGGTGCGCAGTTCGTGGCTGGCGTCCTGGACCAGGCGGCGCTGCTGCTCACGTGACGTATCGAGCGACGACAACATCACGTTGAAGCTCGCGGCGAGGGTGCCGACCTCGTCGTTGCCTTCGACCTCCATGCGTTCGCCCAGGTCACGGGTCGTTGCAACGCGGTTGGCCGCCTCGTTCAGCCGCTTGATCGGTTCGGTCGCGCGGCGGGCGAAGAACCAGCCGACAAGGCCCGCCAAGAGTGCACCGATGGCGCCAAAGCCGATGATTCGCGTAACCAGGCCGCGCAAGGTCGATTCGGTGAGATCGAGATCGCGCGCGACCTGTACTGCACCCACACCCAGTCCAGCGGTCATCATGCGATGGCGCGCGCCGTCGATCGACACGGTGCGTATCGCGGTTCCGACGCCGCTCTCGGCGATCAGGGCCTCTCGGTCATCGATGGGCAGCGTGCGACACCCGGGCGCGACGAAGCCATCGCTGCGGATCACCTGCATCGACGAAGCGAAATCGGTGAGCACGGGGCCGAGTCGGCCGAGCCGATTGAGCGCTTGGGTCTCGCGCTGGCCGGCCGTCGCGGCGATCCCGGCGCCGTTCCCGCCGGTCACCGCATCAGCGCCTTCCTCGCATGCGGCCCGCCGAACCTCGACCATCAAGGCCAGCTGGGCCGCCAATCGCGGATTGTTCGCATCGAACGCCGCAATGTCGGCCCGGAGTTCGTCGTCGATGCGGTCGCGGCCGACGTTGCGAGATGACAACGCGACACCGATGCCGCCGATCGTCGATGCGATCAGCACGGTCACGGCGATCAATGCGGCGACGCGTGTGCGGAGGCTCATGCCCCGGCCTTGGTGTGGTCGATCGGCATCGAAGCCTCAGCCGGCGCGAGCCACATAGCCGACGCCGCGAACGGTGTGGATGAGGCGTGACTCTTCGCCGGTTTCGAGCTTGCGGCGGAGGTACCCGACGTAGACGTCGAGCGACTTGGATCCGGTCTCGAAGTCGTAGCCCCAGATCCGTTCGTAGATGAGGTCGCGGCTCAGCACGATGTCCGCGTTGTGGACGAGGAGCTCGAGGAGGTCGAACTCGGTCTTCGTCAGATCGATCTGCCGGTCGCCCCTGGTCACGCGACGCGCTGCGAGATCCATGCGCAGGTCGGCCAGTACGTACGAGGCGTCGTCGGAGCCGGTGACGCTCGTGCGGCGCAGAAGCGCTCGAAGCCGGGCCAGCAGTTCGTCGAGCGCGTAGGGCTTGACGAGATAATCGTCGGCACCGGCATCGAGTCCGGCGACACGGTCGGAGATTTCGTGGCGGGCCGTCAGCATCAGCACCGGCACGTCCATGCCCTTCTCGCGGACTCGCCGGCACACGTCGAGACCGTCGATGCCCGGCATCATCACGTCGAGCACGAGTGCGTCGGGCATGGCCTGGCCCAACGCCTCGAGGGCACGCCCACCATCGGGCACCGCGACGACGTCGTAGCCCTCGAACTGCAACGCTCGCTCGAGCGCCTCGCGCACGGCGCGGTCGTCCTCGGCGATCAGGATGCTGGCCGTCTCCGTTCCCACGAACCCGATCGTAGGTCTGTGTGCCGATGGGACCCGGCGGTGTGCGCCATTCTTGCCAACTTCTTGCACTCGGGTGGGTTGCTCCGCTCGTGGCGACCCGGGTCGTAGCCTTACGTTCGTGCGTAGACCGGACTGGGGATTCGCCGTGGCCGCACTGGTCGCCGGACTGTTGGCGACCGCCATTGTGGTGCTGCTCGTGCTGGGGCTTCGCGGGGTGTTCTGATCGGCGCAGACCTGCGCCAGGCCATTGGGGAACGGTCCTCGCTCGAAAGCACCTGACGCGGGTTCGCGAGTACCCTGGCGCACACGGTGGCAACCAGAGGGGTGGCCGAGCATGGGGAGTTGGACAACATCCGACGCGTAGCAGCGAGTGGTCTGGTGGCGGTGGGCGTTCTCGCCGCGCTGTTCTCCGGTGTCTTCCGGTACATCGATGACCACTTCCACTCGCCGGAGACCTTCTTCGTCGACACCGAGTCGCTCGCCGACAACGCCGATGTCCGTGAGCGACTGTTCAACGGCTTCCGCGCCGAGATCATTGCCATCGCCAACGGCGAAGCCGTCGACGGCGTCGACCCGTTGGCGGGCCCGTCGAGTTCCGCAGACGAGCCCGAGGATGAAGGCGACGCTGACCCCGCGGATCCGGCCGCCGAAGACGACGCCGAGGCCACGGATGAGGCCACCGACGAGGCCGCGGCGATCGATGTGCCGGTCACCGACGAGCGGATCGAACGGGACCAGGCGATCGAGTCCATCCTGCTCGACGTCTTCGACAGCGATCTCTACAACACGATGTTCGATGCGCAACTCGCGCGAGTGCAGACCGACCTCGTGCGGTCGGCTGCGCTGCCCGACGAAGCCTTGCTGCGAGACGCCGGCGACGTCATCTTCGATGCGCGGCTCCTGTACCCGCCGATCTACGAACAGCTCGCCGCCGATCCGCGCACGGCGGAGATCACCCAGAACCCGGTCCCGGACAGCTACGGCGTGTATCCGCTGGCCAACCGCGAGACCACGATCAATGCCGTCTGGTGGCTGATCGAGAACGGCCCGAACTGGCGGGGGCTGACCTTCGCCCTGTCGATTCTCTGCCTCATCGGCGCGGCCGTGATCGCGGAGCGACGTCCGTCGCGCATCATCGAGTACGGACTCGGCATGGTCGGGTTGGCGCTCGTCGTCGTCGTGAGCGTCTACATCCTGCGGGCCATCATCCCACTGCTGACCGACGGTCCTGGCGGGTCAGGCTCGGTCGTCGCCGTCTATGCCGCAAACCTCGCGCCGCTCATCAGTGCGATGTGGCGGACGATGATCATCGGTGTCGTGCTGGCCGTGGTCGGCGCGATCGCCAAGCTGATCTGGCCCGACGACTGGGTGTATGGACACGTGAGCGACGATCGCGGTGTGCGGTCAGTGCGGCGCCGTCGTGGCACGCCGGAGTCAGCGACTCCGCAGCAGCAACAGCAGCAGGTGCCGATGGCCGCAGCCGTGCCGGTCGCGTATCCGCCGCACTACCCCTACGCGCAACCACCGGGCTGGGGCGCCCCGTATCCGGGGCAGCCGTACGGCGCGCCGTACGGCTATCCCGCGGGTCCCTACGCCCATCCTGGAGCCATGGCGTTGCCAGGCCAGGTGGTTCCGGGCCAGGCCATCCCCGCGCAGGCCGGCTCGCCGACCGTGCCCGTCACGATCGTGTCGCCCGACCAGATTCCAACGGGCGAGCACCCGGTCGTGCCTGGATCCAACGGCACCGGCGAAGCCCAGGTCGTTCCGCGAGTGTCCGCTGCCGATGCCCCACCGGCGCCGTCGGCGGGACGAGGCGATGCGCGAGCAACCGTGCACGGTGGCACCGATGCAGACGCCGCCCAGGGAGCCGACAGCGGGCCATCGGGCAACGCGTTCGGCCGCGAGATCGCTTCGCCGTCGAGAGACGATGACGCAGCGGATGACCCGAGTGCCGGCGGCGACGCCTCGGCGTCGAACGGCACGGAGCCGGCAGACAGTCCTGCACCCGACACCCAGGCGAGTCCGCCGAAACGCGAGGCATCAGCCCGCGCCACCACCGTCGAATCCACGGGTGGCGATGAGGACGACTGGGCCAGCGACGGCGACTGGTAGCGGTTACATCCCCAACTGACGCGATGCGAGATCGCGCATGATCTCTTCGGAGCCGCCACCGATGGCTTGGACCCGCACCTCGCGATAGAGCCGCTCGACCGTGCTCCCGCGCAGAAAGCTGGCGCCTCCCAGAACCTGGGCTGCTTCGCGGGCGCAGTATTCGAAGGTCGTGGTCGCCGCGACCTTGGCCTCGGCGATCTCGGCGACGGGGTTGTCGCCCTGGTTGAGGCGCCACGCCAACAGCTGGTTCCATGCCTCGCCGGAACGAATGCGCCGATCCATCTCCACGAGCTTGTGGCGGATGACTTGATGCTCCGCGAGGCGCTTGCCGAACGTCTCGCGTTCACGAGCCCACGCCAGGGCTTCGTCGTAGCAGACCCTCGCGAAGGCGGTGGACTGCACCGCCATGTCGATCCGCTCGGCGTTGAAGTTGTTGACGATCGCTGAGAACCCCGTGTTCTCCTCGCCGATCAGGTTGGAGATCGGCACCCGCACATCGTCGAAGTAGAGGGTCGCAGTATCGCTCGACCGCCAGCCCATCTTGTCGAGTGGCGTGCGGTCGAAACCGTCGCGGTCACCCTCGACCAGCAACAGCGAGATGCCGGCCGGTCCCTCGCTGCCTGTACGCACGGCGACGGTGTAGAAGTCGGCGCGCATGCCCGAGGTGATGAAGGTCTTGGAGCCGTTGACCACGAACTCGTCGCCGTCGCGTCGAGCAGTCGTGCGGATCCGGGCCACGTCGCTTCCGCCGGAGGGTTCGGTGATCGCCAGTGCGGCGATCGCCTCGCCGGTCTGACAGGGCGCGATCACGCGCGCCTTCATCTCCTCGGAGCCGAAACGTTGGACCGGCGGCAACCCGATGTAGTTGGACAGCACGGAGGCGACGACGCCTCCCGAGCCTGCCTGGGAGAGCCCGTCCATCAGCACGTAGCGCATGAGTGCATCACGTTGACCGTGCCCGCCGTACTCGGCCTCGAACCCATCGCCGAACAGACCTATTGCGCCGGCCTTGCGGTAGAGGTCGCGGTCGACGTAGCCGTCGTCCTCCCACTGCTCGATATGGGGCGCGATCTCCTTCTCGGTGAACGCTCGAACCGTTTCGGCGAATGCCTGGTGGTCCTCGTTGAAGAAGGGCGTGGATTCCGTCCAGTCGATGCTCACGACGTCACCGTACGGGCCGGGCGCGCCTCAACGCATATCGCGGACCGGTGGCTCGTCGACCGTGGGTTGTGGCGCCTAGCTGGCGGTGACGAAGCTGCTGGCGACCCAGACCGGCCCGTTCGCGGTGTCGATCTGCCACCACACGAATCCATCGGCGAGGTTGACCACGCAATCGCCGTTGAAGGACAACCCGGTCTGACCCGGATCGAATGCGCCGACGAGTTCGCCATCGACCGACGGCTCGGAGCGTTGGTTGAGTGGTGTCGAGATCGTGTCGACGATGTAGGTCGCGGAGAGCAGCGGTGCTCGATCCTCTCCGCAGGCCTCAAAGCCCTCGGGGACCGGGGTTGGCGTGGCGGTCGGAACAGGGACTGCGGTCGGTTCGTCGGCCGCCGGAGCTGGGGTCGAGGTCGGAATCGGCAACGCGGTCGGCACGGAGACCTCGGGGGTCGTCGACGTCTGCTCCGCGACCGGGTCATCGTCGCGAGTGATGATGGCCCAGAGGGCCAAAACCACGGCGAGGATCAGCAGCGCGAGTAGTGCGCCAAGCACCGTGCGGCTGGTGGCAGGGCGGTCGGCGCCATCAGATGGAGGACGAACCGGTTCGGTGGGGTCGGACACCCCCACAAACTCGCAGTCGGGGAGGTCGGTTGCAAGGACCCTCGACCGGGACTTTCGACGTCAGCGACGAGGCCGAATGTCGGCGAGTACGGCCTTGAGATAGGCACCCTGCTCGAAGGTGCTCGGATGGTCGATCGCGTGCGTGGTGCGTACCTCGTCGACCGCCTTGCAGCCCGCTCGATCGATCTCGTCGGCGACGAGGTCGTGAAAGTCGACGGCATCGATGCGGCTCGAGCACGATGCTTGGAACAGCGTGCCGGCATCTCCGAGGAGCTCGAGTGCCAAGGCCGTGAGTCTGCGGTACGCGCGGCGGGCGCCAGGCACCGAAGCGGCATTGGGGGCGAACGATGGTGGATCCACGATGGCGACATCGAATCGACGCCGCTGATCGGCGAGTCGCTCCATCGCCTCGAACGCATCGCTGATCTCGGTGGTGTGTTGGGCGGCGAATCCGAGCTCGTCGCGGTTGATCGCCACGTGGTGCCTCGTTGCGTCGATCGCGTGAGCGCTCAAATCGATGCTGTGGACGGATCGAGCGCCGTAAGCGGCGGCGGCGACCGTGAACCCGCCGGTGTTGCAGAAGACGTCGAGCACATCGGCGTCGGTGCAGCGGGTGGCCACGAGTTGGCGGTTCGCCCGTTGGTCGAGGAAGTGACCCGTCTTCTGGCCGGACACGATGTCGGCGGTGAAGGCGAGCCCGTGCTCCCGGAAGGCGACTGCCGTGCGAGGCGTCTCGCCGATCAAGGCCATGCCGTCCGCGAGCGGTGCGGGCAGGGCGCCTGCGATGCGGCGGCTCGTGCGCAGGATCACACACGTCGCATCGGTCAGATCGATGAGCCGTTCCAGGATCGGTCGCAGATGCGGCAACCAGGCGATCGTGTCCAGCCGGAGCACGAGGTGATCCTCGTATCGATCGACGACCAATCCCGGCAGGCGATCGTTCTCCCCGTGCACGAGGCGATACGCCGTGGTGTCGGGGTCGTCGATCAGGGGTTGTCGGATGGTGAACGCATCGAGCAAGCGCTCGTCGAAGAAGCCCGCGTCGATCGCCCGAGGACTTCCTTGGTGGAGGATCCGGACCGCGATCGGCGCGTGGGGGTCGTAGAGCCCGATGGCGGCGAACTTGCGTCGATCGTCGAAGACGACGGCGAGGTCGCCGGCACGGCCCGGCTTCGACAGACGCTCGATCGAGCCGTCCCAGAGCCACGGGTGCCCGCCGCGGATCTGACGGAGTGCGTCGCGAGAGACGTGAACGGCCAGCCGTTCTTCGCTCGGTTCGGGAAGCCCAGGCGTGATCTCCAAGTGGCGCACCCTACTGGGCTGCGGCTTGGGCGTCCTCGGGTTGGACGGAGGAGTAAGTTGGCGGCGATGGCACCGGATCGGGCACTGCGGTGGGGGCCGCCTCCGCTGGAAGAAGCCGTGCGCGAACAGCTCGCCCAGCACGGCCTCGCCGATCATGATCCGGCCGCGTGCGCTGAGCAGTTGGCCACCGCCATTGGGCCGGCAGCCCGGGCGTCGTTGTTCGTCGATCTCGGGGCGTCCAATCTTCTGGCCGGAGACGTCGCCGGCGCACTGGCATCGTGGCAGCAGGCCATCGTGTCGGGTCAGGTGGCGCCCGCCGCCCGCGCCCTCTTCAATCTCGGGCTACTCCACGAACAACTCGGTCTCTACGGCGATGCCGTCGCACGGTTCGAGTCGGCGATCGACCACGGCGTCGAGCCCTATGCGGCCCAGGCCACGCAGGGCAAGGCGCGCGCATTGCTCGCCGGCGGCAAGCCGGACGCGGCCATGTCGACCCTCGCGCGGCAGGTCGAGGAATTGATGATCGCTGCCCCGGGTTCGGAGGCTCTCGGGCGTGCCCTGTTCGGCCTGGGTTCGGTCGCCGAGGAGGCTCGTCACTACGACCGCGCCGAGTCTGCCTATCGATCGGCTGCGACCTGCGACGATGCCGCGACCCAGGCCGCGGCCTCGCTGGCGTTGATTCGGGTTCTGCGGTTCCTGGGTCACGATGACGAAGCGCAACGGTTCGTCGAGTCGAGCGGGCTCGACGTCGTCGATGCCGCCATTGCGCTCGACCGCGTGGAGTTGCTCGCACGCCTGGGCCGCCTCGACGACGCGATCGAGGCCCTGGCCTCGATCACCGTCGACGATCTTGCGATCGCGGAGCGGTTCCGCGTGGCTGACCTGCGCGTCGAACTCGGCATGGCGAACCAGGCAATCGACGTGCTGGAGGTCCTGGCGGAGAGCTCGGCGGTCGAGACCCGGTCACGAGCGGCGTTCCGGTTGGGCGAGATCTATCTCGGGCATGACATGACCGAGCCAGCCCGAGCCATGTTCGCGTCGGTGCGAACGCTGGAGCCTGGCTATTGGGCGGACAAGGCCGCGCTTGCCCTTGGCGATCTGGCGATGCTCGATGGTTCGCCTCGCGATGCCGCCGCGCATTGGGCCGATGCCGCCTCGAGTCGTGTCGCCTCGCTCGCCGAGTCCGCTCGTGGCCGGCTCGTCGGCGCGTTCGATGCACCTGCGGACGAAGACACAACGCCGTCTTCCGAGGAGGTCGATGCATCCACCGACCCCCACGCAATCCCTGAGCCCGACAGAATCCCCGAACCCGAGGATGAGACGCAGCTGGTTGATGTAGCTGCTATCGCCCCGACCACCGATCCCGGGGCCTTCGACGAGCCAACGCAGGCCATCGCCATCACCTTCACCGACGAGCCGACCGAGGCGCTCGCGGCCGTTGTCTTCGAGGAACCTGATGGGGTCGACACCCTGCCGCCTGTCGACGACGGGACACGCGACTCGATGACGGACCCGGGCATCGATGGGTCGGAGCGACCTTCTGATCCAGAGGCGAATCCCGAGCTCGAGTTGGAGCCTCGCGTCGACGAGGAACGCGGGGGTGAGCCCGAGACCCCGCTCGAGGTCGAGCCGGAGGAACTCGCGCAAGCTGAGCCCGACCCTGGACCGCCGGCCGAGCCGCCTCGTCCACCGGAGCCGGTGGTGATTCCGCTGCGTCGGCGGTCAACGGCCGCGGTGGTACCACCAACCGCTCCTTCAACCGACGACGCCAAGGCCGTTCGCGACCCGGCGGGTCGTGTCGACACCGCGCAGGCGGCCGACCTCGCGTCTTCGGGGTCGACACCAACCGTTGTCCCACTCATCCGCTCGTCTCATGCCTCCACCAGGTCGCTCGGCCCGGGCGACGAGGTGACCGCGCGCTCACCCTTCCAGGTCGCCGCCGGAACGACGCGTTCGCGGCCGGAGGACCGCCCGGCCCCGCTCCGCACGCCAGCGCTATCCAGCTGGCTGCAAACCGCCCTTGCACCCGCAGTGCTCGCTGATCCTGAGATGCGAGCTGAAGCACGCGTTGCGCTGGCCGCGCCGGAACCGATCGAGCCCGCCGCGATCGAGCCTGACCCGATCGAGCCCTCGCTGGGCCGGATCGAGGACGAAACCGAGGTCGTGATCGACCTGCGCGACGGTGCGCCGAACCCCTACGCGGCACTCGCACCTGAGGCCCTCGACGGCGACCCGGTTCCGTCTCGGCGCAACCCCTACGCCGAGCTTGCCCCCAACTTCGCGGGTGATCCCACCGAGCCCACGGTTCGGGCGGAGCCACACGCCTTGGAGTTGGCGTGGCGCGACCTGCCACCGGATCGGGATCTCGGCTTCGGCCCCGACGGGTTCGCCGCGCGGAGGATCGTGGAGCGGAAGGCGACCGAGCGAGGCTTCTCCCGCTTCTTCTGAACGGCGGTCTGGGCGGCGCCGAAGGTGGCCGTGTTCAGGCGGCTCGTGCCGGTTGCTGGATGGTGGAGCCGTTGCCGTCGGCGCGAGCCACCACCGTGATCCCACGAGGCAGGACGTCGAGCAGCGCGGCGACATGGGTGATCACCCCGACGGTCGCGCCGCGGCCTCGGACCTCGTCGAGAAGGTCGATGACTCGCTCGACCGACGTGTCGTCGAGTGAGCCGAATCCCTCGTCGATGAAGAGTGCGTCGATGCGTACGCCGGCGGCTTGATTCATCACGACGTCGGCGAGGCCGAGCGCCAGCGCGAGGGAGGTCTGGAACAGCTCACCACCCGACAGGCCGGCGGTCGGGCGGCGTGTGCCGGTGACGGTGTCCTCGACGGCGAGGTCGAGTCCCCATCGCCCGCGGCGATGTTCGCCGTCGTCGAGCACACAGAGTTGGAAGCGTTGCTGGGTCGATTGGGCGAGGCGGAGGTTTGCCAAGTCGACGACCTCCCGGAGATGGGCTGCCAGGACCCAGTTCTCGAGCGAAGTGTTGTGGTCGTTGTCGCCCTTGACCAGCGCCGCGACGCGTTCGAGGCGCCGGGCCGCCAGCTCGTCGTCTCCGAGACGTGACCGCTCATCGTCGATGGCATCGAGCTCGGCGGTGAGACGACCCAACTTGGTGGTGGTCTCGACCAGACGTTGCTGGGCGTCGGCAGCTTGTGTCGCCAGGGCGATGCTCGCCGTCCGGAGTTCTTCGAGATCGGGCGCCGACTCTGGCAGATCCATGAGGTCTTGAAGCTGGCCTTCGAGGCGGTTGGTCTCGGCGGCGTAGTCGGTGGTGGTGGCCTCGATCATCTGCATGACCTCGGGCTCGAGCGATGCTGCGCGGGCAGCATCGACCGAGTCGAATGGCGACGAGCTGAGCTTCTCACCCACGGTCAGCTCGGCTCGGCGGAGCGCGTCGTCGGCGCCGGCGTGTTCGGCGAGCGACGCGCCGCGTTGGTCCAGGGCATGCTGGGCCTGCTCGAGCCCGCGCAGTCGCCGGACCGAGGTGTCGTGATCAACTTCGGGGGCGGGCAGTCCGGCGCTGGCTTGTTCGAGGTCGCTGCGCCGGGCCGACAACTCGGCGTCGACGCCGCTCCGCTCACGTTCGAGTTCGACGCGAGCGTGATCGATCGTGACGATGTTGTCGTCGAGCGCCCGCAGCTCGCGATGCAACAACGCACGTCGACCTCCCGCCTCCTGAGCATGCCGGGCCGAGTCGGTGGCTGCGCTGGCAGCGTGTTCCAACTCGACCAGACTCGTTCGGGCACCTTCGCCGAGCGCACCCAGCAGGCGATGGCGGTGTCCTTCGATCTCGCGTTGCGAAGACGCGAGCTGCGCTTCGTGGGCGTCTGAGTCGGCGATCGCGGCCCGCATTGCCTCGATCGTCGACGCCAGCCGCAGGTTTTCGTTTGCGTGGTTCTCGGTATTGATGGCGTGCTCGGTTGCGAGCGCAATCGTGTCATCGAGTTCGGTCCGTTGGGCTGCGAGCAGGTCCGGGTCGGCGTCGTGGAGGTGTTGCAGGTCGATCTCGAGGCTGCGACGGCGCGCACCGAGTTCGTCGGCCCGCGCTCGCGCATCGGTCACCTGCTCGCTCGAGATGGGTGCGCTCGAGTGGGGCGCCGGCTGCGGGTGGTCGCTGGATCCGCAGACTGCACAGGGCTCGCCCGTGACCAGCTGTTCGGCGAGGCGCCCGGCAGCTCCGTGGACGAATCGGTCGAAGAGCGCCTCGGCCTGTTGTTGCGCCTGGTCGTGCTCGGTGCGCAGGCCAACCAACTGCGAGCTCAGGTGATCATGGCGGTCGAGCCGATCGCGACGGTCGGTGAGTTGCCGGAGGTCGGTGGCGGCAGTCGTTGCGACGGCATTGAGCTCCCCCTGCCGTGCACGTGCCCGCTCCGCGTCTTCGAGCTGCTCGGTGACCCGGACCCGCTCAGCCTCTGCCGCACGCAGTTGCGCGCGCAGTTCGTCGTGTTGCTGCTCGATCTGGTGGAGTGATCGACGGTCGGTGAGCTGTTCGAGCAGATTGCTCGCCTGACGATCGAGGTCGGCGATGGCCTCGTCGGTTGGAAGGTCCAGGACCGCAGCCTGAAGGTCGAGGCGCTGGGTGTCGAGGCGGTCGCGCTGGGCGCCGGTCGAAGCGGAGCTCGTGGCGAGTCGTTGCGACTCGTGCTGCAGTTCGGCGATCGCCGCACGGAGCTCATGGGCTCGTTTCAGCGCGTCGAGCACTGTGGTTTCGCGGCGGTGCTCGTGTTCGAGGAGGCGGCGCAGCGGCGCGAGTTGATCGGCCACGGTTGGCACGGCAGCCGTGACCCCGCTCGCGGCCAAGGCATGCTCGAGGACGCGCCCCGCCTCGGTCAGGCGTTGCTCTGCGGCGGTCCGGGCCACACGCTGACGTTCGGCGACACGATGAATGTCGACGACCGGGATCGCCGAGCGAGCGAGCTCGAGCCGTCGGTGGTCCTGCTCGATCTCCTCGCGTCGCAGCGAGAGTTCGCCGAGCCGGGCGGTGACACGCGTGCGGACGGTGATTCGGTGGGCCAGGTGCTCGGCGTCGTGAGCTGCCTGCTCAGCCGCTTTGGCGTCGAGCTGCAGTGTCGCCAGCTCGCGCCGGGCCGGCTCGACCGTTGTGCTTTGCACGGCTTCGACGCGTGCCCGGAGGTCGGTCACGGACTCGGCATCGGTCGCACCGAGCTCGTCGGCCACCTGCTGTTGGCGTCGATCCAGCTGTGCGGTGACCGCTGCTCCGGACGCTGCGGCCGTGGAAGCATCGTCGTTGAGGAGCGAGCTCGCATCGCCGAACACGTCGGAAGAGAAGAGTGCGCGGAGAAGCTCGCGTCGGTCGCTGCTCGATTCTTGGAGCAGGCGGCTGAATTCCCCCTGGGGGAGCAAGGCGACTCGCTCGAACTGCGGGCCGGACAAGCCGACCAACTCGCGGCAGCGAGCGTTGACCTCGTTGATCCGGTTGAGCATCGCCGTTGGCTGATCGCCATCGATGTCGAACAGGGTTGCCCGCTGCTGCCGCTCGGTGCGCCCCGTGCCGCGACGCTTGGCGGTGTGCTGTTTCGGGAGGCGCTCGATACGCCACCGTCGGCCGTGGGCGAGGAAGTCGAACTCGACCCGGCACTCGATCTCGGGCGCAGCATGGTCGGAGCGAACGCGTCCGTATCCGGCCCGCCGCCCTGGTAGTGAGCCATAGAGGGCGAAGTACAAACCGTCGAAGATCGTGGTCTTGCCGGCACCGTTCTTGCCGGCCACCGCGAAAAGGCCGAGTTCGGACAACGCGTCGAAGTCGACGACCTCAGTGCCCGCGTAGGGCCCGAAAGCCGTCATCGACAATCGGATCGGGCGCATGACGGTCGGTGATCCTCAGCCAGCCTCGGCTGCTCGTTGCAACGCATCGAGCACCAGGGCCAGGTCATCGTCGTCGACCGAATCGTCGACCGCGTGGAGGAACTGGGTGGCCAGCTCGGCACTCGTGCGCTGGCGCACCGCTTGGGCCGTCAGGCGCGGGACTTCGGCCACGCGGGGTGCCGTGCGGACGATCTCAACCATGTGCGGGAAGTGGTCGCGCAATCGCCGGTGGGCATCGGCGACCGGATGCGGATTGGTGAGTTCCACACGCACCCAGTCGTCGAGGTTCGCGGTGCCGGCGAGGAGGTCGTCGAGGGTGCCGCGGACCGTCGTCACGGTACGGCCGACGTCGACCGGGATGGGCTTGGAGCGTGCATCGCCGTCGTCGTCGAGTTCGATGAGCACGACCTCCTTTTGTGAGGTCTCGCCGAATGAATAGGCCAGCGGTGCGCCCGAGTACCGCACCCGCTCGTCACCGCCGACGATCTGGGCTCGATGCAGGTGGCCGAGTGCGACGTAGTCCAGATTTGCGAAGACCGAGGATGAGACCATGGCGGCGTCGCCGACGGCGAGCGTTCGCTCGGAGTCGCTCGGCTCCGCTCCGGTCACGAAGGCGTGGGCGATCGCGAGGCTTCGCATGCCGGGAGCGAGTTGGGCCCGAGCCCGGTCGATCGCGGTGCGCAACACGGACTCGTGGGTGGGCCGCGCCGGTTCGCCGACGTGGTCTTGCTGCTGGTCGGTGCGGTCGAGCGGGGCGAACGCGGGGTCGAGGAACGGTACGGCGACGATGGCCAGGGGGCCGTCCCGGAAGTGGCGCACGTCGACCTGTGCCGCTGCCCCGTAGCCGCCCCGGAGCAGCAGCCCTGAGGTCAACAGGCCATCGGTGCTGCCGATCCGCTCGGCGCTGTCGTGGTTGCCGGCGATCGCGGCGACCTCGGCGCCGGTGTCGAGCAGGCGGCGGAGCGCGGAGTGGAAGAGTTCGACCGCATCGGCGGGAGGCACCGAGCGGTCGTAGAGGTCGCCGGCAATGACGACCAGATCGATGGATTCGGCCTGCACGACATCGACGAGCCAGTCGATGAACCGCGCCTGCTGATCGAGCAGCCGGTGGTCGCCGAACGAGCGCCCCAAATGCCAATCGCTGGTGTGCAGAATCCTCATGTCGACGACGGTACGACGGGGGTGTGACACGCTCGCGGATGGTGTGCCCCGGGTCGGTGCGCATCGACGTTCGCCGGGCGACAGTGTGTGCATCCACCGACCCGGCGAATGGTGGCGTCGAGAGGGCCCGCAGGGCATGGGAAGAGCGGGACCCTCCCGACGCAAGGGCGAAGAACGAGGGGGAAGCCGCCGTCAACGCCGTACACCTATTTGACCCCGAATACCTCCCAAGGCGCATTGGGGTCAGGACGGTCGCAAGTACCCCATTCTTAGTGTTGGTGCCAATCTTCTAAATTCAAAGTGTAAGTATCTTGTACACATAGCATCCACCCGTTAGGCTCAAGCGTGTGGTAGGCGACGTATCGAGCTCGATCCCCTTCGAGCAGATGGAGCAGGTGGGAAAGATCCTGTTCGGGCGCCCGCTGAGACTCCGAGTCTTGCTCTACGTCCTCGAGCGTCTCGACGACGATGCGGCGAGCTTCTACCAGAAGGAAGCTGCCCAGGCCGTCGACTACGGCGCAAGCGCCGTCACGACCGAGCTCGACCGCCTCATCGACCTCGGCATGCTCGCGCGCGTCGAGGTGGAGGGCAGCCGCCGCCTCTACTACCAGCCGCTGGGGGACAACCCCTTGTGGAACGCCATCCGCTGGGTCCGTCACTCGATGTACCCGAAGGATGTGCAAGACCTCATCGCCACGGCGCATGCCGACGCGAACCACGAGGCGATCCGATCGAAAGTCGGATCGATGTAAATCAGCGGGCGCCACCCGGGGAAAAAGCTTGCGACCTTGCCCCGGGCGGTGCCCTGAGCGACCGGCTGAGCCGGTCATCAACTCCGGAAAGGAACCGAAGTTCATGTTGAACATAGACCAGCGCTCCGACAATTTCACGGTGCCGATCGCGCTGACCGAGCGAGCACTTCGACTCGGATTGATCCGCGAGGGTTCGCGGATCTTGGACCCCGATGCCATGCAGGCTGCAGCGCGGCTGCGAGCCGACAAGTACATCCGAGAGCTCGGATGGCTCTCGTCCGACGACATCGACGCCGACGGCGGCGAATCCGACGCCTACGACGACCATGCAACGCACTTCGCAGTGCTCGCTCCAGACCACGAGGTCGGCGATCAGGCGGTCGCGACGGTGCGCTTCGTGCAACGACCCGACGGCCAGGTTCCGATGCGATCGCTCTTCCCCGAGGTAGGACGATTCGGCCCGATCTGCGAGGTATCGCGCTACATCGCCCGCGACCGGATCGCGTCGCTGGCACTCCGCGCGGTGATGGTTGCCCAGCTCCTCGAACGCCGGGCGACCGGCGTGGCGATGGTGAGCCAGGACCTGGCCGACCATCTGAACGACCAGGGACTGGCCAACCAAAGCTTCGCTGGGCCTCGTGCCGCGGAGGCCTACGACGACGAGGAGCAGGTCGCGATCGCCCTGGATGCTGCGTCGACGGCAACCGATGAGCGCTACCGAGGGCTCGTCCAGTTGGCTCGCCGCCACGACTGGGGCGGTTTGATGCAGGAGGCGGCCCGTGTCTGAGGCACTCGCGCCCGAGCCCCGACCGACCGTCCGCCAGGAGGTCGTCAACAACCTCGGCTTTTGGACCGTGGAACAGCAACAGATCCTGGAGCAGTCGTGTGTCGCCGTCGCCGGCCTCGGTGGGGCCGGCGGCGCGGTTGTGGAGTTGCTCGGCCGCTGTGGTGTCCGCAGCTGGAAGCTGGCCGACCCCGACACGAGCGAGGCGGCCAACATCGGACGCCAGGCGGGCTCGTCGCACGCAACCGTCGGTGTGCCCAAGGTGTTCATCACCGCTGCGGCGTTGCGGAGCGTCCACCGCGAGGTCGAGATCGAGACGTACCCCGAGGGTGTCACCGCGGAGAACGTCGAGGAGTTCGTGTCGGGGGCCGACATCGTGCTCGACGCCATCGCCATCGAGGCCGCATGGTTGAGCGTGTTGCTCGGTCGGCGGGCGCGAGCACACGGCATCCCCATGGTCACCTCGATCGAGGTGGGCGACGGCTGTCAGTACACGGCGTTCGGGCCGGATGCATCGATGAGCGAGGGCTCGGCCGATGCGTTCTTCGGTGTGGACGAGGACCAGCCGGCCGACGAATCGATGGTCATCGACCTCGACGCGTTGTTGAGCTACTTCCCGCCGTCGTTCCCCGCCGGCCTGATGGGTGCGTTGGCCGCCGGTCGTGTGCGCACCCCTGCCCATGCCATGGGCGTCGCCCGCAACGCCTCCGCGGTCGCTCGGGCGATGCGTGAACTGCTCTTCGACCCGCGTGGTGATCACGCGTTCGTGTATCCGACGGTGGTCGTCGACGATCCCGATCCTGCGGTGGGAATCTTCCCGGTTCACCACCGGGAACGCCCGTGGCGTCGTCGGAGCTCGTTTGCCGCCGTCGAACGCACCCGCGGTGGGTGTCGCTTCTCGACCCTGGATGAGTACGACATCGTGTGATCGTGTGATCGTGTGATCGTGTGATCGTGTGATCGTGTGATCGTGTGATCGTGTGATCGTGTGATCGTGTGATCGTCTGATCGTCTGATCGTCTGATGGCGAATCTCGAGCCGGCCCGGCCGCCCGACCGCGTGCGGAGCCACTAGCGTCGCCCGCACGCGGCGGCTGGGTCGCGCGGTGGGAAGGAGACACAGATGGAAGTCACGGTTCGACAGGGTCCGGCGTTCGGCGTCGCCCGGGTGATGATGAGCCCCAACGAGCGGGTGCGCGCTGAGGCGGGTGCGCTCATGGCGACCACACCGACGGTGCAGGTCGAAGCCAAGGCCGAGGGCGGCGTGATGAAGTCGCTCAAGCGGGCCGCGCTCGGAGGTGAGTCGTTCTTCCTCACGACCTACACCGCGCCGGCCGAGGGTGGTTGGATCGACGTCGCGGCGCGCCTTCCGGGCGACACCCACGTGATCAATGTGGAGCAGGGCAAGGCCTGGTTCGTGCAGCGCGGCTCCTGGTTGGCGAGCGACATCGACGTCGAGATCGACACCCAGTGGGGTGGCTTCCGCAACATGTTCGGCTCCGAGGGTGCGTTCATCCTGCGGGCCGAGGGCTACGGGCCGATGGTGGTCTCGGCGTATGGCGCGATCGAAGCCTGGGATCTGGCGCCTGGCCAGACGATCACCCTCGACACCGGGCACATGGTCGCCTACGAGGAGTCGGTCACCATGAACCTCCGCAAGGTGACCGGTGGCCTCGTGCAGACCTTCAAGAGCGGCGAAGGCCTCGTCTTCGACTTCACCGGTCCGGGCCAGGTGTTGATCCAGACACGTAATCCTCACGAGTTCTTGAGTTTCATCTCGGCATCGCTCGGTACCGGGAACTCTGGTGGCGGGGATATTGGCGGGGCGCTGGGCGGCATCTTCGGTCGCGACTGACCGAGAGGCACCAAATCGGCGGCCCTCACCGCCGTTGTCACACCGGCGACCTACGTTTGACGATGTGCCGGACGTTCCGCCGAGCCAGGCGTCGACGCAGGTCATTCTCACCCCCTACGGCCGCCCGGCCAGCCTCGCGCTCGACGAGGCGATCCGGCGCGCCAAGGCAGGCTCGACGCTGGCCCCGGTCACCGTCGTCGTGCCGTCGAACTTCGCCGGACTAGCAGCACGACGCCTGCTCGGCAGCCATCAGCTGCGCAGCGCATCCCGCGACGGCGGAACGGCGGGAATCGCCAACGTCAACTTCCTCACACCTTTCCGCTTTGCGGAGTTGCTCGCCGTCGGCCAGCTACGGGGCAAGCGCCCGCTGACCAATCCGGTCCTGTCGGCGGCGGTGCGACAGGTGTTGGCCGCCGAGCCGCGCGAGTTCGCCCGCGTGCGCGATCACCAGGCGACCGAGCAAGCATTGGCCGCCGCGGTGGGCGAACTGTCGAACGTCGGCCGCATCGGCATCGATTCGATTCTCGAGGCCGGTGGATTTGCCGCCTCGGTCGTGGGGGTGCACCTCGATGTGCAGGCGCGGTTGCGCGACTTCCACGACGAAGCCGACGTTGCTCGCGCTGCCATGCATCGCCAAGACCTCGCGGATGCGCTCGTCGGGTTCGGGCCGATCGTCTGGTTCCTTCCCGGCGCGACCACAGCGCCGTTGGCCCTGTTCCTCAAGGCGGTGCTCGAGCATGCGACCGCCACGGTGATCGTCGGACGAGCAGGTGTCGATGCGGCTGACGGTGAGGTCGATCGAGCGCTGCGCATCGCCGGCGTCGACGTGGCGCCCGTGCCCACCAGTGCTCAGGAGCCAGACGAGCCGGCCGGCACACTCGCATCGCAGGTCGTGTCGGTCAGCGATGCCGACGACGAGGTTCGACTGGTGGTGCGTGAGGTCGTCGGTCTCGTCGAGGCGGGTGTGCCGTTGGACCGGATCGGTATCTTCCACCCGGTACCCGACCCCTACGTGCGGCTCCTCGAACAGCACTTCCGGGCGGCCGGGATTGCCTCCAACGGTCCGTCGCGCCGCCGCCTCGCCGAGTCGATCGGCGGGCGCGTGCTGCTCGCAGCCTTGGCGCTGCCGGGTGAACGTTGGCGCCGGGATCGAGTGATGGGTCTGGTGACCTCCGGGCCGATCCGGCACGGCACGGGTCTCGCCCGACCAACGGCCTGGGACACGGTGTCGCGCGACGCGGGGGTCGTCTCCGGGGTGCGGGACTGGCGGGCCAAGCTCGACGCGCATGCCCAACGCCTGGCCGGGTTCCACGAAGAAGCGGTCCGAGAGGGCATGACCCCTCGCGCCGACTCGGTGGCGCGCACCCGCGCCGATGCGCTTGACCTTCGCTCCTTCATCGATGGCCTCGAAACCGCGTTGGCCGCGGTTGGCGCGGCGAAGGGGTGGACCGAGCGCAGTGCGGCGGCGACCGAGCTGTTGCACGGACTGCTCGGCCCGGCCCATCAACACGGTGGCTGGCCGGAGGCAGAGCAGGTCGCGTTCGAGGCCGTCGAGTCGGCACTCGAACGCCTGGCAGCGCTCGACGAGGTTGACCCCGAGCCAAGTCTTGCGGTCTTCACCCGAGCGCTCGTCGCCGAACTCTCGGTCGCGCGCGAGCGCTCTGGGCGCTACGGCCAAGGTGTGTTGTACGGACCGCTCGCTTCGGCGGTCGGCCACGATCTCGACGCGGTGTTCATCCTCGGCTGCGCCGAGGGGCTGCTGCCTGCGCCGCGCCGCGAAGACGCGCTCTTGTCCGACCGGGCCCGCAATCTCACCGGCGGCGATCTTCCGCCGCGACTCGGCCAAGTGCACGAGCAGCATCGACTGTTCCTTGCCGCCCTTGCCTCGGCACCGATGGATCGTCGGTGGCTGCTGTTTCCCCGCGGTGATCTCCGAAGCAGCCGGCGGGCGCGTCCCTCCCGCTGGTTGCTCCCGTCTGCGAGCGCCCTGGCGGGCAAGACCGTCTACGCGACCGACTTCGACGACTCGACACCGAGCGGTGTGATCGAGGTTCCATCACACGCCGACGCCATCCTCAATGCCGAGCACCCCGCATCCCTTGCCGAACGGGACCTGGGAGAGGTCTTGGGCTTTGTCCAACGCCACGGTGTGGCCCTCGACCATCCGGCGGCTGCAGACGTGGTCGCTGGACTCGATCTGCAGCGAGCGCGCACGAGCGCGTCGTTCACCGAGTTCGACGGCAATCTTGCCCACCAAGCGCTACCCACCACCGATGAGCGGCCACAAACGGCGTCGCGCCTCGAGACCTGGGCAGCCTGTGGCTTTCGCTACTTTCTCGCGCACGTACTTGGCATCGGCGACCGCGATGATCCGGAGCGGACATTCGAGTTGTCGGCCCTCGATCGCGGTTCGGCCGTCCACGAGATCTTGGAGACGTTTCTCCGCGCCGTGGTGCAGGCGGGGCCACCGACTCCCGACCAACCTTGGAGCGCGCAGCATCGCGCCGACGCCCAGCGGGTCGCACGCGCGGTCTTCGCGGACTACGAAGAGCGGGGACGCACCGGGCGACCCGTGCTGTGGGGAACCCAGAAGAGCGAGCTGCTGGCATCGATCGACGAGTTCCTGACCGCCGACGATGCTCACCGTGAGCGTTTCGGCGCAACCCCGGCCCGATTCGAGCAGGGGTTCGGTCTCGGCGACGAGCCACGTCCGGTGGAGATCGAGATCGCCGACGGCCGGCGGTTGCGTTTCCGTGGCCTCGTCGATCGCATCGACACTGCGCCCGACGGGCGGATGATCGTGAGCGACTACAAGACCGGCTCCGGATCGCAGTACAAGGACCTGCACAAGGGTGACCCGACCGAGGGTGGCACGCTGCTGCAGCTGGGGCTCTACGCCGAGGCCGCGCACCAGCTCCTCGGCGCCACCACGGTCGACACCCGCTATTGGATGGTCAATGCCCGGGCGAACTACGAGCGCTTTGGGTACGAGTGGACCGACGACCACCGCGCCCGCTTGACCGAGGTCGTCGACACCATCGTCCGAGGTGTCGAATCGGGCGTATTCGTGGCGACGCCGGGGGACTGGGACAGCTTCCGACGCACCTACGAACAGTGTCGGTTCTGCGAGTTCGACACGCTGTGTCCCCGCGATCGCGCTGAGCATGCTGCCGAGAAGGCCCACGCACCCGAGCTCGAGGTTCGCGTTGCGCTCACGTCCGGCCCTGCCGACGAACCGACCGACACATGAGCACGCGCGAATTGGCCGATGAGTCCGTCCGGCGACTGGTGCGTCGCCGCGGGCTCGGCGAAACACTGTTCGTCGAGGCCGGTGCGGGAACCGGCAAGACCACCTTGCTGGTCGACCGCATCGTCAATCTGGTCCTGCACGGTGGGGTCTCGCTCCGTTCGATCGCCGCGATCACCTTCACCGAGGCGGCCGCGGCTGAACTGCAAACCCGGGTTCGTGCCGCGTTCGAGAAGGCCGAAGCCAAGGCGCGAAAGGCCAACCAATTCGACGAGGCCGAGCGGTGCGCCGCGGCGATCGAGGAGAGCGATCTCGCGGCCATCACCACGCTGCACGGTTTCGCCAACCGCATTCTCGGCGAGTTCTCGGTGGGTGCAGGGCTGCCCCCTCGGGTCCGGGTGCTCGACGAGGTCTCCTCCCAGTTGGCCCACGAGGACCGCTGGCAGCGATTCGTCGACGCGCTCTACGACGACCTGGCCCACGAGCAGTTGTTGATCACCGCGACATCGCTCGACATCGCGCTTGAGCCGCGCTACCCCGGACACACCACGCTGCGCGATGTTGCCGTCGAGTTCAACCAGAACTGGGATCGACTGGAGCCCGTCCGGGCGCGAGCCGGCGGCGTGCTGCCTCCGATGGACTTCGCTCCGTTCGACGATGCGGTTGCGCATCTCGCCGGCTGGATCCCCGAATGTGTCGATCCCGCCGACAAGCTGCTGCATCATCTCCGTCGGATCGTTCCCGAGATGCAGGCGATCGTCGACATCGACGACGACCATCGCAAGCTCCGGTTGCTCGCCAACAAGCGGCGCGAGAAGGGCTGGGGCAAGAGCCGAGGCGGCGGCAAGCTCGGGTGGGACGGTCGCAAGGATCAGGTCAAGGACGACATCGTCGCGGTCAACGAGGCCATTGGTGTTGCCCTCGAGCCGATCGTCGACCAGGTGCTGCTCAAGCTGGCGGCGCTCGTGGCTGATGAAACCGTCGCAGCTGCGACGGCGCGCCGCGACGAGGGCGGGCTCGAGTTCCACGACCTCCTGGTGCTGGCCCGGAATCTCTTGCGCACGAACCCCGAGGCGCGTCGCTCGCTGCACGACCGCTACACCCACCTCCTGCTCGACGAGTTTCAAGACACTGACCCGATCCAGATCGAGCTCGCGGTACTCATCGCGACCTCCGCCGCCGACGTGACCGATTGCGGCTGGTCCGATCTGGCCGTCGAGCCGGGTCGGCTCTTCTTCGTCGGCGACCCCAAGCAGTCGATCTACCGCTTCCGGCGAGCCGACATCGGTCTGTTTCTGCGGGCACGCGACCGCTTTGCCGGCGAGGGCGGCGCGCACCAGTTGACGACCAATTTTCGCACCGTCGAGCCGATCGTCGAGTGGGTCAATGCGCTCTTCGGCTCGGTCATGGCCGAGGAGAAGCCGGAACGCCAGCCTCAGTACATGGCCCTGCACGCGAATCGCGATGGTGATCAGGACATCGATACTCGGCACCGACCGATCCTGCTCGGCGGTCCCCACGAGAACCCGAAGATCCGATCGGCCGAGCTGCGCGCCGTCGAGGCCGACGACGTCGTACGGGCGATTCGCGCCATCCTCGACAGTCCCGACGAGTTCCCGATCGTTCCCTCGGGCAAGCGCAAGCCGCGACGGCCGCGCCTGGGCGACATCACGGTGCTGCTACCAACTCGCACCTCGCTGCCGTTTCTCAAAGCGGCGCTCGATGACGCGTCGATCAGCTATCGCATCGCCACCGGCACCCTGGTCTACGACACGCAGGAGGTCGTCGACGCGCTCGCCGCAATTCGGTCGATCGACGACCCCGCCGATGCGATCAGCCTGGTCACGGCACTGCGGTCACCGCTCTACGCGTGTAGCGACGTCGATCTGTTCATGTGGAAGCGGGCCGGTGGCCGCTGGGACATCCGTTCGAGCCGGCCGGACACGATCGGCGCCGACCATCCGGTCGCGCTGGCCTTCGAGCATCTCCATGCGTTGTGGCGAGAGGGCTGGTTCCTCACTCCCTCGGCCTTGCTCGAGCGGCTGCTGCGCGAGCGCAAGGCGGCGATGCTTGCCTTTGGAGCCAGTCGGCCCACCGATGTCTGGCGCCGCCTGCGCTTCCTGGTCGAACAAGCGCGGGCGTTCGAGGAGAGCAGCCCTGGCGGACTGCGGGCCTTTACCGAGTGGGCCGCCCTGCAGTCCGGGTCGATGGCCCGAGTGCACGAGCCCCTGCTGCCCGAGACCGACGAAGACGCCATCAGCATCCAGACGATTCACGGATCGAAGGGACTCGAATTTCCGATCACGATCCTGTCGGGAATGACCACGCTGATGCAGCGGAATCGCCCTGGCGTGAGCGTGCTGTGGCACGACGTCGAGCCCCCGGAGATCCGGATTCGGGGCGGTACCGAGACGATGCGGCACGAGCCGCGCGCCGACCTCGAAAGCGAGATGGACGAATACGAGCGGATGCGCCTGGCCTACGTCGCCGCCACCCGCGCCCGAGACCACCTGATCGTGTCCTGCCATCACCATCAGCGTCAGACCGAGAAGACCTACGGCGGCATCTTCTGGCAGGCCTTCCAGGACGATCGCTCGGCACTGGTGCGCGACGTCGACCTCGACGAGCTGGTCGACGACCGCCCGTCGGCACCGCCTCCCCCGGCCCAGCTCGGCCTGGCCCTCGACGCCCGCAACGAGTGGAGGGCGCGCCGCGAAGCACTGCTCGATCGATTCCGCGAGACACGGGTCCTGTCGGCCACGGGTGTGGCCAAGGCCGCCCTCCAGGCCGAAGCCGACGAATCGACGCCAGCCATTGATGGGATGGCTGGCTCGGCTGGCGATTCAGGCCCCGTCGAGCAGGATGACGATCGTGCCGATCAGCCCGACGAAGGCGTCGTGGAGCGACGCAAGGGTCGCATTGGGTCTGCGATCGGTTCGGCTGTTCACGGCGCGTTGGAGCTCGTGGATCTCGGCAACCCTGCGACGGGCGGAGCGCTCGACGAGATCGTTGCGCAACAAGCCCACGCCTTCTCGATCCCACAGCACGCCTTTGTCGTCGGTCAGTTGGTCCGCGCTGCGCTCGAAAGCGACGCGGTCGCGTTGGCGGCGCAGCACACCCACCACAAGGAGTTGTTCGTGGCCGCGCCCCTCGACGACCGGATCGTCGAGGGCTACGTCGACCTTTTGATCGAGGGCACGTCCGGTCTGATCGTCGTCGACTACAAGACGGACTCGATCCGCAGCGAGGCGGATATCGACGCCAAGCTCCACACCTATGAGCTCCAAGCTGCCGCCTACGCCGTGGCGCTCGAGCAAGCGACTGACCAGCCCATCGCGGAATGCCGTTTCGTGTTCCTCAAGAGCGGCGGCGCCATCGAGCGTTCGGTCCGCGATCTCCCCGAAGCCATGGCCCGGGTTCGCCAAACCGTGCGCCTGGCCCGCCTGGCTTGATGGTGTCGTTCGGTTGATGGCTCCGTTCGGTTGATGGCTTCGCGTCGTCGCCACCGCTTGTGGCGCCTGATTCGGCTCGCTCGTCGCGCCCCGTGGTGGATCTGGGCGATGCTTACGCTGGTTGTGGTGGGAGCGGCTGATCGTCGGGCGATGGCGATCGTCGGCCTGATCGGGGCACTCGGCGTGTTCTGGCTGCTGGTGCGGTTCGTTCGCCGAGCGCGTTCCGGGTCGGCCCTCGATTGGCAGGAGGCTGAGCGGTGGTCCGCCGCGTGGCTGTCGCGTCAGGGGTGTCGCAACGTTGCGCTGACCGTGGCCGGGGCCGATGGCGGCATCGACGTTCTGAGTCGCGACTGGGCGGTTCAGGTCAAGCACACGGCGCGCCCGGTCGGGCGACCGGCTGTGCAGCAGATCGTCGGCGCCGCGCTCGATGCGGATCGACGGCCGGCGGTCATCTCCACCTCGGGGTTCAGTGCGCCCGCGCTCGACTATGCCGACGCACACGAGGTCGCACTGTTGGTGCTCGAGACCGAGACAGTCATCCGCCCGGTCAACCGGTGGGCGCTCGAGATCGGCGGCACGAGGAGGCGACGACTGCTGCGCCGCTCGCGATGATCTCCGACTCAGCGCCGAGCCAGTCGGTGATCAGGCGGTTGGCGAGCTGCGCAACGCCGCGTTCAGGAACCACACCGCGAACCCCGCACGGGCGGCCCACAGCGCGGTGCGAATCCAATTGGTGGTGATCAGCTGGTCGACGCGTCCGCGGTCGTACTCGTCCTGAAACCGCCCGTGCATCGGCGCGAACCAGACGGCGGTCGCGATCCATGCGACGACGAGGAGGAGACCGGACACCAGCGCGAGCGGTCGAGATACGCCATCGGGAGGTTGGAGCCACAGCCAAGCCGCAAAGCCGATCTCGAACGGCGCGAGGAGCGCCAGCGGGAGGACGATCCGGTTTGCGTGCGCGGCGGCGTACGACGCGAACTCGGCGGGAGCGACTTCGCGAAACTGCGGATAGATCACCAACTGGACGGCGAGCATCACCCCGAACATCGCCACCGTGAACGCACCATGCCCGATGACCACCACGCGATCCATCGTCGTAGTGTGCAGGCTCGTGCCGGCGCGCGCCTGCCCGAACGGGCTTGAACCCCGCGTGATCCGCGAGCGTTCAGCGCAGGTTGCGGGTGTGGCTGTCGTCGAGGAGCTCGGTCACCAGTGCGGCGATGGCGCTTCGCTCGGCCTTGCGGAGGGCGACGTGGGCGAAGAGCTCCTGGCCCCGCAACGCGTCGATTACCGAGACCACGCCGTCGTGATTGCCAACCCTCAGGTTGTCGCGTTGGGCGATGTCGTGGGTCAGCACCACGCGGCTGTTCTCGCCGAGGCGTGACAGCGCGGTCAACAGCACGCCGCGTTCGAGGTTCTGTGCCTCGTCGATGATGACGAAGGCGTCGTTGAGGCTTCGACCGCGGATGTGGGTCAGCGGCAGCACCTCGAGCAGCTCGCGCGCCTCGATTTCGCGGCGCACCTCGGCCGAGCAGATCGCGCCGAGGGCGTCGTAGACCGCAGCAGCCCACGGCGCCATCTTCTCCGACTCGTCGCCGGGGAGGTAGCCGAGATCCTGGCCGCCGACGGCGAACAGTGGACGGAAGACGAGCACCTTCTCCTGGGCCTGGCGCTCGACGACAGACTCGAGGGCCGCGGCGAGCGCCAACACGCTCTTGCCCGTGCCGGCGGGCCCGCCGAGGCTGACGATGCCGATACTCGGGTCGGCCAGCAGGTCGAGGGCGATGCGTTGTTCGGCGTTGCGTCCACGGATACCGAACAGCGACATCGTGCTGAGTGGGCGGATCAGCCGGTCGGTATGCATGCGGCCGATGGCTGATTGTTGGCCCGCGGTGAGGCGGAAGGCGGTGTGGACCGGCGCCTCCAGGGCTTCCTCGAGCTTGAGTTCGCCATCGGCATACAGGCGGTCGATGTCGGCCGGTTCGACCGCGAAGTCGACGACGCCCGTCCACCCGGGGTCCGACGCGAACTCGGTTCGGTACTCGTCGGCCGCCAACCCGAGCACCGACGCCCGGAGGCGCATCGGCAGATCGCGGGTCACGAGAACGGCGTGTTCCCCCGCGTCGGCCAGGTTCTTGGCGACGCTCAGGATGCGTTCGTCGTTGGTGCCGTCGCGGAAAGCTTCGGGCATCGAGTCGAGATGCACGTGATTGAGCTCGACGCGGATCGAGCCGCCGCGGTCATTGATCACCGCCGGCTCGTCGATTCGCCCGTGCTCGATGCGGATCGCTTCGAGGGATCGCAGCGCATGCCGAGCGGCCCAGCCGAGGTCGGGATGGTGGCGTTTCGCCTCCAGTTCGGTGAGCACGACGAGCGGAATCACCACCCGGTTCTCCTCGAACTGGAAGAGGGCGGACGGATCGCTCAGCAGGACCGACGTGTCGAGGACGTAGGTGGCAACTGCCTGCGTTGAATCTGGTTGGGCGCCGATGCTTCGAGCGTAAACCTCGGCCTCGACCCTCGCCCGGATTTCGGGGTGAACGGCTCGTGAACGCTGACGGTGCTGTCTTGGGAGGATTGGCAGGTCCAGCCGGCCACTTACGGGCGTCCCGAGCCGCCGATCGTGGTCGCGCATGGATTGGCGGGTTGAAGCGGTCGTTGCTGACCGTCCTGACCCGCGGATCGGTCAGGGTGTGAGTGCCGGCGGAAGGGCGAAGGTGCCATCGGCCTGCGGTGGGAAGGCAAGCACTGCCGTGACGGCGGCGACCGGGAGTGCGTCGTAGAGATGCGGGAAGGCGATGCCGGTCTCGTAGCAATCCTCGAAAACGACGGGCGATGGCACGCGGCCGGGGTCGATCACGAGCAGGACGAGATCCGTACGTCCGGCGAATCGTTCGTTGGCCGGGATCAGCACCTGCTCGACCGTCGACAGGTGGATGAAGCCTTCGGAATCGAGGGACGGGTCGCGATAGCGCCCATCAGGACGGTCGGTGACCGCTTCCCAGTCGCGGCGTGGTGCGATGTGGAGCAGCGGTGCGTCGGTCATCCCGCCAGGGTGGGCCCAAACCACATCAAATCCACCCCGATTACAAAGAACTGACGATCTTGGGGACCCGAATGGGGGCTTCTTCCCGCAAGGCGACAAATTGGCGCTATTTTCGGGCGATGGACCCGCTGTTGCTCGGACGCCGCATCCGCTTCTTCCGCAAGGAGGCCGGGCTCACGCTCGACGACGTGAGTGCCAAGGTCGATCGGCCGACCTCGTATCTCTCCCAGCTCGAGAACGGACACGTCGAGGCCCGGATCGGACTGCTCGGCGAACTCGCGGCTGCGCTCGGATGCACCTCTGGCGACCTCATGGTCGAGGAAGCCCCCACGCAGCGCGATGAGTTGGAGATCGGCGTGATCCGCGCGCAACACGATCCGCGCTATCTCGAACTCGGTCTACCCGAGTTCAAGCCGACGGCCAAGACCAGCGACAGCGCACTGGAACACATCGCAAGCTTGTGGTCGGCGCTCTGTTCGGCCGAAGACAGTGCCGGTGAGCGCGACGGCGATCATGATCGGCGGGCCAATGTCGAGATGCGGGCCGAGATGCGAGCCCGCAACAACTATTTCGGCGAGATCGAGGACCTCGCAGCGAAGATGCTCGCCGAGGTCGGCTACCCGGGCCGAGGGCCGGTCAGCGAGCGGATGCTGGTGGCGCTGGCCGAGAACTGTGGCTTCCGCATCGATCGGGTTCGTGACTTGCCGAGCAGTTCCCGGTCGGTCGCCGACCAGCGCAACCGGGTGATCTACATCCCCCAGCGCGACGACCTGACGACGCGCAACGCCCGCTCGGTCGTCCTCCAGACACTGGGCCACTTCGTGCTCGGTCACCGCGACTCCGACAACTTCCTGGAGTACGTGCGTCAGCGGGTCGAGTCGAACTACTTCGCCGCCGCGGTGCTGGCCCCGGAGGCTGCAGCCGTCGAGCATCTGCAGGAGGCCAAGGAGGCCCGCGACATCTCGGTCGAGGACATCAAGGAACTCTTCTACATCTCCTACGAAATGGCCGGTCATCGGCTCACCAACCTGGCGACCGAGCATCTCGATATCACGCTGCACTTCATGCGAAGCGACAACGAAGGTGTCGTGTGGAAGGCCTACGAGAACGACGACTTGCCGTTGCCGATCGACCCGTTCGGCGGGGTCGAGGGTCAACGGCTGTGCCGCGAGTTCGGCACGCGCCAGGCGTTCCACTCCGAGGACGCCTATGCGCTCCACTACCAGTGGACCGATACGTCCGACGGCGAGTTCTGGTGTGTGACCTATGTGGAGACGGACCGGTCACCGCACCACGCGATCACGGTGGGCACCGACGCCCGCCAGGCGAAGTACTTCCGGGGAAGCGACACCACCCGGCGCACGGTCTCGCAGTGTCCGGATCCAGCGTGTTGCCGTGAGCCGCATCCGTCCCAGCGTCAGCGTTGGTCGACGGTGGCCTGGCCTTCCGCGCGGGATCGTAGCCACATCCTGTCCGGCCTGCCGGCCGCCCGAGAGCCGTTCAAGCGCTTCCCGGGCGTGGACCTGGTCGAGGTGTACAGCTTCCTCGATCGCAGGTCCGAGTAGCCCAGCG
Organism: Actinomycetota bacterium; assembly: GCA_039028435.1. Lineage (GTDB taxonomy): Bacteria > Actinomycetota > Acidimicrobiia > Acidimicrobiales > UBA10347 > UBA10347. Next base: position 41,940 of record JBCCIC010000004.1, on the reverse strand, counting down.
CAGTCGAGACGTCGACCGCCGCGCAAAACGACAACGTTCCCGCCGGGTGCGACGCACAGGGGAGCGTGCGGTCACCCGGCGGGAACCGTGTCGGTATCGACTGGCCGACCCGCTTCCAGTGGAGGGTGGCGGTCCGGCCTACCGAAGGGAATCGCAGAGAGGGTTAGGCGTAGGGCTGCTCCGCGCCGTAGCCGGCCGAGCCGTGCTCGCTGACGTCGAGGCCAGCCATCTCTTCTTCGGCCGGAACTCGCAACAGGCCGGCGGCCTTGAGGCCGGCAAAGAGTAGGCCGCTCGTGGCGAGGACCCAGGCGGCGACGATGACGACGCCGATGGCCTGGGTGAGCAGCTGCTCGATGCCGCCGCCGTAGAACAGGCCGGCGTCGTCACGCCCGAGGAAGGCGTCGTCGTAGCGGGCGAACAGGCCGACGGCCAGCGTGCCCCAGATGCCCACGATGCCGTGGACGGAGATGGCGCCGACGGGATCATCGATGCGGATGCGATCGAAGAACAACACGCTGAACACCACGATCACACCGCCGATAGCGCCGCTGACGACCGCCCCGAACGGTGTCATTGCGCCGGTACCGGCGGTGATCGCAACGAGGCCGGCAAGGATGCCATTCGCCGTCATCGCTACGTCATAGAACCCGGCCTTGATCCACATCGTGAAGCAGGCCGCCATACCACCGGCCGCGGCAGCCAGCAGGGTGGTCACACCGGCCCGGATCACAACCGAGTCGGCGGCGAGCTCGGAGCCGGCGTTGAAGCCGAACCAGCCGAACCAGAGAATGAAGACACCGATCACGGTGTAGGCGATGTTGTGACCCGGGATGGCCCGTGGCTTGCCGTCCTCGTCGTACTTGCCGATGCGTGGCCCAAGGAAATAGGCGCCCATCAGTGCCGCCCAGCCACCGGTCGAGTGGACGATCGTGGAACCGGCGAAGTCGCTGAAGAGTGCGTCACCGACGCCGATCTTGTTGAGCACACCGTTGCCCTGCCAGAACGACTTGACGACGACCGGGTAGATGAAGCCGGTCATGACGGCGGCGAAGATCAGGTAGCCGGTGATCTTGGTTCGACCGGCCATGGCGCCGGAGGCGATCGTCACCGCTGCGGCCGCAAACACGACCTGGAAGAAGAAGGGCGTGTAGCCGCTGTTCCCACCATCGAAGTCGCCGGCGCCGAAGCCCGAGAGGAAGAAGGCGTCCGTACCGATGAGCAGCGTGTCGCTGCCGTAGGCGAAGCCGTAGCCGATGGCCCAGAAGGCCAGCGCACCGATGCACATGTCGGCCATGTTCTTCGCCATGATGTTGGCGACGTTCTTGGCTCGGGTGAGCCCCGCCTCGACGAGACCGAAGCCGGCCTGCATCAGGAAGACGAGGATGCCGGCGATGAACAGCCAGATGTTGTCGAGGACGGCTTGGACCGTCTCGGCCTCGAGGGCGTCCTGGGCCAGCGCTGGCGTCGCCGGCAACAGACCGAATGCCGCGGCGCCAATGGCTGCCGCGAAGAACTTGCGTTTCATGTTTCCTCCCTGGGCCGGCGCGTCTGCGGAGGCCTCCGATTGCGCAAGCTACGAACGCGGTGTTTCGGTCCTGTTCGCGCGGTGTGAACGGTCCGCTTCGGACGTGTTTCGCCGGTGTTTCCAGGACCGTCACCGGGCGCTTGAACCGCGCCGCCAAGCCTTCGCTGAGCCGCGGGCGCGCGGGAGATGACGGTGGAGCGCCGATTCTTGGACGACCAAGGGCGCTGGACCGCGCCGCGGAGTGCGTCAGCCGGAGCGGTCGACGACGAAGTGGGCCAGCTCGCGCAGTTGTTCGCGCCCGGCCGCATCGAGGCCTGGGTGGTCGAGCGCGTCGAGCGCATCGCGGAGGTGGTACGCCGCGATCTCCTCGACCCGTTCTCGCATGCCCTCGGCCTCGAGTTGACGGGTCAGCTCGGCGATCTCTTCATCGCTGAGCTCATCGCTGAACGCAAGTGAGATTGCCCGCCCGAGTTCCCCGCCCGCGTCGAGGGCCACGGCGATGGGCATCGACTTCTTCTGCTCGCGGAGGTCGTTGCCGACCGGCTTGCCCGTCTTGGCCGGATCCCCCCAGATACCGAGCACATCGTCGACGGCCTGGAACGCAATGCCGAGCGAGGCCCCGTAGCGCTCCAGCGCGTCGATGGCGCCATCGTCGCCTCCTCCGAGTACACCACCGATGGCGACGGACTGGGCGAGCAGGGCGCCAGTCTTGTTGGCTTCCATCTGCAGGCATTCGTCGAGGGTTGCGGTCGAGGCTCGGTCGAGGGCGACATCTTGGGCCTGGCCGGCGATCATCTCGGCCGTGGCGCGGCCGAGCCTTGCCGTTGCCGCCATCGATCGGGGTGAGACCTCGGCAGCCAGCAGGACTTGGAACGCCAGCACGTGCATCGCGTCGCCGACGATGATGGCGTCGCCCACACCGAAGACATCCCAGACGGTCGGGCGATGGCGCCGTGTGCGGTCGTTGTCCATGATGTCGTCGTGGATCAATGAGAAGTTGTGGATGAGTTCCACGGCCACCGCACCGGGAATCGCGTCGACTGCGGATCCGCCGACGGACTCGGAGCCGAGCACCGCCAACGCACCACGAATGCCCTTGCCGGCGCCGATCGTCACCGGATGGCCCTCGGCGTCGGACCAGCCGAGGTGGTAGGCGGCCGGGATCCGCAGGTTCTCGTCGAGCGTGTTGACCGCAGCGCGCATCGGCGCGTCGATCAGTCGCTTCACTCGATCGAGCACGGATGGAGCCACGAGACAACGTTATGGCGGTAGGACCGGTTTGCCGTTCCGAGGGGCTGGACCGCAAACCCATCGTCGAGATGTCGAGCACGAAATTGCGTCGTTCGGAATACACGGCGGCCAAAGTGCGTCATACTGTCTCGCCGGTTCCACAGAGCCGGGGGATGTTGAGAGAAAGAAGGTTGTCCCATGGGTGTGTTCGATTTCGTCCGCAATGCGGGTGCCAAGATCGGTATTGGCAAGAGCACCGAGGAACGCGAGAAGGAGGCTGCCGACGAGGCGGTCCAGCGCGGACTCGAGGCGCAGAAGAAGATGGCCGCCGAGGCGATGGAGAAGCGCAAGGAGCAAAAGGCGCGCCAGGACGACGCTGCCAAGGCGCGCGCTGAAGCGATCGAAGCTCGCAAGGCTGCCCGCCGTGAGCGTCGCGTAGCCGAAGGCCGCGAGCGTGCCGCGGAGTACCGCAAGGCCGTCGAGATCGAGCAGTACATCGCTGATCTCGGTCTGGTCGATGAAGACGACGACATCGAGGTCCGCTTCGACGATGGCACCGCCTACATCGACGGCATCGCCAGCGATCAGGAGACCCGCGAGAAGGTCATTCTCGCCATCGGCAATTGCGAGGGCGTAGGCCGCGTCGACGAGGACATCGAGGTCGTTGCGCCCGAACCCGAGGCGACCTTTCACACCGTCGAGGCCGGCGACACCCTCTGGGCGGTTGCCGAGAAGGCCTATGGCGACGGCAACAAGTACATGCTGATCTTCGAGGCCAACAAGCCGATGTTGACCGATCCCGACCTCATCTTCCCCGGTCAGGTCCTCCGCTGCCCGCCCGAGGAGGCGCCGGCCGAGGCCTAGCGCTTCGTCGGTTCAGCCCGACAACCTTCGATCGGGGGCCGAATCCCGCACCGGTGTCGTCAGTCGTGTGACGCCGCGGCGAGGACTTCGGCCCCCGCATTCGCGTGTACGGGCCAGTAGCGCACCGGTTCGACTGCCGGCTGCGCGGTCGGCGGCTCGAACTGTCGGGTCATCGCATCGACGAAGTCCTCGACCGCGTCGGTGGCGACGAGGGCCACTGCGCCGCCGGCGAACCCGCCCCCGGTCATGCGCGCGCCGAAGCAGCCCGGAAGCGTCTGGGCAAGGCGAGAGATGGCATCGGTGGCCGGGCCGGTGACCTCGAAGTCGTGATGCAGGCTGGCGTGGCTTTCCGACATGAGCCTGCCCAGCTCGACAGCGTTGCCGTTTCGAGCGGCCTCCGCGGCCGCCAGGGTGCGGTCGTTCTCCGAGATGACGTGGCGTGCGCGCCGCACCAGGAGTGTGTCGTCGAGTTCCGCGAGCCGGTCGATCGTCGCGTCGCGAAGCGCGTCGACCCCAAGTTCCGCCGCCGCTCGTTCACAGGTCGCGCGGCGGGCGGCGAACTCGCTGTCGACCAGCTTGCGTCGTGTGCCGGTGTCCATCACGACGATGGACGTATTCGCCGGTAGTGGCACGCTGGCGATCTCGAGCGATCGGCAGTCGATGAGCATCGCCGCGTCGGGCCGACCGGAGACCGATGCGAGCTGGTCGAGGTTGCCACACGGCATGCCCAGGACTTCGTTCTCGACCCGCTGTCCGATCAGGGCGAGCTCGACCGGGTCGATGGTGTGGGCGCCCGCGGCCAACGTGGTGAGCCCTGCGGCCATGGTGAGCGCAGCCGACGAAGACAGGCTGGCGCCGGCAGGAATGTCGCTGGCGATGCAGCCGTGCCATGCATGCGTCGGCTGATGTGACGCTTCGAGAATGTGGGTCACGCCATGCACGTATGCGGCCCAACCGTCTTCGACACTCGCATTGCTCGCGAGATCGATGACGGCGGAGGGAAAACCCTCGCTGTGCGCGATGATCTCGGTGCCCAGAACCGGCTTGGCGGCAATCGCAATGTCGAACGGCAGAGCCATGGGCATGGCGAAGCCGTCGTTGTAGTCGGTGTGCTCGCCGATCAGGTTCACCCGCCCGGGTGCGCGGACGAGCACGGGTGGGTCGTCGCCGAACCGATCTCGGAAGGCCGTGACGGCGCGTTCGACCGCACGGCCCGTGGGTGTCACGGGGCGACGCCTCCGGCTGCGGCCCCGTCGGCCGTGTCCTCCTCGGCTATGTCCTCGTCGACTGTGTCCTCGGTCTGGGTTTGAAAGAGGACGAGGAGCCCGAGCGCACCAACCGTTACCGCCATGGCGAAAATCTGCCAGGCATTGAGTGCTTCATCCAAGAAGACCCACGCGAGCGTGGAGCTGACCACGGGCACGAAGAGCGTGAAGGTCGAGCCGAGCCAGAGCGGAATGCGCGGCAGCGACCAGTTCATGAGGTTGTGGCCGAGCACCCCAGCACCGATGGCCATCAGCAGAACCCAGAGGGCGTCGCTGGTAGACGGCCACGCGAGTGACTGGCCGAAGATGAGGGCCAGTGGCACGTTGGCCAGCGCGACGATGATCGCCGCAGAGATGGTGAAGTCGGTGGGCGCGATCTCGGCGTTGACCTTCTTGGCGACGACGAAGTACGACGACCACGCAGTGAGTGCACCGAGCGCCGCGAGGTCGCCCCAGATGTTGGATTCTTCGGCGCTGCCGCCCGCGGCCACGATCACGATGGCACCAGCAAGCGCGAGCCCGCCCAGCAGGACATCGCGGCGCTCGACCCGCTCGCCGAGGAACCGTACGCCATAGGCGGTCAGCAACAGTGGCTGGAGCGAACCGATGATCGTCGCGTTGACGACGCTCGTGACCTTGACCGCGGTGAAGAAGAAGGCGACGTCGGCCGCCAGCAGAAGCCCACCCAGGATCGATCGACGGAAGGCGTACCACGTGAGTGGTTGGCCTTGCAGCGCCCGGAGCCCGCCAACGAGGATCGAGTAGAACGCGAAGCGATAGACGATGATCGCGAGGGCGCCCATCGAGATCCACTTGACGATGACACCGGAGCTTCCCCAGGCCGTGACCGCAATGGCTGCGCCGACGAATCCGAGCCCCGTTTCGGAGCGTCCCGCCAGTGGGTTTGCCTTGTTGCGAGCGGCGGTCGAGGTCACTCCGGAAGGCTACGCCACCGTTGATTTGTTGCGGCTTGATGAATCCGCGACGAAGAAGTAACCCTCGGCGTCATTACCGTGTCTAAATCCGTGCGCCCCGGGACGAGGCGTGCACCACCGAAGACTGGGATCACCACGTGTCGACAGCAGCCGAAGCGCTCGAACTCGTCAAGAGTGTCGAGCCAACCATCCAGCAGCTCATGGACGACCATCGCGAGCGTCGCGATCACTGGTACTTCCAGGACCTCGTGCCGTGGGAACAGGGTCGCAATTTCGTCGACCAGCCCTGGCAGCCGTCTGACCTTTCGCTGCAGCCCGAGGTTTCGGACGCGCTCGTGGTCAACCTGCTCACCGAGGACAACCTGCCGTACTACTACTCGCTGTTCCAGCCGTGGTTCGACGAGGATTCACCCCTCACGGCATGGTCCCGGCTGTGGACGGCCGAGGAGGGCCAACACGCCATCGCCATGCGCTCGTACCTCATGGTGACCCGCAACTGCGATCCGCAGCTGCTCGAGGATCAGCGGATGGCGACCGTCGAGACCGGTTGGTTCGGCGACTTCAACACGATCGTGGACATGTTCTGCTACACGTCGGCCCAGGAGCTGGCGACTCGGATCAGCCATCGCAACGCCGGCGTCAAATCCGACTGCGAGCACGCGCACGCCATCATGACCAAGGTGGCCCGCGATGAAAACCACCACTTCATCTTCTATCGGGGCGTGACCACCGAGTTGCTGGCGCAGAATCCCGACCTCGTCCTGCCCGCGCTGGCCCGGGTGCTCAACGACTTCGCCATGCCGGGCATCGGCATCCCTGGCTTCGCTCGTCGGGCCACACGGATGGCAAAGCTCGGTATCTACAACCTGCGTATCCACGCCGAGAACGTCGTCGAACCGCTGCTGCGTCACTGGAAGATCGACCAGATCACCGGCCTGTCACCCGTGGGTGCGCAGGCCCAGGCGGAGTTGATGGCCATGGTGCCGGACCTGATCGAGCGGGCCGAGCACTTCGAGCGTCGTATGGAGCGAGCGAGTCGCCGCAAGGTTCCGGCCGCCGTCGCCTAGGTCGGGCGGTCGCGACGACCTGCCAGAGAACGAACCCAGAGAACGAACAAGCCCCCGCCGCTCCGAGGAGCTGCGGGGGCTTCGTTGTTCGTGGTGTTCAGCGCGCTCGGAGGGACTCGAACCCCCAACCTTCTGATCCGTAGTCAGATGCTCTATCCAATTGGGCTACGAGCGCAGCGCCCACAGGGTAGCGATGCCGGGGCCGACTTGGGCCTCGAATTCGCTGCCGGTGTGGTTGCGGAGAGAGAGGGATTCGAACCCTCGAACGGGTTGCCCCGTTACATCCTTAGCAGGGATGCGCCTTCAACCTGACTCGGCCACCTCTCCTGGTTCCTCGTCTCGATCGGCGGGCCGACGTCGATTCGGAAGTAGGGGAACTGTATCGGGTCTCGGCGCGATCTCGCCTCGCTAAAATCGGCCACGGAAGGATGGCAGAGCGGACGATTGCGACGGTCTTGAAAACCGTTGGGCCTTTGCGGGTCCCGGGGGTTCGAATCCCCCTCCTTCCGCGTCGCTAGGTCGGTTTGCGCGAGATCACATCTGCGCGTCCCCGGAGCAACGGAGCAACGAATGGCCCTCGAATGGGAACAAGCGACGGTCGAGGCGAGCGATCCAGCAGGCCTCGGCAGGTGGTGGGCCGAGGCGCTTGGCTGGGTCATCGTCGACGACGACCCGCCGGTCTTCGAGATCCGGCCTGCGCCCGAGCAAGTGCCGGGGCTGCTGTTCCTGCAGGTCGACCATGCCAAGGCCGGCAAGAACCGCGTGCACCTCGACTTCCGCCCTGATGACCAGTCCGCAGAGGTCGAGCGCCTGCTGGCGATGGGTGCGACCCGGGTCGACATCGGCCAGGGCGACGCCAGTTGGGTCGTGATGGCCGATCCCGAGGGCAACGAGTTCTGCGTCCTCGGCTCCGCATCACCGGTCACATGAGCGCGGCCACGACCAACCAATCGAACAAGGCCGCGGTGTGGGACTTCTGGCAGAAGCTGAACCATGTTCCGAACGACCAGGTCGGCGAAGTCATCAGCGCTGCCGTGCACCACGATGTCGACTGGAATGGCTCGGCGCCGATCGATCGTGTGCATGGTGTCGACGCCCTCATCGTCGATGTCTGGGAACCGCTCCTCCGCTCGTTCCCCGACCTGCAGCGCGTACCGCACATCTTCATGGGCGGCGTCGAGGGAGAGGGTTCCCGCTACTCCAACGACGATGGCACCGAGTGGGTGTCGGGCTGCGGCCTCTTGACGGGAACCTTCGTCGAGGACTGGCTCGGCATCCCGGCGTCGGGCAAGAAGACCAGCATGTACTTCGGGCAGTTCTTCGTGATGCGTGACGGCAAGATCGCCGAGAGCTATGTGATGTTCGACGTGCTCGCCGTGATGCGTCAGGCCGGCTACGAGGTGCTGCCGCCTTCACCCGGTGCCGATGGCGGCACTATCCCCGGTCCGGCGGCAGGCGACGGCATCCTCCTCACCGAGCAGGATCCGCTCGCCGGGCGGAAGACGCTGCAGCTGGTCGATGCCATGGGTCGCGGCCTCGAGCGATATGTGCGCGACCGGGACGGCGACGACATGTCACGGATGGAGCAGTGGCAGTACTGGTCGCGCGACATGAAGTGGTACGGCTACTCGGGCATCGGCCGCTGCTCCGACCTCTCGGAGTTCGAGGACTTCCACCAACGACCCTGGCTGCATGGCTTCGGCGATCGTGGGATCAGCAACGAAGCCGACGCGGGGCGCGTGATGGGATTCATCGGCGAAGGCGTCTACGCGTGCGGGGGGATCTGGGATGTCCCGTTCTCGCATCACCACGGGACCTATGCCGGCGTTCCGGCGACCGGCAGGTTGATGACCATTCGCGACTTCGACTGGTGGAAGCGCGGACCTCTGGACCTGCTCGTGGAGAACTGGATCCCCATTGACCTGATCGATCTGACCCGTCAGATGGACGTCGATCTGATGGAGCGTCTGGCCGTGCTCGTCGACGAGCGGGCCACGAAGAACTGGTGGTGACGCGGGTCAACCGTTGCCAACTGTGCCGGTCGCCTGCCGGTCCGGCCTGAATGCTCAGTCCGCCTCGTCGAGTGTGGCGGCGAGTTTGGCGAGGAGGTCGCCGAGGGTGTCGCGTTCGGTGGCGCTGAGTCCGGCGAGGGCGTCTTGCTCGGTCTGCACGACGATGCGAAGCAGGCGTTCGGCCTCGGCGACGCCGTCGTCGGTCAGCGCGACCGGTGCGGTGCGGCGGCTCGTGGGATCGGCGACACGCGCCACGAGTCCCGCTGCTTCGAGTTGATCCACGCGGTTGGTCATGCCGCTGGCGCTCAGCATGATCGATCGCGCGATCGCCGAGGGCTTCATCTCGTAGGGCGGCCCTTGGCGGCGCAGTGAGGACAGGACGTCGAATGTCGCCATCGACGACCCGGCTTCGGCCAGGGCATCTTCGACACGCTTGATGACCAGTGCGCGGGTGCGGTTGAGCCGGGCGACGGCGACCATCGGTGCCGTGTCGATATCGGGCACCTCGCCGCGCCACTGCTCGCCGAGGAGCTCGATCGGGTCGGAACCGCTGGGCATCTTCGTATGATATTCCAGAACAAAATACTTTGACATCGAAATATTCGATAACTAAGGTTCGGGTCATGCACGAAACGCTGATCACCCAGTCCACCCACTTCGAGAACGTCGGCCGAGCGATGGCCGAGAGCCGTTGGATCGACGTCTTCGACGCCGTTTCGCCCGACGTCGTCGCCCACATCCCAGCCGTGGGCGACCTGCACGGGATCGACGCCCTCGCCACGTTCCTGCTCGAAACGGCGGCGAAGACCAACGACGGCGAGCACATCGAGTTCATCGACGCGCTGGTCGGCCGCAACCATGCAGCGCTCTACTTCCGGATCACCGCAACCCGGGCCGGCCGAGCACCGCTGGACAATCTGACCGTGCACCTCGCCCGTCTCGAGGGCGACACGATCGCCGAGATCTGGTTCCACAACTTCGACGGACCCGCCGTCGCCGAGTTCTGGGCGTGACGTCCGCCCCGCGACCTCCTTCGCGCGTCGGAGTGCGGTCGCTCCGTCGAAGTTGACCTACCGTCGCCACGGAAGGGCGTGGATCAGGTGAGCAGAAGAAAATCTCCCGTTCCTGTGGTACGAACCGGTTGTTCGCTGCACTAACAGGTGATGACGACCCGACGCAGCACCGCCCGAGCGGTGAAGCACCGCTTCGAGGAGTGGGCGACCGAAGCCGAACCCCGGCTGCGCCAAGCCCTCGTGGCGGCATTCGGGCAACAGGTCGGGGTCGAGGTCACCGCCGAGGCGCTCGCCTATGCGTGGGAGAACTTCGAGGACGTGCTCGAGAAGGCCAACCCGGTCGGCTACGTGTATGGCGTCGCTCGCAACCTTGCTCGGCGGGCGGTAGCCCCGCGGCGGGTGGTCTTTCCGCCCGTCGCAGTCGATCGGACTCCTGACGTCGAGCCTGGGCTACCGGCCGCCGTCGCCGGGCTACCGGAGCAGCAGCGCATCGTCGTGACGCTCCTCTACGGCTTCGAGTGGACCATGTCGGAAGTCGCCGAGTTCCTGGACATCGCCAAGACGAGCGTCCAGAACCATGCCGAACGCGGGCTGCGAACCCTGCGTTCCGAACTGGGGGTGGCGCAATGACGATGCCCATCGAACAGCAGTTGCGCTCGTACTTCCGCGACCTGGACCAGACGAGCGAACCGGTCGACTTCGCACTGCCCGACGTCTCGGTTGCGACGGATTCCGACGCCGGATCGAACGGAAAGGCCCTCCCGATGAACGAGACTTCCACCCGACTCCCGCATCTCCGCTGGTGGCCCCTGGCGGCCGCTGCGGTCATATTGCTGATCGTCGGGATCCTGGTGATCGCCGGCGGCGATGGCGACGAAACAGGTGTCGACATCGTCGGCGAGCCGGCCGTGACTCCTACTCCGGTCCCTCCCACGCCCGTGCCGGAGCCGACACCGGAGCCCACACCGACATCGGAGCCGAACCCAGTGGCTTCTGCCACGTGGGCCGAGTACATCGAGCTCGTCGGTCGCGAGCAGGCGGTCCAGTGCGCGCTGACGCAGAGTTGGGAGCGGACGGTGGCGTTGTACTTCGACGACGACCAGGTGTCGCTCTACGTCGGCGCGGCGACGCTCGAGGACTTCACCTACGAGGTCGATCGCGATCTCGGCTTGGCCTACCTCGATGCCTTCGAAGACCGGATCGCCCTCGATATCGCGGCTATCGCCGACCCGCAGCGCTTCGCTCCGACGGAGGACGAGGTCGAGATCTTCGAGATCAACGAGACGTTCTTCGCCAACACGGCGGCGGCAGTGGCCGAGGTCCGGGCCGGGATTGGCGACGAGGATACGACGATCGACCTCGCACCGACGCTTGTCGCCCAGACGGTCGAGCCATTCCGGGAGAGCTCGACATGCACCCTTACGCCGCAGGGGGCGATGCGCAGCGCGATCGACCAGGCCTTCACCAACTTCGCCAGCGATGCAGAGCGTTTCGGCGGACGCGGCAATGCCGCTGCGCTGCGTTGCTCGAGCCTCGCGGTGCTCGCGCTCGTACTCGACGATGTCATCGAGAATGGCGCCGACAGCTCGTTCGTCGACCTGATTCAGGACGCCGTGGACCTGTCGATGGCGCACTGGCTCGACCGGGACGCCGACCAGGACATGGTCGACCTGGCCGATCGTCTACAAGCCGTGCTGATTGACGGGGTACCGACGCCGGCCCAGATCGCTGAACTCGAGAGCGTGCGAGATGAACTCGACGCCTACCGCACATCGCTGCCCGAGGATGGCGAGTTGTGCCCGCTTGACGACGGTTGGGTGGCGGAGTAGGCCGTCGCGAACGTCGCTACGACAAGCGCTTCTCGAGCGCACGTCTGGCGTCCGGCCATTCGTCGGCGAGGAGCGAGTAGTAGGCCGAATCCCGCACCGTGTCGTCGGTGCCGGGGAGATCCGCCCGTCGGACGCCCTCGAACCGGGCACCGAGTCGCTCGATGGCCCCGCGCGATCGGTCATTGCGGGCATCGGTGCGAAGTGACACCCGGTGGACTCTCCACTCGTCGAACGCATGCCGCAACATCAACAACTTCGCTTCGGTGTTGCACGAGGTCCGTTGTGCGGACGCGGCAAGCCAGGTCGCACCGATCTCGCACACGTCCGGCACGCCGTCTCGCTGGTGCGCACTGCCCGACCCCCACGTCCAAATCTCGGGAGCGAGGAAGCTTGTCGACCCGACGACGCGGCCCTCGAACTCGGTCACGAGGGGAAGTCGCCAGCCGGTCGCTGCCTGCTCCAGCGCGGTCGTGATGTAGTCCGATGCGCCCTGCAGTCCGTCCGGCACCGAGGTGTGTGAGTAGGAGCCGCGGTCCTCTGCCGACGCGTTGGCGAGCGCTGCGGCGTCGTCGTGGGTCATCGGACGCAGCCGGACCGCCGAACCCACCAATGTCGGGATCTCGATCATGTCGGGATCTCGATCACGCCGTGGCCTCCATGCTCCCAGTCTGCAACAGACGGTGGATCGCCCGCCGCAATCACTCAGTACGTGCCGTTGTCGTTGCGGACTCGCCCTCCGGTGAAGAGCGTGTAGAGCCGGCCGAACAGGTCGATCGGTTGCACAGCATCCCAGTGTTCGACCAGCTGACCATCCGCAACTCGCCAGCGATCGATGATGTTGAAGCCCTTGCGATCGTCGCCGCGATGTGAGGCCTTGAGCGTCGCATGCGAGTGCACGACAACCACGTCGCCATCGGCGGTGACGTGCTTGATCTCGTAGGAGTAGTCGGGAAAGCGTTTGGTGAGGTCACCGACGGTGTCGATCACGCCGTCGAGGCCGTCGGCGATCCCATGGTTGTGTTGGGTGTAGGTCCCCGATCCGAAGCGGGATCGGACCGTATCGAAGTCGTGTTCGTTCATCAGGAGGTGGATGAACTCGACGACCAAGGCCGCGTTGTCCGTCTCGGTCTCCGTCCAGGAGTGGTTTGCGGTGGGGCTTGGATGATTGCTCGCTTGCGTGCTCATGGAGTTGCTCCTAGGTTGTCTAACCTAGAGAATAGGATACACAACCTAGAGTGGCAACGTGACCATCACCACAGGCGAGACTGAGTGCCCGTGAGTACTTCCGAGCGCATCGCCGATGCCGCCCTCCGCCGATTCAATCGGAATGGGTACGCCTCCACCACGCTGGCCGAGGTGGCAGCCGACATCGGCATTTCGCCGGGAAATCTCACCTACCACTTCCCGACGAAACTCGACCTCGCGCTGCGACTCAGCGAGCGTGCCTATGCCGACATGGAGGCGGGTCGAGCGGGCGCAGTCGCGGGCGACCTCGCCGACGACTACGTACATCAGCTCCGCTTCGCCATGGAGATGACGTGGAAGTACCGGTTCCTGATGCGCGACCGGGGCATCTTCGAGGCGGTTGACGCGGTCGTGCCCCCGAGCCCGATCCTGGTTGCAGCACTCGAAGAACGTCGGCTGCTGGTGGAGCGGATCGACGCCGAAGGGCTGTTCCGAACCGATCTCGAGATCGATCTCGACCTGCTCGCTCGCTCGTTGTGGATTCTCAGCCGGCACTGGATGGACTATCTCCGCGAGATGGAGCAGCGCACCGACGTCGGCTGGCCCGACATCGAGCGAGGGATCGCTCATCACTTCACGCTCCTGCTTCCCTCGCTGACCGCAGCGGGTCGCCGGCGGTTCACCGAGGCGCTCGAACGGGCCGTCACCGCGGAGGCGGCGCCTTAGTCAGCGCATCCCGTGGTGTTCCTTGCCGCGGCCGTGCAGGTGCAAGGCAAAGCTGCGGCGTCCGCCACCTTGGCGGTGCGCAAGTGCATGGAACGGTCCGTGGTCTCGGTGCCAGTGCCAGTCGGGCGCCATGTCCTCCTCGCCGACCGCGGCACGGATCTTTCCCGCTCCGGCGAAGCCCAGCGCCGCGCAACCCGCGGCCGTCACGGCCGCCAGCAGGATGGTCGTGGACCCGCCCGCGAGGTCATAGGTGGCGCCGGCGATGATCGGCGCGGCGGTAGCTGCGGCGGCAGCGACGCTCGTGTTGATGCCCTGCACCACGCCCTCCTCCCGCTCGTCCGCGGCTCGCGTGACCACCGACTGCAGCGTGGGCATGATGAGCGCCAGGCTCAAGTTCACGAAGAACGACAGAACCAAGAACCCGGTGACCGAATCGGGAATCCGGACGAAGAACAACGAGATCGGGAGCAGCGCCAGTCCGAGCAGCATCGTGTTGACGTCGCCGAGCGCCCGCTCGATCAACCGCAGCGACACCATCTCGTTGAAGATCAGGAAGCCGCCGACGGCCAGGAACATGAGCCCGACGTCGGCTTCGGTCAGGCCCAGTTGATCCACGTACCAAAGCACCAGGATCGTCGTGTAGCCGCCGAAGGTCAGGGTGAAGCCGGCCTGCAGGGAGAAGAGCTTGCCGAGCACCGAGCGTCCGGTGAGACCACGCGCCTTGGCGATCAGGTTCAACTGATGGATGGGATTCGGATCGAAGTCGTCGGCCGCGTTGTCCGGATCGAGCGACTCATCGAGCGCGCTGAACATCGCGAACAGCGTGATCGCCGAAATGCCCATCGCCAGCAGCGCCGGGCCGAGGAACCCGATCGATGTCGCCGCCGAATAGGACCCGAGCGCCGGACCGATCAGCAACGCGACGCCGGCAATCGCTCCCTGCAGCGAGAACACACGGGTGCGTTCCTCCTCCTCGACGACATCGGCCAGGTAGGCCGCAGCGACCGAGGCATTGCCCCCGGTCAGCCCGTCGATCAACCGCGACGCAGCGATGACACCGAGCGCGACACCGCCGTCGAGGTAGTACGCGGCGCCGAACAGGACCCACGACGCCAAGGTTCCGGCCTGGCTCACCAGCAGTACTGGGCGCCGACCTCGGTAGTCGGCGTAGCTGCCGAGGATCGGTGCGGCAAAGAACTGTGCGGCGGGATAGATGGCGATCAGGAGGGCGAAGACGAAGTCGCTGTAGCCGAGGTCGCGCACGACGAACGGCAGCACCGGGATCAGCAGTGTGCCCCCGATCGCATTGACGAAGGTCAAGAGCAGAATCGGCCGAGCTCGTCGATCCACGGCGGCAACCTAGCGCACCCCGCGGGCGCCGGCCCGGGCTCCTGCGGACCGTCACGCCACCTTGTCCTAGTCTCGGTCCGATGCCGACGTCGTCGGCAAGGGGGAAAGATGAAGCCGTTCGAAGGAATCCGGGTCCTCGAGTTCTCGACCATGGTGACCGCGTCGTTCGCGGCCATGCAGCTGGCCGAGCAAGGAGCGGAGGTCATCAAGGTCGAACCGCTCGAGCTCGGCGATCCGATGCGCTACCTCGGGTCGAGCAAGGCGGGAATCTCGGCACTGTTCGCCAACTGCAACCGCGGCAAGCGCTCTCTGCGACTCGACATCAAGAGCGACGACGGTCGCCGGGTGATCGAGGAACTGGCCGCAGAAACCGACGTCGTGCTCACCAACTACCGCCCAGGGGTCATGGACGGCCTCGGCCTCGGGAGCGAGCATCTGCGCTCGATCAACCCTCGGCTGATCTTCGGCGCAGTCACCGGCTTCGGCACGGAAGGTCCGATGAGCAGCGCCCCGGCCTACGACCCGATCATCCAGTGCCACGCGGGGTTCGGGGCGGTGCAAGGCCAGGGCAAGCCCGAGCGCGAGATGATGCGCACGCTGATGTGCGACAAGATCACCGCCTACACGATCTGCCAAGCGGTGTCGGCGGCGCTCTACGTGCGGGAGAAGTCCGGCGAGGGTCAGCACATCGATCTGTCCATGATGGACGCCGGGCTGTACTTCCTCTTCCCCGACGGCTTCATGCACGAGACGCTGCTCGATGACGACGTCGCCCATAACGCGCCGCTCAGCGAACTGCTCTACGACCTGACGCCGACCGCAGACGGTGGGGTCACGGTGTCCGCAGCGACACCGCCACAACAGGTTGGCCTGATGACCGCGATCGATCGGCTCGAACTCTTCGCCGACCCCCGCTTCGACAGCATGGAGAAGATCATTCAGAACATCGCCGAGCTACGCGAGGAGATGCAGGACACCATGTCCCAGTTCGAGACGGCCGACCTGTTGGCCAAGCTCGACGAGAACGACGTGCCTGCCGCGCGACCGCTCGGGTACGACGAGGTCATCAACCACCCACAATATGCGGCCAACGACAGCGTCGACGTGGCCGAGCATCCGCGTATGGGATCGATGCGCCGGGTCAAGCCCCCGGCCCGCTACGGCGGGGAGCGGCTTGAACCCGCGCATCACGGACCAGCCCATGGCGAGCACACCGCCGAGATCCTTGCCGAACTCGGCCGCACGGACGACCAGATCTCGGCGATGCTCGAGGCCGACACGGCGCGCGGCGAGGGGTAGTTCCTTCGGCCGTTCCAGGGCTCCCGCTTGGGCTGAACGGTCTGCTCGACATCGCTTGACCCAGGCCCGGGACGGCCGTCTCATTTTCGTGCCCCGGTTGGGCCCCATGATCCATACGGGGTAAAGAGCGTCTCGCGTCTTCCGACGGTTCGGGTGTGAGCAGCACGACATCCCACCCCCTGAACATGACCCCAAGCGGCGAATTCGACGCCGCGGACCTCGCGCCGGTCGCGACGGAAACGGCCCCGGCGACCTCAGCCGAGTGCGACTACCGACCGTTGACGATCGGCGGAGCGCAAGCGATCGAGGCGATCGTCGACCCTCGAGTCCGAAACCTGTGGATCACCGAGAGCTACGCCGACCTCGCCACGCGCCTCGGCGCCCATCTTGGGACCGATCACTCGTGGTGCACCTTCGCGGTGTGGGCGTCGAACACGGCCGGTGTGTCGATCCGCGGCCAGGAGCTTCCGGGTTTCGTCGATGAGATCCTCGCCGACGCCGAGCACCTTCGGGCGCGCAGCAAGGACAAGGCGCACCGCCATACCCGCACGATCCGCTGGATGGGCCTTGCCCGCATCGTCGAGGACCTGCACATCGACCGCATCGCCGAACAGGCCATCGCGGTGGTCGCCGAGCACATCGCCCACGGCAACACGCTCGTCTACTCCGAACTCGCACCGATCTTCGTGCGTTTCATCGACCGGCTCGATCAGGGCCTCCCCGATGCCGACGGCGTCGAGGCGATGCTCAAGGAGGTCGGTGTGCCGCCAGCCTCCGTCGCGCCGCTCGTGCACAATGCGTTCCGCTACTACACCGAAGCCGCCATGGCGACCGATGAGTGCGATCGTGCCCAGCTGGTGCTCGCCGCCAACATCTCGGCGGTGCTTCATGAGCAGCAGCGATTGCAGCACGACGTGGCAGCGGGCATGGCTGCAGGTGTGACCGTCGTCGAGGGCTTGGCCCTCAAGGAGACCCACCGACTCCTGCCGGATCGCGCCGTCAACTGGATCGTCAGCCGTGCGGTTGAGGGCCTCGCCGGTGTTGTCAACGAGATCTGGGACCACATCGCCACGTCGCTGTTGATGACGATGGAGGTCCCGGGCGAGACCCTGCGCCTCAGCCACGATGTTCCCAATCTTCCCGACGGCGAACGATTCCCGGCCGCCTTGGCCGAGATCACCCGGCCCGAGCTCCAGGAACTGCTCGACGAGTGGGACCGCACCGATGGCACCGGACATGGATCGGGCGCCAGCGACTGGGCCGACCTCCATTCGCGGATGAACTACATCGTGAATCTGTTCCGTAGCCGTCAGCAGGTTGCGTCGCTGTCCGGCTCACCGTTCGACGCCGCCACCATCGAGGCGATGCGACACCTGGAGCTTCCCGCCGAACTGTCTTGAATCGAGCTTGCGGGGTGGCGCCGACGTCGGTGGCCCACCTCGACCGGGTGGCTCGGACTGGACGGGGGGACCCCGGCTCCCCCCGCCCAACCAGGGCGGTCTGCGGGTGGCGAATTCGCTGCCCCGCAGACCGTCCGCTCTTTTAGGATCGGCGTGTGCGCTAGCGGTCGTCGGCGAGGTGCGTCGGGATCTGGAATGCCGGCCGGTCGCCGCCGCGGATCTCGCTGAGGATGGCGTTCATGCTCCAACGACCGAAGCGGGACATGATCCATCCGTGGACCGGATCATGGGTTCGTCCCCGGCTGAATACCCGCATCACCGCGCTCATCGGCTTGATGAAGAAGCGGGTCCAGTTCGTGGGCGGCATGTCGAGCATGTCGGCGACCTTGTCGCCGAGGAAGTACCGGAAGGCGGCCGGCATCATCGGGTAAATGAACTTCGGCACCCGCTGTTTTGCCAACTCGAGCAGTGCCTCGGTCATGACGACGCCCGACGCGCTCGGTGCGTGTTGGCGCTTCCAGATCAGGTCGCGGAGCGCTTCGGACTCGGCCTTGGTGGTCGGCACGATCGCTGGATCGATGCCGAGCAGGTGGCCCATGACCCGCCACATGTAAACGTGGTCCTCGATCTGCTGGTCGGTGTATTCGACGCCGCTCAGGTCGAACACGTCGTAGACGGCGACGGTGAACGTCATGAGCGTGCCGACCAGGTCCTCCTGGTTGACGGGCTGGCCCCACGACTCCGACCAGATCAGTTTCTCCGGGTTCTTCTGGGGTGGGGCGAGGTCCTCGACGTGGGTGACATCGGGATCGTTGGCGATCAGCCAGCGCACGGCGGCGTGCATCAAGCGAACGTGCAACACGCGGTCGAAGCCAACACCGCCAGGTTCGAACGCATTGGGTGCGCTGATGTCCATCAGGAACTGGCCGGTCTCGTTCAGCCGGCGCAGCGTGTCGGTCTGCAGCCGGGCGGTCATGTGGAGCACCTGCACGCCCTTGGCGGCGGCGTAGGCGCTCGGCAGCGACGACATGTAGAGCGCTGACATCTGGTGGGCGACCCAAAGGTTGAAGAACGCTTGGCCGCGCTTGATGCGGTCGAGGTCTGCCCAGTCGGGCAACCGGCCAGCCTCCTCGAAGAATGCCTGAACTGCCGGCACCTGCTCTTCGGGTGGCAGCACCGTGTGGGCGACCAGGCCGCGGAACAGCACCGATGGGTCGGTCGACTCGATCGAGGCGAAGTAGCCGGCGACTGCGGCATCGCCGAGCGGGTCGGTGACCTCGCGAAGCTGGTCGAGCCGCTCGTTCGTCGGCATGTCGAAGGCGACTTCGACATCGCCGGGTTGTCCCGGACTCGGCAGTGGGGGATCGGTGATGGTCATGACTGCTCCTCGGTGTAGATGCTGATTCGGCCCCGGCCGCCGCGCTTGGAGCGATACATCGCTCGGTCCGCGCGGCGCAGTAGTTCGATGTCGTCAACAGCGCCGGCCGACGACGCGGCGACGCCGACGCTGATACCGATATCGACCGTTCGTCCCCCGATGTGAACCGGTTCTGCGACGGTGTCGAGAATCCGGCGGGCGAGGGTCGATGCGTCCCTCGCCGAGTCCAGCCGCGGCGCCACGACCACGAACTCGTCGCCTCCGAAGCGCCCGACCACGTCGATGTCGGACCGGATCGCCGACCGCAGTCGGTGGGCGACCGCACGGAGGACAACATCGCCGGCCTCGTGACCGTGCGAGTCGTTGATCTCCTTGAAGTGGTCGACGTCACAGAAGATGACTGCCGTCGTCGATTCGGTGCGTCCGTCCTTCTCGATCGAGTCGCGCAGTTCGGCCTCGATCGTGGCGCGACCGTGCAGACCGGTCAGGTCGTCATGGGAGGCCCGGTGCTCGAGTTCGAGTTGCGTGAGCCGTCGTTCGTGGATGTCGCTGACCGTCCAAACGATGCCCTCGATGGCCGAGTCGTCGAGCAGGTTGGTCACCCGACCGTGGTGCCATCTCGCAGAGTCGTCGGTCTCCGGGAGACCGATGCGGAAGTCGATCGTCTCGGAGTGCCCAACGGTCGATCGGACCCGGTCACTCATCGCCCTGAGGGCATCGCGATCATCGGGATGAACCAGTTCGAGCACGCTCGAGGTGTCGAGCGCCGGCTCGTCCTCCTCGACATAGCGAAGGATCGCCGAGCTCACGTAGCGAGGGTTCTCGTCGTGATCGAGCACCATCACGAGCTCCTCGGAGTGGGCGTCGAGGGCTTCGAGGAGTCGGTTCGAACGTTCGACCTCGGTCTGGGCCTGGACGAGTTCGGTGGCGTCCTCGATGACGATCACGATCGTCGAGGCCGCGGCCGGCGAAGCGGCGATTCGGAGCCAACGGTCCGGCATGCACGGCGACGGCACCGTACAGAAGCCGGAAGTCCCCGCCGCCGCACCGGCGAGAACTGCAGTGACGATGTCCTGGTAGCCGCGCTCGAATCGGACCATCTCACGCGCGTCGTCGGCCGTGTCGGCGCTGGGCGGGAGCAGCATCGCGCCGGCTCGGGCGCCGATCAGTTCGGCTGCCACGGCATTGCGGTGCAGGATCAGGCCTGACGTTGCCGCCATGACGACGCCGATCGGCATGTGGTCCGAGACGGCGACACCGCTGAAGCCGGCGTCTCGTCGCGTGAGCGACTCGTGGTTCGCGAGTTCCTCCGGGCGACTCGTGATCAGGATGCCGCGCAGGTCCGGGTCGTGAACCGCGGACTCGAGCTGATTGATGACGGCGTGGGTTCGATCGGCCTGGAGGCGATGACGAACCGTTCGGGTCAGACTCGGATCGGTCGCAATGTCCCGAATGGCCGTGGCGAAGTCGGCCATGTCGTCGGGGTCCATCAGCTCGATCCAGTTCGACGGATCGTCACCCGGGAACATGGCGCTGAGGGCCTCGGAGGTCATCGCAAAGTCGATCTCCATCGACGGACTGACGAGAATGTGGCCGTCGCCACGGCGCAGCAGAGCCTCCAGTCGGAATTCGTCGGCCAGCGACTCGAAGCTGATCCAACTCGTGTCGCCCTCGATGTGCAGGACCCGCAATCGAACGGGTTCCTCGTCGAAGGTCGCCGACAGCCGGATGCGGCGCGTGCCCTCGCTCGGCCCATCCGCTGCATCGGCTGCCGGCACCGGCTCGCGGCCCGTGTCGAGCAGTGTGGCGAGCGGCAGGTCGTCCAAGCTCGTGCCGAGCTCGGACAGTGATCGACCGACCATTCGTTCCGGATCAGCTCGAAGCTCTTCGCTCATCGCTGGGCTGATCGTCACGATTCGGCCGCCGCGTACGGTCACATGCGGTATTCGATCCAGGACCGCGTGCAGTGTTCCAACCCCAAAGCGATGCAAGGTTGCAGCGTCGTACCCACCCATGGGTGCATGTATCGGCCTTTCGACCTACGGCATGAGGAATTGGGTACAAAAGTGCACCGATGGTGCGAAACGAGAGACTCCCGAGTCGTGCTCGCCGCTAGAAGCCAGGACAGTCGCGCTGGGCGAGGTCGAGCGCCGCGGTCGTCGCATCGGCATCGAAGATGACTTTGGCGGTCTGGTACGCGTCGTGCTCGCGGAGTTCGGTCGTCGTCATCGGCTCGGCGGCCAGGATCGATGCGACCTGCGAAGTAAAGCCGGAGTAGCGGGCGACGAGATCCTGGAGCGCCGGCGGTGCATCGAGTTCACGGTAGGCCTGAGCGAGGATCTGGAAGGCCGTGTCCGGACGGTCGGCCTGGGCCGGCCCCAGGAGCGAGGCGCGAAGCTTGCCAACTCGGCAGAAGGCTGTCATTTCCGGCGACAGCAGTTCGATGTCGTCCGGCTCGTCCACTTCGGCCGGCTCGTCCACTTCGGCCGGAGCGGGCGGTTCGGCCGGAGCGGGCGGTTCGGCGGAGTCCGGTGTCGCGGTGGGGGCTGGCTCGGTCGTTACTGGTGCGGTGGTCGGCGTTGGCGTCGGCCGAGGCTCGGCTTCGAAGAACGCGAGCGTTGCTGGGGCCGGTCCGGTCAATGGCCGGCCAGCAGTCGCCGGGTCGAAGGAAACCACCACCGCTGGCCTCGGGTCCGCATGGACGGCGCTGCTAGCGGTGTGATCGGCCAGTTGGGTCGTGCCGACGATTCCCGCAGTGCACAGCGCGACCACGAACGCCAACGAGATGCCGAGTCGGGTGGCATTGGCGACGACGCGGCGCAGCATGGCGCCCCATCGGCGCCTCCCTCACCGAGGTGAACGAACTGGTCCGCTTGGCACGGGTCGCCCGTCCCGTCGGGGCAAGCTCAGAGCGAGGCCAGGAACTCGACCAACGCCGGGTTGACGATCTCGGGATGCGTCATGTTCGGCGCGTGCGCGCCACCAGGCACCGTGACCAGACCGCGCGGGTCGGCGACGCCTGCTTGGACCGCCTGGGCTCGCTCCATCGAGATGGCCATGTCGCCGTCGCCGTGGAAGCTCAACACCGGACATGCGATCTCGCCCAGGCGCTCGGTGATGTCGTCGCGGTCGAGCAGCGCACCCGCGGCATGGACCATCTGGCCTCTGCGGTCGTCGCGACGGGACTCCCAGATGTCGATCCACGTGGCGGACAGTTCCGGTTCGCCGATGATCAGCCCGGCCACGAACTGGCCGACGTCGCCCAGCGGCTCGTCGCTCGTCCAATGCGCGATCATGCCGCGATAGCCCTCGAGGGTTTCGGCATCGTCGACGCCGGCCTGACTGTCGATGAGCGCAAGCGCGCGCACCCGATCCGGGTGGGCGAGGGCGGCTCGTAGTGACAGGAAGCCTCCCTGAGACATGCCGACGAAGACGGCCGACTCGATGTTCAGGTGATCGAGGAGCGCGACCGCGTCGTCAGCTGAATCCCAGTAGCTGAACGGCCCGGTTGCCGGGGTGTCGCCGAATCCTCGCTCGTCCCACCGCACGCAGCGGTAGTCGTCGCCGAGCGCAGCAACCTGGGCGTCGAACATGGTGTGGTCCATCAGGAAGCCATGACTGAACAGCACCGCGGGACCGTCGCCCCCGGAGTCTTCGTAGGTGATCGATTGCCCGTTGACCTGTGCGACTGCCATGCGCGAACCCTAGTGCTCTCGGCGGGTGCGCTCTACGCCGCTGCGCCGGCACTACGTTCGCCCATGATGGACGTGCCGGCACCACCAGAGCGCCCGCCCGCGTCGGTGCGCCAGCAGGTAATGCGACTCGTGATCGGGGTCCCACTGCTGGCGCTCGCGCTGGCACTGATCATGTTCGGGGTTGTGCTCGTGTTCCGCTTGTTGGCGTAGCGGGCCGTTCGAGGTGGGGCGGTTCTCATCTCCCTCTCATGTCGGGGATGGCAAGCTGCGTGGCGTGTCTCGCCTTGTTGCCCCCCTGATGGTTCTGGTGCTGCTGGTCGCGGCGTGCGGTGGATCCGCGACGACCGGCGTCGCCGCCAATGACGACTCGACCCCGTCGGCGTCCGATGGCGAGACGGAAGCGGCGTCCGCGCCTTCGACCGGTGCCGAGGACGATGATCGGTCCGAGGTCGACAACGAGGGTGACGGCGGTGCAGATGATCAGGAGGGCGATTCGGAAGGGTCCACCTCCAAGGATGATCAGTCGTTCGAGTCGCCGGTTGCCGAGCTCTTCGGCTTGCCCATCTCGGATCCCGATGCCCTTGACGACCAGATCGGACAGCTCCAGATCGATGCCGAGCGCCGGATCGCCGAGTGCATGCGAGAGCAGGGGTTCGAGTACACGCCGGTCGACTACAGCGCCTTCGATGCGGTCGACGATGCCTTCCTGCTCGATGAGGAGTCGTTCGCGGAGGAGTTCGGCTTCGGCATTGCGACCAGTCTCGACGGGGCGTTCGAGGAACTGTCCAAGGACTTCGTCGACCCGAACCAGGCCTATCTCGAGTCGCTCTCCGAAGGCGAGCAGGATGCGTACTATTTCGCCCTCTACGGCGGGGGGCTTTCATTCGACTCGTTCGACGAGGAGGACGAGGGCGGCTTCCTCGAACCCGAGGGTTGTTCGGGCGAGGCCTACGAAGAGGCGTTCAGCTTCTTCGAGGGCTTCGAACTGTTCGGCGAACAGCTCGAGGCCCTCGAGGAGTCGATCGACAGCGACCCTCGCATCGTCGAGGCCGATGCCGACTGGGCGAGCTGCATGTTCGAGGCCGGTTATGGCTACAGCGACAGCGATGAGGCTCGCAACGACATCCAACGGCGCTACGACGCGATCGTCCGCGACGCGATGCCCGACTTCGGGGCCCTCCCGGCCAGCCCCGACGATGTCGAGCAGGGTGAGACGATCATCGTCGATGGCGGCCTCGACTTCCCGCCCGAGATCCAAGCCGAGGTCGACGCGCTCGCCGAGGAGGAGATCGCCGTCGCCGTCGCCAGCTATCGATGTGACGAGCCGGCACGAGAGCTCTACGACACCGTGCGTATCGAGTACGAGCTCCGGTTCGTCGAGGAATTCGGTGATGAAGTGCGCTCGGCGCTCGGCACAGGCTGACTGCTGTGGATAACTAGCGACTCATCTGGGGATTCTCAGATCGGGCCTGTGGAGAACAGCGCCTAACCCCGTCGTTCCAACGATCCCGTAGGTCGTGTCGTGGTCACGACACTGAGAATCCGTTGTGGAAGAAGTGGGGAAAGCGCGCTTCGGACGACTCGATCGGCGGCATTCACTCGGCAGCGTTGATGGCCTGCCACACCCGCTGCGGCGTGAGCGGCAGCGCAATGTGGCGGATGCCTCGTGGCCGCAGAGCGTCGACCACCGCGTTCTGGATCGCCGGGACGGAACCGATGCAGCCCGATTCACCGATGCCCTTCACACCGAGTGGGTTATTTGGCGAGGGGTGCTCGGTCATGTGGGCCTCGAGCGGTGGGATTTCGACCGCCGAGGGCACGGTGTAGTCGAGCAGATTGGGAGTCTGCGGATTGCCGTCGGCGTCGTAGACGAACTCCTCGTACAGCGCCTGGCCGATGCCCTGCACGACGGCGCCGTGCACCTGTCCCAGCACGATCATCGGGTTGATCATGGTGCCGGCATCGTCAACCGTGACCATCCGATCGAGCCTGACCGCCCCGGTCTCGGTGTCGACCTCGACGACCGCGGCATAGGCGCCGTAGGGGACCGAGTGATTGTCGGGTTCGAAGTCGGTTTCGCACGCGTGCACGAAATCTCCCGCCGGATCGCTGCCGTCCACCTGCCGATCGGTGGCGAACGCTGCAGCCACGTCGGCCCAACCCAGGCGCTGCGCCCCAGGCGATCCGGCGACGTGGAAGCTGCCATTGTCGAGATCGAGCACAACGTCCTCGGGGGCCGCTTCGAGGTCAGCTGCAGCCCGCGCCTTCGCCTCCACGACGAGCTGGTCGGTGGCGACGGCGACCGCCGAGCCGGCTTTCTGGGCCGAGCGGCTTCCGCCGGTGTTGCCGCCGCGGGGGACGACATCGGTGTCCCCATGGAAAACGGTGATGTGATCGGCGGGCACGCCGGTGCGTTCGCTGACCAGCTGGATCCAGGTGGTGTAGTGGCCCTGCCCGTACGGGGATGAGCCGGTGTGGACCACCATCGTTCCGTCGGCCTGCAGGCGGACGGCCCCGTACTCTGCGCCCTGGATGCCCGCTGTCCGATCGACGAACATCGCGAGACCGACCCCGAGTTCACGAGGGTCGCCGGCCTCGCGCCGCCGAGCCTGCTCGGCTCGAACCGACTCGAGGTCGAGAGCGTCGAGCAGGACCTCGAGGCATTGCGGATAGTCGCCCGAGTCATAGGTGACGCCGCCCGCACTGACGAGCGGAAGATCCTCTGGCGGGATCAAGTTCTTACGCATGACCTCAGCGGGATCCATGCCGATCTCGCCCGCGAAGACGTCGATCGCCCGATTGAGCAGGGCTCCGGACTCGGGGCGACCGGCTCCTCGGTAGGCCACGATCGGGGTGGTGTTGGTGACAACCGCATCGAGCGTCCAGTGGACGTGCTCGATGTGGAATGGACCGGGCAACATCCGCGTGGCGTTGCGGGCCTGGGCCAGCCCAACCCGTGGATACGCACCGACGTCGGTCCGCACATGGGTCTCGATGGCCCGCATCGTGCCGTCGCGGTCGCCGGCGATGGTGATGTCGTGAAGCTGTGCGCGGGAGTGGCCGAGGCCGACCATGTCGTCGGTGCGCCGCGGTGACCACACGACCGGACGCTCGACCAGCTGGGACAGGTGCCCGAGTACCATGTCTTCGGGGTAGCTACCGGACTTGGCGCCGAAACTGCCTCCGACGTCGCTGGTCGTCACGACGAGTTGGTCGTGGTCGAGGCCGTACCAGGCCGCGATTCGGTTCCGCATCGGATGCACGCCCTGACAACCGATGTCGACATGCAGCCGCCCATCGATCCACTGGGCCGATGCGGCGCGAGTCTCCATCGGCGCGGGATGCACCCGGTTGTTGTTGGACCGGATCGACACGACGACTTCGAACTGGCTGAAGTCGATCGGCTGCGAGTCGGGCCGCTCTTCGCGCACCATCACGTTGGTACCAACATGCTCGTGAATCGGTGGCGCCTCGTGTGCGGAATCGAGGTCGACGACGACGGGTAGAGGCTCGTAGCCGATGATCACCTGCTCGGCGGCGTCGATCGCCGCGGCCTCGGTCTCGGCGACGATGGCCACGATCGGCTCGCCGACGTAACGCACGCGGCCGCGGGCGAGGACCGGCACGCCGGTTCCCTCAGGGTTCGGATCGAGCGGACCGGGAAGGAACTCGGGGCGTCCGGCGGCATCGAGGTCGGCGGCCGTGACCACGGCCAGTACCCCCGGGGCACCTGCCGCAGACCGGGTGTCGAGTTCGGTGATCAGCGCGTGGGCGATCGGACTCGGGATGAAGTGCGCAGTCGCGGCGTTCTCCACATCGGTGTTGGCGACAAAGGTGGTGTCGCCGGTGAGCAGATGAACGTCCTCGACCCGAGGAAGCGAGTCACCGGTGCGTGCGCTGGCCATCTCCCGAACGTAGCGGAGCCCTTCGAACCCGGGTGAGTGGGCGCGGCGGGCTTGGGCGAGGGATCAGCTCGCTGAACGGACGGCTCGATTGAGCAACTGCACCAGCGCGAACGCCGCCCACCAGAACAGGGCGGTACCAACGGCATTCACCAGCAGGTAGCCAAACCGCTCGGCCGCGGAACCGGCGTCGAACTGGAGGATGCCGATGAACAGGGTGATGATGGCCACGCCGAGCGCAAGCATCAGCGGCTCACGCTGGATGGCGCCGAGCTGCGGGCGGTCGAAGGCGATCGCATGGAACACGAGCACGACGATCCACAGCGCCGCCGCCCACGCGTAAGGCGTGGTGAAGATGTCGCGGTCGGTCGCTTCCTCGGGTCGAATGCGATCGAGGAGCAGTGCACCGAACACCGATGCGGCGACGAAGACGGCCGCCTGGCGTAGCGCGTCGCCGAGCCGCTCGCCGATCGCGGGATGCGAAGTGGGCTCGACGTCGGTTGGCATGCCTACTCGTCCCTACTCGGCGATCTGGGAACGGATCGACTCGAGCCAGTCCTTGGCCTTGCGCCACGAAGCGTTCGCCTCGGCGCGCACTTCGGTCGAACCGGATCCGGCCGCGGGATACGAACCGAGGAATTTGACCTCGGCTTGCTTGGCCATGATGTTCTTCAGCGCGTCGGCCACCACCTCGTCGGCGATGTGGCCGTCGAGATCCATGATGAAGCAGTAGTCGCCGAGGCCTTGCTTGGTCGGGCGGCTCTCCAGCTTCGACAGGTTGATCGACCGTGCCGAGAACTCCTGGAGGATCGACAGGAGCGAACCGGGCCGGTCGTTGCGCTGGAAGATGACGATCGACGTCTTGTCGTGCCCGGTGATCTTGGGTACACCTTCGCGGGCGACGGTCACGAAGCGCGTCTGATTGTCGTCGTTGTCCTGGATCTCGCTGGCGAGTTCGGTCAGGCCGTAGATCTGGCCGGCGAGACGCGGGCCGATTGCGGCCACCGTCGGGTCACCGAGCTCGGCGATCTTTTCAACGGCGTCGGCGGTGGAGTTGGCGGCGTCGTGGTCCGCGTCGGGCATGTTCTCGCGGAGCCACGTGCGGCACTGGGCGATCGCATGGGGGAACGACACGACCCGCTTGATCGAGTCGAGCGATGCGCCATCGATGCCATGGAGCTGCATCGAGATCGGGATCACGACCTCGCGCTGGATCTGGAGCTGGGACGAGAACGCCAACGTGTCGATCGTGGCGTTGACGGTGCCCTCGATGCTGTTCTCGATGGCGGCAAACCCGAGGTCGATCTCGCCCGCTTCGACGGCGTTGAGCACGGCGGGCATCGACGTGTACAGACGCCGTTCGCGGTCGGCGAGGTCGTGCTGGGAGAGCACGGCTTGTTCGGTGAAGGTCCCGTGCGGTCCGAGGTGACCGATCGTCAGCGGAGAAGGCACGGCCAACAGGGTAGTGAGGGCCGTAGTCTCCGAAGCGATGCGTTTCCTGACGTGGAACCTGGCGATGCTCGACCGCTCGGCGGAGGCACCACAGGCGTGGGAACAGTTTCACACCGAAGCGGCCATCCGCGACGAGGTGCTCGGCGTCGACCCCGACATCGTGTGCTGGCAGGAGCTGCCGCGCCAGGTGCCGTACGTCGAGACACTCGACCTGTTGCCGGCGACCACGGTCACGCACAACGGCAATTTGGCGGTGTTGGCAACCCACGAACTCGTCGCTGCAGAACCTCCACCGGTCATCAAGGCGGTCGACGACATCGCGCTGCTGGCGACGTTGGGTGATGCGAGCGTCGACCAGGCGTTCACGGTCGCCAACGTCCACCTCGAACCGGGGCCCGGAGCTGCCGATCATCGGCTCGAACAGATCTCACGTGTCGTCGGCGCTTGTCCAACCCAGCGGTTGCTGATCGTGGGGGACACCAACATGCGCCTCGGGGAGGAAGCGGTGTTGGTCGAGGCCGGCTTCGATGCGACCAAGCCGGCTCAACCCACCTGGGACAGCCGGGTGAACCGGTTCCGTGCCGGTGCCCCCGAGTTCAGCGCCTACTTCACGCGCTGGTTCGCGAGTCCCGGCTTGCGGGTGGAGGATGTCCGTGTGCATCGTTCCCCGGTCGAGTTCCAGGACACCCGCTTCTTCCTGAGCGACCACTTCGCTCTGAGCGCCACCCTGCACGTGGTGTAACGCTCGGTGCCTGGCACCAATCGTTACACCGAAGCGTAGGGTTGGGGGATGGGCCTGTACTTCCGCCAACTCCTGTCCGGTCGTGACTTCGCAACCGGAGATCAGCTCGCTCGACAGATGCGCAACTTCTGCTACTTGGTCGGCGACACCGAGACCGGCGAGGCCGTGGTCGTCGACCCCGCCTACGACATCGACGACCTTCTTCGCATCGCGGGTGAGGACGGCATGGAGCTCGTGGGCGCGTTGGCCACGCACTATCACCCCGACCACATCGGTGGCTCGATGATGGGTTATCAGCTCCAGGGCATCGCCGAACTCCTGGAACACACGCAGATCCCGGTCCACGTGCAGGCGGCCGAGGCCGAGTTCGTCACCAAGGTCTCGTCCGTCGGCGACGAGGATCTGATCATCCACGACGGCAGCAGCACGCTCACGGTCGGCAACATCCCGATCGAGCTCATTCACTGCCCGGGTCACACACCGGGAAGCCAGACCTTCCTGGTCGACGGCCATTTCCTGGGCGGCGACACGCTGTTCATCGATGGTTGTGGTCGCACCGATCTGCCCGGTGGCGATGCCGGTGAGCTCTACACCACCCTTACGTCGCGGCTGGCTCATGTTCCCGACGACGCGGTGCTGTTCCCCGGTCACCTGTACTCCGCAGAGCCATGCCAGTCGATGGGTGACACCCGCAAGTACAACATGGTCTTCGCTCCGAAGACGGCGGAGCAGTGGCTCATGATGTTCGGCCAGGTCTGACGCGGTAGAGCGCGTAGAGGGGTAGAAAATCGTCGCGCACGGCGCGCGAACGCCGGATCGAGCCGTTCGGCCCATCGACCGACGGGCTTCTTTGTCCCAAACTTGGGGTATGGAGGAGTTTCGATGACGGTAGGTGACCCTTCTTCCCCCCAATCGGATGCGTCGCCCGAATCGGTCGGCTCGTGCCGCACGGAGCTCGGCGACTGCCCGGTGCACGGCGACGAGGTGTCGCGGATGCATGCCTCGCACCTCGCCGAGGTGGTCTCGTTGCGCCGCAAGATCGAGGCCCTCGAACACGCGTTGGCGCACAGCGAGGCCGCCCGCGATGCGGCGACTTCGGCGACGATGCAGCCGAACGTCACGTCGATCCAGCTCCCCAGCGATCACCATCGGCGACGCAGCGACGTAGCTCCCGCGGTCACTCCGATCGGTTCAGCCGCTCGCCACGTAGGCTTGACCGCCCCGAGCGTCGAAACGCCTACGCCGGTCACGAGCACGCCGACCGGCTCCGCGGCCTGGAATGACGATGATGCGACATTCGCCGAGCGCATGGCCGCCAAGGCGTTCTTCCGCGAGGACGACATCGATCAGCGTTCACGGGACTGGCTCCTGGCCGACGGCTGATCCGACCGGGCCACGGGAAAGCTCCCTAGTTGCCAAAGCCGCGGTGCCCGCCAACATGTCTGCAAGACTGGGCGACGGCGCCCTCAGGGGAGCGGTCGAAAGCGAAAGGCGCGGAAACATGGACTTCAGCAAAATGACGACCAACAACTGGATCGCAGGAGGTGGCGGCCTCGTGTCGCTGATCAACATCTTCCTGCCCTGGTACAGCATCGACTTCGGATTGGGGTCGGTGACCGCCAATGCGTTCGATGCAGGCGCTGGCGCATGGCTGGGTGCGCTGTTGTGCGCAGCGGGTGGCATCTTGGTCGCCCTCAAAGCGCTGGACGTCTTCGAGGCCAAGCTCGGCTCGCTGGCGACGGAACAGCTGGCGATGATGCTCGGTGCGCTCGGCCTGCTCTTCATCCTGCTTCGTCTCCTGACCATGACCGACTTCACCGCCTTCGGTATCTACCTCGGCATCATCGCCGGCGGCGCCGTGATCTTTGGAGCACTCCAGAGCGGCAAGGACATCGGCGTTGGCATCCCCTCGGCCGACGACTTCAAGGGCGACGGTGGCGGCGGCGGGTCCTCGACCTTCTGATCGCTGACCTTCTAATCACCGACATTCTGATTGACGAGCTGGGGCCCGCAGGCCTCAGCCGAGTCACCCAAACGGGCGTCAGCTGGGCAATTCTCGCCGCTGGCGCCCGAGTCGCGCCGAGCCGACGTCGGCGGTAGCACCCGCCCGTCGGCCTCGCGAATATGCGGCACCGTCGATGCGACTCTGACTGCGTCGCGTGGAGACGTCGAAGTTGTCGTACAGGTAGTCGTCGACCGCCGCTTCGGCCAGTTCGAGCGCCGCGGCGGCGCTGCCGAAGACCTGTTGTTCCTGCTTGGCTCGCTGCAGCCGGTGAGCGACTTCGCCGGCGAAGCCTCGCAGGAAGCTGCGTCGCTGCACCACGGGCGTTTCCCACGACCGGTCGAGGTCCAGTTCACCCATCCGGCGCATCGCCTGGAGTTCCAGCGAGGTCGCCAGGACCTTGACGAGCTCCCGGTCGCGGTGCCGACCGATCAGGCAGATCTCGAGGACCGCGCTCGATCCGGGCTTGGAGAACGTCAGTACCTGGCAGCGGTTCGCCTGGGCGACGGCGCCCCACACGTGTGACCGTTCACGGCTGTAGCTTCCGGCCATCGGGAGCCGTTCGTCACCGATGGACGTCGGGTCGGTGCCGTGGAGGCGGGCCTCGTCGATGGCGTATTGGTGGATGAGGGCCTGGGCCTTGGCCATGAATGCATCGGCCTCGGCGGGGAACGGTGTCGCTTCGGCCTTGGCCATCAAGGCTCGGACCCGGTCGATGATCGTGTCATCGGCAGATGGAGCGGTTTCGAGGTGGTCGGTCACGGGGCGATCCAGTCGAGTTGATCCTCGGGGGAAGCCATCGAGACGACCCTACGGCCCGGGTGCGACAGCGCGACGTGACCGTCGGCGGGCCCGTCCGGGAGCGCAATCCCGCGACGCTCTCGGCATGCCGCCGCTAGAGTGTTGCCGCTCTCCGAGCGCCACGCGCGAGTGGCGGAATTGGCAGACGCGCAGGCTTCAGGTGCCTGTGTCCGAAAGGACGTGAGGGTTCAAGTCCCTCCTCGCGCACACTTCGTACGAAGGTCTGGACCGATCCGGGTTCAGACCTTCGTCGTTTTTGGCACTCCACCGGCACTGGCCGGTTCGTTGTCGTCGTCGGGCCGGTTCCACTCCCCGGTGCGGTCCGCTCGACCGCCCGCGGTGCGCGCCTTTGAGCAGTGAGTACTTGTCTGTAGATGGAAAATCGCGATTCTGAGATTGTCGATCCCGTCCAACAAGCAAACAAGGCGGAGGCCATCATGGACAAGGAACAACGGCAACGATTGATCGCTCTGGCACGGGAGGACAGTGACTTCTTCCATGCCCTGGTGTTCGATCCCAAGGCGGCATCGTCGAAGCTTGACTTCGTCGATGCCGAACAGCTCGGTCGTATCGACCCTGGACGTCTGATGGACATCCTCGTCGGCGGCGGCCTGGCGGCAACGGATTGCGGCCACACCAACACGTGTGGGTGGACCTGCACCCATACCAATTCCCTGACCGACGAGCTGCAGAACCTCGAAGGCTGAGGCGACCATGAGAACTGACGTCCGATCGATCCGAGATGTCCTCGAGGGCGAGGGGGCGTCAGTTCGCGACGAGTTTCCGTGGTTGTGCTTCGGCCAACCACGGAAGCCCGTCGGGTGGAAGATCCATCTGTCGGGGACCACCGGTGACTGCGTAGAACTCGTTCGCCGGTCCGTCCCGATGCTGATCGGTTCTGGCCAAGCCTTCAAGGTCGCGGCGACTCCCGAGGTCGTGACCGGGCTCAACTCGGGTTTGTTCGGCCCGACCCAGGTGGGCAAGGCGATCACCATCTACGTCGACGACGAGGATTCGGCGGCCGAGCTAGCGGTGGACCTCGACCGCGTGACCGCCGACCTAACCGGGCCCGAAATTCCCTTCGAGTTGCGCATCGGGCAAAACGTGTTCGCAAGGTTCGGGGCCTTCACGCCCGACTACATCACCGATCGTCTCGGACGAAGCCAGCCCTCGTTCGTCGATGAGCACGGACAACGAGTCGTCGATGCGCGCGCGAATCCTCGCCAGAATGAGCGACCCGGGCCGTTCTCCGACCTGGCCGCTCGTGTGGCTGCCGCGAGGTGCTCAACCGACTACCGAGATCGCTCCGGTGCGACCCGGGCGTCACACGCCACGTTGCTCGGCCCCGGCTATCTACTCCTCGATACGCTCCGCTCGACCTCGAAGGGCTCGGTGCATCGAGCGCTCGACCTCCGATGCCAGTCGTCGGTCAACACGGTCCTCATCAAACGCGGTCGAGCCTTCACCGCGTGTGACGCAGCAGGCCGGTCCATGGGTGACCGGCTTCGGTCTGAGTTCGGGTTGCTCGAGTTGGTGAAGGACCGCTGCCTTGCTCCCAAGCCGGTTGACCTCTTCTCCGACCTCGATGCCACCTATCTGGTTGCCGAACATCTCGAGGGATCGAACCTCGAGCACTTCGTTTCATCGCTACGGCGGGGCCGCGAGTGGTGGCAGCTCAGCGGCGAAGAGCGAGCCACCCTTCGAGATCTCCTCGTCAAGACGGTCGAGCTGGCGACCGAGCTGCATGCCGCCGGCGTGATCCATCGCGACCTCGCGCCCGGCAATCTGATGGTGCTCGAGGATGCGAGCCTTCGACTTCTCGATTTCGAGCTGGCGCACCATGAAGGCGACGCATCTCCGTTCGGGGGATTCACACCCGGGTTTGCAAGTCCCGGGCAGTTGGCGAACGAGGATCCCTGCTTCGCCGACGATTGGTACAGCATCGCCGCAGTGGCGACGTTCGTCGTGACCGGCCTCGATCCGGCGATTCTGCCCGTACAGCCAGGCCAGGACCTTCTCCGCTGGTTGGTCGAGCGCTCGGAGGACCTACCTCCCGGGTTCGTTGCGTTCGTCGCAGCCTGCCTCGACCCCGATGCCGGAGTGTCGGTGGTCGATGCAGTGCACCTCGTTGGTATGGATGGAACCGCACCAACGCCTCCGCGCCGCGACGAGCTGCGCGACGCGGCTCGGCGTGCCGTGGTCGGACTGGTCAATGGCTGCGCCATGAACGAGGGCCGATGGCTTTCACAGAACCTCGATCATTCGCCGTCGGCGTTCCAGCGCTCGGGGTCGCCCGTCGAGCGACCCGACGCTGCGACCGGCGCGGCGGGCGCCCTCTATGCAATTGCACGAGCGCACCAACTCGACCTCACGACCGTCGCGCCCACGCGGTCGCAGCTCACGATGCTTGAGCAATCGATCGACCTCCCTGGTCTGCACTACGGAACCATGGGCGTCGCTTGGGCGTGCGATCTGGCTCGTTCGTGTGGCATTGACGGTGTTCCCGATGGTGCGCCACCCGAGTTCGATGGCTTCGACTGGTACGACCTGACCCACGGTGCCGCGGGGATCGGACTCGCGGCAGTCGCTCGGCGACGGCTCGGTACCGGCGGCACCGATCTGATCGAGCGCGCTGCCGAGTACCTGGTGGACTGCCAGGACGATGATGGAGGGTGGACGACACCTGAAGGTGTCGACGAGATGGTCGGGCAGCGCTACTTCGGATCGGCTCATGGCGCCGCCGGCATTCTCCACTTTCTCGGCGCGGCCGCCCACGACCTGCAGTCAGACAGATGGGATGAATCGATCAGCCAGGGGCTCGACTGGCTCATGGGGTACTCGTATGAGGTCGAGATCGCCGGTGAGCGCGCCCGGCGATGGTCGTGGAGCCCCGACCAGGACGATGAATGGAATCACTGGTGTCATGGCAGCGCCGGAATCGCGATGGTGCTCTTGAGTCTGTCGGTCAATCTTGGGCGCCCTGACTTGGCGGAATGGGCCGACGAAGCCCTTCGCGTTCAGGTGGCGCCGGTGTATCGGAACCTGAGTCAGTGTCACGGTCTGAGCGGGCTTGGTGAGGCGTATCTGTCGGCCGCCGAGGTGCTCGACGATCGCCGCTACGACGCGCGGGCCGAAGAGATCGCCCGGGCGTTGTTGGCTCGGGCTGCGGACCTTGGCGACCGAGGTCTGGTCTGGACGACGCAATCCGAGGCAACGCCGACTGCTGACCTGATGACGGGCTCCGGCGGTGTTGCCCACTTCCTTGTCCGGATTTGCGGTGAAGGGCTGATCGGTCCGCCGTTGCACGAGGAGCGGGGCTGTGCGCGCTGACACGGTGACAGCCGCAGCGGTCGACGCCAGGCTTGCGGCGATTCGACACATGATCGGCCCCGTCGACGATCAGCTCAATCAGCGCATCATCGAAGGCCTCCGGCTGTCGCTGGCTGCGGTGTCGACGCTGGACGAAGTCGTGCAGTACACCGAAGTGCAGCGTCGGGTTTCCGAGGCCGTCCAGGCCCTCGAGCGTGACGGTGACCTCTCGGCCGCCACAGCCTGCATCCGTCACGGCCGAGTCATCGAGGGTGGCACCGAGGGTGCCTGTTGGCACCTGTCAGCGAGCAGCTTGAACGCGATCGACGCGCTCGTGGCGTTTCGAAGTGACGACCTCGACCGAGCTCGCAGTCTCCTGTGTGAGGCGCTGTGGTCGACCGGCGTGCTCTCCGAGTTGCCCACGTTCAGCTCGCTGACCACGCGGCGAATTCATCTTGCGCGCAATCTCGCCCAGACCTATGAGACGGTCGATCCGCGGCGGGCCGGGCAGATGTGCGAGCGTCTGTGGGCGGTATGTCGCGGGAACCGGGATGCGTGGGAGTATTCGCACGCCGAAGGGCTCGTACTCGAGTCCTGCGACATGTTGCTGGCGATCGAGTCTCAGGTGCTGCAGTTGCTCAAGCGCGTGCTTGCCGAAGGAGCGGATCGATGTCAGCCTTCGGTCTCCGGCGAACTGGTTGCGGACAGGTGTGACCCCAGTTTCGGACCCGCATCCCGAGGGGAGCGGAGAGGTTGATCAGTTGATGGCGCCAGCGGTGATGAGCATCGCTGCACCGATCACGATCTCGATGACGAGGGGCGGGACGACGGTCTTGTCGACACCATCGGCGGCCAGGCTCACGAGTCGGCCAACGACGGCGACCGCCATGAGGACCGCCACGGCATAGAACCAGGTCGGCTCCTCGGTGGCCAGGCCGAAGACGATGAGGGCTGCGCTCCCGGCGAGCAAGCCGCCGAGCACGCTGCGGATCTCGCTGAGACCCGGAACACCACGTGCTTCCAACCCGACGGCGTCACCCATGTTGCGTGGGATGAGGAGAGACCGCAGCCCGAGGGCAGCAAGTGGGGCGGCGAGAACACCGGCGATGATCAGCATGGTCGTTTCCATTGAACGGTCCTTTCGAGGGTTTTACAACGCTTGTTGTCGAACATCGTCTACGTTATACAACGCATGGTGGAAAACACAAGCAGTTCCTCGAAGAATCTCGGCGGGCGTCCGCCGGAGTTCGACCGCGCCGCCGTGCTCGACGCTGCCGTCTTCGCGTTCTGGACGGGCGGCTTCAAGGCGACCACCGTCGGCGAACTCGAACGAGCGACCGGTGCGGACCGCTCGACGCTCTACAAGAGCTTCGGAGGCAAGAACGGTCTCTACGAGAGCGCAGCCGAGCGTTATGTCCAGATGGCGAGCGAGCAGCTGTTCAGCAAGCTGCACGACGGTGAGGCGGGTATCGAGGACGTGCTGGCGTTCATCGACACGCTCGATGCGAGCTATCGAGCGGGCCAGCCGCGCGGCTGCTTCATCGTCAACGACATGGGAGCGGTCGACGAGTACGAAGCCCAGCACCGGTACTTCCACGTCCTGCGGTCCGGCTTCGGCGCCGCACTCGAGCGGGCGGCTGCGTGGGGCCAGCTCGACGAAGCGCACGTTGCGCGCCGAGCCGACTTCCTGACTGCAGCATTCATCGGTATCAACCTCACCCATCGCAACATGGCTGATGCCGAGGTTGCCCTCGGGCTCATGGCCGGAGTCCGAGCGGAGGTGGCGAGCTGGCTGACGGCGTGACCGCTCGAGAGTCGGAGCCCGGCGCGATCAACGGGTCCGAAGCCGCTCGTTCTCAGCCTCGAGTTCGGCGATGCGGCCCTGCAGATGATCGATGGCCTGGGCGACTTCGACCTCGGTGAAGCGTGGCGTGATGTACTTCGGGCAGTTCCAGTTCGTTGCCTGGATTTCGATCGTGATTGCGCCATCGATTCGCAGATCCGAGGCGCCAAGCGCGTCGACGAGTTCGCAGGAGAGGTCGGCGTGGTAGGTCGCGTGGCCGAGGATCTTGAGCCGAGTTCGTGACGGATAGTCGACGAGGATCATGGCGATGCGACCGTCGGCAGACACGTTGCCGGTGCTGAGGTACTGGCGATTGCCGGTGCGCTCGGCCCAACCAATCGTGGTCGGGCCGAGGACCTTGATGAATCCGGCGTGCCCGCCACGGTGCTGCACGTAGGGCCAGCCGTCCTCGCTGACCGTGGCGACGTAGATGCTGTCCCGACTCGTGATCATCCGAATCTCGTCTTCGGACAGTGCCGACGCACCCTCGCCGCTCGAGTCGTAGAGGCCGCGTGAGCCCTTTCGCTCCTGCAGGTCCAGGACGGCGGGTGTCTGTGCGATCTCCAGGAAGTTCTTCATGGTGCTCCGGTCAAGGGGGCGAGTTGGCGAGCCGCGCGGAGGGCGGCCTCGATGGGTTCAGGGCTGCGGAGTGCCGCGGAACGCACGATCGCTCCGTCGAGGAGCACGGCCACGGCGTCGGGATCGGCGGCAAAGTCGGTCAGGGTGTCGGCGAGCGCGCCTTTGTGCGCCGCGATGATCGCCCGGTGTTCCTCGGTCAGGCTGGCGGTCTCGGCCAGCGTGTTCAGGAATGCGCAGCCTCGGAAGTCGGTCGATGCGAGCCAGTCGCCGACGGCGTCGAAGACCGCGTCGGTCGGGTGGCTTCCCGCACGGATGTGCTCGCCGACCGCATTGGCGAACCACGCGAGCCACGTGGTGTGCCGATCGCGGAGCCATGCGGCGACGAGGTCGGCTTTGGTCGGGAACAGGCCGTAGAGGCGACGGAGTGATACTCCCGCGGTGTCTCGGATCTCCGCCACGGTGACTGCAGCAACACCGCATTCGTAGAATCGGTCGTCAGCCGCCGCGAGGACTCGGATACGGGCCTCCTCGAGCGGGTGGGCGGGCGCTGGGCTCACTGCAGCGGTATGTCGGTGCGGTCGCCGGCAGGGCGTGATCCGACGATGCGACGGTCAGACTCGGCGATGGCCACGTCGTTGATGCTGGCCTCGCGTCGGCGCATCAATCCGGCCTCGTCGAACTCCCAGTTCTCGTTTCCGTAGGAGCGCCACCACTGTCCCTGCAGGTCGCGGCACTCGTACTGGAATCGCACCGCGATGCGGTTGCCGGCAAAGGTCCACAGGTCCTTGCGCAGTGCGTACTCGGTCTCCCGAGCCCACTTCTGTGCCAGGAAGTCGCGGATCGCGTCGCGACCCTCGAGAAAGGTGTCGCGGTTCCGCCAGACCGAGTCGACGGAGTAGGCGAGCGAGACCCGCTCGGGGTCCCGTGTGTTCCAGGCCGCTTCGGCGCCAAGGACCTTGGCCCACGCGTCGTCCTCGCTGAACGGCGGCACGGGCGGGCGTTCAGCGGTCATGAGCGTCTGTTCGGTGGCTGAAGACACGGTCGGTGAGAATGATCATTCTCACCGAACCCGGCCACCGGGTCCGGGCATTCCCGCTCGTGCGCGTTGGACGGGAGCGGAACTAGCTCCAGCCGCCGTCCTGGCTGATGACCTGGCCCATGATGAATGCCGACGCATCGCCGGCGAGGAACAGCGCGAGTTCAGCGGTGTCGACCGGGTCGCCGAGCCGCTTGGCAGGGACCTCCGCCTCGAGGCGAGCCCGGAACTTCTCGTTCTCCATGATCGACGGCGGGTAGTAGGTCTCGTTGGCCACGAAGTTCTGAGCGATGGCGTTGAGCCGCACGCCGTGGCCAGCCAACTCGTGGCCGGCTGATCGCACGAACGCATTCTGTGCCGCGCGGGCGACCACGTAGCTCGTGGCATATGGCTTCATCCGACGCAGCGGGGACGAGGACGTCAGCGTCACGATCGAACCACCGCCTCGCTCGATCATCCCGGGCGACGCGGCGCGCACCAGACGCATCAGTGGATGCACCATCGAGTCGAAGCCGGCGAGCCACTCGGCATCCTCGATGTCGCGCACCCGTGCGCCGTACGCCGAGAGATCCAGGTTGGCGACGAGCACATCGATCGCACCGGCTTGCTCGACGAGCTCGCGAGGCTCGTCGGCTCCCATCAGCGCACCGGCGTCGGCGATGACCTCGGCGCCTTCGGCCCGGAACAGCTCGACGATCGGTGGGCCCATGTAGCTGTCGCAGCTGGTGACGAGGATTCGCTTGCCCGAGAGTCGTGTGCCCATGCGGTCGAAACCTAGTTCTGGGCCCATCGGAAGCGACAACGACGTCTTACCCGTCTTGTCAGAACTCTTGCTTTTGCCGCGCAGTCGTCTTCAGGACGGTCACGAGGATGATCAACGTCCCCTTGGAAGACCGGCACGAACGAGCCGGAGAAACGGAACAAAGACCAATGAACATGACCACCCGCTTCAAGAAGGCGATCGCCGCCGGCCTCATCGGCGTGACCGCCCTCGGCGCCACCGCTGCGGTGCCGGCCCTCGCTTCGGCTCAGGCCCCCGGCGACGGAACCGAGCTCACCCAGGAAGAGCGCGAAGCCCGCCGGGCTGAACGTCGAGCCGCTCGCGAAGCCCGCCGAGCCGAGAAGGTCGCCGTGCTGACCGACGCACTCGGCGTCGGCGAGGACGTCCTGCAGGCCGCCCGCGAAGCCGGCCAGAGCATCGCTGATGTGGCGGACGCCAACGGTGTCTCCGTCGACAGCGTCGTGACCGCACTCGTCGATCACAAGGCCGCCCAGATCCAGGCCCGGGTGGATGCCGGAGACCTCACCCAGGAAGAGGCCAATGAGAAGATCGCCGGCCTCGCCGAGCGTGTGACCGAGCGGGTCAACGCAACGCCTGGTGAGCGAGGCGATGGTGAGGGCCGTGGATTCGGCCGCCGGGGCCCCGGTGGTCCCGGTGGTGGCAACGCCGAACCGGCAAGCGCCTGATCCCCATTCTCCCCGAGTCACTCGAACCCTGCCGCAGCGCACGCGGCAGCGCCGGGTGATCACGGACTCCCACCAACCCACTACCACCAAGGGCCCCGACACCTCCCCCTCCTGGTGTCGGGGCCTTCCGACCCCAATCGACCATCCCGACGACTACCGAGGAAGCACCGATGACGACCGCCCCCCAAGCCCCAGCGCCCAAAGTGACATCGGTGCCAGGTTTGATGTCGGTTCTGGTGCTGGTGGTGTTTGTCGCCGCCTCGTGTGGTTCGGCCGCCAGTCGACCGACCGTTGGTGCCGAGGAGGCGGCCGTCGATCCCTTCGACCTGATCCCTCCGGTGCCGACGACCGCACCGATCGTCCTCCCTCCCGAAGACCTCGACATCCCCGAAACCGCCCCGATCGTCATCGATCTTGCCGCCGAGACTCCAACGATTCCTTCCTCGGATGGCACGGTGCCGGTCGAGGATGAGACGTCGACCACCACAACCGTGGTGACGTCGTCTCCGGACGATGCCTCCGGCGGGACCTCTGCGTCTCTACCCGCGCCCGCAGAACCCGCCGGGGTATCGGCCGACCCCGCTTCCGCCGAATCATCGTCCGCCGCAACGACGCCAACCGGCCAGATCGTCAGCATCGATCGCTGGAACCCCTGCATCGTCTCGGAGGCCGAAACGCTCGGCGCCGAGCATCTTCTGGATCCGATCGCCGCCGCCACATCGACCGATCTCACCTCGCAGCAACTCAACTCGCTCGCTGCGGCCTCGGCCTCCTGCGGCGTCGTCACCGAGAGTCTCGGACTCACCGACCTCGACAGCCATCTTGCATCGGGAACCGACTGCATGAACCAGTGGCTGGCATCGACCGGTGGTGGCGCGGTGTTTACCGGCCTGGCGTCGGTCACCTTCGGCCATGCCACCCCGAATTGGGCCTATGGCCACTTCACTGCGTCGATCGCCTCCTGCTTCGTCGGCACGACCTTCGCCAGCGAGGTCATGTCCGACGTCGCCGCCGACCCCTCGTTGGTGGTCGCATTCGACGCCTCGTGCCTGGCCACCGGCTTCGATGCCTCGAACACGATTGAGAACTACGCGGCCGCGTTGGCGGCAACCCCCGACTCCGCGACGCTCAATGTCGGCCTTGGTGACACGTGGGTCGTCGGCTGTGCCAACCTCGGGCGCCTGGTCGCCTCGGCCGCAGCGGTCGAGGGTGTGGTGCTGAGCGAGTCAACGATCGCCTGCCTCGACACCGAGCTGCGCGCCGCCGGTCTGGTCGACGGGCTGCTCAACGGCACCGCAGACACCACCGATGTCGGCATCGCCACGATCTCCTGTCTTACCGATGCCGAGGCGGCGGTGCTGCTCAGCTAGCGCCCTGTTCAGCTAGCGCTCGGTCGTGGGCGTGTGACGCCTGCGACCTATTTGTGCAGTCCTCGTTGTAAATATCAAGCCGTAGACTGGGCGCATGGAAACCGTGACCGATCCCGCCCGGCTGCGAGCCGAACAGGAACGCACGTTGTCCTCGGACCGGATGCGGCCGGGTTTCCTCGCTCGAGCACTGTTCGGTGCAATGGACCTGGTCTACGGACGACACGGTTCGCTCGGCAAGTTCCGAGTCCTCGAGGTCGTCGCTCGGGTTCCCTACATGGCGTGGGAGAACGTTGCCTACGTGGCGATCACGCACACGCACTCGACCCCGCTCTTCGCTCGCGAGATTCACGGCGAGGTCAGTGGGATCCGGGAGCAGCAGGACAATGAGCTCTTCCATCTGCTGATCCTCGAGGAGCTGCTGCAGCGCCGTGGCGAACGTCAGGGTTGGTTCCGCTTTCGGGCGATCCCGCAGGTGATGGCGTGGATCTACTACCACGTCTCGTGGCTGCTCTACACGTTGCGCCCCCGTCTCAGCTATGAGCTCAACGCGCACTTCGAGGATCACGCCGAGCACGAGTACATGGCCTATGTCGAGGCGAATCCCGAACTCGATGACGAGCCGTGGATCAGCGAGTTCCGCCAGGACTATGGCGAGTTCGAGACG
>JBCCIC010000003.1:0-494390 GCA_039028435.1 Actinomycetota bacterium | reverse complement strand
GTACTGTTCGTGAGACACCTGTCGCAGGCTCTCCGCTTGGTGTGCGCTCATTGCTCCATGATTTGCTAAGTTGTGTCGCCAGTGGGACAGTTCGAATCCGATCGGGCCTTGCTCGATTTGGCGGTGACTCTTGCGCTGGCGACCGGAGTCGACGACTTGCTGGCGCGTGCTGGTAAGGGCATCCGCGCGGCCTTCGCTGGGGCGAAGAGGGTGTCGGTCTGCCTCCCCGCACCCGATGCTGAGGACATGCTCGACGTCATCGTCGTCGACGGCGTCTCAGGCATCGAGCAGGGAGACCGATTTCCGATCATCGACGGTCTGTCCGGAATCGCCATGGCAGCCCAGCACTCGCTGGTGACCGACCTGCACCGAGAGCCCGTCGGCGAGGCGAACTGGCTTGTTCCCCTCGGTGTCGACACGTTGGTCAACACCCCGATGGTCATGAACGGCCACAGCCTCGGGGTCCTCAATCTCGGCTTCGCCGGCTGTGACATCGACCTGCCTGCGATCGAACTTGCCGCCACGCTGGTGGCCGGCCAGCTCGACCGACTCGCTGCCCTGACCCGGGCGCGCGACGAAGCGCATCTACGGGCGGAACACACGGGTCGCTTGCTCCGGCTCCACCAGATCGAACGCGAGCTGTCCGACGTCGCCAACCTCGACGAGCTGCTCGAGGTGCTCTCGCACCGCATCTCGGAGTTGGTGCCGGCCACGCGGGTCACGTTTGGTGAGCGCATCTTCGGCGCCGGGCAGGTGAACGTGATCGGCGTGCTCGGTATGGACGAGATCCCCTCCGGCACCCTGTTGCCGGCGGACGAATGCGAGATGGACGGCCGCTATGACGAGGAGCCGTTCATCTACACCCCCGACCACACCGCGTCGATCCGTGCAAACGAACGCACGGTGCTGGAGCGTGCCGGGATCCAGAGTTCGGGTAGCTTCGGCGTGTTCGTCGACGGCACGGTCGTGGGGGTGCTCAACGTCGGCTCCGATGAACGCGATGCCTACGACGACGAGGACCTCGCACTACTCGGCGCATTGGCATCGTTCATGGGGAGCACACTCGAGCGGATCCAGGCCCAGGCGGAGCTGACGTACAGCGCGAACCACGACCACGTGACCGGCCTGAGCCGGCGTTCGGTGTTCGAGCAGTCTCTGGCGCACGCCGTCACCTCGGATTCGGGCGCGGTG
The DNA here is from genome assembly GCA_039028435.1 of Actinomycetota bacterium. GTDB lineage: Bacteria > Actinomycetota > Acidimicrobiia > Acidimicrobiales > UBA10347 > UBA10347. Next base: position 493,199 of record JBCCIC010000003.1, on the reverse strand, counting down.
GTGTTCATCGATATCGACGACTTCAAGCTGGTGAATGATCAATACGGTCACGCCGCCGGCGACGGAGTTCTTCGCGAGGTGGCCGACCGTCTCGTCGGCGAGATCGGCGAATGCGGGTTGGCTGCGAGGCTCGGCGGGGATGAGGTCGCGGTGCTTCTCGCCGGACAGGACGCGGGGGTCTACGAGCTCCTGGTGGAGCGTCTGGTTGCATCCGTCGCCGAAAAGCCGTTTCACATGCTCGGACGCGACATCGAGCTCACGATCAGCGCAGGGCTGTGCACCTTCGTCGCTCGGCAGATGTCGGCGGCCGAGGCCCTGTCTTTCGCCGACGCAGCCTGCTACAGCGCCAAGCGTCTTGGCGGCAATGCGGTTGCGCTCGCGTCGGCCGACGACGTGGACCAGGAGTCGTTTCGCTTGGCGGCGACTCGCCTGAGCGCGGTGCGACACGCGCTCACGCACGACGAGTTGGTGCTCTTCTCGCAGCCGATCGTCGATCTCCACACCGGCGGTGTCCGCGGGGCTGAAGTGCTGTTGCGGATGGAGCAAGACGGAACCATCCAGTCGGGTGCGGCGATTTTGCCCATCGTGGAGCGATACGGACTCGGCGAGTCGGTCGACCTGTGGGTCCTGCAGCGCGGTTTGGAACTGTGGCCGCACTTGGTGCGCCAGCACGGCCGCCCGATGATGCTCTTCGTCAACCTCTCGGTCAATTCGGTGTGCTCGGCAGGGTTTGCCGACCGCGTGCTTGCCCTCATCGAAGACGCCAACGTCCCGGCCACCTGTCTGTGCTTCGAGATCACCGAGACCGGCACGATGCGCAACTTCGAGGTCGCCCAGTCCTTCGTTCGCACCATGCGCGAGGCCGGGGTGGCGATCGCCTTGGACGACTTCGGCGTCGGGTTGAGCTCGCTCGGTCATCTTCGCCGTCTGCCGGTCGACTACCTCAAGCTCGACGGATCATTGGTGGTCGGTATCGAGCACGACGAAGTGCTCGCGGCCATGGTGCGATCCGTGAATCTCATGGCCGACGCGCTTGGGCTGCGGGTGATTGCCGAGCATGTCGAGACCGAAGCCGCCGTGACCCGGCTCATTGAGCTCGGGGTGGCCAGCGGGCAGGGATATCACCTCGGTCGTCCGGGGCCGATTCGAGGTTCGGTGTGAGAGGCGGGTATCAGGCCATCACCGCCACCGAGCTCATTTGGGAATGAAGTCGCCGTTCGGTTACTAGAGTGGGTGCCGTGCACTCCCGGGGAATGGAGCACCTGCTCGAGCTTGCGGTCGCGCTGGCGACAGCGACGGACATCGACGACCTTCTGGTGTGCGCCGGTCGCGGAATCCGAGAGGCCTTCACCGGAGCCCGAAGGGTGTCGGTGTGTCTGCCAGTCGAGCACGATCTTGGGACACTCGAGGTATTCGTGGTCGACGGTGCTGCTTCCGTTGACGGTGGGCAACGGTTCCCTGAGCGCCTGCGCCTCGCGAGCACCGCGCTATCCGAGCAACGCACCATTGTCACCAAACTCGATGGCGGTGAATCCGGCGTTGTCGACTGGCTCCGCGAGCTCGGGGTCGACGTGGTGGTCAGTGCTCCGCTCACCATGCGCGGGAATCGCCTCGGCGTACTCAACATCGGCTTTGCGGTGCCCGATGGTGCCGCACTCGGCGCCGGCGATGTCGATCCCAACGACATCGACATCGCGGGGATCGAGCTGGCTGCGACCCTCGTCGCCGGGCAGCTCGACCGTCTGACCGCACTCACCAAAGCGCTTGACCGGGCTGAGCGCCGAGCCGACGACACCGGTCGCCTCCTGCGGCTCCACCGCATCGAGCGGTCGCTCTCCGAGGTCTCCAACCTGGATGAACTCCTGGCGGCACTCTCGGGACCGGTCGCCGAGTTGGTGGCGGCAACACGTGTCAGCTTCAGCCGACGCTTGTTTGGGCAGGGCAAGCTCAGTGTCGTTGGCGTCCACGGGATGGAACGCATGCCGTCGGGAACGATCCTGCCGGTCGATGAGCGAGAACTCGAAGAGCGTTACCGCGACGCGACGTTCCGATACACGCCGAACCACGCCGAATCGTCCAATCCGAACGATCACACCGTGATGAACCGCTCGGGGATCCACAGCTCGGCCAACTTCGGGGTGTTCGTGCATGGAGCCGTCGCGGGAACACTCAACGTCGGTTGTACTGAGGTCGACGCGCTCGATGACGAAGACTTGGCGCTCCTCGGTGCGTTGGCGTCGTTCATGGGTAACACCCTCGAACGGATCGAGGCTCAGGCGGAGTTGACCTACAGCGCCAACCACGATTCGGTCACCGGGCTCATGCGTCGAGCCCGCTTCGAGGCCGCGCTGGAGAGCGCGGTCGCGGAGCGGTCCGGTGCGCTGGTCTTCATCGATATCGATGACTTCAAGCTGGTCAACGACCTTCACGGTCACGCAGCAGGCGATGGCATCTTGCGTCAACTGGCCGCGTGGCTGACCACCTTCATCGGCGAGGGTGAGCTCGTTGCCCGACTCGGCGGCGACGAGTTCGCAGTGCTGCTTCGGGGCGGCAATCCATTGGTCCAGAAGGCGCGCACCGAGTCGCTGGTAACCAGCGTTGCCGACCGTTCGTTCACCGTACGAGATCGGCAGCTTCCGCTGACCGTCAGTGCGGGATTGTGCACCTTTGACGCCGACGAGATGTCAAGCGGAGCTGCGCTGTCGTATGCGGATGCTGCCTGCTACAGCGTCAAGCGGCTGGGTGGCAACTCGGTCGCGTTGGCGGCCGGCGACGACGTCGACCAGCAATCCGTCCGGCTCGCCGCGAACCGTCTCAGCGCGGTACGCGCTGCGCTTGCGAACGATGACTTCGTGCTCTACGGCCAGCCGATCATCGACTTCGATCGCGGCCAGGCCCAAGGCGTGGAGGTCCTGTTGCGGATGCATCAGGACGGCACCGTGCAGACCGGGAGCACCATCCTCGCCGCGGCGGAGCATCACGGCCTGGGTGAGACGGTGGACCTCTGGGTCTTGCGGAAGGTTCTGGACACATGGCCCGAGATCCTTCGCCGGAGCGGTTCGGCGACGCGCCTCTTCGTGAACCTCTCCGTCAACTCCGTCTGTTCGGCGGGCTTCGTCGACGAGGTCGAGGATCTCCTGCGAAATGCCGACTTTCCGACCGGTTGCCTGTGCTTCGAGATCACCGAGACCGGAACCATGCGGTACTTCGACATCGCCCTAGCGTTCGTGCGTCGAATGCAGGCGCTCGGTGTGACGATTGCGCTCGATGACTTCGGTGTCGGGCTCAGTTCGCTTGGTCATCTGCGTCAGCTTCCGGTCGACTATCTGAAGCTTGATGGGTCGCTGGTGGTCGGGGTCGAGTCCGACGAGGTGGTCGCGACCATGGTCCGGGCGGTGGTGTTGATGGCGGACGCCCTCGGGATCCCGGTCATCGCCGAGCACATCGAGAACGACCAGGCGATCACGCACTTGCGCGAGCTCGGTGTCTCGCTGGGACAGGGCTTCCATCTGGGTCGGCCGGCACCGGTGCTCGAGGCGGTGCGGCGGCTCGAAGTCCAGACGGCACGTTACGCCTCACCCGGCTGACCGGCGCGGGCTGGACTCTGGGCCAGGCAGGCAAGTCGCTACGGCGCACCGTGCTCTGCCATCATCTGCGGGACCTCGACCGAGATCCATCGATGGGCCGGAGGCTGGCAATGACACCTGAAGATCTCGCCGCAGCGATCGGCGCCGGTGACCTCGACACCGTGATCATGGCATTCACCGATCACTACGGGCGGACCGTCGGCAAGCGCTTCGACGCGGAGTTCTTCCTCGAGACGATCAGCGACGGGACCCACGCCTGCAACTACCTGTTGACCTGCGACATGGAGATGGAGCCGGTCGAGGGATACGCCTTCGCCAATTGGAGCGGCGGCTACGGCGACGTGCATGTCGTGCCGGATCTCGCCACCTTGCGGCGGTGCGGCTGGGATGACTCGTCAGCCATGGTGCTGTGCGACCTGGTCGACCAGGATTCGCACGAGCTGGTGCCCGTGGCGCCTCGGACGGTGTTGCGCCGCCAGGTCGAACGAGCGGCAGCGTTGGGACTCGTGGCAAAGGCGGCGAGCGAGCTCGAGTTCTTTCTCTACCGGGACTCCTACCGCGAGGCGCACCGCAAGGGCTACAACGATCTCGAACGGGCGGGCTGGTACAACGAGGACTACCACCTGCTCCAAGGCGGCCGGGTCGAGGACTACGTGGGTGCGGCGCGCCGGGCGCTCCGGGCCTCCGGCGTGCCGGTCGAGAACTCGAAGGGCGAAGCCGCCGTCGGGCAGCACGAACTGAATATCCGCTATGCGGAGATTCTCGACATGGCCGACCGCCATGTGGTCATGAAACACGCCATGAAAGAAGTCGCCGACCGCCAAGGTGTCGCGGTCACCTTCATGGCCAAGCCGCATGAAGGCGAGTCGGGGAACAGCTGCCACATCCACCTGAGCTTGTGGCGAGACGAACAGAACATGTTTGCCGATGACGGCCGGTCGAGCGACGTGTTCCGATGGTTCCTCGGTGGCTGGATGAAGCACGCACCGGACCTGATGCCGCTCTACGCGCCCAATGTGAACTCGTACAAGCGATATCAATCCCAGTCGTGGGCGCCGACGCGGCTGGCCTGGAGCACCGACAATCGCACTGCAGCGTTCCGGGTCGTCGGGTCGGGCCCGAGCCTCCGAATCGAGTTCCGGGTGCCGGGCGGCGACGTCAACCCCTATCTCGCCTTCGCGGCAGCGCTGGCGAGTGGACTGGACGGGATCGAGAACCGGACCGAGCCGCCCGAGGAACATCGGGGTGACGTCTACAGCGACACCGAGGTACCGACCGTTCCTACCAGCCTCCGGGCTGCGCTGACCCGCTTCCGCTCAGGCGCGGCTGCAGCGCTTCTCGGAGCTGACATCGTGGAGCACTACGCGAAGGCGGCGGAGACGGAATGCGCGGCCTACGAGGCTGCGGTGACGGACTGGGAACGCCGACGCTACTTCGAACGCATCTGACACGGCGTCGGCCGCAGACCTTTCGTCGCGGCGGGCGCGAGCACGCGGCGTGTTCCAGCTACCGTTGTCGAGGTGGGGGAGCAGTCGACGACCGCCGCGCCGACCGGCATGGTTGCCGTGGTCGGCGCCTTGATCCAGCATTCCGAGACCTGGGGCAAAGTCTGGTTCGGCCTGATCTTTTGGGGCAGCGTGCTCTTTGCAGTCGGTCAACGGATTTGGCCTGACGCGAACACGGCGCTCGTCCTGGTGATCTCCTTGTTGCTCGGTTTGTGCTCCGGCGTCGCCGCACATGCTCGCGGGTACTGGCTGTGACGGTTGTCGAGGGGGTTGACCTGTCGCCGAAGGCGGAGCGCGCGGTCGCCCGCACCTTCATGGGGCGCATCCAATGGGAGATGATCGTCATTGGAGTCGGCCAGTCCATCGCATGGATCGCCACCTTCGTGCTCACGATCACTGGAGCGATGCCGCTGTGGGCGGGCTTCGCGATCGCCACGATCTGTTGCTGCCTTGCCTACCTGCCCTCCCACGAAGGCCAACATGGCAACCTCTCGGGGCGCCAGAAGCGCTGGCGCTGGATCGACCCGGTTGTCGGCCAGATCTCGTTGCTTCCGCTCAAGCAGTCGCACGAGGTCTTGCGGGTCACCCACCTGAAGCACCACGCCCACACCAACGACCCGGAGCTCGACGTCGACTATCACAGCCTCGGCGAGCACTGGTGGGAGCCGGCGATGTCGATCCATCGCGACCCTGGGACCGATGTCATCGAACGGCACGCCGAGCGCGATCCCGAGTTCCTGGCAGGCTTGATGCGGGGCGTGCCGATCGCCAAGGCGCTTTCGCTCGCGCAGCTGGTGATGGTCGTGCTCTTTCCGCTTGAAACGCTGCTCGTCTGGTGGCTGCCGAGCAAGCTGGCGCTCTCGTATCTCTACATCTACTTCGCCTGGGAGCCGCACCGGCCTGGCACGCAGACCGGGCGCTATCGGGATACGCGCTTCTGGCGAGTCCCGGCGCCGCGCTTCCTCTTCCAGTCGATGCAGACCCATGTGATTCATCACATGTACCCGACGATCCCGCACTGGGATGAGCCCAAAGCGATGGAGGCACTACGCCCGTTCATGGCCGAGCGAGGCGTGCCCGGGGTCGAGGACATTCCTGATCGCGTGCGCCTCAACCCGCTACTCGGGCGATCGAAGGGAATCTGAGCCGGTCGATGTCCTCCGGCGAGTTCACGTTCGACGGTCGCTCAGTCGAGGTTCAGAACGGCGACCGCATGCTCGACGCGCTGGTGCGCGCCGGTGTGCACCCGACCGGTGGCGGCACGCTGTGCTTCGGCGGCGACTGTGCGAACTGTGTGTGCACCGTCGACGGTGTTGCGTACGTGCGGGCGTGTCAGGAACCGGCCGAGGTTGGAGTTTCGATCGCGTCCCACGGGGGAGGCGCTCCTCCACTTCCGTCCGTAGACCTTGAACCGGCGTCGATCCGAGCGATGTTTCGACGCGTCGACGTCGTCGTGATCGGGGGCGGCGAAGCAGGACAAACCGCCTTCGCCGACGCCCGGGCCGCGAGCCGTTCGGTCGTCCTGTTCGATGTCCACGCAGGTGAAGAAGTGTTGGCGGTGTACAGCGGACCGCTCGTTCTGGTGCGAACACGGTCCGGTATCGAGCGCGTCGCCTGCGACGAAGTGATCGTTGCAACCGGGGCGGCCGAGATCCAGCCGATCGTGCCCGGCAGCGATCTTCGCGGACTCTGGACCGCGCGAGGTGCCGAGCAGGCGCAACGCGCCGGTGCACGACTTGATGCCCTGGTCGCCGTCGGGCACGTGCCCGAATCGCTCGGGGCGACGGCGCTCGAAGGTGATCTGGTCCGTTTCGTCGACGGCGGATCCGGAGCGGTGGCCGCGGTCGTCACCCGGGTCGGCGGGACCGAGATCGAAACCCCCTGCGAGAACGTGATCGTCTCGCTGGGCCTCGTGCCGCGGAACGCGCTGGCCCGCATGTCCGAGCCGCGGTGCACGACCGTCGTGGGCGATGCCGCTCGCGAAGGAGCACTTCCTGCGGTTCCAACAGAGGGCGTGATCTGTCCATGCAGCAACGTCACCGTCTCCCAGCTCGACGACCTCTACTCCCGCGGTTTCCATCACATGGAGTTGCTGAAGCGGTCGTCGCTTGCCGGGACCGGCACCTGCCAGGGCAGTGTCTGCACGCCGTACTTGAGGAGCCTCCTGCACGACCGAGGCCAGGAGCTTCAACCGGCGTTCACCGCTCGCCCGATGGGACGCCAGGCCACCCTGGCTGAGCTGGCTGCGGGTTCTGAACTTCCGACGCTCGCTCGCACCGCCCTCGACGGCGTCCACCGCGAGCTCGGTGCGCGCATGGACCGGATGGGCGGCTGGTGGCGGCCGTGGAGCTATGGCGACGTCGAGGCCGAGTGCGGTGCGGTTCGGGAGCGCGTGTCGATCGGTGATACCAGCACCCTCGGCAAGATGATCTTGGCCGGGCCCGATGCGGAGGCCACGCTCCAGGGTCTCTTCCCGACCGATGTCAGCACCATCCGACCGGGTCGCTCACGTTATGCCCTCATGCTCAATGAGCGCGGCTACGTGATGGACGACGGCATGATCGCCCGCGAGTCTGACGGAACCTTCTTCGTGACGTTCACGTCGAGCGGCGCGTCGATGGCCGAGATGTGGATCCGAGATTGGTCCGCAAGCTGGGGTCACGACATTCGACTGTTGAACCAGACCACGTCGGTCGGCACCATCAATGTGACTGGTCCACAAGCTCGCGTGCTGCTGGAACGTCTGACCGACGAGCCACTGCCGCCGTTTCTCGGACATGTGACCCTCACCGTCGGTGGGATCGACTGCAAGGTCTTCCGACTGAGCTTCACCGGCGAGCTCTCCTACGAACTTCACCATGGTGTGCACGAGTCGGTGGCCCTGTGGAACCTGCTGATGGAGGCTGGCGCCGATCTCGGAATCGAACCCCACGGCCTCGACGCGCTCTCACGGCTCCGGCTGGAGAAGGGACACATCATCGTCGGCCAGGACACCGACTACGACTCGAGTCCACGACGGCTCCAACATGAGTGGGCGGTCAACCTGAACAAGGGTGACTTCATCGGCCGCACGGCCACGGTGCGAACGAATCAACTCGAGCTCGACAAGAAGCTCGTCGGCTTCGAGGCCGATGGCCCGCTTCGCGAGGGTGCCGTGGCGTATCACGACGAACGCTTCGCCGGCACGCTCACCTCGACCACCTGGTCGCCGGCCCTCGGGCGTTGGATTGCGATGGGTTGGCTGCAGTCGCTCGACGGAGCGTTCCCCGAGTCGGTGATGATCGACGGAGTGTCAGCGGCGGTGCGGTCCACCCACTTCTACGACCCGGAAGGGAGCCGGCCGCGTGCTTGAGCAGCTTCCCCTGACCCGAATCGTGTCGACGCCCGCCGCTCTCGATGCCCTTGAACCGGCTGCCGGCTCGGTGATCTTGCGCACTGCACCCGACGAGGTGCTGATCCTTGATCCGGCATCGGACTACCCGGCTCCCGTCATCGTCGACGACCCGCATGCCATCGTCGTGGTCGATCAAGGATGGGCACAGGTCAGCTTGACCCGCCAGGACGCCGAGGAGCTTCTGGAGCGACACGGTGCATGGGTCCTGCCCGATGAGACGCCTGCAGTTGCCCAGGGGCGGATCGGCAACGCGCCGGTCAAGCTCTGGGTCGAGCACGACCGTGTCCTCCTTCTGGTCCCGCTGGTCGCGGCCCACGACCTCGCACGGTTGATGGAACCCGACGCATGAACGAGTTCTGGGAAGCGAAGGTCAAACTCGATTGGGCCACGTTGGGCCGCAGCTACGACGTGGTGATCATCGGTGGCGGAGGCCATGGCCTCTCGATCGCCTACCACCTGGCGGTGCGACACGGCATCACCAACGTCGCCGTGATCGAGCGGGACTACATCGGTGGCGGCAACAGCGGAAGGAACACCACCGTCATCCGCTCGAACTACGGCATCCCCGAAGCCGTTCGGTTCTACCAGCGTTCGATCGAGCTGTACCAGCAACTCGAAGCCGAGACGGAGCGGTGGATCATGCACAGCCAGCGCGGCCTGTGGTGGATGACCCACACGGAGGCAGGACGTCGCAACGAGATGGCGCGCGCTGCGATCAATCAGGCCTTCGGTGCCAACACCGTCTTTGTCGAGCCCGAGGACATCGCCCGTGAGCTACCGGGTGTGAATCTGGATGTCGACGGTGAGTTCCCGGTCATGGGCGCGTCCGTCCAGCTCGATGCGGCGACGGCTCGTCACGATCGTGTGAACTGGGCCCTCGCCGAAGGAGCAATGCGAGCTGGCGTCACCATCGTCCAGGGTGTCGAAGTCACGGGCATGATCACCGAACGCGAGCGAGTGGTCGGTGTCGAGACGACCGAGGGGCCCGTCGCTGCGGGCACGGTCGTCGGCGCGGTCGGTGGGCATGCGACATCGATCGCCTCGATGGCGGGTGTCCGCCTCCCGATCCGAACCCACCCGCTTCAGGCCTTCGTCACCAATCACTACGAGCGGACGTTCGACCCGATCGTGGCATCGGCCGAGCTCGGCTTCTACATCAGCCAGACGGCCCGTGGGGAGATGCTCGGGGGATCGCACATCGAGCCGCAGCCGAGCTACAGCCGGCGCGCTGGCTATGACTTCATCAACGAGATTGCCGGGCGGATCGTCGCGTTGTTCCCGTTCATGGGGCACCTGCGCGTGCTGCGGCAATGGGCTGGCATCTGCGACATGTCACCGGACTATTCGCCGGTCATGGGGCGCACCTCGGCCCCGGGCTTTCTGGTTACGACCGGGTGGGGGACGTGGGGATTCAAGGCGATTCCCGCGGGTGGGGAGGCAATGGCCGAGCTCATCGCCACCGGTGAAACGCCGGAGCTGATCGCGCCGTTCTCGATCGATCGATTTCGTCAGGACCGCACGCTTGCGGATCGTGGAAGCTCAGGGACGCACTGATGTCGCTGCGCATCGTCTGCCCGTTTTGCGGCGAGCGACCACTCTCGGAGTGGGTGCACGGTGAGATTCTCGACGTCCCCGCTGAGATCGTCGATGCCGACGCCCGCGACGTCGACCGCGGGTACTTCCACAACAACACCGAGGGTGAGGTCGGCGAGGTGTGGTTTCACCTCTACGGCTGCCGGCGGTGGGTGCGGGTGGTCAGAGACACGCAGCACGACGCGGTTCGCTGACCGCTGAGCTGAGCCCGGTCAGCGGTGGAGCTCGTAGCGGATCGGCACCGAGCTGTGTCCGCCGACGAACGTCGTGCGATCGGTCCGGCTCGGCCCGTTGCGTTCGATCGAGCTGGTCCGGGCCAGCAATTCGCTGAAGAGCGCCCGCAACTCGATTCGTGCCAAGCCAGCTCCGAGGCAATGGTGCCGGCCATGCCCGAACGCGACGTGGCGGTCGGCGTTGTCACGAGTGACGTCGAATCGCAGCGGATTCTCGAAGGTGCGCGGGTCCATGTTCGCGCCGAGGTACGAGAGATAGACCCAATCCCCGGCGGCAATCGAGGTGCCCGCGATCTCGGTGTCTCCGCTCGCGGTTCTCATGAAGTGGCGGACCGGCGCAGTCCATCGCAACATCTCCTCGACCGCGTTGGTGAGGAGTTCAGGATCCCGGCGAAGTCGCTTGAGCTCGTGCGGGTGCTCGAGGAGCGCGTCCAGACCACCGGCCATGGCGCTCGAGGTCGTGTCGTGTCCTGCAGTCACGATGATCACGTAGTAGCTGAGGATCTCGAGTTCGGTGAGTGGCCGGCCGTCGGCCGTCCCGTTCGCAATCGTCGAGGCAAGATCGTCGCACGGCTGTGCTTGCCGCGACTCGGCAAGCTCGCGGAAGTACCGAATCGGGTCGAGGTCGGGCCCTGGGGGAATCGGCGGAGGAGGTGCCGACGGGTCTCCGGTGCCGAACATCGCTCGGGTGAATCGCAGCACACCGGCATAGTCGCGCTCGGGAAGTCCGAAGATCTCCAGAATGACCTGGAGCGGAATGGGCACCGCAACCTGGCTGGCGAAGTCGCATTGAGTTGCGCCGTGCAGGCCGTCGAGTGCTTGGCGCACGATGGTGTCGATCCGAGCCTCCCAGTCCCGCAGCGCCGACGGCTTGAACCAATCGGCGGTCACACGACGTTGCGCCGTGTGGCGAGGCGGGTCCAGGTGAATCAATGTCTCGAGGCCCGCGCCGCCGTAGCGAGACCCGGGATGCAGGACGGGATTCGGCTGGTTCGTGAAGGTGGCGGCGTCGCCCTCGACTTGTCGAATTTCCTCGACGCCGATCACCGCCCAGAACGGCTCGTAGCCGGGTTGTTCGATTCGGTGGACCGGGCCGTGAGCATGCAGCTCGACGATTTCGGATCGCCACGATGAGAGGTCCGTGAATCGCGCACCGTTGGTGAACAGATCCGTTGCCGTCGGCTTCAACGGTGCAGCCCGCCCGAAAGGTCACCGACGACAGCGTTGAACGCCATCGACGAAAGGCGCTGGCGGAGTTCGGTCCTCACAAAAGCCGAATGTAGATTCGAATTCGTATTCGTACCAAACGCGATTCAGTGCTGGGTCGACGGATCAGGATGAGGGGCCGGAAAAAGGTTCGAATCTTGGTTCGGTTTGTGAGAAGCTCACGGCGAGGCACCGCCGCGAGAGCGGCCTGAGAACGGAGGATGCATGGCATCGACCACCGTCGGATTCATTGGACTCGGAGCGATGGGGGAGCCGATGGCGGCCAATCTCTTGGGCGCAGGTTTCGATGTCGTGAGTTGTGCAAACCGCAACCGCGAACCGTTCGAGCGTCTGGCCTTGGCCGGCCTGCGTGAGGTCGCCGACCCGGGAGCGGTGGGTGCCGAAGCGGACGTGCTGATGACCGTCGTGTGGGACGAGGAACAGAACGATCGAGTCCTGCGCGGTCCGGATGGCGCCATGGCTGCAATGGCGCCGGGAAGCAGCGTGATCGTGATGAGTACGGTGTCACCGACGTATTGCAAGGAGCTGGCGTCCGAAGCCGCCGAGTCTGACATCGCGGTGCTCGACTGCCCGGTGAGCGGGATGGTGCAAGGGGCGATCGACGGCACCTTGACCCTGATGGTGGGCGGCGACGAAGTCGATATCGAGCGGTGTCGTCCGGTGCTCGAACCGATGGGCACCGTGTCCCATTGCGGTCCGGTCGGGACGGGCCAGGTCATGAAGCTCGGCAACAATGCGATGGCGATCGGTACCTTCGGCCTGATCATGGAAGTGCGTGAGATGGTCAAGGGTCAGGGCATGGAGCTCGACACGTTCATGGAGTTCCTCAACAACTCGACCGGCCGCAGTTTCGTCTCCCAGTACTGGCCGATGCCGCCCTCACGCTTGACGTTCAAGGGCATGCCGGTCAAGGACATGCGCCGGAGTCTGGCGGCCGGCGCCGACGTCGGAGCAACGATGCCCATGATCGAGCGTTTGCTCGAGTTCGGTGCAACCGGCGACGAGGGCCCCGACGCCTGACGACCTAACCCGCACTGAGGAGCAGATCATGGGACCGCTCTCGAGCATGACCGTCATCGAACTTGCGGGCATTGGCCCCGGGCCCATGTGCGGCATGATGCTCGCCGACCTGGGTGCTCGGGTCATCCGCGTCGACCGTCCGAGCGCGGTGGGCGGCAGCGAACCGATCGTCGACGTTTCGGCTCGGAACAAGGAATCGATCGCCGTCGACCTCAAGACCGATGCCGGCAAGGAGCTCGTGCTCGACCTCTGCCGCAACGCTGATGCGCTTATCGAGGGCTTCCGTCCGGGGGTCACCGAGCGACTGGGGCTCGGTCCCGACGAGTGCCTCGCGGCCAACCCGAAGCTGGTGTACGGGCGGATGACGGGATGGGGCCAGGAGGGTCCGCTCGCCGGCGCTGCGGGTCACGACATCAACTACATCGCGCTCACCGGTGCCCTCCACGCGATCGGCGAGCCGGGACGCAAGCCGGTGCCGCCGATCAACCTCGTGGGTGACTTCGGCGGTGGCGGCATGCTGCTCGCCTACGGGGTGCTGGCGGGCATCATCGAGGCTCGCATCAGCGGTGCCGGACAGGTTGTCGATGCTGCCATGGTCGACGGAACGGCGGCGCTCATGGCGATGGCGTCGACCCATCTCGGACGCGGGGTCTGGAACGGCGCGCCGGGCGAGGGATCGCTGGCCGGTGGCTCCCACTACTACAACACCTACGAGACGTCGGACGGCAGGTGGATCTGCATTGGGTCGATCGAGCCGCAGTTCTACGCGCTCCTGCTCGACACGCTCGACCTGCTGCCCGATGAAGGCTTCGCCGAACAGCGGAATCCGGAGCGGTGGCCCGAACTCAAGAACCGCCTTGCCGAGATCTTCGCCACCAAGACACGTGACGAGTGGGTCGAGATCATGGAGGGAACGGACATCTGCTTCGCTCCCGTCCTCGACCTCCACGAAGCGGCCGATCACCCGCATGCGGTCGCACGCAACACCTATGTCGAGCATGACGGATTCCTGCAGCCGGCCCCGGCGCCGCGCTTCAGCGGAACGCCCGGAACGCTCCGCTCCGGAGCACCGCGCCCGGGCGAGCAGACGAGCGATGTGTTGGCATCGGTGGGCTATGCGTCCGACCGCATCCAGGCGCTCATCGATGAGGGGGCCGTCTCGCAGGCCTGATCTCAGGTGAGCGTGTAGCGAATCGGAAGGCTCTTCAGGCCTCCGACGAACGTCGTCTTCATGGACTGCGGCTCGGCGGCCAGTTCGATGGTCTCGATTCGCGGCACGAGGTGACCGAACAGGCGTCGGAGTTCGTTGCGTGCCAGCTGGGCACCCAGGCAGTAGTGGATGCCGAAGCCGAAGCTCACATTGCGGCTCGCGTTGTCCCGGTGGATGTCGAAGCTCAGCGGGTTCTCGAACACCTTCGGGTCGAGATTCGCCGCCATGTAGGACAGATACAGCCAGTCGCCCTTCTTGACCTGTTGGCCGCAGATCTCGGTGTCCTCCTGGGCCGTGCGCATGAAGTGGCGCACCGGGGCGGTCCAGCGAATCATCTCCTCGACCGCATTGTTGATGAGGTCCGGGTTCTCCTGGATCTCGCGGAGCTGGTCCTGGTGGTCGATCAGGGCCCGCATGCCGCCCGACATCGCCGAGGAGGTCGTGTCGTGGCCGGCGGTCGCGACGATGACGTAGTAGCCCATGAGCTCGAGGTCGGGCAGCGGTGCGTCGTCGACCATGCCGTTGGCAATCACGGTTGCCAGGTCCTCGCCCGGGTTGGCGCGCCGATCGGCGGTGATCCCGCCGAAGTAGTTGTAGAAGTCACCGATGACCTCGGACATGACCTCGGGGGTCATCGGCTCGCGCTGTAGATCCGGATCCTGGGCGCCGAAGAGCTGCTGCGTGAGCATCAGCATGCGCGGGTAGTCGTCTTCGGGCAGGCCGAGGATCTTCAGGATGACCTGGAGCGGGAAGGGAAGCGCGATGTCGACCGCGAAATCGCACTCGCCTCCGAACTCCTCCATCTTGACCACGGCCTCGCGAGATAGCTCGTCGAGGCGATCATTGAGCCGGCGGACGTTGGCCGGCTTGAACCAGTCGTTGGTCAGACGTCGGTATTTCCCGTGCTGGGGCTCATCCATGTGGATGAGGGTCTTGATCTCCAGTCCACGGTTCTCGATCGCATTGCGGTCGGCGAGGACCGACTCGGGCTCGTTGGTGAAGATCTCCGGTTGACGCTCGACGTCGAGCAGGGCCTCGTGGTCGATCACGGCCCAGAACGGGTCGAACCCTTCGCGCTCGACGCGATGGATGCCGGCTTGTTCATGGAGGTCCATTGCAGCCTGGTTCCATGCGGCTTGATCGCCCCAACGGTGGTTGTCGGTGAAGATGTCGTCGGCTGCCGGTGCCCCGATCGTGCCCATTCCGCGTTGCCCCTCGGTTGGTGATCCGAATCTTGATTCGGAAGTTTAGGCAGCGGGCTTCGTCCGTCAGTAGCCGTACGTGTCGAAGGTCAGGTTACCGGTCCAGCTGTAGAGCATGAGCACCGGCGAGGTCGAGGTACGGATCGCGTGAGGCGTCATCGACGGCACGCGCACGATGTCACCGGCGCTCCGGCGTCGCCAACCGTCGTCGAGGTTCCATTCGGCACCGCCGGACAGCACCATGTACAGCTCCTCAGCGGCATGCCAGTGCCGCACATAGTCGGCATGGGGGCCGATCAGGAAGAAACCGAAGCGCAGCTCGTGCGTTTCGACGGCACCGTCCGGACCCAATAACTCGGCGGCTGCCGACTGGGTGACGAAGTCGCTCGGCACCGACGAGCTGCGAAACCAGCACAATTCGTCGATGTCGGTTCGAAAAAGGTCGAGCAATGCGGTCGCGCCTTCGAAGGGCTCGTCGTCGATCAAGGCTGAGGCACCTTCGAGTGGACAGGGCTGGCCTGGTCGTGTGGGTGCGAGCCCACGATGGGCGTCGGCGCGTTTCGCAACTGCCTCAGCTTCGACGCTCGCCGCGTTGACGGCGAGTAGACGGGTCGTGGCCACGGCTTCGGCCAGAAGGCTCGCGAAGGTCATCACGCACCAACTTTGAGGGAGAATGGATGGACGAAGGCTCGCAGATGATAACCGAGCCGTTTCCACGACTCCCTGGAGCGCCATCATGACTGCCAGCGCAAGCTTCACCGCGACCGATGCGGCCGACCTCTTTCGAGCCCAGCCCGAGGCGTTCATCGATGTGGGTGCCGGCGAGGTCGCCTACCGTCGAGTGGGCACCGGCCCCGACGTGTTGTTCGTGCACGGCTGGCCGGTCAGCGGCGCGACGTACCGCACGCTGCTGCCGTACCTGGTCGATCACGTGACCTGCCACCTGATCGACACGCCTGGAGCCGGTTCGAGTCGGTTCGGCGACTCGACGCCAATCACCGTGGCGCAGCACATCATCTCGGTGCGTCGGATCATGGACGAGATCGATGCCGCCTCGCTCGCCGTCGTGGGTCACGACAGCGGGGGCATGATCGCGCGACACGCCGCCGTCGAGCATCCGAAGCTGCGGGCCATGGGCCTCATCAACACCGAACCGAGCGATGTGATCGGTTGGCGTTTCCGATCGTTCATCGAGGCCCGACGTATTCCCGGGTTCGGCAAGGCGCTCGGATGGCTCGCCGGTCAGCCGCGCCTGCGTCGGAACAAGTTCGTGCTCGGTGATGCCTTCGTCGACGCGTCGCTGCTCGATGGCGAGTTCGACGAGTTCTTCCTGCAGCCACTTCATCGGGATCCCGCACGGATCGATGCAGCGATGAAGCTCCTGCGATCATTCGACTTCCAACACATCCACGAGCTGGCGGACATCCATCGGCGCCTCGACGTGCCGGTCCAGCTGGTCTGGGGCGAGGCTGATCCCTTCTTCCCGGTCGCGAACGCGCGAGCGATGGTGCCGACCTTCCCGAACGCAACGCTCACGGTGGTTCCCGGTGCCGGTCTGTTCTCCCATGAGGAGCGTCCGGCCGAGGTCGCAGCCGCGCTCCTCCCAGTCCTCGCGGAGAGCTGAACCGCAGCGGGCGGCTAGCGCGAGGCGAAGTAGAGATCGATGACGTGTCGCAGGTCGTCGGCCTGCGCGTCTACCTCTGCACGATCCTCGAAGTACATCATGCGCTGGCGGTTCGACCCGTCGATGAGGCTCGCTGGAACATCGGGAATGGTCTGCCCCTCCGGAAAGATCAGGCTGGCCCGCTTCTTGGTCGACCAGTTGAAGTAGCAGACGATCGTGCCGTCGCCAGTGAACGCGGGGGCTCGGTATTTGATGGTCTCGCTGATGTCCGGGTGTTCGACGACGACGCCACGAACTGCACGGATCACGTCGACCATCGGATTCGTGGTCGTGGCGAACCACGCTTCGACGTCGGGTTCCACCGTGGGCTAGTTGCGTCGGACCTGGACGGGGAGCGTGGCGTAGCCATTCACGAAGGACGAGAAGACGCGCTCGGGTTCACCGACCACCTCGACGCGCTCGAAGCGTTGCAGGAGTTCCTCCCAGAGGATCCGCAACTGGAGCTCGGCAAGACGGCTGCCCATGCAGAAGTGCACCCCGTACCCGAACGACAGGTGCCGGTCGGCATTGGGGCGCTCAATGTCGATCGCCTCGGCGTTCGGGAACATGTCCTCGTCGCGATTTGCCGAGACGTACCACATCAGCAGTTGATCGTCCTTGCGAATCTGCTTGCCTCCGAGTTCGGTGTCGCGGGTGGCGGTACGGCGCATATACGACAGCGGTGTCACCCAACGAATGATCTCGGGAACCATCTGCGAGACGAGACTCGGATCAGCGATCAACTTGTCGTACTGCTCCGGGTACTTGTTCAGTCCGTAGACGCTTCCCGACATCGTGTTGCGCGTGGTGTCGTTGCCGCCGACGATCAGCAACAGCAGGTTGCCGAGGTGCGCGATCGTCGGCATCTCCTTGGTCGCCTCGCCGTGGACGAGCATCGATACGAGGTCAAACCCGGGGTTCTCGCGTCGCAGTTCCCACAGGTGCTCGAAGTAGGCCACACACTCCAGCATCTCCTCGCGCTTCTGTTCCTGGGACTCGACGATCCCACCCGGCTGCGGAATCGCAAACACGATGTCCGACCAGCGAGTGAGTTTGCGGCGGTCTTCCAACGGGAAGTCGAACAGTGCCGCGAGAAGCAGGGTGGTCAGCTCAACCGAGACCTGGTCGACCCAATCGAACGTTTCGCCTTCGGGCAACGAATCGAGCACCGCGACCGTCCGCTCACGAATAAGTGGGTCGAGGTTGCGAAGACTGCTGGGAGCGGAGATACCCCGAACGGTCTTGCGTTGAGCGGTCTGATCCGGTGGGTCCATCGCGATGAACGGCGTGACGAGTCCAGTGCCGCGTCCGGTACCGATCTTCGGACCGAGGGTGATGCCCGACGCGGACGAGAAGGTCTCCCAATCCCCGTCGACGGCACGCACGTCTTCGTACTTGGTGATTGACCAGAACCGTCCGGCGATGTCGATCTCATTGAAGTGGACCGGGTCTTCGCTCCGGAGGCGAGCGAAGTGGTCGTGCCAGCGATGCTCCCGAAACAGGTGGGCATTGACCGGATTGATGGCGTCGAGGGAAAGCTCGTTCGCCTCGCCGACGCCGGCGCCCAGTTCGGCCATCACCATCTCGGGTGTACGAAGGTCGGCCGGGAAAATCTGGTCCTTGAGCGACTCGCCGGCACCGTCACCCATGCCACCCTCTGTCGGAGTTTCGTTGGTTGCGATATCGGTCATGATCGTGATCGTCCTCGGTTCTGCGTTCGTGAAAGAGCGTAGATGGCGAACGACCCTGTGCCCGTCCGACGCGTCGCCGATCTGCCATTAGGGTCGACCGGATGCAGTCGGGAAGCACCGAAGACGGTGACGCGGATCGGTCCAATTCGGGTGATCGGCTCGATTGGATCTTCGACCAGGACGCCTCGGGCGCAGACCTCGCGGCGAAGTACGACCGCTGGGCCGAGACCTACGACGACGATCACGACTCGTGGGGATGGCGCGGCCCCGAAGCGATCGCGACGGCACTGGTCGGTGCCCTGGAATCGCACGGCCTTGCTGGGCCCGTACTCGACGCCGGTTGTGGCACGGGCCGGGCCGGCGCTGCCTTGCGAAGTGCCGGGTTTGGCGGCCCGCTGAGCGGACTCGATCTGAGCACGGGGATGCTCGACGTCGCGGCGCAACTCGGGCTTTACAAGGAGCTCGTGCAAGGAACACTCGACACGATGCCGTTCGACGATGGGGCGTTCGATGCCGTCGTGTCAGCGGGTGTTCTGACCCACGGCCACGTCGCCCCGTCCGCCATGCGGGAGCTGGCCCGAGTGACACGCGCCGGCGGATACGTCGCGATAACCCAACGCCTCGATCTCGCCGATCGCTACGCACCGACGGCGACGGCGCTGAGCGACGAGGGGGTGTGGCGCGAGCACCATCGATCGGCTCCAGCACGCTTCCACCCGGACCGCGACGCGAGCGAGCAGTTCGTGATCGTCTGGCAGGTCTGCTGACCCGGCGACCCGGGCGGCCCAGGCGTGATGATCCACCGGACCGCCACGCCCTACCATGGAGCGATCCGCCGGGAGATCCGACGCGCCGAAGCCGCATGACGAGGAGCCATCGTGAGCGATACCCAAGACCTGCATACGAAGATGAAGCTGGCGACCGATCCCAGCATTTGGGCACCCGGCGGACCCGTCGAGGACTGGACAACCGACTACGACATCCGCGACGAGGCGTACGTCGAGGACCCGGTGCCGATCTGGGCGGAGATGCGTGGCACATGCCCCATCGCTCACACCGAGCGCCTGGGTGGCTCCTGGAACCCCACGCGATTCGAAGACGTGCGGGCGATGGCGAAGATGACGACCGAGTTCAGCTCCCGCCAGGTGCTCGTCATGCCCCCGGCGCCGAACGCGCCGGAGCTGTCCCGCTACGAGCAGATGATCGCCGCCGCGCCGATCACGGCCGACCCGCCGCTGCATTCGTGGACCCGCCGCATGCTGCTTCCGGCATTTGCCCCCAAGACTGTCACCAAGTGGGCGGGCTACACCGAAGAGCTCTGCCATGAACTGATCGACGGGTTCATCGCATCAGGCGAGTGTGACGGAGCGGTCGACTACTCCCAGCAGATCCCGCCTCGGGTCATTGCCCACATGCTGGGGATCGACCCGGGCATGGCCGATCAGTTCGTCCTGTGGGTCAACGACCTACTGGGCGAGGGCTTGGTCGATCCCGTGCGCCGGATGAAGGCGCGCGACGAACTCATCGGCTTCCTGCAGGTCGAGGTTGCCAACCGCAAAGAAGATCCACAGGAAGACCTGATCACCGAGTTCCTGTTCATGGAGCTCGACGACCCCGACGCCCGGATCACCGACGAAGTCGTCGTAGGCATGTGCAACCTCCTTGTGGTCGCGGGAATCGACACGACCTGGAGCTCTATCGGCTCGGCGCTCTGGCACCTCGGTACGAACCCTGACGATCTGGCTCGACTCACCTCTGAGCCTGAATTGCTACCGATCGCGGTCGAAGAGTTCCTCCGCTACTACGCGCCGGTCACGATGGCGCGCGTGGCCGAGGTTGACGTCGAATTCAACGACGTGCAGATCGAGCGTGGCGACAAGATCCTGATGAACTTCCCCGCAGCCTGCCACGACCCGGAGATGTTCGAGGATCCCGACGAGTTCATCATCGACCGTGCCAAGAACCGCCACGTGGCGTTCGGCTCAGGTATTCACCGCTGCGCGGGGTCGAACCTGGCGCGGCTGGAGATGACCACGGCGCTTCGCGTGTGGCTCGAGCGAATCCCCGAGTTCGAAGTCAGCGATCGAGGCCCGATGAAGTGGGCCGGCGGCCAGGTGCGCGGCCCTCGCCTGATGCCGATGTCGTTCCCGGCGGGTAGCCCTCGCTGAAGGCGGCGGGCCCCCGGCGCCCGCCCGTCAGGCGCGGGGAGCGGGCAGCCAGTCGACGATTGCCTGTCCGATCTCATGGGGGCTGTCTTCCTGCAGGAAGTGGTTGCCCGCCACCGTGACCTCGGTCAGGTTCGGCCAACCACGGCAGAACTCGCGCTGCGGGCCGGTCAGGATCGCGCCTGGCTCCGCGTTGACGAAGAGCTTCGGCACGTCGGAGGCGGTGAGCCACTGGGAGTAGGCCTCGGCGATCTCGGTCACATCTGCCGGCTCGCCATCGAGCGGAATCTGGCGAGGCCACGTGAGGGTCGGGCGGCGATGCTCGGGCTCGACGAACGGCCGGCGGTACTCGGTCATCTCCTCGTCGGAGAGGTCTCGGATCACCGACCCGGGCAGCACCGCCTCGACGAACAGGTTCTTCTCGATGACCATGCCCTCGCCGGCGTCGGAACGGAATCCCTGGAAGATGCCGGTTGCGGCCTCGGGCCAGTCAGCCCAGCTCATGGGCCGAACGATTGCCTCCATGAACACGATTCCGCCCACACGGTCGCGGTTGCGGTTCGCCCAGTCGAAGCCGAGGCCTGAGCCCCAGTCGTGGATCACGAGCACGACATCGTCGCCGATGTCGAGTGAGTCGAGCAGGCCGTCGAGATACTCGCGATGCTCGACGAATCGGTAGGAGTCCGGCCCGGTGTCGTCGAGCTTGTCCGAGTCGCCTTGCCCGATCAGGTCGGGCGCGATGCAGCGGCCGTGGTCTTCGAGGTGCGGGATGATGTTGCGCCACAGGTACGACGACGTCGGGTTGCCGTGGAGGAACACGATCGATCGGCCCTCGCCACGCTCGTGGTACGCCATCCGCTTGCCATTGACCTCGGCATAGGACTTGGTGAGGGGTGTGCTGCTGATCTCGGACATCGGATGCTCCTCGGGTCGGTCAGTCCGATCCTAGAAGTCGACGCGCCACCGATCGCGAGCGAGCCTGATGCGCTTCGGTGCCTGGCACCAAAGCGCATCAGGGTTCGATCGGGCCGAGGACTCGCTCGGTGAAGCGGTTGGCGAAACGCCCGTTTGGGTCGTGGAGCTTCCGAAGCTGCTGGAATTGCTCGAAGGCCGCGCCGTGCATGGCTCGCATGTCCGCATCGGTGAGCGTCTCGCACCACTTGCCGAGGTGCGGCTTGCCGCCAATCTCACGCATGTACTGCTCGATCGCGGCGAAGTACTCCGCCACGGCGCCGCTCTGGCTGCACGCAATCGTGAACCAGACATGCGGACCTGCGCCCGAAGCGGGACTGATCATGCTCTCCGTGCCCTGATGCGGTGTGAAGCGAACCTCGATCAGCGTGAACGGCATCCGATGATCGCCGAAGAGCTCCGTGTAGATCGTGCACAGGCGATCGACCACTTCCCAGGTGCGCTCTCGGTGCACGGCGAATTCGATCTCCTGGTGCATGTGGTAGATCGTGCGGTTGAACGCCTGCGCGGAATCGAGTACCAGATCGCTGCCGGGCTGCAGATGCAGCGACCAATCGATGACCTTGGGAAGCAGCTTCGCCTTGGCCAGGGCATCGCCGACCCACGATGCCGTGAGGGCCGTCTGGGCGAGGTGCAGGAACTCGCGGAGGTCACCGAAGCGTGACTTCGGGTCTTCGACGCGGTCCCACAGATGGAGCTGGGTGTAGCGAGCGAACGGGAACACGTAGAAGTTCACGTGGGCGTGTTCCTTGAGCAGGTCCTCGCAGTCGCGCCGCGCGTCCGCAAGCTCGATCCGCTTGGTCTGCTGGCGAATTCGAAAGGCTTCGACCGTGCGGATCGAGACCTGCGTGATGACACCAACGGCGCCGATCCCACCGATCGCGGCTTGGAACAGCGGCTCACCCGTCCAGGTGTCGTGAACCTTGCCCGTACCGTCGATCACGCGCAGGCCCACGACCGAGGCGCTCACGAAGCCAACGTCGCGCCCCGTTCCGTGCACGTCGGTCGACAGCACACCGGCCATGCTCTGCGAGTCATGCGAAGGCAGCGCCACGATCGCACGCTCGTGCTTCGCGAGATACGCGTTTATGTCGCGCACCCGCATACCGGCCTTGACCCGAACATAGGTGGTCCCCTTCGGGGGCTCACCGAGGTGCGAGTGGTCGAATTCCTCGATCACGCCCGCGTAGCGGTCGAGCGAGAGCTGCACGTCGGCGCGGATGGCTGCGTTGAAGGAGTGACCTGAGCCCACGACCCGCACCGATTCGTGGCCGGTGATGGCTTCGATGATCCCCGCCTCGTCGTCGGGTTGGAGAAAGGTCGCCTCGGGATTGCGTTCCCCGAACGTCCAGTTGTGCCAGGTCGTGCCGTCGTGGCGACCCTCGAGGTGCAGCTTGCGGCGGAGGGCGTAGCCGACGATGTTGCGGAAGGTGTGCGCGGCCTGCGCCCGGTAGCCCCACGGTCCCGGCTCGAATTCGATGTCCGTGTCGTCCACCGTTCCTCCCTCGAAGATCGTCCGGTTGGCCTCACTTCGACGATGACGGTGATTGGGACTCCTGTCTGCGCGATCGTGCTCGCGGGTGTTCCTCAGGCGCTTGCGTTGGGTCCAGGATTCTTCCGGCGGTTCGCCTCATGGAGTCGCGCAGAAAATACAGTCGAGCCATGCTGTCGACCGACGGGACGATCGATGCGCCGCGGTAGGGGTGCATCGCGTCCCGCTGCCGCCTTCGCTCCGGAGGCCGCGCCACCGGTAGGCGGCGCGTTTGCCCCCCTGTCTCCCGCCGTGCTCGACGCCATCGTTGAGCACGCGTTCGCGATCCTCGACTCGGTCGGGATGGCCGGCGCTCCGGAGCGGTTCAGACGCCGTTTGGTCGAACGTGGAGCTTCCGAACGAGAGGACGGCCGATTGGTGCTGCCGCGGCCGATGGTCGAGGCAGCAATGGAACGCGCTCCATCGACCGTGCAGCTACCGGGCTTCGTCGAGGACCGGGGCGTCTCGATCGGAGCTGCCGGCGTACACATCGGCACCGGTGGCGCGGCCGTGCAGACGCTCGACGCAGCGACCGGTGCATACCGAGCATCGACCCTCGACGACCTTTGGGTGATGATGCGCGTGGTCGACGAGAGTCCGAACATCCACTACGGGCTTCGACCGCTGATCGCTCGCGACATCGCTGACGACCTGGGCCTCGACCTCAACACCGCATTCGCGTGTACCCGCGCAACGTCCAAGCCGACCGGCGTGAGCTTCACCTCCGCCGACACCGTGGACCCGGTCGTCGACCTGTTCGAAGCAGCCCTGGGGGAGGACGGCGCATTTGCCCGTCGCCCGTTCTCGATGGCGGTGGTCGTCCACGTGGTCCCACCACTCCGCTTCGCGGACGAAGGTTGCGAGATCATGGAACGCGCCATCGAGCGCGGCATGATCGTCCAGACCTGCTCAGCCGGCCAGGCCGGAGCGACGAGCCCACCATCGCTCGCCGGAAGCTTGGCCCAAGGTCTGGCGGAGATCATGGCCGGGGTCGTGCTCGCCGACTCGATCCGGCCCGGCCATCCGTGCATCCATGCGTTCATGCCCTTCGTTTCGGACCTCCGCAGCGGCGCAATGACCGGCGGCGGGGGCGAGGCAGCCGTCACCAGCGCGGCCGCAGCCCAGCTGCTTCGCGCCGTGGGGCTGCCGCATGCCGTTTCGGCCGGTATCACTGATTCCAAAGTCGCCGACAATCAGGCCGGATACGAGAAGGGCTACACCGTTGCTCTCGCAGCCCATGCCGGGGCGGACATGGTGCAGCTGTCGGTCGGCATGCTGGGCTCGATCATGGTCGCCAGCCCTGAGAGCCTCGTCATCGACAACGACATGTGTGGCGCGATCCTGCGTTCCGTCCGTGGGGTGGAGGTCCGAGCAGACACGCTCGATCTCGAGCTCATCGAGAACGTCGTCACCGGCGAAGGCCACTACCTCGGCCAACCCCAGACGCTGCAGCTCATGCGGACCGAGTACGTGTATCCCGTGCTGGGCGATCGCGAATCCGTGGACGCCTGGGTCGCCGCTGGGGCGCCGAGCTTGTGGGACCGAGCTCGTCGCAGGGTCGCCGACATTCTCGAAGCCGGTCCAGCCACCCACCTGGACCACGACGCCGACCGTCGCGTCCGCGAGAACTTCACGATCCTGCTTCCGGAGCACCGATGACCAACCGAGCACCTGAACACACCGAGATCGTCGTCATCGGCGGGGGGGCGGTCGGCACCTCGATTCTCTGGCATCTCGCTTGTGCCGGCAAGACCGACATCGTCTTGTTGGAGAAGCACGAGCTGACGAGCGGCTCGACCTGGCACGCCGCGGGGAACGTACCGACGTTCTCGAACAGCTGGCTCGGCCAGCGGGCGGGGAACTACGCATGGCGGCTGTATTCGCAGCTCGCCGACGACCCCGACGACCCGATCACGTATCGCCACACCAAGGCGTTCTGGCCGGGGCACACCGAGCAGCGGATCGATCACTTCCATCATCTGATCGGGATCGCGACGGGTCTCGGCTTCGACCTGCATCTCGTCTCGCCGGCCGAGATGGAGGCGATGCATCCGTTCTGGCAGGACGATGGCTCGGTGATCGCCGGTCTGCTCGATCCGTACGAGGGAGACATCGATCCGAGTGGGCTGACCCAGGGCTTCGCTCGGCGGGCACGCGCGCTCGGTGCCCAGGTCCGTCGCCATTCGCGGGTCGTCGGGATCGATGCGTTGGACGGCCATTCGGGTTGGCGCATCCACGTGGAGCCGAACGGCCGCGCTGAGGATCGCTACGCGATCGACGCGGAGATCGTCATCAATGCCGCAGGCTTCTACGGCGCCGACATCTCGGCCATGGCGGGGATCGACGTCCCGTTGGCGGTCCTGGAACACCAGTACCTGGTCACCGGCAATGTGCCGGCGCTCGACGACATCTCCGAGCCGTTCCCGCTGGTTCGCGACCCGGAGATCATGTTCTACCTGCGCCAGGAGCAGGATCGCCTGCTGTTCGGCAACTACGGCCACGAGGGACGCACGGTGTGGGAGGACGGCCGCCCCGATCTCTTCGACTCGTCGCTGTTCGCCGATTCGACCGACGACATCGGGGCCGTCGCGTCCCAGGCAATGGCGCACGTGCCGATCCTCGGCGAGGTCGGTATCGCCGAGTTCGTCAACGGCCCGATCACCTATGCGCCCGACGCCAACCCGCTGATCGGGCCCGCGCCCGGCGTACGCAACTTCTACCAAGCGGTCGGCGTGCAGATCGGCATCACACATGCCGCGGCCGCGGGCAAGGTGTTGACCGAACTGATCTGCGAAGGCGACACCGAGTGGGATGTGTGGCCGTGGGATCCTCGCCGTTTCGGTGATTGGGCTCTGGCGGGCAGCGGTCGCCACACCTATGCCAACGCGCGGGTGCGCGAGCTCTACGAGCACCAGTACGCCGAACCGTTCCCGCACCGCATCTGGCAGTCGGCCCGCCCGGTGAACCAGAGCCCTCTCTACGAGCGCCTTCGCGACCGAGGCGCCCAGTTCGGTCAGATCGCCGGATGGGAACGGGCGATGTGGTTTGGCGCGCAATATCGCGACGATGCGCTGAGTTACCGCGACGAGCATTGGCACGACGCGGTGCACGCCGAGTGCCTCGCGGTTCGAGACCACGTCGGCATCATGGATCACGCCGGGTTCACCCGATTCGAGGTCAGCGGTCCCGGTGCCGCATCGTTCCTTGATCGCATGATCGCTACGAGGCTTCCGGGGCCCGGCCGGGTCCGTCTGTCCTACCTGCTGCGCCCGAACGGCACGGTCTGGTCCGAGGCCACGGTCGCTCGAACCGGTCCCGACGAGTTCCTCGTTCTCGGACCGACCGCGGCTCGCGAACGCGACTTCGATTGGCTCGAGACCCATCTGCCGGCCGACGGGAGCGTGGACCTGCGCTTCGGCACGAACCGCACCTCGACACTGATGGTGATGGGCCCGCGGTCGCGCGATGTCCTGCAGCGTCTGACCGACGCCGACCTCTCGAAGGAGTCCGCTCCTTGGATGTCGGTGCGAGACATCGAAATCGCAGGTGCGGGGGCGACGGCGCTGCGGGTCAGCTTCGTGGGTGAACTCGGGTGGGAGCTCCACGTCGAGGACGCCGATGTCGTCGCGCTCTGGGAGGCCATTCACGATGCCGGCGCGGCCGACGGGATCCGCGACTTCGGTTCGTATGCCCTCAACGCCATGCGGGTCGAGAAGGGCTATCACGGGTGGGGAAGCGAGTTCGGCGTGGAGTACACACCGTTCGACGTCGGCCTGGAGCGCTTTCTCGACCTCACCAAGACGGAGTTCGTCGGCCGCGGCGCCGCCCTCGCAGCGGCGGAAAGGCCGGCTGAATGGTCCTACGGCGTGTGGACGCTCGACGCCGAGGGGTTGGATGACGTTCCGGGCCCCGCAGGCGATCCCGCGCCGTCGGCAGCGATCCGCGTCGGTGGCGAGCCGGTTGGGTTCGTCACCTCGGCTAGCATGGGCTTCCGCTCGGGACAGCGCGTGTGTCTCGGCTACGTGGAGGGCCGCCACCGAGACACCAGCCAGGGCTTCACGATCGACATGTACGGGGTGCCGTGCAGCGCCACACGACACGCACACGGGGTCTACGATCCCGACCACGAGCGGCCGCGAAGCTGACGGCCGTCGGGAAGGAACCGACATGGACGTATCGATCTGGGTGGACCCCCTTTGACCGTGGTGCTGGATGACGTCCCGTTGGGCCGTCGACGTGGTCAAGCCCGAGCGTGATCTGAACATCAGCTGGGAACCGATCAGCCTGCTCTACAAGAACAACCCACCCGAGGGTTCCGAGTACTACGGCTTCAGCCTGTTCACCCACAAGCTGTTGCGCGTGATGCTGGCGGTCAAGCAGGCCGAGGGCGAAGAAGCCGCCCGGCGCTTCTACTGGCAGTGTGGTGCCGTATTGCACCACGACCGCGTGGCGGGGGCGATGGACCCTGCAGCGGTCCTGGGTGGCGATGCTGCGCCCTTCCTCGCCGCAGCCGGGCTCGACGCAAGCTACAACGCGGCCTTCGAAGACGAGGCATGGGACGCTGCGATCCGTTCCGGCATGGACGCCGGACTCGCCCTGGTCGGCAACGACGTTGGCACACCGATTCTGGCGTTCGACACCAAACACGGCCGTCAAGGCATCTTCGGACCGGTCATCAGCCGCATGCCCGAGGGTGAGGACTCGGTCGCGCTCTGGGATGCCATGGTCACGATGTCGACCATGCAGGGCTTCTGGGAGCTCAAGCGCACGCGCACCGAGGATCCGAACTTCCCCGAGCGTCCCCAGTAAGTTCTGGCGCCTGGGCGGAGGTCTCGCCCAGGGGCAGGAACGATCATGAGCTTCAAGCTGGGCACCATCGATGGACGTGCGATCCTCGCTGATGACGCGCACTGGTACGACCTGGAGTCCGTGTCCGGCAGCTCCCTGGGCGCCGATCCGATGGCGGCGCTGGCCGCACCCGACCGGCTGAGCGCACTCACGGCCGCGCTCGGCGATCACGAGCCCGGCGGTGCCCTCGAAGGTGCGACCCTCGGTCCGCCTGTCCCGAGCCCCCAGAAGACGTTCGGTATCGGCCTCAACTATCAGGACCATGCTGCGGAGTCCTCGATGGAACTCCCGGAGAACCCACTGGTCTTCACCAAGTTCCCTTCATGCCTCGTGGGTCCGACCGCCGATGTCGAGCTGCGTAGCGGCGCCTGCGACTACGAAGGCGAGCTCGTGGTCGTGATCGGCAGCGGAGGCAAGGACATTGCACCCGAAGACGCCTGGGATCGAATCGTGGGTGTGACGGTCGGCCAGGACATCTCCGATCGAGGTGCTCAGTTCGCGGCCAAGCCACCCCACTTCGATCTGGGCAAGTCGTTCGACACGTTCGGGCCGACCGGTCCGTTCGTGATCCCGTCATCGAGTGTCGACCCGGAGAACCTGCGCATCCGGACAACCGTCAACGGTGAGGTCCGCCAGGACGGCTCGACCGCCGACCTGATCTTCGACGTCCCGACCTTGGTGAGCTACCTGTCGCGGATCACCACGCTGGTGACCGGCGACCTCATCTTCACCGGCACACCCGAAGGTGTGGGCGCCGCGAAGGGACTCTTCCTCGCCGACGGCGACGTGATCGAGACCACGATCGACGACGTCGGCACCATGACGAACCGGTGCGTGCGGGTCAGCAGCTATCGCCAGTAGCCGGCCGAGCGGCGGAGCGGGGCGAGCTCAGTACGGCGATTCGTAGGCGTCGGTAGGTGGATCCTCGACCACGACGACGTTGAGGACATCGGCCTCGATGATCCACTCGCCGGTGGTCTCGCGATACGGCGTGGACGGCTCGCGCCAGATCGCTTCGACCTCGACCCACGTGTCGTCCTCGAAGCGCTGCGGCAGGTCACGGAGTGCGACCTGCAAGGGGATCCCGTCGGCTGCACAGCAGCTCACCATGAAGCGGGTGAGCTTGAACCCGTCCGGGACGTCGTCGCTGTTGACGACGAGGCCGGACATACGGACCGGCACGTCGGCCAGACTCGCCTGGTCGTCCCAGATCGCACGATCGAGGAACTCGAACAGCCCCATGTCGACGGGTCCGTTCGAGGTGTCGAGCGGTTCGAACTCGTCGGTGTTCGCCTCGGTCGGCGTGAAGGCGTCGACTCGGTCGGCCGCGGCGGCACCAAGCCCGGTCGGGGCGACCGAGATCAACACGAGCAGCGGCAAGATCATCAACCAGCCGATCCGGGGGCCCTTGGAGCGTGTGACGGCGTCGGGATCGTGTTGCTCTTCGCGGGACCCCGACAATGCCTCGTAGAGGCCGAAGATCAGGAGCACACCGGTCGCGAGGATGAGCGGCCAGCGCATGCGCTGTTGCACGAACCAGCCGAAGCCGCCGCTCCAGATCAGGCGCCCGGTGATGACACCGAGGCAGAGCATGACCGCGGCCCGTCCTAGGCGGTTCACAGCAGCACCTGCCCGACGATGACGGCGCTGACCACGGCGACGGCGAGCGTGACGGGGGCGAAGATCATGGCGAAGCGGCGTCCGAAGATGCCGGCGTGCATGGCGACGAGCTTGATGTCGATCACGGGACCGACGACCAGGAACACGAGCCGGCTGGTGAACGAGAACTGGGGGAGTCCCGCGGCAACGAACGCATCGGCCTCGGAACAGATGGAGAGCAGCACGGCCAGCGCGGCGAACATGAGCACCGAGAGGACCTCGGAACTGGCGACCGAATCGAGAATGGATCGAGGAATCACCAGCTGGAGCGTTGCTGCAGCGAGTGCACCGACGACGAGGTAGCCACCGGCGTGGACCAGGTCGCGTGCCGCGACGTCGACGAAGCGCTCCCAGCGGGAGCCCTCGTGTTCGTGCTCGTGACGCATCGCGTCGAGCAGTGACTCGTCGTTGCGGCGCGCCCACCACGAGCCGACGGCGATCGCCGCGAAGAACGAGGCGAGGAATCGGGCGAGCACGAAGCGACCCTCGCCCGGAAACGCGACGGCGGTCGAGGCGAGAACGACCGGATTGATGGCCGGTGCAGCCAACAGGAAGGTGAGCGCAGCTGCCGGAGGTGTTCCCGCAGAGATCAGGCGCCCGGCGATCGGCACCGAACCGCACTCACAGCCGGGGAGGGCCATGCCGGCGACGCCGGCAGCGGGAACGGCCAGCACCGGTCGCTTCGGGACGAAGCGCTGAACGATGTCGGGCGAGACGAATGCGGCGATCAGGCCGCTGACGACGACGCCCAGGACGAGAAACGGAAGGGCCTGGATGCACACTGAGACGAAGAGGGTCGACCACAGCCGCACTTCTTCGTTGCTGAAGAAGCCAACGCGGTTCCGCAACAGCAGTGCCACGAGCATCGGGACGACCAGCATCCATGGGCCGAACCCCCGACGATCTTCATCGTGATGGTGGTGATGATGATCGTCGTGCTGGTGATCGTGCTCCGCCTGGCCGTGCCCTGCGGCAACGAGGCCGTGCTCCTCGCCCGCAGGATCGTGATGCTCGTCGAGGTCGCTGACTTCGTCGTCCTGACCCTCCTTGATCGGAGCGGTATCGCCATCGACGGTGTCCGACACGGGCATCAGCGTAGTGAGGCCGTGTAGGCCGTTGCGGTCACGCGCATGGGGAGTCCATCGGCCCAACAGTGCGTAGTGTGAGCCGATGTCCTCATTGATCGCGTACGAGGTACATGCCGAGGGCGAACCGGGGCGGGTGATCGTCGACGGGATGCCGGAGCTTCCGGCCGGAACGATGCTGCAGAAGATGCGCTGGCTCGAGGCGAACCGTGACGACATCCGCCTACGGATGCTCCGCGAACCCAACGGCTACCCGGCGCTCTGCGCGAATGCGATCGTGCCCTCGGACCATCCCGATGCCGATGCCGGGTTCATCATCATGGAACAGGCCGAGTATCCGCCGATGTCGGGCAGCAACACGATCTGCGTGGCTACGGCGCTGCTGGAATCCGGGCTGATTCCGATCGTTGAGCCGGTGACCGAACTGACCCTCGAAGCACCGGCAGGACTCATCCGGATCAGAGCCGAGTGCCGTGACGGCAAGGTCACCAAGGTGCGCTTCCGCAACGTCGCCTCGTTCGCGCTCGCCCTCGACGTCCCCGTGGAGGTGCCGACGATCGGCATCGTGTCCGTCGACATCGCGTGGGGCGGCATGTTCTACGCAGTCGCAGATGGCGACGCGTTGGGCATCGACCTGTCCGCGGCGAACGGGATGGAGATCGCCCGCACCGGCGAGCTGATCCGCCAGGCCACGCTCGAGCAGCATCCGGTCGTACATCCCGACGACCCGTCGATCACCGGTCCGACCATCTCCCAGCTCCATGGTGCGCCGACCGTCGCGGGGGCGCATCGGCGCAATGCCGTCACGGTGTCGACCGGTCCGGTCGACTGGGACCGCCCCGAGACCTGGCGCGGCGCCCTCGACCGTTGTCCCTGCGGCACCGGCACCTCGGCCGCGATGGCGCTCCGTTATGCGCGAGGCGAACTCGCCGTGGGCGACCGGTTCGTGCACGAAGGACCGCTGGGCACGACGTTCGACTGCCGTGTTCTCGACGAGACCACGATCGGGGGTCAGCCGGCCATCGTCCCCGAGATCGGTGGCCAGGGCTGGATCACCGGTCGTACGGAATACCTACTCGACCCCACCGATCCGTTCCCCGAGGGCTACCGGGTTGGGGACATCTGGTAGCGGGGGCTACTGGACCTCGACGTCGGTCGCATACGAAGGACGCTTACCGGCGACGGCGGGGATCCCTGGCTCGCCGTCGTAGTGGAGGATCTCGGGAACCACGGGGCGTGGGCGGCGAGCCGAGATCCACAGGCGAAGGAGGTGGCGTGCGCTGGAGCCGTCACGGTCTTCGAATCCCGAGCGGGCATGCATGACGGTGAAGTTGTTGGCGAACACCGCTTCGCCGCGCCGGAGGGTGAATTCATGGTGGAGCTGCGGGTCGCCAGCGAGTTCCTCGAGGCGTTCGAGGGCGCGCCGGTCGGTGTCGTCGATCTCGATGTCCGGTTCCTCGGCGGCGGCAACCTCCAGGTACTGCCGCACGTACCGACAACTCAACAGACCATCCATCCGGCTGAACACCGGTACCCGATGCGGCGTGATCGGTGCACTTCCGTCGGGGTGCTCGCCGAGTCGGTGGTAGCGGAATCCCCGACACAGCCGTTCGAGCAGTTCCGGGGACTCTCGCTCCATCGCGTCGTGGATCGCGTGGGAACTGACGAATCGGCTCACTCCGCCTCGGGCCGCTGGATGCACGCAGAGGAACGTCAAATAGTCCGCAGGGTCGGTGTGCGGCGTCAGCTCACTCCGATTCCGGTAGGCGCGAGCGTGAGGGTCGGTCTTGGTCACGTCACGGACGTGGCCCAGCCGTTCGCCCATCACCGACTGCGACACCGGGGTGCCGAGTGCCAGGCCGATGCCCCAGAAGAAGCGCTCGAGCGCGGCAGCGGGCTCGTCCACGGGAAAGCCGTCGATGATGGACAACCCGCGCCCGTGGGAAAGCTCGGTGCTCAGCGCGTTGACCAGCGGAACAAGGCCGCCGATCGGAAGATCCGTGCCGGACAACTCATCGAGCGGGACCTCTGTCGTGCGTTGTGCTGCCGACAGCAGCACTTCGCCCGCTTCGGGCTCGATGCTTGATCGAAAGGAGTCGAGCGGATGGTCGGCGCTCGACCAGGGCACCGACGGAGGCATCGGCTTGGTGGACTGTGTCGTCATGGAGAGATTCTCGCCCACGAACCACGGTCCGGTTCCTTCGTGCGGAGCGACGGGGGACATGACCGCATCGATGATCCACATGCGGTCGTCGCAACTGTCATCACCGGTTGTTGTCGCGAGCGGACGGGCGGACAACACTCAGGTGATGGCTGGACCCATGGCTTCCGGATCGGTCAAGACCCCGCTGAACCGCTCCAAGGGGTACGACCCCGCACCGTTCGACGTACCTCCGCTCTTCCAGTCGCCGACGCGACCGGCCTTCATGCTGAGGTGGCTGATCACCAAGTTCATGTGGCCCCAGTCGTTGACCTGGATCGGCATCTCCTTGCTGGTCTACGCCCTCTTCACGCCGGGGCTGGAACGCTTCGCGTCGCTCGACGCCGGCGATATTGTCCTCCTCTGGGCCCGCAATGCGGTGTTGATGCTGATCGTCATCGGTGGCCAACACTGGTGGCTACACATCCGCCAGGCCCAGGGCATGGCGTTCAAGTACGAAGAGCGCTGGTTGGCGAAAGGCCGCAAGCTCTTCACCTTCAACGACCAGACCCGCGACAACATGTTCTGGACGCTGGTGAGCGGTGGCGGGATCGCGGCGCTCTACGAAGCGATCATGTTCCGCCTCTACGCCACCGAGGCGATTCCGCAGCTCGATGCGTGGTGGACGATCTCGCTGATGACGTTCGCCGTGTTCTGGATCGAAGGCGTGCATTTCTATCTGAACCACCGCCTGCTGCACCTCGACCCGTTATACGGCTGGGCTCACGCCTTGCACCACCGCAACGTCAACACCGGGCCGTGGTCGGGCATCTCGATGCATCCGCTCGAACACCTGCTCTATCTGTCGCTGCCGTTCGTCTTCCTGGTTGTGCCCGGGTCGCCGTTCATCGCGACGTTCTGCCTCGTGTATCTGATGCTCTCGCCGTCGCCGTCGCATTCAGGATTCGACCGATTCAAGATGGGCGAGGGGATGAACTTCCACGGCGGCGACTACTTCCACAACCTGCATCACCGCTACTTCGAGGTGAACTACGGCATGTTGCTGCTGCCGATGGACAAGTGGTTCGGCACGTTCCACGACGGCAGCCAGGAAGCCCATGAGGAAATGAAGGACCGCCGCCGACCTGTCGACAAGCGGTACTAGCTCGCTTCGGAACCGCCCGCGATCGAGGTGTCCAGGGTACGGCCACCGTCGAGGTCGGTCCACAGGAACAGTCGATAGCGGCTGACCTTGCCACCGTCGACATCGAACCGGCTGATCACCGTGCCGCGAATTCGTTCGTTGGTGGCCGGCAGACCCAGCCACGGCCCACTGTGTGTGCCCTCGAAGCGCCACCAGCCGATGGCGGTCGTCGTATCTCCAACGACACGCTCGATCGTGACCTCGAGGTCGGTCACGTTCTTGCGGAAGCCCACCACATGCGCGACAAGGCCGGCCTTTCCCGGCGGGCCGCCGAACATCTGATTCGCCTCGTCGACCATGTCGTCGTGCGCCAGATCGTCGATCAGCTCGATCCGGCCCTTCGCTCCGACCTCCTCAAGGTAGGTGCGAAGCACCTCGGCCGGCGTGGCCTCATCTCCGGCGCTCACGACGTGACCGGTCCGAAGTTCTCGCCGTAGAAGCGATACCAGTTGTCGCCCATGATCGCCGCGACCTCGGGCGGTGAGAAGCCGACCTCAGCGAGTCCGCGCTCCACGTTGTCGAACCCGAGATTGTCCTCGAACCATGCTGGTTGTGGGGGGAAGCCTGGGTTCGACGCAGAACCTTCGCCGTAGTCGATGCCCTTGGTCCAGCGGCCGACGCGCATGTACTCGACCACCGAGTCAGGCTGGTCCTGGCATAGGTCACTGCCGATGCCGAGGTGTTCGAAACCGAAGCGTTCGGCCGTGTCGGCGACCATCTGGCAGAAGCTCTCGAGGGTGCAGTCGCTCTTGTCGGCCAGATGATGCGGATAGAGCGAGAAGCCCAACATGCCGCCGTTGTCGACGACTGCACGGATCACGTCGTCACGCTTGTTGCGCAGGGCGGGGTGCCACGTATGCGGGTTGGCATGGGTGATGGCGATCGGCCGTTCGGAGATCTCCGCGGCTTCGATCGTAGAGCGGTCTGCCGAGTGGCTCATGTCGATGACGAGGCCCACGCGATTCATCTCCTTGATGACTTCGCGACCCATGCGCGTGATGCCCGGATCTTCTTGCTCATAGCAACCGGTCGCCAACAGCGACTGGTTGTTGTAGCTGAGTTGCATGAACCGGGCGCCCAAGGTGTGCAGGATCTCGACGAGATCGATGTCGGCCTCGATCGGCGACGGGTTCTGAAAGCCGAAGAAGATTGCGGTTCGTCCGGACTCCTTCGCTCGATCGATGTCCGCGGCCTCGCGCCCGTGAAGGATCAGGTCGGAATGGTCGTGGAACCATCGGTTCCACTGCGACATCTTCTCGACGGTCTCTCGGAACGTCTCGTGGTACACGATTGTCGCGTGCACGGCATGAACGCCGCCGTCGTTCATCTCTTGGAAGATCTTGCGTGACCAATTGGCGAACTGCAGACAGTCGATGCGGTACACGGCCTCGAATCGTAGGCGCGCGCGATCGGTCGACGAGCGCTCAGCCGGTCTCGCCGGCTCGCTCCGCTGCGACCGTGCGGATCGCCGCCACGATGCTGGCGTAGCCAGTGCAACGGCACACACATCCGGCGATGGCCTCGCGGATCGCTGCCTCGTCGGGGATCTCGCCCTCGAGGCCCCCAAGGAACTCCGCGGCGACGACGACAAAGCCAGATGCACAGAACCCGCACTGGAATGCGAAATGCTCCATGAGCGCAAGCCGAAGGTCTTCTGCCCTGTCGCCGAGACCCGCTGCGGTGGTCACGGCCGCCGACTCGCACTGGACCGCCAACACGGTGCACGAACGCACGGTGGGACCGTCGACCATGACGGTGCAGGAGCCACAGGCCCCTTCTTCGCAGCCGAGGTGGACCGCGGTCGGCTTGACGCTGCGGATGGCTTCGGCCAAAGACTGGCGACTGGAGGCTTCGAGGACCACGGGTGTGCCGTCGAGGACGAGGTGAACGGGCGATGCCTCGTGTGGTCCGACGCGCTTCATTGTGCGCCCTCCTCGGCGCGCTGTTGGGCCAAGGCCACCACACGCTCGGCGAGATGCAGCGCAACCGCCCGTCGGTGCAGGCTCGGCGACGTTGCATCGGCGATGAACTCCACGGTGGCCGTCTCTGCTTCGAGCGCAGTGATCAGGCGGTCCGGGTCACCGTCGGGGGCGTCGACGCGTATCGGGCCGGTCGTAGCCCCGGAGACGGCCAGGGCGGCCGTCATGGTTGACCAATCGACAATCGCCGCGGCCGCGGCGACGGTGCCCACTCCGGCCACCTCGTCGAACGCAACCCCGCACTGAGATCCACCCAGGTTCCAAACCGATTCGATGATGAGCTCATCGTCGCGGACGACCTCGGCACCCGACACGAATCGTGATGCGTCGATGGCTCGGGTTCCCTCGGGACCGACCACGCGAACATGGCCACCCGCCAGCACGAATGCCAGCGGGATCTCGGCCAGCGGATCTCGCTGCGCAAGAGAGCCGACAACGGTGCCTCGATTGCGGGTCTGCGCATGACCGACCCAGGGGAGCGCGGCATCGAGGATCCGACAGCCCTGCCCTGCGGCATCCGCTTGGGTTGTTCCGGCCTCGATGGTCAACGTTGCGCCGCGAATCGATGGTGAGGCCCACGGCAACGAACCGATGTCCACGAGCACGCTCGCCTCGGTCGACCGCGCGATGAGCTCTGGGACCAGGGACTGGCCGCCGGCCAACAACCGGGCTCGGTTGCCATGCTCTGCGAGGAGCGCGACCGCATCGTCGACGGAGTCGGGACGGACGTATTCGAACGGGGCGGCGATCATCGATCGCTCCCAAGCCCGACGGCAAGCTCCCAGACCCTGGCTGGCGTGAACGGGGGAGTGGGATTGCGAGCGAGCTCGAGCGCGTCGCCGATGGCCGACGCCAGGACGGCGGGCGCGAGGACCGCACAACCATCGCCGATGCCTTTCGCTCCGTGGACCGTGTGAGGTGACGGGCTCTCGAGGTGGTCGACGACGACGGGTGGCATCCGGGTCGCGCGCAATGGAGCGTACGAATGAAGTGATGTCGCGCTCGGCCGGCCGTCCTCGTCATAGGCGATCTCTTCGCCGAGTGCTGCACCCAGTCCATGCGCCAATCCACCGTGCACCTGCCCGACGAACGACGCCGGGTGGAGCACCGTTCCTGCATCGTGCACCGAGACGTACGACTCGATCGCGAGCTCGCCGGTCGCGGGGTCGACCTGGACGATCGCGGCATCGCACTGGAAGCTGTACGTGAACGACGTTTGGAGCGCGCCGGCCTCGGGCGAACGAAGGTGCCCGGGCGCGTAGTAGGCGGACTCGCGAATCGGGCCGTCGAGGGCGGTGGGACGCTGCGCCAGGTCCCAGTGCAGCTGTCCGCCGAGACGAAGCACCGGCGTGCTGGCGCCCGATGTCCGATCGATCGCCTGCCCTTCGACGAGATCGATGAGATCGGGCGTGGTGCCGAGCCGCGCCGCTGCCACGTGGCGGAGCTTCTCGGCCGCCTTGCGGCTCGCTTCGGCGACCGCGCTGGCCACGGCGGTGGAGAAGCGATTCGCGTAGTTCCCCGATGTCAGAAGCCAGCCGTCCGATGCGGTGTCGAGCGCGGTCTCCACTCGGATCGCTTCGGGGTCCACGCCGAGCTCATCGGCCGCGACCTGCGCCGCGATCGTGCGATAGCCCTGGCCGCAATCGGGCGCATCGAGGTGAACGGTGACACTGCCCACCGGATCGATCGCGATCGCCGCGACGGCTCCGGCGCCGGATCGCGGGACGCGGGCGGCCGGCGAGTCGGGGTCGGCTGCAAGATTCATGTAGCCCAGGTTGTTGCCGGACGTCTCGACGGAACATGCGAGACCGATCCCGCGACGGCGCGTGCCGGAGGTGGCCCGATCGAACGACGACCAGCCGATCAGTTCACAGGCCCGATCGATGACGGCGACGTAGTCACCACTGTCAAGCTCGGCGCCACCAGGGCACCGATGCGGAAACGCACCGACCACATTGCGTCGGCGAATCTCGGCTCGATCCAGTTCGAGTTCACGAGCGGCGCGATCGATCATCGATTCCAAGGACAGAAACAGCTGCGGCGCGCCGAACCCGCGGTTCAAACCGCTGGGGACCTGGTTCGTGAGAACGGCCCGGTTCGCTACGACCAGGTCCTGCACGTCGTAGGGGCCGGTGATTGCACCGTGCATGCGGTACAGACCTGCTGGCTCAGGCGTCCGTACATAGGCCCCGAGGTTCTCCGTTTGCTCGACCGCCAGCGAGTGCAACTTGCCGTCGCGCCCGAACCCGCCGGTCACGATCGTGCGCCGTTCACTCGCGGCACTGGCGGCGGTGAGGCTTTCCGCCCGGGTCTCACGCCATCGGACCGGTCGCCCTACTACTCGGGCTGCCGCAGCGACCAAGGCGATCATCGGGTACATGGCCTGCTTGATGCCGAAGTTGCCACCGATGCGTTCGGAGATGTGGAGCCGGAGATCCGCTGGCGCCACGCCGAGACACGACGCCATGACGGCATGCAGCGCCATCGGCCCGCCGTAGTTCGCCCAGACGGTGTAGCGCCCACTGCCCGGATCGAAGTCGGCGGTGATGTCCACACGCTCGAGCGGAAGTGCAGTCGAGCGAGGCATGACCGCATCGTGCGCGATGGACAGCTGGTCGGCATCGCCCGGGGCTGCGTCTGGTGTGTAGCGGAACGTGCGCTCGTGGACCACGTTCGAGTCGAGGACATCGTGGATCGGCGGGCCAAGGACAGCGAAGTCGAGGCCGGCGCAGGCTGGCCCAGTTTCGATCTCGGGCTCGATCGAGCATGCCAGGTCCATGGCGGCGTCGCGGGTGTCCGCCAAGGCCACCGCGAGCGGCTCGCCCACGTAGGAGACGCGATCGATGGCGAGCAGCGGCATCGACACGCGGTCGGTGAGAATGTTCGGGACGGGCCGCGTGAAGTCGATGTCCGCGGCTGTGACCAGTGCCGCGCCCCGGTCCTTGCCCCGGGTGTCGCTCTCAACGCCGCCCGGGTGCAGGGCCACGAGCCGACCGCGTGCTACCGGGCTTCGGACGATCGCGGCGTGGAGGGCACCGCCGATCGGCTCGACATCGCCGGCGAACCGGGCAAGCCCATCGACCAACGCTCGGTCTTCGCTCCGCGTTGGCGACCGGCCGACCCACCCCATCGACTTGACGTTAGCCCTCGACCCCGCGAGCGCCGGAAGCCGGGTCGGCGCCGGTGGCACCCTCGGCGCCGGGGCCGCCCTCTCGCAGCGGCTCGGCCCTCTCGCAGCGGCTCGGCCCTACCCGGCGGTTCCCGCTGACTTGGTGTGCGCGGCGACCAGGTCCTCATTGAGCTCCACCCCAAGGCCTGGGCCCGTCGGAAGTTGGGCGAAGCCATCGACGAAGTCGGGTTCGGGCGGTGAAACGAGCTCGGTGCGCAGACGCGACGGGCCCAGACGTGACGATCGGAACTCGACCATGGGAATCGTCCGCGCCGCGGCCTGCAGATGGAAGTTCGCAACGTCGGTGATGCCGGTCGCAAAGCTGTGCGGCATCAGCTGTGCGCCGTAGAGCTCGCACATCTCGGCGATCCGCATGAGTTCGGTGAACCCACCGGCACGGCTCACGCCGGGCTGGACCAGGCTCACGCCGCCGGTCTCGATCCACTCGCGTACTTCCCAGCGGCCGGCTGCGAACTCGGCACCACCGACCCGAATCGGTGAAACGGCCGCAAGCCGGGCGTGGCCATGGAGATCGTCGTGAAGCAGCGGGGCCTCGGCGAAGTGGATGTCGAAGTCCTCGATGCGCTTCAGCGTCCATGCGGCGTCGTGCCAATCGCGCCATCGGTAGCCGAAATCGAGGGCCAACACGATGTCGTCACCCACCATGGCGCGACAACGCTCCGTGAACCGGACGATCTCTCGATCGGTGACATCATCGCCGAACAGGACCGGGACCTTGATCGCCCGAATGCCCTGGTCGGTCGCCAGCGCAGCTTGGCGGGCAATCTCATCAACGATCGGGTCGATCGGGCCGTCATAGATGTCGCCCGGATAGCACGTTGCATACGGACGGACCCGATCGCTTCGAGCACCGCCGAGCAGTTTGTAGACCGGCAGACCGAGCTGCTTGCCCGCCAAGTCGTACAAGGCGATGTCGACGGCCGACATGGCCTGGATGAACGTGCCACGCCGCCCGTGGTAGAAGCTGCCGTGATACACCCGGTCGTACAGGGCGGCCGCTTCGATCGGGTCTTGGCCGAGGATCAGGTCCTTGATGCCTTGGCTCCAGAAGTGGATCGTCTCCTGGTCGATCATCGCCTTGACCACGGCCGGGGTGCAGACGGATTCACCGATGCCGTAGCGCCCATCGGCATCGGTGGCGCGAACCAGGAGCGTCTCCTCCTCGCCTTCAGCGAAGGCGTTGCCGAGGGCGGGTACCGAGACGATCAAGGCCTCGATCGAGGCGACCGGACTGGTGACGTGCATGTCCGGAGACTAGGTCGCTCCCTCGTCGGTCCTGAGGTTCCTCAGCTGGTCCACGTGCGCCGGGAGATGCATGTCCGCCTGGACTTCGATGCTGATCGCGCCCCACGGTCTCGGGCCCTCGACCATGACCTCACCGTCGTGCACCAGGTGACAGTGAACGAGCGTCTCCCGCTGATCGTCGGACAAGCGTGCGACCGCTGCGACCACATTGTCGGCGGTGTGACGACCTCGTCGGATCAGCTCGTCCCGGGTGCCCGCACCCTCGATGACCGAAGCGAGTCGATCCGGTTCGTGGCACACGAGGTTCTCGAAGCGGAGGCCGCTCCGGCGGTGAATCAGCCCCTGACAGACGTTGAGGATCGCAAGGTCGTTGAGCAGGACGTGCGCGATCACCTCGTCGGCCGACCATCCGACCACCGGCGAAAGGAAGCCGCCGACGGATGCTTCGACGAAGAATGCCTCGTAGGCGAGCGCCAGGTTGTCGACGAGCGGCCGCATCGCCGGTTCCGCCACCAGGCCGGCGGTCGTGTCGGCGAGGTGGTCGAGGACGCCACCCCATGCGTTGGGTCGGTCGTATGTACGGCGACGTTGTACGGCCTCGGCGCCGAAGGCCTCCCAACCGCGGTGCTCGAGTACGACCTGGGTGCCTCCACGGTCATCGATGAACTGCACGTCGACGATCGACGCATCGTCGACGGGGCGACCCGGATGCCACGTGAGTGACAATCGGTGCCCGGGCTCCCAGATGAGGACCTCGCCCCACGTGTTCTCGCGGCCGTCGGTGGCAATCTCCACCAACGATGCGCGATCGCGAAACACGACAGTTGCCGCCTCGACGCCGTACAGACCGTGTGTCGCCAGCGGCCACCATGCACCGATCTGGGAGGTGAAGATCTCGAATGCGTCGCCCGGGCTCCGTTCCAGCCAGATCGAGCGGATGACCGGCGCCAGCGTCTCGGCGTCGCTGTCGCTACGCATCTCCAGACCCCTCATCCTCGCTCGGGCGCTCGGCCGGTGCTTGGTCGACGATCGCCTCGGTCGCATAGTCGGCGAAGGCTGTCAACGCCTCGTCCCAGAAGCGATCCACCCACGCGCGAAGATGGCCGAGCCCAGTGTGATCGACCCGGTAGAGCCGGCGTCGACCGTCCGGCCGAGCCGTTGTCAGCCCTGCTCCGGTGAGCACTTTGAGATGTTGGGACACCGCGGACTGCGAGACCGGCAACTGGTCGGTCAGGTCCCGGACGCTTCGCTCGCCGTTGCGCAGGAGCTCGAGGACGGCACGGCGCGTCGGGTCGTGGAGCGCGTCGAACAGCGCGTGCTCCTCTTGAGTCGCGCTCGTCATGCGCTGAGCGAATCATAAGCCATGACTTATCATTAGCAGTGACTAATGAATCGGTCAAGCCTTTGACGGGCGGCCGTCAGGCCGTCGTCATGCGTCCGGGTGAGGGATGCGGCACACCAGGTCGCTCGCGGGCGTGTGGTCGATCTCCTTGACTGTCCACCAGCCATGGGGTCCGTCATTGCTCATCGCGTAGGCGTTGGTGCGGTTCGGGTCTCCGGCGACGGCGATCCGTATGCGTTCGGGACGGGTCACGATCGGCACGAGCCGCTGGGGATCATCCGACTCGGCGAAGACCCGCGGCAGGATGCCGTCGGCCACGAGGTCGACGAGCATGGGACGCCCGGCCGAGAGGTTGCTCCATTGCCCGATCAACCGTTCGAAGGTGAGAGCGGGGATGCGTGCATGTTCGAAGACACCGGCTTGCGCTTGGGCCTTGGTCCAGCCCGCCCGGCCGAACGTGCGCGCCAGATTCGGGCTGAGGACGAGGAGTGGTGAGAACTGGTCGTGGCCGAGCCCATGCAGGTGCGTGAGGTCCCATGCCGCCGTGCGGGCAAGGCCGTTGCCGAGATAGGCGACCATGTCGTCAGGGTGCGCCCCGAAGACGCTGCCGATGATGGTCCCGCTGTTGATGCGCGCCATCAGCGCAGCGTCGACGCCGGGGGAAGCACCAAGATCCTCAGCCAGGGTCGTCCAGCCGATTTCGCGCACGCAGTCGATGTCCTCGGCCAGAACGATTCGGGTCGCATTGCCGAACGTCGACTTGTCGTGCTCCTCGGTCGTAAAGCCCAGCACGTTGCGCTGATAGAGCCGGAGCCACCGAGCGACCGAGGTGTTCGCCTGGAAGCCCTCGCGGAGTGCGCCACCATGCGAATTGAAGCCCAGGGCCGTCATGCCGGGCCCACTCACGATGATCTGGGCATCGGCGCCGGTGGTGTTGCCCGAGTGCTCGGACCCATAGCCGGGATCGGCCAGGATCTCGGTCAGGGCCATCAGGACGGGAAGATGTTCGGGTCGGCAACCGGCCATCACGGCGTTGACCGCGATCGACCACACGGTCATGTCACGGCCCGACGACGCGGCGACGCCAAGGGACTTCCACGGGTCGTGTCCGGACTCCGCCAGGAAGGCCTCGATCCGATCGATCGTCGGTGGCACGACGACATTGCCGTCGGTCCAGCCCTCGGCATGGAAGCGTTCGTTGACCTCGTCGATTGACCCGACCACCACGATCTCCGTGGCCGCCGGTTCGGTTTCGGTGGCGGCGTCGTGGGCTTCGATACTGCCAACCAACCCATCGATGATCTGCGCGACGGTCGACGACACGAAGTTCTCGACCATCTCCTCGGCCGACTGCGCATCGACGTGGCCGATGGTGACCGCAAGGGGCAGGCCGTCATAGCCGTGCCCACGAGCCGTCGCACGCGCCTGTCCCTCAAAGCCCTCGCAGATGATGGAAACAGACGGGATCCCGGCGCCCTCGGCCGCCATCGCAGCCCGCATCACGGCGGGCGTGCAGCTTCCTCAACAACCCATCCCCGAAACGACCGCGTCGACACCGCGAGAGCGGAGATCGTCGGGCAGGCGTCCCTGGCGTTGCTTCTCGTCGGCGCCGTGCAGGTTGCCGAACTCGGTGTAGTCGACGATCTCGATGCCGTCGAAGCGCTCCTGGAGCTCCTTGGCCAACACGGGAAACAACTCGTCGCCGCGGAACAGGTAGTCCCAGAGAAACGCAACCGTCTTGCCGCTGAGGCCCTCGAGCCGATCGGCCGCCCGGCGGGCTTGAACACCTTGCGCCGAACGTGGCCACACGACTTCGTACATGCCGTCGTTGCTCATCGGGCGACCAGTCCGTGTTCCGCGGTCTCGGCCGGCTGGTCGGGCCTCGCGCAGCCGGTGAAGGCCTCGATCACCGCGCGGGTGGTGGTCCGGGCCCCAGTCTGCAGGTATTCCATCGCGTCCAAGGCGGCATCGTGGGCCTCGATGCTCGATCCGGCCACACAGTCCTCGACGACTCGACAGAAGTAGTCGTGCTGATGGCCGTCGACGAAGGTGTAGTGCACGCACACGTCGGTGTGTCCGCCGATGAGGATCAGCGTGTCGGCGCGCAACCCCTTGAGCAGGATCTCGAGCTCGGTCCCGAAGAAGCACGAGTAGCGGCGTTTTCGGATCACGTAGTCGTCGGGTCTCACGCCGAGGGCCGGATCGATCTCGGTGCCGGGATCTCCTTCGAGCAGGTGGATGCCCTCCACTCCGTCGAGCTCGCGTCCGAAGTCGACGAGGTCGCGTCTGTGGGCCTCTTGGAAGAAGATGACCGGCACACACGCGGAGCGCGCCGCCTCAACCAGTGTCGGGGCCGTCGCAAGGCGTTCGTCGTAGCCGGGCATGAGCGGGATGCTCGGGCCGGCTTCGGTGACGGCACCCTCGCCGCCCTGGATGTCGATGACCAGCAGGACCGCCCGGCCCTCGATCAGTTCACGTGCGGAGCTCTCCACGCCCACGAGTATGGCTCGGATCGTGGACACCGGACATCGTGGCGACCCCGCGGGTCCGCGAAGATGGCCTGATGACGAGTGACACCTTGATGCCGGAACTCGGCTTCTACACGCTGGCCGGGGCACCCGAGTCACCACGGGAGCTGCTCGACGAGGTCCGCGACGCCGAGCAGCTCGGCATCGGCTCCGCCTTCATCAGCGAGCGATTCAACATCAAGGAAGCTGCGACGGTCTCCGGCGCTGTCGGGGCGGTGGCCGGCCGGATGGGCATCGCAACCGCTGCGACCAACCACAACACGCGGCACCCGATGGTGACCGCGAGCTACGCGATGACGATGCACGCGCTCACCGAAGGGCGCTTCTCCCTCGGCTTGGGTCGTGGCATCAAGCGACGCGATCAGGCGTACGGACTCTCACCGATCACCACGGCGCAGATGGAGGACTTCGTCGGCGTCATGCGCAAGGTGTGGGCGGGGGAGTTGGTGCTGGGCCATGACGGCCCGATGGGTGCCTACCCCGCACTCGCCATGCG
Organism: Actinomycetota bacterium; assembly: GCA_039028435.1. Classification (GTDB taxonomy): domain Bacteria; phylum Actinomycetota; class Acidimicrobiia; order Acidimicrobiales; family UBA10347; genus UBA10347. The sequence goes on along the minus strand of JBCCIC010000003.1, from coordinate 448,490 downwards.
TGGGATCGAGCCCACGCACATTCCGATGACCTTGACGGCGTTCGGGCCCAACTCACTGAAGCTCGCCGGTCGCTGCTTCGACGCCGTGGTGCTTCACACCTTCTTCAGCGACGAGACCACCGCTCGGGTTGTGCGGACCGTGAAGGAAGCGGCGGAGCAGGCCGGGCGCGACCCAGACGACGTGCGCGTGTGGTCATGCTTCGCCACCATCGGGGACCACCTCGCAGAGCCGGTTCGCCTCAAGAAGACGGTCGGACGCATGGCGACCTACCTGCAGGCCTACGGAGACCTGATGGTGGAGACCAACGGCTGGGACCCGGCACCCCTCGCTCGGTTTCGTGCCGACGAAACCGTGCAGTCGATTCCGGGAGCCATCGATCAGATCGGCACGACGGAGCAGCTCGAGCACATCGCCACCATCATCCCCGACGCGTGGATCCAGCCCGCCGCCACGGGCTCGCCCCAGCAGTGCGTCGAAGCGATCCGAGGCCAGTTCGAGCTCGGATGTGACTCGGTGATCCTGCACGGCGCCAGCCCTACCGACCTGGCACCGATCGTCGAGGAGTATCGGCGTACTCGCCCCACCGGCAGCTTCAGTGATCTCGCGGTAAACCCCGGCGCCTGACCCACCCCTGCCTCGATCAGCAGGATGGGGTCAGACCCCGGGGTTTTGGTGGCCGGACGACCACGCAAGGTGACCGGCGGCGCTGGTTGCGCGCGGCGGTGCGCCCTAGTCGGTCGTGACCTCGGTGAACTGTTCGCGGAGGATGCGCTTGAGCACCTTGCCGGTCGGGTTGCGGGGAATGACGTCGATGAACTCGACGGCCTTCGGCTGCTTGAATCGCGCCAACTTGCCGTCGCAGTGCTCGAGGACCGCGTCGGCGGTGACCGCGTCGTCGCCGCGGACCACAACGGCCAGCGGTGACTCGCCCCACTTCTCCGAGGGGATACCGATGACCGCGACCTCGTTGACCCCGTCGAGCGACAGGATGACGTTCTCGATCTCGGCCGGGTAGACGTTCTCGCCACCGGAGATGATCATGTCCTTGACGCGGTCCTGGATGTACACGAAACCGTCGTGGTCGAGGATCGCGACGTCGCCGGTCTTCAGCCAGCCATCGACGATCGTCTCCTCAGTCGCTTCGGGGCGATTCCAGTAGCCGACCATGATGTGGGGGCCGGCCACCAGGACCTCGCCTGGCTCATGCGGTTCACAGTCCTCGCCGGCATCGTTGACCACGCGGACCTGGGTGTAGAAGAACTCCTTGCCGGTCGACCCGGCGCGGGCGATGGCCTCCTCGGGCGAGATCAGACAGGCCGGCCCGCAGGTCTCGGTCAGGCCGTAGACCTGGTGGATCTCGATGCCCATCGAGTCGTAGGTCTTGATCAACGTCTCGGGGACGGGTGCTGCACCGCTCATGACCCAGCGGAGTTGCGAGTGGTCGTGGACCTCGGCGTTGTAGGTCAGCAGCATGAACTGGAGCATCGCCGGGACCGCGAGCGTGACGGTGACGTTCTCCTCGCCGAAGACTTCCCAGATTCGGGTCGGGTCGAATTCGCTCATGATGATCGCCGTACCGCCGAGGTTCACCACGCTGAGGAGCGGATTGAGGGCACCGACGTGGAAGAGCGGCAGGCAGATCAGGTAGCGGTCGCCGTAGCGGGTGTCGGCGGTCGTGTTCGCCGTGACGATCGACCACAGCGTGGTGTTGTGCGAGTGCATCGCACCCTTCGGCAGGCCCGTGGTGCCGGAGGTGTACATGATGAACAGCAGGTCGTCGTCGCCGGCGGACGAGTCGGGCTCCTTGCTCGAGGCGACGGACAACATGTCGTCGTACTGTTCGGCGAACTCGGGGCATGCCGACGCGTCGCCCACGTGGATCCAGCGGCTGACCTGGGTGCCGTCGGTGCCGCGCTCGTGCAGTTCGGCGACGACCTCGTTGAAGGCCGAGCCGAAGAGGAGTGTCGACGAGCCGGAGTCGGTCAGGATGAACGACAACTCGTCAGCGACGAGTCGCCAGTTCAGGGCCACGATCACGCCACCGACCTTGGCGGCGCCGAAGAAGGTCTCGACGAACTCCGGACCGTTCATCAGCAGGGTTGCGACCCGATCGCCCTTCTCCAAGCCGCCGTCGACGAGCGCGTTCGCCACTCGATTGCAGCTGTGGTTCAGCTCGGTGTACGTCATTCGGCGTCCGCTGGAGACGTCCACGACGGCTTCGGTGTTCGGGTTGAGATGGGCGCGCTTGGTGATGAAGCGACCGATGTTGTTCGACATGGCGCAAAGGCTAGATCGCTCCGTTGCGATCCGCAGCTCGGCGGAGGGCTGTTCTCGAGCGTGGCCTCCAGGGCGGCATCGCGCCGGGTTCCCGCCACAATGAGCGCCCGATGGGCACCCCTGGCACCGAGACTTGCGCGCACGATGGCGCCCCGCCGGAGTTCGCTTCGCTGCGGGCGAGCCTGGAGAACATCGGCCCGCGGATCGTTGCCTGTAGCGGGGGGATCGACAGCCTCATCCTCGCCACGGTCGCCCATGCGGCTGCACCCGAGGCGACCCTGGTGGCACACACCGTCACGCCGGCGGTCCCATCCGCCGGCACGGCGCGGGTGGTCGGGGCCGCACGACGCAACGGATGGAGCCTCGAAATCGTCCAGTCGAACGAGTTCGAGGACGAGCGCTACCTGGCCAACCCGACGAACCGTTGCTACTTCTGCAAGACGAATCTCTATGACGCCATCGGCGCACTCGCCGGCTTGGACTCGACGATGCCCGGAGCGACTGTGGTGAGCGGCGCAAACGTCGATGACCTTGGCGACTACCGGCCGGGTTTGCTCGCTGCAGACGAGCACGGGGTGCGCCACCCGTATGTCGAAGCGGGCGTCGACAAGTCGGCCATCCGGGCGATGGCGCGCTACCTCGGGTTCGACGAGCCGGATCTGCCGGCGTCTCCGTGTCTCGCCAGCCGGTTGTACACCGGCACGAGAGTGACCGCGGACCGTCTGCGAGCCATCGAGCTCGGCGAGGCGGTGCTCGCCGACGCCGGTTTCCCGGTCAATCGGTGCCGGCTGCGCGAAGACGACGTACATGTCGAGGTGCCCGGCGAGCACCGGGAGCGCGTGACGACGGAGCTACTCGCCGACGTGGAACGCGCCATGCGCTCCGTCGTGCCCGAACTCGGAGCGGTCAACCTGGACGACCGGCCCTACCGAGCGGGCCAGGCCGTGTTGGGGGTCCGCTGATGCACGTCCCGGACCTCGACCGCATCGACCGGATCGGCATGCCCGAAGCGGTGCTGTGCTCACCGAAGTCGATCGCGCAACTCGAGGTGATCGTCGCCGACCTGGTCGAGCACGGCCGGTCCACCCTGTTCACCCGCCTGAGTTCGGAGGCCTTCGCGGAGCTCTCGCCGGACGCCCAGCGAGCCCTCGACTTCGACCCCGACTCCGAGACCGCAGTACTGGGCGAGTCGCTACCGCCTCGCACCGGTCACGTGGCGATCGTGGTGGCGGGGACCTCGGACCTGCCAGTTGCCGCCGAGGCCGAGCAGACGCTCGCATTCAGCGGCGTCACGACGACCTGCTTCCCCGATGTGGGCGTCGCCGGCCTGTGGCGGCTCGAGGCGCGCATCGATGAGATCCGCGAGACCGATGTCGTCATCGCCGTCGCCGGGATGGACGCCGCGCTCATCAGCGTGATCGGTGGCCTGGTCGCTGCACCGGTGATCGGCGTGCCGACCTCGGTCGGCTACGGAGTCGCCGAGGGCGGAGGCACGGCCCTCAACTCGGCCCTGGCCAGCTGCGCGCAAGGAGTCGCCGTCGTGAACATCGACAACGGGTTCGGGGCCGCGTGTGCCGCGCTACGAATCCTCGGCAGTCAAGCCTCCGGGCAGCGATGAGTCTTCGCGTCGGATGGTTCGACGCCCTCGCAGGCGCGAGCGGCGACATGCTCCTCGGGGCGGTTCACGGTGCGGGGGTTCCGCTGGAGGCGTTGCAGGAACCGCTCGACCTGCTCGATCTCGGAATCGTGCTTCGCCGTGCCGATGTCGAGCGCGGCGGGATCGGAGCGATCAAGGTCGACGCCGATGTTCCCGAGACGCGCACGCTCCGCCACCTGCCGGAGATCCTGCGACTCTTCGAAGCGCTTCCGGCGTCGGTCGCCGAGCGAGCGGGGCAGGCGTTCGAGCGTCTGGCACGAGCCGAGGCCGCCGTCCACCGAACATCCATCGACGAGGTGCACTTCCACGAGGTTGGCGCACTCGACTCGATCGCCGACGTGGTCGGCGCCTGCGCTGGTCTCGAACACCTCGCACTCGACGAGATCCACTGCTCGACCCTGAGCCTCGGCTCGGGGCATGCACGCGGAGCGCACGGCCCCCTGCCGGTGCCGGTACCCGCCGTCCTCGAGTTGACCAGGGGCGGCGTACCCGTCCAGGCCGGTCCCGCGCCGTATGAGAGCACCACGCCGACCGGCGCCGCGGTGCTGGTCACGTCGGTCGAGCAGTGGGGCTCGATGCCTCCGATGACGATCGAGGCGATCGGCATGGGCGCAGGTTCGAAAGACACCGACGTGGTCGCCAATGTCCTAAGGCTCGTCGTCGGACACAGCGATCGCTGATCCGGCTCGGTGCTCAGCCCGACGACAACACGCTGCCTTCGGTCGAGAACTCTTGCCAGATCACGCACGCGACCGTTCGGTCGCCCAGCGGCCAGCTGAACGCGCTCGGTACGAGGGCATCGACCCACCAATCGTTCTCCTCGGGCGGTGATCCGAGCACTGCGGTGAACTGTTGGGAACAGAAGGCCAAGCCATCGTCGTAGGCCTCCCGCTCGTTGGTCCACTCGACCTCAGCCATCATCCGGTCGCTGATCACCTCGTAGCCGTGCGGCTCGGCGCAATCAACGGTGGTCAGAACGACGCTGGCGTAGATGTTCTTGTCGCTCAGACACATGCCGACGCGGAGGCCGTAGGTCGAAATCTCGGCGCCTTGCCGCATCGGGTCCAAGTCTTGGAGCGACTCGGGCAGCGGTTCGGCCGAGATCAGCATGCAGCGATACCGATGACCGACGTCCGAAACGAGGGCGAGCTGCGGCACGTCGGCGAGTACCGCCAGGAGTGTCAGGGCTGGGTCGACGCCGACATTGAGGCGGAACGTCTCCACACATCGATTCTGTGCGAGCTCATGGGCGATGTCGACGTCATACGGATCGATCGGCTCCAACTCGCCGGTCGAGAAGACGATCACGCGGTGGGTCTCCGTACACGGCGTCGGGAGGAAGACCACATCGACGAGGCAGTCGCCAACCCGATGACCAAGCTCGGGGCTCTGGCGGGCCGGCGGGACGTCGATCACCTCGCCCGGCGAGGGCGCATAGATCGGCTCGAACGAGACCGGAAACTCGTAGGTGACGGCCGTGGTCGCCTTCGGCCCGAGCTGGTCCAACGTACGCAGCACTTCGGAGAAGTCGAGACCGATCGAGCGGAGACGGTCGTCCTCGACCAGGATGTTGACGGGGATCTCACCGTTGAGCTCGCCAAGCGCCGCAGGATCCACGCCGCGTTCGAGCAGATCCGGCAGCACCGCGGGTGGGATCAGCCACATCGCGTTTCGGGCGGACAGGAGGACCTCGGACCGTTCGTAGACGCCCAGCGGCTCGAGCGGGGACAGATACTGCGACGCGTCGACGAGCCCGATCAACTCGCGGACCTCGTCCCGAAGCCCGGCTGGAGCAAGCGACGCGGCACTTGATATTCCGGCGGTTGGGTCGGATGTGAGATCGATCCACCCGGTGGCGTCGAAGGGGATTCCGGCCGTGAGCAGATAGCTACGCACGAGCAGCATGTTCTCGCCATAGAGGATCTCGATGCCGTGATCACTCTCGCTGTGCGAGTCGAATTCGAGGCCGGTGCGGGACAGGCCATCCGCCTGCCAGCTCGCGTGCGTCGTGACACGTGCACCGACGACTTCGTAGTTCCATCGAGCGACGATCTGGATCGCGCCCGACGAACGATCGAGCGTTTCGACGGCTGAGCGCAAGGCCTCGCGAACACCGGACGTGTCAGGGGTCGGACGTGGCGTCGGCACCGGAACACGCGTGGGGCTGGGCGACGGCTCAGGTGCGGGGGTCGGCGACGCGGTTGGACTCGGATCGGGCGTGGGGCTTGGCGCGGCGGGACGCGACAAGGCGCCATCGGAGGCAACCGGACTCGCGTGGACCGGCTCCACGGACATCTCCGTTCGCGCCGAGCAGCCGAGGCTTGTCACGCCGACAACGACGAGCCAGATCGCGAGCTGGGTCCGCACATGCACCAGGGCAGGTACTACCACTCGGCACCGCTGGTCTCAAGCGCATTGCCACGGACTGCGAGCGACCGTTCGCCCGCGACCTACGATCGCGGCGTGTCGCGTCCGAACGTTCTCTTCATCATCACCGACCAGCACCGAGCCGACCACGTCGGCTTCATGGGCAACTCGGTCGTGCGTACGCCCAACCTCGATGCAATCGCCGCACGCGGCACCGTGTTTGAGAACGCCTGGGTCTCGAATCCGGTGTGCATGCCGAACCGGTCGACGATCATGACCGGGCGTATGCCGAGTGCACACGGGGTGATCTTCAACGACCGCTCACTGGAGCTCGGAGCAGCGACCCACGTTCGCCAGTTCCGATCCGCCGGATGGCGCACCGCACTCATCGGCAAGTCGCATCTCCAGCACGGCATGAGCCGCAACTCGGTCATGCCCGTCGATCGCGCCCCCACGGTCGACCACGGCTACGGCGAGGGCTGGGACGGCCTCGAACACTTCGAGGCATACGCCGACGGCGCTGTGCCCGAGTTCCCGGACGACTTCTACGGTTTCGGCCACGTCGAGCTCGCCATCGATCATGGCGCGCGGGTGACGGGACACCACCTGCACTGGGCCCTCGACAAGGGCGGACGCTACGAGGATCTCGCGGTGCCGATGACCGACGAGTCGCCACACCGTCGACGATCCGACCGCTGGTGGCAGGTCTATGAACCTCCCTACGAGGAGGAGCTGCACAGCACCAACTTCGTCACCGAGCGCACGATCGCGTTCATCGAGGACGCCGTCGCCGCACAGGAACCGTGGTATGCGTGGGCATCGTTCCCTGACCCGCACCACCCGTTCACTCCTCCCGGGCGATGGTACGACCGCCACGACCCCGCGGACATGGAGCTGCCGGCATCGCAGCACGATCAGCTCGAACACGCACCCGAATACCTGCGCCGGATCCAAGCGCGCGGCCCCGAGGGCCAGCGTGGCTGGGTCGCACCGTGTGGTAGCACCGATGGCGAGCTGGTCAAGGAGTGCCTCGCCGCCACGTACGGGATGATCGAGTACATCGATCATGGGGTTGGGCAGATCATCGCGGCGATCGAGGCAGCCGGCCAGCTCGACCACACGATCGTGGTGTTCACCGCCGATCACGGCGACATGATGGGCGAGCACGGGCTCCTGCTGAAGGGGTTCATGCCGTTCAATGGCACCCAGCGGGTCCCGATGGTGATCGTCGATCCGCAACGCGAGGCCGGCCGCACCACGTCACTCTCGAGCAGCATCGACCTCGGACCCACACTGATGGACCTCTGTGCCGTCCCGACGCACGACGGCATTCAAGGAAGCTCCCTCGCCCCGATACTCGACGACACCGAGGCCTCGGTGCGCGACACGGTCCTGATCGAAGATGACCTCCGAGCCGAGAGCGCCGAACGAGCTCGTCTTCCGAGCCGAATTCGGACGATCGTCGCCAGCGACGGCATGAAGTACACACGCTTCAGTAGCGGCGACTCGATGCTGTTCGACCTCAACGCAGACCCGGACGAGCTCAACGAGCTCGGCCATCTGGATCCGCGAGCTCACGCGGAAGCGGAATCCCGCCTGGTCGACGCACTGCTCGCGACCTCGGACGACGCCCGTGGGGCTCCGGTGGGCTGAGCCACAGTCGACGCTGATGCATCGGACGTCCCGGTGTGATGGACTGGAGGCATGAACGTTCGCTGGTCCCACTGTGTCCTCAAAGCCCACAATGTCGACACTCTGGTCGACTTCTACTGCGATGCCTTCGGCTGGCAGGTCGCCGACCGTGGCGGTCTCGGCGAAATGGAGATCGTTTTCCTGAGCGGTTCCTCGACCGATCACCACCAGATGGCGATCATGAGCGGCCGTCCCGAAGGCGACGGGGGCAGCCTCGACCACAACGCGTTCCGTGTGGACTCGATCGCCGACGTCAAGGCGACGCTGGCCAAGATGAGCGAGAATCCCGCGGTCAAGTACGCGGTGCCCATTACCCACGGCAACGCCGTATCGGTCTACTTCGTGGATCCCGAAGGCAACGGGATCGAGATCTTCGCCGACACGCCAATGCACGTGCCACAGCCGCACGCCGGCAAGTGGGACCCGGCGATGAGCGACGACGAAATCCTGGCCGACCTCGACGAGCGCTACGGCGAACTCGAAGGCGCCATGAAGATGGAGGCCTACCGGGCCCAGCAGGCCGAGGTCTTCGGCGAAGCCTGATCGACTCGCCTCATCGAACTACCTACGCGGTCAGACCGTCCATTCGGGCCAACACCTGCAGCATGACCTCGTCGGCACCGCCGCCAACCGAGGTCAGCCGGTTGTCGCGGAAGAAGCGTGCCGTCCACGTCTCCTCGACGTAGCCGATACCTCCATGGAACTGGAGACAGGTGTCCGCCACCTTGCGGGCCAGCCGGCCCGCGGTGAGCTTGGCGATCGTCGCCTGGCGGGTGGTGTTCTCACCTTGCTGGTAGGCGGCAGCGATCGACCGGTTGTAGACGCGCAGCAGATCCAGCTCGGCGGAGAGCTCCGCCAGTGAGAACTGGATGTGCTGCTTGGCCAGCAATGGCTCGCCGAACACCTCGCGCTCGCGCAAGAACTCGGCGGTGCGTTCGAGGGCACGCTCGCAGGCACCGACCGTCGTGTAGGCCGCCCACATGCGTTCGACGACGAACTGGGCCATCTGCTGTTGGAACCCCCGGCCGATCTCACCGATCGTGTTCGCGACGGGCACCCGGCAGTCGTCGAAGCTGAGGAGAGCGGTGTCCGACGCCCGCATGCCCAACTTGTCGAGCTTCTTCGACACGCTGAAGCCCGGTGCCGTGGTTGGCACGATGATCTGGCTCATACCGTTGTAGCCGCCGTCGTCGCTCGTGCGGGCGAGCAGGCACAGCCAGTCGGCCTGCACCGAGTTCGTGATCCACATCTTGGAGCCGTTGATCACCCACTCGTCGCCGTCGCGGACCGCCCGAGTCCGGATGCCGGCGACATCGGATCCTGCGTCCGGTTCGCTCACGGCGATGGAGGCCACCATCTCGCCGCGCATCGCCGGGGCGAGATACTCCGCCTTCTGCTCGGGTGTACCGAACTCGGCGAGCGACGGAGTGGCCATGTCGACCTGCACGCCGAGTGCCATCGGCAGTGAGCCGTGATCACAGCGTCCGAACTCCTCGCCGAGGATCACGGTGAAGAGATGGTCGGCGTCTTGCCCGTCGTAGGCACCTTCGTATTCCAGTCCGAGCATGCCGAGCTTGGCCATACTCGAGAAGATCTCGTGGAGCGGCATCATCTCCGCCGCTTCCCAGGCCTCGATGTTCGGGTTGATCTCGTTCTCGACGTAGCTCCGCACCATGGTGCGGAAGGCGTGGTGTTCCTCGGTCATCTGCACGCGGCCGAAGCTACTTGAGCGGGGGAGACCGCCGGGAGTTGGCCTAACCTCGGAGCCACGATCTCGAGGGGGACCGATGAGCCTGACCGAAGCAACCGCCATCGACGTGGAGGATGTCGACAATCCTGTCCTGCCCCAGTTCTGGGCCCAGCCGCAGTCGGTGATCGAGGAGAAGTTGGCGGCGCTGCGAGCCCAGCCACTGACCAAGTTCCCGGAGCTCCCGAAGAATCCGACCGACCCCAATGATCCCACCCTGGCGATGGCCGGCAGCGGTGCCTATATCGCGACTCGCTACGACGACATCGTCTACATGTCCCGCACGCCCGACATCTGGAGTTCGGCCGGCGGCATCACGGCGCTGGACACACCACCCGAGTTCAACGAGTTCTTCGGCTCGATGATCGCCATGGACGACCCCCGACACGCCCGGCTCCGCAAGCTCGTCTCGGCAGGCTTCACGCCCCGCATGCTCGACAAGCTCGAGGAGGGGGTCATCGAGCAGGCCCAAGGGATCGTCAACGAGGTGCGCGACAAGGGCAAGGTCGACTTCGTGGTCGACGTGGCCGCCCGACTGCCGCTCAAGATCGTTTGTGACCTGATGGGTATTCCCCACTCGGAGATCGACTTCGTCTTCGGCCACACGAACACGATCCTCGGCATCAGCGACCCGGAGTTCTCCCCGCCGGATGGTGTCGATGTCCTGACCGCGCTGTTCACCGCCGGTGGCGAACTGGCCGAGCTGATGAAGGACGTCGCTCGCTCCAAGGAGGGCGGCGACAGCGACGACCTGACCACCGTGTTGGTCAACGCCGAGATCGAGGGCGAGAAGCTGACCGATGCCGACATCGCCTCGTTCTTCATCCTCCTCGTGGTGGCCGGCAACGAGACAACCCGCAACTCGATCGCCTGGGGCCTCACCTACCTCACCGACAATGAGGATCAGCGCAACTTGTGGCAGAACGACTTCGCGACCCACTCGGCTGGAGCCGTCGAGGAGATCGTCCGCATGGCCAGTCCGGTCACCTACATGCGTCGCACGGCAACCCAGGACACCGAACTTGCGGGTGTTCCGATCGCCGCAGGCGAGAAGGTCCTCATGAACTACCTGGCCGCCAACCGCGACGAGGCGATCTTCACCGATCCCTACACGTTCGACATCACTCGAGAGAACAACAACCATCTCGGCTTCGGCGGGCCAGGCCCGCACTTCTGTCTGGGCGCGCACCTGGCTCGCCGCCAGATCAAGACGATGTATCGGGAGCTTTTCCAGACGCTGCCCGACATCCATGCGACCAGTGCCCCCGATGTGCTCGAGGCCAGCTTCATCCACGGCGTCAAACATCTCGACGCCGAGTTCACCCCGGCGTAGCGTGTAACGCTCGGTGCCAGGCACCATGCGTTACACCTACTTGCGGCGGATGTCGTTGAAGCCGTAGGGGTTCGAGCTCCGGCGCGGTACCCGCGCGCCGCTGGCGAAGGCCAGCTGCAGGATTCGATAGCGATGGGGCCGGTACGGCTCCAGCAGTTCGAGCATGCGGGCGTCATCGCCGTTGCGTTCGCGCCCGAGGAACCAACAGACCAGTCCGGGGATGCCGACGTCACCGACGATCACCGCATCGCTCGACCCCCAGGTCATCGACTCGAGTCCGGCCAGTGTCCACGGTCCGATTCCGCGGATCGCCTGGAGGCGCGGCGCCACTTCCTCGAAGGGTGAGTCGACGCGAGGAACGACACGCGGCATCTCACGGGCGGCACGAATCAAGTTCTCGGCGCGCGAGCGCTCGATGCCGAATCGGTGAAAGGCGTCATAGGGGAGTGCGGCGATGCGTTCGGCCGGAGCAGGGAGTTTGAGATCGAGGGGTCCGGGTGCCGGCTCGCCGAGGTCGTAGGTCATCGCTCGCCACGCCGAGGCGGCATCCTCGAAGCGAACCCGTTGCTGGAGGATGAGCCAGGCCACGTCGTGCCACACCGTGCCGGTCCGACAGACACGAAGGCCGGTGTTCTGCTCCCAGACGGCCCGAAGTGCCGACGTATCGGGCGCGAACCCGGTCAGGTCGTCGTCGAGCCCGAGCAAGCCGTCGAGACGTTCGATGAGCCAGGCCGCGCCATCGCCCCACGCATCTGCGGATGCGACCGCCTCTGGCTTCTGGGTCCAGCGGACGCGGATCGACGCCGCTCCCTCGGGTGTCCAGGTCGCTCGCTCGAAAGATGCGGCGCCGAGGCGACTGCACGGGTCGCCCGTGAGCAAGGTCGGGAACCGGAGCGTGGAGCGGAGGTCGATGCCGTCGATCGTGCGTTCCGCCGTGGCGTCCGGAGTCACGCGCCGAACCTACCCCCACCCAGCGGCTCCCGACGGTTGCCATTGGCCTCGGAATCGGCGACCATGCGCGGATGGCCATCGCCCTACCGTTCCCCGACGTTGTTCCGCCCGGCTACGAATCGATCTCCTCGGAGCCGGTATTCGACCCGGAACGTCATCTGCAGCTCGAAGAGCCGTCCGAGATCCTGCTGCTCGCCGACCTCGGCTACAGCTCCGACGAGATTGCGACCAAGGCCACTCCTGTTGCCGCATCGAGCCCGTTCCGGCTGCTGAGCGACGAAGGCGCCCAGGTGATGCTCGACATTGCTCGTGCCTTGAAGGCACACGCCAAGCCGGCGGCCGATCGCATCGAGAACACGGTCCGCGGTGGCTGCTACCAGTCGGCGTGGCTACGCGACCTGTGCATGAGCGCCGACGTGACCGCGCACCTCGAGAAGATCTACGGAATCGATGTGGCGCCACACCCGATGCCGCTCCATCTCGGCCACATGAACTTCGAGCCAGCCGACATCAGCAAGGCGATCGACAAGTGGCACCACGACACGCTGCCGCTTGACTTCGTGATGATGGTGACCGATCCGGCCGAGGTTGCCGGTGGGCGGTTCGAGTATTTCCTGGGCACCAAGCACGAGGCCGCCGATCTGGCTGCTCAGGGCATGACGCCGCCGGCTGAACGAGTGGTTGCGCCGCATTTCCCTGGACCCGGCTATGCGATTGCACTCCACGGCGACATGGTGGTGCACCGGGCGGGCGAGTTGACCGAGCAGTGCGAGCGCATCTCGATGGTCAATGGCTACGTGGCCGTCGACACGTCGCTCGACGAGCAGTCGCGCTCCAAGGACCTGATCTCGATCGATGACCCCGACGTGCTTTACACCGAGTGGGGCAAGTTCGCCGCCTGGCGCGCCCACGGGCGCCTCAGTTCATTGATCGATGGCCTGCCGTTCGGTGCGGATCCGGACACGGTCGCCGACCATCTGGAGCATGCCGTCGCCGATGTGCAGCGAGCGATCGAAGAGATGCGAGCCGGCCGCCAGGAGATCACCCACTACGGGGGTTAGGCGGCGAGGTCGACGCATCGATACTCAAAGCGCACGAGATGAAAGCTAGGTTCTTCCCGATCGTATGACCGCGGGAAACCACCACCACCACCAGTACCAGGCGCAGTGGCAGGCGATGCCGCCGGGTCAACCACCCAAACGTCGGCGAAGATGGCCATTCGTCGTCTTGCTGATTGTCCTCGCCGCGGGCGGCGCGGCGGCCGGCTGGTACTTCTACGACCAGAGTCGTAGTGACAACGCGAACGGCGACGATGCAACCACCACCGGTACGTCCCTGGAAGATGGCGGCGAACCTGCGTTTCTGGACGATTCGTCGGGAACCACCGCGCCGCCGAGCGCGACCGCGCCGCTCCGATCTACGCTCGCCCGGCATCCGGAGGTCACGTTCGCCGTTGGCTTCCCAGAGGGCTGGGATGTCGGCTGGGAGTCGTTCTCCGGATTCCCTCGGGCCGGCTTCGAGGTCAAGCGGCTCGACGGGTTCCCCGACGGTACGGCATCCGGCGCCGATGGGTACGACCCGTTCCGCGACGGCAACGCCAGCGTGCTTCTCTTCCGTGGCGGCCCGTTGACGTTCGAGGAGTTGCTTGCGGCCGTGGGCTCGCCCGGATCGTGCACCGACACCGGGTCCGTTCCCACGCCGTTCCAGGTCGGCAGATTCAGCGGCAGTTTCGTCGACTACGGCGGGTGCGGCGAGGCCGGAACAGGCATCATGCGCCGAAGCTTGGCTGCAGCCGGCACGGACACGCACATCTACCTCATCGTTCGATCGCCCACCAGCGCCATGCTGGAGCAATTGCACGACACGCTGCTCCTGACCGCCACGGATCAGGCTCCGCAGTCGCTTGACCCGCCAAGAGCGGTCCCGTGCGTCCAAACCCCGATCTCGACCGACCCTGCATTTCCGACGGTGGTGACGTACAGCAACGAGACCGAGGACACCGTTTCGTACGAACTCGTGGTCGACGGTCAGGTGCGGGCGGACTCCGGCCCGGTGAATGTTGCCGCCGGAGCCTTCGACTCGCGGCAGCTGGCCGGACCCGTCACCATGCGATTCACCTATGCGACCGGCCTCACCGCGGACTATGTCGTGACCGATGATGCTGCGCAATGCGTCCGGGTTACGGTCGGTGGGCTGGTCCAGGGCTGATCTGAGGACGCTCTCGCCGGGACTTCCACGCGGTTGCGGCTAGGGATCAACCGAGACCTCGACCGTGTCGCCGTGCGGCCCCGCAGCGACGACGGTTACCGTGACGCTGGCGTGGCGGTAGCTCTCACCGGCGGTCAGGGGAGCCTGCGACTTGAGCGGTCCGGCATCGGCCCCTGGGGCCACGACAAGTGGTCCGAACCCGGACGGGACCGACCCGTCCACGAGGTACACCACCGCACCCTCCACCGGCATGCCCGAGTCGAATCCGAGGGCGCGGCGACTCTCGACGACCAGCACGCGGTTGGAATCCAGCGGCACAACGGCCGCTTTGAGGCCACCCGGTGTCTCGATCGGCGAGAGCGTGAATTGTGCAGAGCCGGATTGGTGACAAGCGATCTGGGCGTGATCGAGCCATCCCAGCCGCCAGCGCTCGAAGGCGAAGAGTTCGGGACTGGCGCCGGCGATGTCACCCATGATGCTGAACTGGCCGGTGAAACGGAGGTTGTCTGCGCCTTCGAACGCATACAGGTCAGGCATCGCCATGGTGTGACCCATCTCGTGGGCCAGCCAGATGGCGCCCCAGTGATTGAGGTCGTAGCCCGATGTCACGCTCGTGGTGAAGATGCGCCCGTCGGCGGCGATTCCGTACGAGGGGTCGTCGGACACGAAGACCGGGCCGTAAGGGATCGCCGAGGCGAGCGGATTCGATACCACCAGGACCAGATCGAATGGACCGAAGTCGACGACCGGGTCGGCCAGGGTGACCGCCTCCTGGATGAATTGGCGGTGCAACTCGCCATCGCGGAGCGCTTCGCCGTAGTACGCCGAGGGTTGGCTCATGTCGAGCCACGCGAGATGCGGGGTGTAGTTCAGCTCCAGGCGACCGTAGGAGTTATCTCGATAGAACCGCGCCGTCGTCCCGTCGAAGATCGACCAGACGTCCTCGACCGACCTCGCCGTCGGGACGTCGGGGAAGTCGGCAAAGAGCACGGCGATGTTGACGGTGCCGACCGAAGGGGCGAGTAGGTCGGACCGGGGAATCCCGAAGCTGATCGGGTCGCTCGTCGCTGCCGACAGGCGGCAGGGCATTGTGAGGTCGTCGGTGGCGGGGCTCGTAGGAGTTGGTTGGTTCGGAGGCGCTGCAGTCGGTTCGAGAAACGCCGGGACAGGGGTCGGCGTCCCGGGGGCGGACGTCGTGCCTTGCAGCGGTTCCGCGCCCGCGCACGCGGCGATGAGGGTGCTGACCAGCACAAAAACTGTGCCGGGCAGCGAGCGCGGCCCGCCACGAGTCGCCCGCCGCCGGGACGTCGCTGTCATGCGTGTTGAAACTCCGGAACGCGTCAGCAGACGGCGTTCGGATCGGCGCACCAGGTCTGTGCACCGGGTTGCTGGGCCGCATGACTCGAGACCTCGGTTCCGTCGTCGAGGTTCAGCGACCAGACGTCGTCGGTGAAGGTGGATTGCACGAGCTGCTCGCCGGGGAGCATCGGTCCGAACAGAAACGTTGGCGTGCAGTTCTCGTCGTGGTACCACAGGTACACCGGAGCGGCGCTGTTGTTGATGAACGTGATATCGACCGGATCACCGTTGCGCGGCGCCGGGGTGCAGTACTGATTGGCCGGCGCAGCGGGATTCGTAGTAGGCGGGGCGGGCTGAACCGGCGGTGCCGCCGAGGTGGTTGAGACCGAGCAGTCTGGGCCGATCGTGTATCGGTCGGCGTCGACGTCGAACGTGTCGCCGAACGCCGCCGGATTCTCGCGGCCGAATCCCCCAACCAACGTGCAACCGATCAGGGTCACGTTGCAGGAGCCGTCGATTTCGTACCGCTCACCGACCTCAAACACCGTGCCCGCGCTGTCGGTCAGGACCACACCGTTGCGGTAGGAGATGAGTTCCTCCGGGGGAGAGGCGTTGTACAGAGTTCCGTCGGGCAGGGTCGCCTGGCATGTCGCGGCACCCGTGCTCGGAGCGCCCGTAGCCGGAGCGCCGGTGTCGAAGGAGCAGTCGGCATTGAAGGTGTAGGTGTTGCCGTCAGGCGCTACGAAGTTCTGACCCGGGCTCGCCGTCTGGAGTCCACCCGAGGTGTCGGTCGAGTAGCAGTTGACGAGCGTGGTCGAGCAGTCATCGTTGACTCGCTGGACGGATCCCGTGTCGTTCCCGATGAACGCGTTGTCGCCTCGGTTCCATTGGCTGCCGTCGGGCAACGTACAGAACTGCTGCGGGCTCGAGCCGGTCCCGGGCGTGTTGGCTGGTGTCGTCGTCCCTGGCGTGTTGGCTGGTGTCGTCGTCCCTGGCGGGGTGGGCACCAGGATCGGAAGCGGCTGGCCCGTGCTGATGTTGACCGTCGGTAGTGACGGCAGCGGCTGCGGGTGCGGGCTGACGGTCACCGTGTTGTTCGGCTGGAAATCGGGCCAGGGGTTGCCTTCGTACTTCGCATTGGTCTGCCGTGGCGGTAGCAAGGGATTGCCACAGAGGCATTTGACCCGCGGCACCCCGAAGGCGTCGACCAACACCGCGGTGCCCTTCTGGATCACCGACTGTCGCGGGGTGGGGTTGCCGTCCTTGAACCCGTGGTTGGTCACGCGCGTGTCGGCCGTGAGCACGACCGGAACGAGTGAGTTGATGTACGCGGGAATGTCCGCCACGGAAAGCGAGCCCCCGTTGAACGAGAACGTCGCATCAGCGTTGAAGGCCGACACCCAGGCTTGTGCCTTGGCGGAGTTCTGCGTGAGGAACTCGATCATCTTCGCCTGGTCGCAGACCGCACGGTCGGTGGAGCCGCCGTACAGCCCGACGTCGCCGCCACCGCGGGCCGCACCGGCAGCGGCCGTACCGTCCACGGTCCGTGATGCGTCGACCGGGAGGGCCACCGCCGGATCGGGCCGCACGGTCACGGCCTCGACCAGAAACGGATCCTGACCGAGATCCGACGCCGCCTCGAGATAGACCGGTTCCTCGGAGGCCGATGAGGCGTCACCCGAACTCCCTCCACACGCCGACGCGATGAGCGCCAAGCACGCGAGAATCGCGGTCCAACTCCGGATGTACATGGATCAACCCCTCAACGAGTTCGCCGATACGGCGGCGAGACCGTAGCATGGTGCCGCCCAACGGGATCGCCACCCCCAACCGCGGGTTATGGGAAACGGGGAAACCTCGATCGCGGCCCGGCCTGCTCCCAGTCCATGTGATTGCGCACGTAGACATTGGCGACGTTCTGGTGCGGTGCGTGGTCCCAGGACACGAGTTCACCCGACGTCATCGAGGCGTGCACGACTCGCCGCGCCCGCTGCGATGCAAGCACTCGCTCGGTGATCGCGCCGGCATCCCAGCGCTTCTGGATCTCGGCGGCGAATCCGGCCACGTGCTCGGCATACCCGGGATCGTCGGCCAGATTCGTGCGCTCGAGCGGGTCGACTTCGAGGTCATAGAGCTGCGCCGGATCGGTGTCGCAGTGGATGTACTTGAGTGAACCGCGGCGGATCATGAAGATCGGCCTCGAGGTCATCTCCGCCGTGTACTCGCCGATCGTCTCGTCGACGGGGTCCGCTCCACCGGTTGCCGAGTTCCACAGCGAGCGTCCTTCGATGTCTGCGCCGAGTTCGGGCCATGCCGCGCCGTCGGTCGCCAGATCCAGCAGCGTCGGGAGGTAGTCGAGATGGGAGCAGGCGTTGGCGACGGTCGCCGATTGGGTGACCCCCGGCCCGGCCATGACGAGGGGTACGCGTGCGGACCGCTCGTGGAAGCTCATCTTGAACCAGGCACCACGATCACCGAGCATGTCGCCGTGGTCGCTCGTGACCATGACCACGGTGCTGTCGGCGAGGCCGGTCTCGTCGAGCACGCCCAGGAGTTGGCCGATCCAGTCGTCGAAATAGCTCGTGTTGGCGTAGTAGCCGCGTCGCGAGTTGCGCACATGGTCGTCGTCGTAGCCGAGTGATTCAGCCTGGATCGCTTGCCGGATCCGACGCGTGTGGGGGTCCATGTCGTCGATCGGCGGGACATCGGGCATGTCGATCGAGTCGTGGTCGTAGAGATCCCACCACTCTGGACGAGCCACGTACGGGTCATGGGGATGGATGAACGACGCGCACAAGAAGAAGGGGCCGTCCTCGGGGGCGCGGGCCAGATCCCACAGCTTGCGGCGGGCGGCGTAGCCGACCTCCTCGTCGTAGTCGATCTGGTAGGTCGCACCGGCAACACCTGCCTCGTGCAGCGTGTCCATGCCGTGGTACCACTTGTCGATCCGTTCGTGGGACCGATCCCAGTTCGGTGTCCAGGCGAAGTCAGCGGGATAGATGTCGGTGGTCAGCCGCTCATCGAATCCGTGCAGCTGGTCGGGGCCGACGAAGTGCATCTTGCCGGACAGGATGGTCCGATAGCCCAGCCGCCGGAGGTGGTGGCACACGGTCGGCACGGTCGCCGGGAACTCTGCAGCGTTGTCCCACGCACCGATCGCCGACACGGTCTGCCCCGAGAGCATCGTGAAGCGAGCCGGGGCGCACAGTGGCGAGTGTGCATACGCGGCATCGAAACGCACCCCTCGCTCGGCCAGTGAGTCGAGGTTCGGGGTTTGGACCAATGGATGGCCGTAGGTGCCCGTGAAGTGGGGCGCCAGTTGATCCGCCATGACCATCAGAACGTTCGGTTGCACGTCGGCACGCTAGCGAATCGAGGTGGCGGGATCGACGGTAGGTTGCCGGATGGCCACTCGCGAGCTGCATCCCCTGGTCGAGGCCTTCGGGCGCCCAACATGGTTGGAGGTCCGTGCGATCGCCGAGGCGCGGACACTTGCGGCGACCGCGGTTCCCCTCGACGCAGGCGGTCGGCGGCCGGTGGTTCTGGTTCCAGGTTTCCTCGGTTCCGAGTCGAGTCTCGATTCGCTCGCCACCTGGTTGCGCGAGGGCGACTACGACGTGCGCATCGCCGACCTCGAGATGAACATCCGGGGGAGCGGCTGGGGGGTCGACCGCATCATCGATGCCCTTGACGACATCGATGCGCCCTCAGTGCTGATCGGCCACAGCCGCGGCGGCCAGCAGGCGCGGATCGCAACCCAGCGTCGACCCGAACTGGTACAGCAGCTCATCACGCTGGGTTCGCCCCTCTCGGCGCCCGTCCCGCGGCACTTCCTGCTCCGCGGCGCCGTCGAGTCGCTTCGCCTGGCCAGCCGCCTCGGTGTGTACCGCCCCGGCGACATGGCCGAGGAGGAGGAGTACGCGGCCGATTTGGATCGGGCGTTCGACGTCGACGTTCCATGGACGTCGATCTCGTCGTCGTCGGACGGGTTCGTCGCGCCCGAGGCCTGCTTCGATCCGGCCGCCACGATGGTGAGCATCGATTGCACGCACCTTGGGCTGATCCAGTCGGTCGCCGCGTTCACTGCGGTCGCCGGCGTGCTGCGTGCGCCCACTTGCAACGACTGAACGATCGTTCAGCCGAGCGCTGATTCCGGTTAGGGTCTGCGCTCATGGAGATCTCACTCGAAGGCAAGCGCGCCTTCATCACCGCCGGTGGCGCCGGAATGGGGCGAGCGACGGCGTTGCTCATGCATGAACTCGGTGCCGAGGTGTTCACGTGTGACATCGATGCGTCCGGGCTTGCGACCCTGCCGGACGGCATCACGACGTGGGAGTGCGATGTCACCGATTCGGGTCAGCTCGATGCGATTTTCGACGAGATCCTGCCGGGAGGCCTCGACATCCTGGTGAACAATGCCGGCGTCGGCGGCCCGACCAAGCCGGTCGAGGACATCACCGACGATGAGTGGCGCCACTGCATGGCGGTGTGCATCGACGCCCAATTCTTCTGCGCCCGCCGCGCCGTGCCGGTGTTCAAGGCCCAGCAGTCGGGGGTGATGATCAACATGGTCTCGGCGGCCGGGATCATGGGATTCCCGAACCGCTCGCCGTATGTCGCCGCCAAATACGCGGTGAGCGGCTTCACGGAATCGATGGCGATGGAGCTCGGCCCCGACAACATCCGTGTGAACGGCATCGTGCCCGGCAACGTGAACGGCGACCGCATGGAGCGGGTCATCAACGACCATGCTGCCGCCGATGGGCTCGACCCCGAGGTCGTGCGCCACATGTATGCGATCGGGACCTCGATGCAGTGCTACGTGGACCCGGAGGAGATCTCGCAGCTGATCGTGTTCCTGTGCTCGGACTGGGCCAAGCACGTCAGTGGCCAGATCATCGGCGTCGACGGCAACACGGAGACTCTGTACCCACGCAGCTAGCGCGCCGGGACGACGACAGGCACCGACGTGGTCGAGCTGACCGATCAGGAGCAGCGGTGGCTGCACGGTGACCATGGTCAGGCGATGCAGCTCGCCATGCGGTTGATCGTCACCGCGGCCGAGATCGACGGGGCGGCCGAGTTGGTCGAGGTCGATTTCGCCCACATCAACTCGTGCCATTGGTCGGGACGCATGTCCGAGGACTTCGCCGAGTTTCTTCTCGCCGAAGGCGGCCGCTTGTCGGTCCCGACGTTTACCAACGCAAGTCTCATCGACTGTGCGCGGCCCGAGCTGCGGCCCGAAGTCCAAACGCCGGCGGCGGTGCGTGGCGCCCGACGCGTCATGGAGATCTACGAGCAGCTCGGCTGTGAGCCGATCTGGACCTGCGCCCCGTACCACGACGCCGCCGCTCGTCCCTCGCTCGGTCAGCACGTGATCGGCAGCGAGTCCAACGCCGTGTCGTTCTACAACTCGGCGTTGGGTGCACGGACGAACAAGTACGGCGACCTGTTCGACATCGCCGGTGCGATGGTGGGGCGGGTACCGCTGTCTGGCCTACATCTCGATGCGGGGCGGGCGGCGAGCCTCCATGTTCAGCTCGACGACTTCGCCGACGACGCGTTCGACGATCCATCGACGTTCCACGCCCTTGGCATCTGGTTGGGGGAGACCGTCGCAACATCGATTGCGGCAGTCGACGGCCTGCCCCGAGCCTCGGAGACCGACCTGAAGGCGATTGCGGCGGCCGGCGCAACGAGCGGGTCGGTCGCGCTCTTCCACCTCATCGGCATCACTCCTGAGGCCGCGACCTTCGACGACGCCTTCCGCGGAGGTACGCCCGACCGAGCCTTCGTGGTGCGGCCGGATGATCTGCGTACGGTTGCCGGTCGCCTGTCCACGGGTGATGGACCGCTCAACGCCATCTGCCTCGGCACGCCCCACTTCTCGGTCGACGAGTTCGGCGACCTGGTGCGCCTCCTCGATGACCGACGAATCTCCCCGTCCGTCGAGGTGTTGGTGACCACGAGCCGCGCCGTGTCACACGAGATCGGGTTACGAGGCTGGGGGGATCGCCTCGAAGCGGCCGGCGTCCAGGTGGTGCTCGATACGTGCACCTACTACACCCCGAGACCGACGGGAGTCGAGGGCCTCGTGATGACGAACTCGGCCAAGTGGGCCTACTACGCGCCAGGGATCCTCGACGTCGACGTGGCGTTCGCCAATCTGGCCGACTGTGTCGAGTCGGCGGTCGCAGGCGAAGTAGTCCGCTCATGACGACCGCGACGGGGTCAGACCCCGGTGATTTCGTGGTCGGGCGACCACTGGTCGTGGGCGAGGCCAGTGGTGCGCTCCTGCGGCTCGACGCGCCACTGAGCTTCTGGGGCGGCTTCGACCCGGCCAGCGGACGCGTCATCGATCGAGCGCATCCGCAGGTCGGCGAGTCGCTGGCCGGACGCATCGTTGCGATGCCGGGATCGCGAGGCTCGTCAGGAACACCCGGGGTGCTCGGTGAGTCGCTGCGGCTTGGCACCGGTCCGACCGCACTCCTGATCACCAAGGCGGATGTGAATCTGGTTGCCGGCGCACTGGTCGCCTCCAGCCTCTACAGCCGTGTGTGCCCAGTGCTCTTGCTGGGCGAGGGCGAGTTCAGGCGGCTCCCCGAGAATGGCATCGCACTCGTCGATGCGAGCGGACGAGTGTCGTGGGAGCCCGACAGCGAGGAATAGGCTCCGCACGTGAGCGTCGTCGCCATTGTCGTCGGTGTCGTACTCGTCGTCAGCGTGCTGGGCGACCTGGTCAACACCCTGGTCACGACCACCCGAGCCCGCGGTCGCTGGTGGCTCACGGTGATCCTGTACACCCGCACCTGGACGGTGATCCGCACCGTCGGGCATCGCATGCCCCCCGAGCGTCGAGAGCGGTTCTACGGCGCATTCGCCCCGATCTCGGTCATCGTCATGCTCCTCGTGTGGGTGCTCCTGCAGGTCGTGGGCTTCGGCCTCATCTGGTGGGGGATCGGCGGCGTCGACGGGGCCGACTCGCTGTTCGACTCGCTCTACTACTCCGGGGTCGTCTACTTCACCCTGGGCTTCGGTGAGATCGTGCCGACCGACGTCGTTCCCCGGGTCGGAGCCTTGATCGAGGCCTTCGCCGGCGTGCTCTCGACCGCACTGGTCATCGGCTACCTCCCTGCGCTCTACAGCGCCTACAGCGCTCGCGAACAGAAGCTGCTGACGCTCGACGATGGCACCGAGGACCGGATCACGCCGACGAACCTGGTCGTCGCTCGGTGTCCGACCGGCGACCCGTCGGACATGGACCAGTTCTTCGCCGAGTGGGAGCTGTGGGTCGCCCAGGTGATGGAGACCCACACCACGTTCCGGATGCTCGTACTCTTCCGTTCGCAGCATCCCGGCCAGAACTGGCTGACGGCCCTCGGCGTGGTGATGGATGCGGCCCTGCACATCGAGTTGATGGAGGGCCACCAAGGAGGGCCGGCCTACTGGATGCTTCGCCGCGGCACGCGCCTGTTGCAGCTGGTGACCGAGGACCTGGACCTGAGCGAGAAGCGTGCCGAAGTCGAGCGGGAGATCGATGCGGACAGCGAGGAGCGCTTCTTCGTACCCCTCTACGAGACGCTTGCCGAACACGGTTTCCCCATGCTGCCCTACGCCGTCGCTGCCGAACACTCCCGTGGGCTCCGCGAGAAGTATGCGGTCGAGCTCGAGTTCATGATCGATGCGCTCGACGCGCCGCGCGGCTTCTGGGGCCACGCCATTGGCCATCAGCTCGACTCGCCCCATTTCCTCGCTCCCGAGTAGCGATCCCCGCGCCGGTGGCGGCGCTAGCGTTCGGGCATGACCGCAGTCGATGTTGCCTACTCCGTGACCGGCTCAGGGCCCCCGGTGTACATGGCCCATGGGATCGGGGCCCGCAAGGAGATGTGGCAACCGCTGGTCGACGGGCTTGCGGATGCGTTCACGTGCGTCGTGTACGACGAACGCGGGCACGGGGAAAGCCCGATCACCGCCGTGCCGTTCGATCTCGATGATCTGGTCGACGACTTGGAACAGCTCCGTCGACGGCTGGGCCACGATCGCATCCACGTGATGGGCCATTCGCTCGGCGGTCAGATCGGGCCGCGCTACGCCCTTCGATTCCCGGACACGACGGCGTCGGTCGTGGCGCTCTCGACCGCGGCCGGGCGAACCGACGAGGATCGGCGCAAGCTGGCCGCGGTGATCGCTCGCATGCGCGACGAGGGCATCGACCAGGTCCTGCCGACGTTGTGCGAGCGCTGGTTCACGCCCGAGTTCGCCCAAGCCAACCCCGACGCGATCGATCGCCGCATCGCGCAGGTGCTCGACACGCCAGCTGAGCAGTTCCTGTGCGTGTTCGACATCTACGGCGAGACGGAGATGGCACCCTGGCTCAACGAGGTCCAAGCACCCACGCTCGTCCTCACCGGCGAGTTCGACCCCGGTTGCTCGCCGCGCCACAACGAGTTCATCCATGGCGAGCTGCCGAACTCCGAACTCGTCATCCTCGACGGACTACGCCACTCGATCATCGTCGAAGCACCGGAGCGGGTCGTCGAGCCGGTCCGTGGGTTCCTGCAGGCCCACTAGGTAGCAGCGGGGTCGCCCGGCCAGAAGCGGTCAGGCGAAGTTGGGCATGACCTCGGTCGCAAACGCCTCGATCATCTCCAAGGTCGCCTGTTGCTCGACACCGAAGTTGACGTTGAGGATCACGCGATCGATGCCCAAGTCGTCGTAGACCGCGAGCTTCTCGACCATCTCGTCTGGCCCGCACACGAGCAAGCTCTCCGCAAGTTCGTCGGCGGTCTGGGCGCGGGGGAGCGGCCGGATCATCCCGGCATCGACGATGCCGGGGCCGGTGTAGATGTTGTCGAACCGCCCGTAGTAGGCATGAGCCGCCTCGACCCGTTCGCGGCGTTCGGATTCGGTGTGAGCGAGGTACGCAACACGCGAGAGGCTGATCGTCAGATGGTCGCCATCGGAGCCCATCGATTCCTTGGCGACCTTGTGGCCTTGGACCTGGTTCACGAGCATCTGGTGGTCGCCGGCGAGGGGAGTGGTCTGGATGTGGAAACCCCGCTTGGTGCACGCGGCGATGCCTTCGGGGTTCATCACGGCCATCATCAGCTGAGGACGACCGGGCGCAACCGGTCGAGGCATGATCGTGAGCGGCTCGAAGTTGTAGTACTCGCCGTGCCAGCTCACTTCCTCGCGCGACAACAGCGCCTCGAGCACGTCGAGTGACTCGTCGAAGCGGGCACGGGTCTCGTGCATCGGTACACCGAGCCGTTCCATCTCGAATGGGAAGGCGCCGCGACCGACGCCAACCAGCAAGCGTCCCTCGGTGAAAATGTCGGCCACCACGAGCTCCCCGGCGAGGATGCGCATGTCGTGCAGCGGCAGCACGATCACCGACGTCATGATCTTGAGCTGCTCGGTATGTGCTGCGATCTTCACCGCGAACTGCAGCGGCGCCGGATTCATCAAGCAGTTCACGAGGTGATGTTCGGTCAGACCGACGGCATCGAAACCGAGCCGATCGCAGAGCACGGCTTGTTCGATCATGTCGCCGTAAACCCGATCGCCCCCGTAGGACTTGTCGGGGTAGTCGGCGGACAGCTGGATACTGAACTGCATAGGGCGACGGCGAGACTACCAGCGGACCGATCGCGACGATTCGCTTGTGGATAGCTACATAACATGGTAGTTATCTCGCTATGTCCATCGCGACGCTCGAATCCGCGCTCGATCTGGAAACCGCGCTCAAGGCCCTCGCCAGCGAGCGGCGTCTCCAGATCCTCGAATGGCTCAAGAGTCCGAGAGAGCACTTTCCGCCACAGGAGCACGGGGATCCCGAACTCCATGGAGCGTGCAATCAGTTCATCGTCGAGAAGCTCGGTGTAAGCCAGCCCGCCGGTTCCCGGCATCTCAAGGTCCTCACCGACGCCGGCCTGGTCGTCGCGACCCGACGCAAGGGTTGGACCTACTACCGCCGCAACGAAGACGCACTGCGTGCGGTCGCCGAGCGACTCGCCGCACTCTGAGCCCACCCGCACACGATCTCTCTTCGCCTACTTCCAAACCAGCCCGTCAGGAGCACACCACACCATGCATGAATCACTTGATGGCAAGGTCGTCATCGTCACCGGCGCCGGCAAGGGAATCGGCCAGGCCATAGCCACACGTTTTGCCGAATGCGGCTCGCACCTCGTCGTCAACGACATCGATGCCGAAGGGGTCGACTCCACCGTTGCCGCCATCGCCGACGCCGGCGGTTCAGCCATGGCGGCAGTCGCCGACGTGTCCGACAGCGCATGTGTCGGGGCAATGGTCGACTCGGTGATGGCCGAGCACGGACGGATCGATGTGCTGGTGAACAACGCCGGGCTCGTCAGCCCGATGCTGCACTTCTTCGAGGCCGATGAGGCGTGGTGGCGCCGCATCATCGACGTCAACCTGACCGGCCATTTCCTCGTGTCCCATCCGGTGGCCCGAATCATGGCGAAGCAGGGCGGCGGCTCGATCATCAACATGAGTTCCGGTGGCGCAACCCGAGCCCATCGCTCGTTCACGGCCTACGACGCCACCAAGGGCGGCATCGAGGCACTGACCCGCGCTATGGCCCTCGATCTCGGGCCGTACAACATCCGGGTCAACGCGCTCATGCCCGGGTCAATCGACACGAGCGGTCTGTCGCTCGAAGACCGCCAGTACCGCGGCGAGAACGTGCCGCTCGGACGCATCGGCGAGCCGGCGGACATGACCGGTGCCGCACTGTTCCTGGCCAGCGACGATGCCGCCTACATCACCGGCGACGTGATCAAGATCGACGGCGGCATGCTCGCCCAGCAGCGCTCGGCAACCGTCGACATCATGCCGCCCTCGGACTTTCCCAAGCCTGAGGACCTGTGATGTCCCACCGAGGCGGCCTCCGCATCGGTGCCGATGTCGGTGGCACCTTCACCGACATCGTGCTCGAACGCGCCGACGGCGGCTACGAGTCGACCAAGGTGCTGACCACCCATGCGGCACCGGAGCAGGGGATCCTGGAAGGCATCGAGAGCCTCGTCGAGGTGTTCGACATCGACCTGGCCGATGTCGACCAGATCATCCACGGCACGACCCTGGCGACCAATGCGCTGATCGAACGACGTGGCGCTCGCACTGCGCTCGTCACCACCCACGGATTCCGTGACGTCATCGAGACGCGAACCGAGGGACGCTTCGAGCAGTACGACCTGAACATCGTCCTTCCGACGCCCTTGATCGAGCGGCGAGATCGATTCACCGTGGTCGAACGCATCGGGGCGCGCGGTGAAGTCCTTCGCCCCTACGACGAAGGCTCCGCGAGCGACGTGATCGACGCGCTCGAAGCCGGCGGATACAACTCGGTGGCGGTGGGCTTTTTGCACAGCTATGTGAGCAGCGAACACGAGCGCCGCTT
This sequence comes from Actinomycetota bacterium, assembly GCA_039028435.1. GTDB lineage: Bacteria > Actinomycetota > Acidimicrobiia > Acidimicrobiales > UBA10347 > UBA10347. The sequence goes on along the minus strand of JBCCIC010000003.1, from coordinate 421,533 downwards.
TCGCGATCAGCTCGCCGCCCGGCTGCCGGACATCTCGATCTCGATCAGCTCGGAGGTCTCGCCCCAGATGCGTGAGTTCGAGCGCTTCAACACGGTGTGCGCCAACGCCTACGTGCAGCCGTTGATGGCGTCGTATCTCGTGCGGCTTCGTGACGAACTCCGCACCCGCGGCGCCGACTGCCCGCTGTACCTGATCCACTCGGGCGGCGGCCTGATGAGTGTCGAGTCGGCTGCGGCCTTCCCCGTGCGTCTGGTAGAGAGCGGTCCCGCCGGCGGCGCAATATTCGCCGCCGATCTCGCCTCGCGGTACGGGCGAGATCGCGTGCTGTCGTACGACATGGGTGGCACGACCGCCAAGATCGCGCTGATCGAAGACGCCACACCGCAGACCGCCAAGACGTTCGAAGTCGCACGCACGACCCGGTTCAAGAAGGGCAGCGGCATGCCCATCTCGATCCCGGTCATCGAGATGATCGAGATCGGCGCCGGAGGGGGCTCGATCGCGAGCGTCGACTCCCTTGACCAGATCCGGATCGGCCCCCGATCTGCAGGTAGCGAGCCCGGACCGGCGGCCTATGCGCGCGGCGGCCTCGAGCCGACCGTGACCGATGCGAACCTGCAGCTCGGACGCCTTCACCCCGACACGTTCGGTGCGGAGAACATCTCCCTCGAGCCGGACCGTGCGGCCGCCGCCATTCGGGAGCACGTCGCTGACCGGCTCGACATGACGGTCGACACCGCCGCCATCGGCATCGCCGAGGTCGTCGACGAGAACATGACCAACGCCGCTCGCGTCCACGCCGTCGAGAACGGCAAGGACCTCAACGGGTTCACGATGGTCGCCTTCGGCGGAGGAGCACCGCTGCACGCCACGCGCCTCATGGACAAGTTGGGGCTCGACGAGGTCTTCGTGCCACCCGGCGCCGGCGTGGGGTCAGCGATCGGCTTCCTGCGGGCGCCGTTCTCGTACGAGGCCGTGCGCAGCTTCTACACCACGACCGCCGACTTCGACTTCGCCGGGGCGAACCAGTTGCTTGACGAGCTGCGAACCGAGGCCGAGGCTTTCGTCCGACAGGGAACCGAGGCCGAGGTCGTCGTCGAGCGCCAGGTGTCCATGCGGTACAAGGGCCAGGGCTGGGAGATCCCGGTCGCCCTCGAAGGTGGCGACTTCGACGAGTTCGCCGCCGAGATGATCACCGGCGTGTTCACCAAGGCCTACGAGGCCTTCTTCGGACGGGCCATCGACGATGTTCTGATCGAGGCGGTCAGCTGGTCGGTGCGCGTCAGCTCGGTCGTCGAGCCACCGCCACGGTTGGAGATCATCGACGACGACGCAGCGGGTGTGGCGGCTACCTCGACACCTTCTCGCCCGATGTACGACCCGACAACCGGCGCGACCACAGACGCCGCGATCGTCGAGCGAACCTCGCTCGAGCCGGGTAGCGCGATCGCCGGGCCGGCCTTGATCGTCGAGGCTCAGACGACGACCGTGCTCGGCTCACGCCACCAAGCGATCGCGCAACACGACGGCAGCTTGCGCATCACGAACGTGTCCACCGATGGAGGTCGATGATGGCTACCACCCCGCGAGCGACGAGTAGCGCGGTCCACAACCAGATCATGTGGAACCGGCTCATCGCGGTCGTCGAGGAACAAGCACTCACACTCATACGTACGGCGTTCAGCACCTCGGTTCGCGAGGCCGGCGACCTGTCGGCGGGTGTCTTCGACCGCGAGGGCCGCATGATCGCCCAGGCGGTGACCGGCACCCCCGGTCACGTCAACACGATGGCCGCGGCGGTCGGGTTCTTCATCGAGGACATCGGCCCCGAACGCATCCAGCCGGGCGACGTCTACCTCACCAACGATCCGTGGAAGGGCACCGGCCACCTGCACGACATCACCGTGACGACACCCGTGTTCCGTGACGAGCACCTGATCGGCTTCTTCGCGTCGACGGCACATGTCGTCGACATCGGTGGTCGCGGCTACGGCCCCGACGCTCGCGAGGTCTACGAGGAAGGCCTCCGCATCCCGATCATGAAGTGGGTCGACCGCGGCGAGCTCAATCGCGACCTGGTGACGATCGTGCGGAGCAATGTGCGCGAGGCCGATCAGGTCGTCGGCGACATCCACGGCCTGGCGGCCTGCAACGAGACCGGTCGACGGCGACTTCTCGAGATGCTCGACGAGTTCGAGCTTGCCGACCTCGACGCGCTCGCCAGCTTCGTGTTCGACCGCACCCGTCGCGCCACCTTGGGGGCGCTCGAACACGTCCCCAAGGGCACCTATACGAACGAGATGACGGTCGACGGCTACGACGAACCGGTGACCCTCGCCGTCACGTTGACCGTCACCGACACGGGCATGCATGCCGACTTCACCGGCACGTCGCCGCTGAGCCCGTGGGGCGTCAACGTCCCGCTCACCTATGCCCAGGCGTACTTCACCTACGCGATGCTCGTCGCGCTCGCCCCCGAGCTGCCCAACAACTTCGCATCGCTCGAACCCTTCACGGTGAGCGCGCCCCCAGGGGTGATTCTGAATGCCCAGGACCCCGACCCCGTCGCCGTGCGCCACGTGCTCGGGCACTTCGTGACCGACCTGTGCCTCGGGGCGATCGCCGAGGCTCTGCCCGACGTCGTGCCGGCCGAGGGGTCCGGCGCGCTGTGGAACTTCCAGGCCAGTGCCCGACCGATCGACCCGGCGTCGGGACTGCCGCCGGTCGAGATGCTGATGTTCAACAGCGGCGGCACGGGAGCCAGGCCGACGCTCGATGGCCTGACCGCCACGGCCTTCCCGTCGGGCGTCATGACCATGAGTTCCGAGGCGACCGAACAGGTCGGGCCGATGATCGTCTGGCGCAAAGAGATCCGGGAGAACAGCGGGGGATTGGGCCGCCAGCGCGGCGGCCTCGGCACGATCATGGAGATCGGGCCCGCGGAGGGATATCTGTTCGAGTTCTCGGCGATGTTCGATCGAGTGGAGAACCCCGCGCGGGGTCGCCATGGCGGTCAGGACGGCGAGCCGGGGGCGGTGTATCTCGACGATGGGACACCGTTTGCCTCGAAAGGCCGCCAGACGGTCCCCGGAGATCGCCGTCTGATCCTCGAGCTGCCCGGCGGTGGCGGGTTCGGCGACCCTGCCGAACGCGATGCCGAAGCGACGGCGAACGACCGGCGTCAGGGGTATGTCACATGAGCGGCCCGTTGCCGGTCATCGACGACCCTCGGCAGGACCACTACGACGTCGTGATCATCGGTGGCGCGATCATCGGTTCGTCGGTCGCTTGGTGGCTGAGCCGCAATCCCGACTTCGACGGTTCGGTCCTGGTGCTCGACCGGGACATGACCTACGAAAACGCCTCCACTTCGCACACGAACAGCTGCATGCGTCAGCAGTTCTCCAACGAGGTCAACGTCCGAATCTCCCAGTTCGGTGCCGAGTTCGTGCGCAACTTTCGCGACTACATGGGTGGAAAGGACCCTGACGTCCCCGAACTCGCCACCCACCACTTCGGCTACATGTACCTCGCCGCAGACGATGCGTTTGCGCAAACGCTGCGATCCAACCAGGCCATCCAGGCTGGGCTCGGGGCGGGCACCCGGATCCTGTCCCCGGCCGAGATCGCTGAGGCCTATCCCTTCTACTTCGTCGAGGACTTGGTCTGTGGCAGCCACAATCTGGTCGACGAGGGCTACTTCGACGGCGGGACGATGTTCGCGTGGTGGCGGCGCGGAGCCCGGACGAACGGGGTCGAGTACATCCAGGCCGAGGTCGCCGATCTCGAGGTGAGCGCGGACGCGGTCACTGGCGTGCGCTTGGCCTCGGGGCGGTCGATCGGCTGCGGCACGATCGTCAACGCGTCGGGCCCACGTGCCGCGAAGACGGCGGCGATGGCCGGCGTCGAGATCCCGATCGAGCCGCGCAAGCGGTTCACGTTCATCTTCGACTGCGCCGATCGGCTCGACCGAGCGCTGCCGCTCACCATTGACCCATCCGGTGTGCACGTCCGCACCGATGGCGATGCCTTCATGGCGGGCTGCACACCGACACCGGACCCGGCGGTCGCATTTGACGACTTCGCCATGGATCAGGACATATTCGAGGACTACGTATGGCCGGCGCTGGCTCACCGCATTCCGGCCTTCGAACGGATCAAGGTCACCAATCGGTGGGCCGGCCACTACGCCCACAACCTCCTCGACCACAACGTGGTCGTCGGACGACATCCGGAGATCAGCAACTTCGTCTTCACGAGCGGCTTCTCAGGCCATGGACTCCAACAGTCGCCGGCCATCGGCAGAGGTGCCGCCGAGCTCATCGCTTACGGCGAGTACCGCACGCTCGATCTCAGCCCACTTGGCTACGAGCGCGTGGCCGCCGATGCACCGTTCCTGGAGACGGCCATCATCTGAAGGACCTGCAAGGATGACCCGATGACCTCGGACTATCTGATCGTCGGCGCCGGCGCCATGGGCATGGCCTTCGCCGATGTGATCGCCAACGAGAGCGATGCGACGATGACCATCGTCGATCGGCACGCTCGGCCTGGTGGCCACTGGAACGACAGCTATCCCTTCGTCCGCCTGCACCAGCCGTCGTCGTTCTACGGGGTCAACAGCCGGGCCCTGGGCAACGACACCATCGATCAGGTGGGGCTCAACGCCGGCCTCTATGAGCTCGCATCGGGAACCGAGGTCGTCACCTACTTCGATCAGGTGATGCGCGAGCAACTGCTGCCGACCGGTCGGGTGCGCTACCTGCCCCGACACGACTATCTCGGCGATGGTCGGATCCGCTCTCTCGTGACGGGCAACGAGACCACGCTCGACGCCGCACGCACCGTGGACGCCACGTACATGAACGTTCGAGTGCCTTCCCAGACCACACCGTCGTTCACGGCGGCCGACGGTGTGCGGTGCGTACCGCTGAACGAGCTCCCCGAGATCGACGCCGTTCCCGAACAGTGGGTCGTCGTCGGCGCCGGAAAGACCGGCATGGACGCAGTGCTGTGGCTACTGACCCACGACGTCGATCCCGACCACATTCGCTGGATCATGCCGCGTGACTCGTGGATTCTCGATCGGGCCAAGATCCAGCCTGGCCCAGACTTCGCGGACGGCGCCCTGGCGAACTTTGCCGCCCAGGTCGAATCGAGCGCCAAGGCCGAATCGATCGACGATCTGTTCGTACGGCTCGAAGCGGCCGGCTGTCTGCTCCGGATCGACCCCGCCGTCACCCCGACGATGTACCGCTGCGCCACGTGCACCACCGACGAGATCGAGCAACTACGACGGGTGCACGACGTCGTGCGCATGGGTCGAGTGCAGGCGATCGAGGCTGATCGCATCGTCCTCGAGCACGGCGAGGTTCCAGCCGGGCCGAACACGCTCTACGTCCATTGCGCCGCTGATGGGCTCGAACGTCGACCCGACGTGCCGGTGTTCGATGGCGACCGGATCACGCTTCAGACCGTCCGGCACTGCCAACAGGTGTTCAGCGCGGCCTTCATCGCCCATGTCGACGTTGCCTACGCCGACGAGGCGCGCAAGAACGAGCTCGCAACCGTCGTCCCGCATCCGAACACGGCGACCGACTGGTTGCGGACCGCGCTGGGCAACTCACTCAACGGCGCTCGTTGGAGGGAAGACGCCGAGCTGACGGCTTGGCTGACTACGGCGAGGCTCGACGGCTTCAGCAGCCTCCGAAGCGGCGAGGCGGCGACACCGGCACAGCAGCAGTCGCTCGAGAGCCTGTTCACCAACGCCCTCGACTCGGTCGTGAACCTGCAGCGTCTGATCGCGGAGGCCGAGGCCGCCGAGGCCACTGAGACCGCCGGCTGACCCCGCCCGAACGACGCGGAGCAAGTCGCGGCGGATCAGATCGCTTGGGTGAGTACCACCCGCGGCAGCGATGCCCGTGTGTCGGCGAAGGTCGAAACATCGGCGATGATCTCGGCCTTGGCGGCATCGTCGTTAAAGAACTTGGCGCTGAGCGTCGCGCGATCGGGGAACGCGCACATCGCCATACCGTCGAGTGCCGCGCCGGACAACGTCGCAAGGATGCTGAACTGTTGATAGTCACACATGGCCAGATGGCAGCGCAGCGCGAGCGGGCCGTGGATGTCGCGCCAGTGATCGTCGGAGGCTCGGTGCGTGAGGGAATGGTGACGGACCATGCCGAACGATGCGATCACCCGATCCGACGGGGCGCTCGCCTCTGCTGGCTTGATCGTTCGGGCAAAGATCAGGTGAAGTCCGACGTCGGCGGCAGCGGTGGCGGCTTCGAGGTCGTCCGTCGCGACTGCGAACATGCCGTGGTACGGAGCAGTGTCGGCTTCGCCGCTGTGCGCGATCCATGCATGGCCGCCGTAGCGCTTCGCGACCTCGGTAGCGGCGAGGTCGGTCGAGCAGAGTCCGAGAAGCTGCAACATGAGCCAACACTAGGACTCGGACCGGGACGGCACGCAAGACGTCCACGCTCGCCATAGCCCCGGCCTCGACAGCTAGCGTGCGTTCGTGCGACGCCGAAGAACCCAACCTGCTCGGAGTTGGCACCGTGTGGCGGCGGCGATGGCGCTGCTCGCATCGGTCGTCGCACTGCCGGGCTCGGCGGGGTCCCAGCCGCCCGACGCGCAAACGCCATTCCGGATCGTCGTGCTGCCCGATACGCAGATCTACGCCCAGTCGGATCCCGGTGGCGCGATCGCGCAGGGCCAGGCGCAGTGGGTTGTCGACACGGCGACCGCGACGAACACGATCTTCGTGACCCATGTCGGCGACGTCGTGCAGAATCCCAACGACACCACGGAGTGGGATCGCGTCGAACCGGCCTTCGACCTCCTCGATGCTGCCGCCATCCCGTACGCCATCGCTCCAGGCAACCACGATCTCGTCGATGGCGGTGGTCCGGTGCTCTACGACCAGCGTTTCGCCACCGGACGCTTCGTGGACCAACCGTGGTTCGGTGCCAGCCACACGGTCGAGGGGAACCGGTCGAGCTGGCAGATGTTTGCCGTCCCAGGTCACGACCTGCTCTTCGTGCACTTGCGACATCTCGTCGACTCCTACGGCAGTGTGCCCGCGGTTCTCACGTGGCTTGACGAAGTGCTCACCGCGCACCCTGATCACCTCGTGTTCGTCACGACCCACGAGTTCACCGAATCGGATGGGTCGATCCTGATCCCGGCCCTCACGTCGACACTCACCAATCACTGCAACGTGGCGCTCGTCCTCTCCGGACATCGCCCCGGCGAAGCAGCCAGGGGCACCTTCGACGACGACTGCGGACGCACCGTGCATCACGTCCTCACGAACTACCAGTTCATCGACAACGGCGGGGATGGGTACCTCCGGACCCTCGACGTCGACCCGCTGTCGCTCGAGATGACCAGTCAGGTCTACTCACCGACCCTCGACGCGACCCGCGACGGTGCCGACGAAGCGTTCACGGTCACGCTCGACAAGCTGGTGCCCGTTCCGGGCGATGCGAACTGCGATCGCCGGGCCGACGTCGTCGACGCGCTTGTCATCGCCCAGCACGCCGTTGGTCTCCGTGCCGATCGAGGCTCGTGCCCGTTGCTCGGTGACGCGTTGGAGATCGATGCTTCGGCGAGCGATGTCGATGGGAGTGAGGACGTCGACATCGTCGACGCGCTGCTCATCGCCCAATGCGACGCCGGGCTGACCAACCCATGGTGTCCGGACTGATTACGCGATCAGAGACGTCCCACAACCGATACTGGCACGAGGCGAACACGGCCAGCTCCCCTGGCCTGCGACTGGTTGCATGCCCGAACTCGCTCAGCTCGCCAGGGGTCGGTCGCTATGGCCGAACGATGCCATAGGGTCCCAGCGTGTCTCGTGACCCCGCCAGCGTGCCGGTGACGCTCATCGCCGACGCCGGCGCCTGGAACCCGCTCGCCTCGGCACTGGCCGAAGCGGAGCACGTCGCGATCGACACCGAGACACCCATCGACGGGCCGGCCGCCGGCCTCATGCGGGTCGCGTCGATTGCAACGCGGGACGCCGCTGGACTCGAGCGGGCATTCGTCGTCGATGCACGCGATGTCGACCCCTCCGAGCTCGCGCCCCTGCTCGACGGGGTGACCGCTGCGGCATGGAACGCGAACTTCGACGCCCGCGTGATCGATCGAGCGGTCTACAGGACCGACGACATCACCTACGGGCTCATCTGGTGGGACGCCCAGATTGCCGACGCGCTGCTGCATCAGGGCCGTACGGGCTTCGGGTGGTACCACGGCCTGGCCTGGGCCACCGATCACTACCTGGGAGTCACCGCACAGGGCAAGGGCACGACCCAGCTCAGCTACACCGCGACCGATGACCTGACACCCGACCAGATCGCCTATGCAGGCGCCGACGCGGTCGAGACCCTGTGGGTCACCGATGTCATTCGCTCGCAGGTGCAGGAAGCCGGCCTGGAGACGATCTGCGAGATCGAGCTGGCGGCTCGGCCGTTCCTGGACCGCATGGAACGAACCGGCTTGCCGTTCGATTGGCCGGGTTGGCGGGCCGAGCTCGATCGGATGGAGGGCCAACACCGCGAGGTCGTCGGCCGGCTGGCCCTCCTGACCGGCGGGGGACAGGGGAGCCTCTTCGACGACATCACCGAGCCCAACTGGAACCCGGCCAGCGACCGTCAGGTCCGCCAGGCGCTGAACCGCTGGAGCGAGCCCGAAGTCCGAGCCTGGACCGCCCGCCGGTTCCGGGTTGAACGACCACTCACTGACCATGACTCGGTGACCGCGGCCGTCCTGCGGGAAATCGGCGGTGACCTGTGCGAGGCCCTCCTCGAGTTTCGCAACTACGCCAAGATCCTCTCGACCTACGGCGAGTCGATCCACGAGCACATTCATGAGGACGGTCGCCTTCGACCCCAATACCTCCAGGTCGTCGGAACCAACACCGGTCGTTTGGCCAGCCGCAACCCCAACGCCCAGAACTTCACGCCTCGGATGAAGCCTCACGTGCGCCCCAGCAGCACCGAGCGAGTGTTCGTCCACGCCGACCTGAGCCAGGCCGAGCTTCGGTTCCTGGCCCAAGTCGCCGAGGATGCACCGCTCACGGCGGCATTTGCCGCTGGTGTCGATGTCCACGTGGCGACGGCCGCCTCGATGTTCGGCTTCGAGGCGGACACGCTCGCCGCCGAAGACCCCGACCGCTTCAAGCAACTACGCCAGATGGCCAAAGCCCTCAACTTCGGCATCGCTTACGGGACCGGGGCCGAAGCGCTCGCCCGCTCCCTCAGTGCGAACGGCACCCCGACGTCGCTCGACCAGGGTCGTGAGTTGCTCGCGCAGTATCGACGCACGTATCCGGGCACCGCCGCGTGGGCGCAGGCTCGCATCGCCGAGATCGAGACGATCAGTCGACGGACGAGCCACATCGACTGGCCGGCCACGCTTCGATTGTCGCGGAGCTACGGCGACATCGCGGCAATTCGCCGGGAGTTCCGCCAAACGAACCACCGCTGGCCGGCCGCTGACGAGATTGCCGAGCGGCTCGATGGGCAGACGGACGCGACCGCGACATCGACCATCGAGCGGGTCGAATGGGTTCTTCAGTTCTCCTCGCCGGTGGCACTCGTCAACGACAACGAGGCATTCACCTTCGCCAGTCGGACCGTCGCCGGACGCAGGCAACAGTTCAACCTGCATGTCGACCGCCTCTTCCTTCTCGCCACGTGCGAAGCAATCGAATCGAGTGACCCGCGCCTCATCCAGGTTCGAAGCCAGTTCGAGTCAGACCACCACGTCCGACTCTTCGATGGAGGCGAGCCCACGAACCGCAAGGATCTCGAGCGACACTTCGAAGATCGTCCCCTACGGCGCCGCTACATCGAGGCCATCGCCGCGGTTGCCGGTCAAGAGGTTGCCGAAGCGTTCCTCTACCGAGCCGCTCGGGAACGAGTCCGCGCGATGGTCAACGCATGGCGCAACGCACCGATCCAGGGCGGTGTCGCCGACATCATGCTCGAGGCCTACGCTCGCCTCCACAGTTCGTTGCGAACCGTGGGGTCGGCACGCCCGGTGCAGACCGTCCACGATTCCGTCGTCATCGAGTGCGACCTCGACGACGCCTCGCAGGTGGCGGAACTCCTGCGCGACGCGCTGGAGAAGGCATCGCTGCGCTTTTGCCCCGATGTCCGGCCGAAAGCCGACGTCGACGTCCGTCGTTCCCTCGCCGACGCCGATGTCCTGCGCGAACTCACCGTCGACGAAGCGCCCCGGGCGAATCGGCCGGTCAGCCCAGCGCTCGGCGCACCACGTTCTTGGTGACCTGCGCGATGGCCGCGTCGCCGAGGCCGTATGCCCAATCGGTACAACCGCTCGTGAAGACCGTTCCGGCGCCCCGATCGAAGGTGGCCATCACTGCGTTGCCATAAGCGAAGCGTTCGCGGTTCTCCGGCGTGTCGGCGCCGCCCAGGCGTTGGGCGACCCAGTTCAGTTCGCCGACGAAGCTGTCCGGAAGCCCCGGTGCACCTTCCTCGGTGAGCCACAGGTGGGCCGGTGCAGTCCCGAGGATGGTCATGTCGGTCGGCGTGCCGTCCACGCCGGTGGGCACGGGGCGACCATCCACCAGCTGGATGGCGCAGCCATCACACTCATAGCCGACAACTATCGGTTCGGCGCCCAGCAGATCGCCGACGTACAGGTCGAGTTCCTCGAAGAGCGGGTGCTCTGGCCGCCATACCGTGTAGCCGCCGCTTCCGCGGGGTGCGGCTCGCATGTGGGCATAGCCACCGCGGGTGAACGACACGCCGGTCATTTCGTTCTCGGGCCGACCGACGAGCGGGTCGCTCCACATCGTGGAGAGGGTCGCCTCGGCCTCGGTCCCGAAGACGGGGTCGTCTTCGAACTCGAGCTTGTAGCCCACCACCTGATGGTCGGCCAGCTCCTCGTACCGGATCTGCCAGAAGGCCGTGTTGCCGGAGAAGAATGCCGCATGCCCACCTTCGGTGACCCAGTCCTCTACAGCATCCCGCATTGCCGCAGACCAATACTCGTCATGACCCACGCTGACGTAGAGCGTGTACGGCTCGAGCAAGCCTGGGATCACGTGCAGGTCGTGGCTGGTTGCGTAGTCGAGCTCGATGCCCTCGCGCTCGGCCCAGGCAACGAACAGGCGCTCTTGGTTCGAGAAGCCTGCAGCGCCGGACCACGGCGAGTACTCGGCGTAGTGCGCCCGGCGCTCGTCGCGGGGCAGGTCGATCATCCGAGCCAATCGGAAGTACTCGGGTCGCGGCTTGTCGAGAAACCCTCGAGGAAGCGGCCGGAGCTGCGAGGAACGATGACCACCGACGTAGAAGCTCGGTCCGCCCCAGTCGTTGTAGGCCGCGTAGGTCGCGGTCGAGAGCACGAGCAACGTCGAACCCGGCACGCTCGCGCGAACGACGAAGAAGGCCTCGGAGACGGGGCCGTTTCCATCGGACATGCGGACGAGGTAGAAGCCCGTCGTCCACGCTGGGTCGATCGTGATCTCCAGGACGACGTCCCAGTCGCAGCCCTGCTCGGCGACATCGACCGGATTGTCGGGAATCGGCTGGCGCCCGATTGCCACGGCCTCGAAACGGGCCACGTGTTCCTCGGAAGCCCCAACTCGGAGGACCTCGACGTCGAACGTCGGGCCATCGCCCGAAGCCGCCAAACCGATTCGCTCCCCGGCGGTGCCACTCTGCGGCCAGCAATACCCCTCGATCATGGCGCCACCGTAGATCCTCAGCTCGATCGGAGATCAGGGGAGATTCAGCACCGGGTCAGGGGATGAGCACGAGTTTGCCGACGAAGTCCTTCATGGCGAAGCGTTCCTGCGCGGCGACGATGTCTTCCAGGGCGAAGGTCGCCGCGACTGACGGGCGTACCTCGCCTCGCTCGATGTAGCCGACGAGGTTCGGGAAAACCTCCGGATCCTGAAACGTGTTGCCGAAGAAGGTCAAGTCCTTCAGGTAGAGATCGCGAACGTCGAGGTCGACGATCGGTCCGGCAATCGCGCCCGATACCGAGTACCGCCCCCCAGGCCGCAACGACGTGACCATCGCGCTGAACGTCGGTCCTGCCACCAGGTCGAGCACCACGTCGATGCTCCTGGCTCCGACCTCGGCGATCAGGTCGGCTGTGCGATCGACCACCCGGTCGGCGCCCAGCGCTCGGACCTGGTCCAACTTGGAGGCGCCTACGACCGCGATCACTTCCGCACCCCGGCGCTTGGCCAGCTGGACCGCGGCGGAACCGACTCCACCCGAAGCGCCGGTGATCAGAACCCGTTCTGCCCCCACCGCGGCCCGATGCAACATGCCCTCGGCGGTCGACCACGCACAGGGGATCGAGGCCAGCTCGACGTCGGACCAATCGCAGTCGACGGCAAACGTCTCAGACGACCGTGCCACCGTGTATTGCGCAAAGCCACCATCGAGCTCGGAGCCGAACACGATCGTTGCCTTCGCGTGCGACGGTGCGAACGGTTCCTGCAACGTGCGTACGATCACCCGTTCGCCCAGCCGTCGCTGGTCCACCCTACTGCCGGTCGCGACGATCTGGCCGCAACAATCGGCGCCCTGGATGCGGGGGAACTCGACGGGCGCATCCGACCATGCGCCGTCGTCGTCGGTGGATTCAGCGCCCGAGTCGGTTGCCCCACTCACCGACTTGGAGTACCAGCCGATGCGCGTGTTGATGTCGGTGTTGTTGACACCCGCGGCACTCACGTGGATCAGCACCTCGTCGGACTCGGGAGTCGGGAGGGGCAGGTCGGTCCGGTACACCAGCTGCTCGGGGCCACCGTGGCCTAGGAGCTGCACGCCCGACATCTCGGTCGGCAGCGCCGCGGTTGCGGGATTCGAAGTCACGGCCGAACGCTATCGCTACTACCGTCGAGCAGATGTCGGAAGGCAACGGCCCGGAAACCGACCTCGGCGTGATGTTGCGGAGCCTGAGGGCCACCCGACGACCGGGGGTATGGACCTACGTGACCGTGAACGACCCGCTGGATGCGCTCGAGCTGCTGCGACACGCCGAAGGCGTCGACGCGATCATTCGAGAAGACGAGGGCATCACGGTGGTGATCGAGTCCGACGTCGCCGGGCGAATCGGCACCTTTGGCACGTTCCGAGCGGCGTGGCTCACCCTCGACGTCAACAGCGCGCTCGAGGCGGTCGGCTTGACCGCAGCAGTGTCGCAGGCGCTGGCCGAGGTCGACATTCCGTGCAACGTCATCGCCGCACACCACCACGACCATCTACTCGTGCCGCTCGACCGCGTCGACGACGCGCTCGACGCGATCGCCGGTCTGCGATCCGCCGCGGGCGCTTGAGGCGAGCCCACCACCTTGCGACCTTGAAGGCGTGACGCTTCAACCGGCCACACGGTTCTGGATCGGACCAGCCGACACGCCTAGCCTGGCCACTATGAGCTCCTCCCGGTGGTCACCACGATGAGCATCATCGAGGCGCTGCAGTCGCCACGTCATGTCCTCGACGACGCCGTCGCAGCGCAAGAGTTCTTCCACAGCCGCGGCTGGACCGATGGGCTACCGGTTGTACCGCCCACGCCCGAGGTGGTGGCTGCGTGTCTCGAATGGGCGGGACTTCCACCGGATCACCTGGTTGGCATTGAGCCGGTGCGGCAGCGTCAGGTCACCGCCGAGAAGCTGGCCATCAACGCCGTCATGGCGGGGTGCCTGCCGATGCACTTTCCGGTCGTCGTGACCGCACTCACCGCGATGCTCCAGGAGCCGTTCCTCCTGCACGGCGCCACCGCCAGCACTGGCGGGTGCGCGGTCCTGCTCGTCGTCAATGGTCCGATCCGCCAAGAGATCGGCATGAGCGGCACCTTCAATGCGCTCGGACCCAGCGATCGCGCCTCCACCTGCATCGGCCGAGCCGTCCGCCTGGTGCTCGGCAACCTGTTTGAGGTTCGACCTGGCGAGATCGACCGATCAACCTTCGGGCATCCCGGAAAGATCAGCTGGTGCATCGCCGAGGACGAAGAGAACACACCGTGGTCATCGGTCTCGGAGGAGCGCATCGGCGACCCTTACGCTTCGGCGGTCACGGCGATGGCAGCCATGGCTCCGCGCCAGCTGATGAACGAGTGGACCACCATCCCGGAGGAGATCCTCGACACGTTCGCGGCAGAGATCCGAGCGAACATGACCCACTATTCGATCTGGCCCGGCAACTACGCCATCGTGGTGCCGCCGCAGCTTCGCGAGCACTTCGATGCCGCCGGATGGTCGAAGGCCGACATCCGTCAGTACGTCTTCGAGCAGGCGCGGATCCATCGCCGAGACTGGGCGGCCGTCGGCAAGGGATCGGTCGTCGGTGACAAGGGTGACCGTGAATACCCGGCGCTTCCGGATCCTGATCATTTGATCGTGATCGCGGCTGGCGGGCCGGCCGGCGGGTTCGGAGCCGTGATTCCGCCCTGGCTCGGCCACAAGTCGCGTGCGGTCACCGTGCCGGTTGGCGCCTGCGTGGACTGCTGAGAACGCGAAACGAACGAGGAGAGCTCCCATGCCGATCGAAGTGCTCGACCCGACCTGGGGCGACGGCGCGGCGCCGTTCGCCCTGGCGGACCGGCTGGCGTCGCTCGAAGGAGCCGTCGTCGGTGTGATCTCGAATGGCAAGCAAGGCACGCGCGCGTTCTTCGAGGGCCTGGCCGACGAACTCCAGCGGAGCTACGGCGTCGCCGACGTCGATGTCGCTGTGAAGTCCAACTACAGCGCTCCCGCCGAGGCCCACATCCTCGACCGCGCCAGCAGGTGGAATGCGCTGGTCAGCGGGATCGGCGATTGAGGAAGCTGTTCATCGTGCAGTCTGCACGACGCCGTGAGCGGTGAACGGCTCGGCCTGCCGTCGGCTGCCGTCATGACCGAGAATTTCGTCAGTGCCGCCGAACTGATGGGCCAGGTGCTCGGAGCGGACGGTTACCCGTTCGTCGTCATCGAACACCCGATCAGTAGCGCGTCGAGAATCGCGCTCGCCGATCGTGCCCGCTCCGTCACCGCCCAGATCGCCGAGCAACTGACCCGTGCTGCAGGAGGTTGATCCGTGAAGCACGAAGACCAGGTGGCGAACATCAAGCTGCTCATGAGCCGTCTCGACGCGGGGGTCAACGTCGACGCCGGTGGACATCGGCGCAACCCGATGTCGGTGTATGTCGACGAGGACCTCGCCGATCGCGAACGCCGCCAGTTCTTTGGCGACGAGCCGCTCGTGTTCGGGCTCAGCGGTGACCTACCCGAGCCCGGGTCGTTTCTCACCTCATCGGACATCGGCACGCCGATCCTCGCCACGCGGGGCGACGACGGGCGCTTCCGGGCGTTCGTGAACTCGTGTCGCCATCGCGGCGTCGCCGTGGTGACCGAAACACGCGGTACGGCTCGGCGATTCACCTGCCCGTTCCACAGCTGGACATACGACACGGGCGGCGCACTCGTCGGCGTGCCCAAACAGGACCACTTCGGCGAGTTCGACCTCTCGTGTCACGGGCTCGTCGAGCTGCCTTCTCTCGAAGAAGCGGGCCTTCTGTGGGTACATCCTCGCCCCGATGGCACCATCGACCTCGACGCGACACTCGGCGCAGAACTCCGTACAGAGCTCGAGTCGTGGGATCTCGGGCGCCTCGACTACCTCGGCGAGGACCACTACGACGTCGCGTGCAACTGGAAGCTTGCGATGGACACCTTCGGCGAGACCTACCACTTCTCTTCGCTGCACAAGGACTCGCTCTACGCGTTCTTCTACGGCAACGTGCAGTGCTACGACACGTATGGCCGCAATCATCGAATGCTGCTGTGCCGTCGAGACATCGACCTACTGCGAGACCTGCCCGAACGCGACTGGGACATTCGCACGGCTGCGCTACCCGTGTACTGGTTGTTCCCGAACGTGCAGCTCATGCCGAACAGCAACGGGCTGTACCTCGTCCGAGCGTTTCCGGATCCCAACGAGCCGGGCCGCCACGTGAGCCGAATCTCATTCTACCTCTGGCCGGAGACCCGGATGGATGAGGACATGGTGACCGTCCAGCGCATGGTCGCGCAGAACTTCGCCGAGATCATCCGCGACGAGGACTACGTCGCCAGCGCCAGCCAGCAAAACACCGCCGCGAGCGGCGCGGTCGGCTACTCGATGTTCGGGCGCAATGAACCGGCCCTGCACCACTACCACAACACGTATCGCCGCGAGCTCGGGATGGAGCCACTTCCCCTGATCGAGGCGTGATTCCTACACTGAAGTGACCAACGAGGGAGGTCCGCCATGTCGCCATCGACCAACGCGATCGAATTCCACGATCCACGAGCAGAACCAGGTGCTCCCGTCGACCCGTACGAACTGTCGGTCGACATCACCGAGGGGGCGCCCACGATCGGCTTGATCGCCAACGGCTTCCCGGACTCCGAGGCATTCCTCGACCAGGTCGAAAAGGCCATGGCGGTCGCCCTTCCACAGGTTTCGTTCCGACGCTGGAACAAGCACAACGCGTCGTCGATGATCTCCGATGCCATGCTCGACGAGGTCGCCGACGACTGCGCTGCGGTGGTCGGTGCCTACGGCCATTGAGGAAGCTGCACGACCGGCACCGTGCGTGACGGCGTAAAGCTCGCTCGACGAGGGATTCCCTCGGTCTCCCTCGTCACCGAGGAGTTCTGGCCCCAGGGCGACTTCGTCGCCCGCTCGGTCGGCATGCCCGACGCGCCGCGACTCAAGCTGCCGCATCCCGTCGCCGGTAGCGGCGTCGAGAACATGGCCGTCGTCGCCGACGACATCGTGCCTCGCATCGTCGAACTGCTCCGCGGATGACCGAACTGCTCACGGCGGACAGTGAATTCGACGCGCTCGAGCGGCTCCACGAACTCGGGTGCACCGACGGACTACCCGTCGTCATCCCAACGCCCGAGCGGGTCGGTCGCATGGTGCTTGCCTCGGGCCTCGACGGCGATCTGTTGCTCGGGGACATGGGGCCGAACCAGGGCCGCTGCACCGTCGAGAAGCTGGCGTCGGCGGCCGTCATGGCCGGCTGCCTACCGGACCACATGCCGGTCGTCGTCGCCGCCGCCAACGCCGTGATCGACCCGACCTTCGACCTGACGGAAATGCAAGCGACGACGCACTCGATCGCTCCGCTCGTCATCGTCAACGGGCCAGCCCGTTCGTGGTGTGGGGGCATCCACGGCGGGTTCGGCGCACTCGGTCCGGGCTACCGGGCCAACGCCAGCATCGGTCGCGCACTCCGGTTGGCCATGATCAATATCGGAGGTGGGCGCTCGGGCAGCTCCGACATGGCCCTGTTCGGTCAGCCAGGCAAGTTCACGATGTGCCTTGCTGAAGACGAGGAGAACAGCCCATTTGAGCCGATGCACACCCTGCTCGGCTTTGCGGCAGACGAGTCGACCGTGACGGTGCTCGGTGTCGACAGCCCCCAGTCGGTGATCGGGGTGTCCGATGCCGACGACCCCACCGTTGCCGATCGTCTTCTGCACTCACTCGCCAAAGCGATCGCCAGCCCGACCACGAACAATGCCGCGCTCCGCGGAGGCCAGGCGGCGATCGCCATCAACCCCGATCACGCGGCGGTATTGGCGGCCGCGGGCCACGACCTCGCGAGCATCCGCGAGGGCGTCGTGGAACGCGCCGTCATCAGCGGCGCAGATCTCTTGGCCTCGGCTGGCACGATGGGCGGGGTCGACCCGAGCGCAACGTACTCATGCTTCCGCGACGTCGAGGACCTGCTGGTATTCGTGGCCGGCGGGGGAGGCCTGTACTCGCTGGCCTTCCCGAGCTGGTGCGCGGGGCCCCACAACAACCGGGCGGTCACCAAGCCGATCGAGGTCGGCCAGGCCTGTGAGATCCCTGCGCTCGTGAACCTGCGCAACGATGCGCTCTAGCTGCGCTGGTCGGCGCTAGCCGCTTGCGCCCGCGTCGCTCATGGCCGCTCGCAGCTTGGCGCTGATCTCGTCGACCGCTGCGGGCCGACCGGTCAGGTAGCCCTGAACCGCCGAGACGCCCAACCGAGCGACCTCGTCGAACTCTTCGGGGCGCTCGACCCCCTCAGCGATCGTGCTGAGACCAAGGGTCCTCGCGACGTCGACAACAGCCTGGACCAACCCGCGATTGACCGGATCGCGATCGACCGCGCGAACGAAGGTTCGGTCGATCTTGATCTCGCTGACCGGAACCGATCGAAGGTAGGCCAGCGATGAGTAGCCGGT
Source organism: Actinomycetota bacterium (assembly GCA_039028435.1). Lineage (GTDB taxonomy): Bacteria > Actinomycetota > Acidimicrobiia > Acidimicrobiales > UBA10347 > UBA10347. The sequence goes on along the minus strand of JBCCIC010000003.1, from coordinate 403,297 downwards.
GCCGAAGTCATCGATGCTGACGGTCACGCCCATGTTCGACAAGTCGAGCAGCAGGTCCTTGGTCATCGACGACGCGGCGAGCAACTCGGTCTCGATGAATTCGACACCCAAACGATGCCGGTCCGCCTCGTCGACGATGGTGACGATCGAATGGACGAGCGTGCGATGTTCCAGGTGCGAGGGCGAGATGTTCACCTTGACGACGAGCGACGACAGATCGGGATCATCCCGCCAGCCACGGAGCAAGCGTGCACCGGCTCGCAGTGCCTGGCAATCGAGTTCGAGAGCAAGACCGGTCTCGTTGGCGAGCTGGTTGAACGCGTCGGGTGCAATACCGTCGCCGCTCTCGTCGGGCCAGCGGGCGAGTAGCTCCACTGCGACAGGACGCCGGAACTCGGTCGATACGACCGGTTGCGCCTCGAATGAGATGCCCTGGCCCCGGACCGCAGCACGAAACCGTTGCCGAAGCTCGAGCGAGAGCTCGAGCTGGTCGCGCAACGCCGGGGTGAAGCCGCTGATCGACGTCGTGGTTGAGTTCTTGCTTTCGTACATCGCGGCATCGGCCTCGGCGATCAGATCCCGGGCGGAGACCCCACCTCGCACATATGTCCAACCGATCGACCCGGCCACATACACGGAACGCCCCTCGGCGGTGATCGCCTCGGCGACATGCGCGGCGACGCGGTCAAGCTGCGCCGCGACCTCGATGTCCTCGGTCGGAATGATCGCCGAGAGCTCATCGCCCCCCAGTCGGCCGATCGACGATGCCGGCGGAAGGCGGCGCCGCAAGCGTTCCGCGACCGCCCGGAGCACGGCGTCACCTGTCGCATGGCCATAGCTGTCATTGACGGCCTTGAAGCCGTCGAGGTCCAGGAGCAACAGCACCGCCGGGTCGCCGCTCGCTGCGCTTCGCTCGAGGGCGTCCATGAATGCCGGCCGGTTCAGCGCCTGGGTGAGATGGTCGTAGCGAGCAGCCTCTTCGCTCTGTCGCCGGAGTTCGAGCAGTTCCTCCATCGCCTTGAGACCGACCCCGGAGAACAAGTAGACGGACACGCACCACGCGGTCGCGAATGCGGCAAGGATCAGCTCGCCCGACACGAGGTAGGCCGTGACATGCGCCGTTCCGATGATGACCATCGACCGAACAAACGCGGTCCGCCGACCGTGCAGGATCGACGAGAACGACGCACCGATACCGGTGATGGCCACCAACGCGACCAACAGCAGAAATTTGGACGGGGTCGAGGACGCGACATCCGGACCGAGCCACGCCAGTGCACCAAAGTTGATCGCCGTCCCGATGCCCTCGATTCGCACGAGTGGACGAAGCCAGCTTGGTCGAGCAGCGCTGATGACGAACGTCGAGGCAGCGAGCACGGCAAGGACCGCCTCCGCGAGCACGAAGACGACGAGGTTTCCCGACCGGATCACCTCGCTCTCAGACAGGAAGGCGGGCACGCCGACCGCAGCGATCGCGTGCAGCACGGCAGACCCCAGCGTGCTGGTCCTCTCGGCTTGATGAACGCGTTCGTTGGTTGGATCGGTTGCCACAGTGTTGGAAACAGTAGGAGGCAACGCTCGTGGACGGTTCGTCAACGGGCGGCGCGGCATCTGTCACGAGATGTCTACTGCACTCATCGGCACCGATCGGTCAAGCTGGAGGAGTCGGCGGTGAGGAGCACCGGCGACGAAGCAGCTCATCGGTGCAATCCCGAGAGCGAGGAGCATCGTTCCATGCCACGTCGAGGCCGAGTCCGCGCCACCGCCCCTCGCATCCGTCAACTGCCTTGGCGTCAGGTGCGCAACTCCCACGGCCATCTTCCGGTCCTCGACAGCGAGGGCATCGACACCATTCACCGATCCTCGCTGCGGGTGCTCGAAGAGCTCGGGATCGAGCTCTGGAGCACCGAAGCCCGTCGGCTCTTCGCCGAAGCCGGAGCAGTGGTCGACGGCGAGATTGTCCGTGTCGGGCGCGAAATCATCGACCATGCGCTCGCCTCGGTCCCGCGATCGTTCACCCTGACCTCTCGCAACCCGGACAAGGCACTCACGCTCGGCGGCGACAGTGTCGCGTTCGGCCTCGTGGCCGGCCCACCGGCCGTCCACGACGAGATCAACGGGCGGCGCCAGTCGAACCTCGACGACTACGAGAACTTCATTCGGCTCGCGCACTACTTCAACGCCATTCACATCATCGGCAATCAGGTCGCAGCGCCGCTCGAACTCCCCGCGAACAACCGGCACCTCGACACCTATCGCGCCAACCTGATGCTCAGCGACCTGAGCTTTCACTGCACGGCGATCGGCCGAGGTCGGGCTCTGGACGGGATCGAGATGATGGCGATCACGAGAGGCCTCACGCTCGAGCAGATGGCGGAGTCACCCGGCGTGACGACGATCATCAACGTCAACTCTCCGCGACGGTTCGACGAGGAGATGGCGAACGGGCTGATGACCATGTCCGAGCACGGTCAGGCGGTTTCGGTGACGCCGTTCACGCTCATGGGGGCGATGACCCCCGCGACACTCGGAGCGGCGCTCGTGCAACAGAACGCCGAGGCCCTCTTCGGAATCGCGCTCACACAGCTCGTGCGACCCGGCGCGCCGGTCATGTACGGAGCCTTTACGTCGAACGTCGACATGCGGTCCGGGGCGCCGGCGTTCGGTACGCCCGAACACGCCAAGGCCAACGTGGCGGGTGGCCAGCTTGCGAGGCACTACGGCGTTCCGTATCGGGCCTCGAACTCCAACGCCTCGAATGTCGTCGACGCCCAGGCGGCCTACGAGACCCAGATGGCGCTGTGGGGCTGCGTCCTCGGCGGTGCCAACCTCATCTACCACGCTGCAGGTTGGATGGAGGGAGGGCTTCAGGCCAGCTACGAGAAGCTCGTGCTCGATGTCGAGATGCTTCAGCACATGATGGAGTTCCTCACACCGATCGACCTGTCGGAAGAGGAACTCGGCTTCGACGCCATGGAACGCGTGCCCACCGGCGGTCACTTCTTCGGTGACGAGCACACGTTGGAACGCTACGAGACCGCGTTCTATGGACCGTTGCTCTCGGACTGGCAGAACCATGGCGCCTGGACCGAGGCGGGGGAGAAGACCGCGACCCAACGCGCGACCGAGATCTGGCAGCTGGCGTTGGAGGACTACGTCGAACCGAGGCTCGACGACGCGACCCAGGAAGAACTCGACGCCTACGTCGCACGACGCAAGGAAGTGATCGGCGACGGCGAGCCGTAGCGGCCACACCAGAAGTGCCCTGAGGGTCTCAGGGCATCAATCCGGCGATGCGCTCGGTCACGATCCGACGCAACGCAGCACCGGCCTCGGGAAGGGCCGCCTGGTTGAAGCGATAGGCCGGCCCGAACAGGCTGACGGTCGCGGCGAGCGCACCGTCGATCATGATCGGAACCGCAAGGCCATTGACCCCGACATCGAGTTCCTGGTCCGTCCAGCACCAACCGGTCCCTGCGATCTCACGCAGGCGTCCCCGTAGTGTTGCTGTGGTCGTCAGCGACTGCGGTGTCGGCGCGGCAAGATCGCCTGCCAGGTAGTCGGCGAGTCGCTCGTCGCCCCACGACGCCATGGTCATCAAGCCGGGAGCTACCAGGTGGAAGTGATGCCGCTCACCGGACACGTCCGGGACCGACACCGGGTGCTCGCTCGACACTTGGGCCACATAGAGCAAGCGGTCGGTGTCGTCGACCGAGAGCGCAGCGTGCTCGCCGAAGGTCGACACGAGTTCGGCCAGCAGCGGCCGCAGGCGGACCGAGAGCGGTGAGGCGCCGGCATCGGGTTGCAGCGTGGCCAGCCCGGGTCCGGGCAAGACCGAGCCGTCACCGGTTCGTTCGAGCATCTCCAGATCGGTCAACGTCGCTACCAGCCGGCTGACCGTCGACCGAGGTAGCCCCGATCGCCGGGCGAGTTCCCGAACCCCGAGCGACTCGCGGGCGGCCACCACGACCTGCACCAGCCGGAATGATCGAGCGATCGGGCTGTCCCCTGGGAGGACCGACGGCTCGATTTCGGCCGTGATCGTTGACGCATCGGTGCCGCCGCTCATAGGATGCCAGGGTACAGGACAGGACGTCCCGTTCAACGGGACACCTACATCCTTAGAACCCCATGGCCCCGAGGACGCGACGATGAGTATGGGCATCAGCGAGTCGCCGACGGTCAACGCCGACGACTTCCCAACCCCCGACTTCTACCGTTACGAGTGGATACCGCTCGCGTCGGCGACGGTCGACGGCCGCTTCGTACGCGTGCGCTGGTCCGATGGCGCAGAGCTCGAAGCCTTCGACTGGTGGTTGCGGGAGAATGCAGTCGGAGCCGGGGGTGTCGACCTCGCGACGCGCGAAGGCCTACTGGACCCCGCCCACCACATCGACGAGACGGCGTTCCAGTCCGTCGAGGTCACGCCCGAGGGCGCGTTGCGCATCAGCTGGGCACCCGACAGCACACTCGCTACGTATCACCCGGGTTGGCTGCGACACGTCGCCGACGGGCAGCACCGTGCCGCCAGCTGGCTGGCGACACCCCAATCGTGGACGGCGGCAGATCTCCCCGAGCCCCCGACGTACGATGGCACCCACGCACTCACCGACGACGATGTCCTGGCTGCATGGGTCGACGACTTGCTCCGCTACGGCATCGCTCGGCTTCGCGGCTGCCCCACCGAGCTCGACTTCAACCGCCGCCTCGGCGAGCGGATTGGGGCGATCCGTGACACCAACTTCGGGCCGATCTGGGACGTCAAGGCGGACATCTCGCTGGCCGGAACCTCCGATGCGAACAGCACCGCCAACACCAGCTTGCGCCTCGGACCCCACACCGATCTGCCGACCCGTGAGACACCTCCGGGCTTCCAGTTCCTGCACTGCGTGGCCAACGAGACCCTCGGCGGCCATTCAACGATGGCGGATGGCTTGGCGATCATCGACGAGATCGCGTCGGATCACCCCCAGCACTACGAAGCCCTCACCACCCTGAACTGGGTCTTCTTCAACCGAGGCCCGGGTATCGACCACCGATGGTCGGGCCCGATGATCGACCTCGGCGTGCCCGGTTCACCCCTCACGATTCGAGCCTTCTACCCGGTGCGCGGCTTCCCGGACATGGACCCGGCCGACATGCCACGCGCCTACGACGCCATGCGGCACTTCTCCCAGATCGCCGCCGAGGACCGCTTCCAGATGAACTACCCGTTCCAACCCGGCGATGTCGTCGGGTTCGACAATCGACGCATCCTGCACGGCCGCGACGCCTACGAGTCCGGCGGACACCGCCATCTCCGCGGCATTTACATTGACCACGACGAGGTCCGCTCGTTCGCCCGCGTGCACGGGCGACGCCGCGCCCAAGCGCTCTAAGCGCCGGGCACGAGCCCGACTCTCGCCACCCCAATCGCCCCACAACTCACTTCGCCAGCGAGGAGCATTCCATGACCGAACAGCAGCACGAAGGTGTCTTCATCACCTGCGCCGTCACCGGCTCGGGCTACACCGCCCACAAGTCCGACAAGATTCCGTGCACACCGATCCAGATCGCCGACTCCTGCATCGAAGCCGCCAAGGCTGGCGCTGCCGTCGTGCACATCCACGTGCGCGAAGACGACGGCATGCCGTCCCGATCGGTGGAGAAGTACGAGGAGGTCGCCGACCGCGTGCGTTCGAGCGACGTCGACGTCGTGCTGAACCTGACGGCCGGCATGGGTGGCGACCTGGTGCTCGGCGACGTGGAGAAGCCCCTACCGCCGAGCGAAGACGGCACCGACATGGCCGGTGCAACCGAGCGCGTCGAGCACGTGCGCCGTGTGCAGCCCGAGATCTGCACGCTCGACTGCGGGAGCATGAACTTCGGCGAGGGCGACTACGTGATGACCAACACGCCGGCGATGCTCGAGGCGATGGCCGCCCAGATGAACGAGATCGGCACGCGGATCGAGATCGAAGCGTTCGACACCGGCCATCTCGCCCACGCCAAGGACCTCGTGCGTCGCAGCATCATCCCTGACCCGGTGATGGTGCAGCTGTGCATGGGTGTGCCGTGGGGGGCGCCCGACGACCTGAACACGTTCATGGCGATGCGCAACAACGTGCCCGAGGACTGGACGTTCTCTGCCTTCTCGATCGGCCGCAACCAGCTCAAGTACGTATCCCTCGCTGCGCTCGCGGGTGGCAATGTGCGCGTCGGCCTCGAGGACAACATCTGGCTCGATCGCGGTGTGCTCGCCACCAATGGCTCGCTTGTTGAGCGTGCGGTGACGATCCTCGAAGCACAGAACTACAACGTGTTGACCGCGGCCCAGGTCCGCGACAATCTCCAGCTGACGGCGCATGGCTGACGACCACCTCGTGACCGCCGAAGCCGAGGCTCCGGCCAAAGCAGCGGCGGTCGGCTGCGGCGTGATCGGCGCAGCATGGGCATCCCGGATGGTGCTCTCGGGTGTCGATGTCGCCATCTCCGATCCCTCACCACAGGCGCAGACGATCATGGACGAGGTCCTCGCCAACGCCGTCGCGGCGTGGGATCAGCTCGGGCTGGCCACCGATCGGCGCGGCGAGTGGCGTATCGCCGACTCGATCGCCGATGCCGTCGCCGACGCGACCTTCATCCAGGAGAGTGTTCCCGAGCGCCCAGAGCTCAAGCGGGCGGTCTACGCCGAGATCGAGGCCGCGACCGCCGCGGACACCCTGATCGCCTCGTCGACCTCGGGCATCAAGCCGACCGACCTGCAGGACGCCATGCTGCACCCGGAGCGGTTGGTCGTCGGCCATCCGTACAACCCGGTGTATCTACTGCCCGTCGTCGAGGTCGTCGGAGGAGGCGCGACCGCGCCAGCGACAATCGACCGGGCGATGTCGATCTACCGGGGCATCGGCATGCACCCGGTCCACGTCCGGGTCGAGATCGATGCCTTCATCGGGGACCGGCTCTTGGAAGCGGTCTGGCGGGAGGCCCTCTGGCTCGTCAACGACGGGGTCGCCACGACCCAGGAGATCGACGACGTCATCACCCACGGGTTCGGACTTCGGTGGGCCCAGATGGGTCTGTTCGAGACCTACCGGGTCGCCGGCGGCGCCGGAGGCTTCCGCCACTTCATCGAGCAGTTCGGCCCGACGCTCGAGTGGCCCTGGACCAAGCTGATGGACACGCCACCGTTCACCGATGAACTGGTCGATCGCCTCGTCGAGCAATCCGATGAACAGTCCGGTCACCACGACGTCCGCGAGCTCGAGCGCATCCGCGACCGCAATCTGGTTGGTTTCCTGCGCGTGCTCGAGGAAAACCGGTGGGCGGCGGGCTCGGCCGTCGCCGCGCAGCGCGAGGGTCAGGCCATTCGGTAGCCGACGCCTCGCACCGTCTTGATGTGACGCACACCGTTGGCATCGAGCTTCTTGCGGAGATTGGCGATGTGAACCGAGATCATGTGATCGCTACCGAACCAGTCATCGCCCCACACGGTGTCGATGATCTGCTGGCGGGTAAAGACCATCTCGGGTCTCGACGCCAGGGTTGCGAGCAGGTCGAACTCGATCTTCGTCAGTTCGAGTGGCACATCGTCCACGTAGATCTCGCGCGAGAGTTGGTTGATGCGCACGTCGCCGATGACGATCGCGTCATCGACCGGTCGCGTCATGACGTCCCCGCCGGAGCGAGGTCGCCGCAAGAGCACCTGGATTCTGGCGGCTAGCTCACGTGGTGAGAACGGCTTGGTCATGTAGTCATCCGCACCGACCGCCAGGCCGACCAACCGGTCGACCTCTTCGTCGCGCCCGGTGAGCATGAGCACGTACGCGTCGGTGAACGTTCGGAGCTCGCGGCAGACCTCGACACCGTCGATGTCGGGCAGCCCGAGGTCGAGGACGACGACATCTGGGCGGAAGCTGCGCGCTGCGTCGATCGCCTCCGAGCCACTCGTGGCCTCGGCAAACGAGTACGAGCCATCGCGGCTGAGTGCAGCTGAGACCATGAGCCGGATCTCGGCGGCATCGTCGACGACGAGCACACGGGGTTTGAGCGACGGTGGGGCGGAAGCAACCATGGGATCTCGTAGGTCCATTGGACCGGGGCTGGGGTCTACGGAAGTGCGGTGTGCTGGTGCAAGTTCCGAGACCCACATCGGTTGCTCGTTCGCCGGGTTGAGGAGGTCTGAGACAGCTGCCTCAGAATCCACACGCGATGGGGTATGCAAGATCGACCCCCGCCACACAGCGACCACAACGTCGACGGGGGCCGGATCTTGCGTTGTGCCCGTGCTTCTCGGCTGGGCACGTCAATGATCTTGCTCGCGCTGGTTCAGGACACCGGCCAGCGTGGCTCAAGATGGCATCAAGTGTGTCGGGCTAGGCCTCGGTCCAGGCCTTGACCTTCTCGATGTCATCGAGGGCGTTGGCACCCGACGGCTGCAGGCTGAGATGGGTTACGCCAACGCTCTTGAAGACCTCGAGGCGTTCCTGCACGTGGGCTTCGTCGCCGAAGAGATGCGCCTCGTCGAGGTAGGCATCGGGTACCGCCGCGGTGGCTTCGGCCCGCTGGCCGCTCAGGAACAGGTCCTGGATCTTCTCGGCCTCCTCGACCCATCCGTAACGCTTGAAGAGGTCGTTGTAGTAGTTCTTCGTCTTGGCACCCATGCCACCGACGTAGAAGCCGATGTGACCGCGAGCAGCCTCACGTGCCTCCTGGACGTCTGGACCGTCACCGATCGCCAAATGGGCGTCCGCGAAGATGCTCAAGGGACCCAGCTCGGGGTCTCGCTTGGCGTTGCCCGCCGCGAGCGCCTCGCCCCACACACGATCGAAGCGATCCGGCACGAAGTGGATCGGCTGCCAGCCGTCCGCGATCTCGGCGGTGATCTCGACGTTCTTGGGTCCGATCGAGGCGATGACGATCGGGATGTCTTGGCGGTGCGGCCGATTCATGAACTTGAGCGGCTTGCCGAGACCGGTTCCCTCGTCGGCCGGGAGGGGAAGATTGACGGCGCGGCCTTCGTGGCTCACCTTGTCGCCGCTCCACACCTTGCGACAGATCGACACCACGTCGCGGGTGCGACCCAGGGGTTTGGTGAACGGGACCCCGTGCCACCCCTCGACCACCTGAGCGCCGGAGGTGCCGATGCCAAGCGTGAAGCGGCCACCGGACAGCGCATCGATCGTGGCGGCCGACTGGGCGATCAGGGCGGGGGAGCGGCTGTAGACGTTGACGATGCCCGTCATCAACTCGATCCGGCTGGTCTTGGCGGCGATGTAGCCGAGCACCGAGATCTGGTCGAAGCCGTAGATCTCGGGTACCAAGACCATGTCGATGCCGGCGGCCTCCAGGTCTTGGATCCGGCTGGCCAAGCGCTCGGGGTCGCCGTCGAAGAAGGTCGCAGTGCAGAGCTTCATGGTGGGTTTCTCCTTGGGGGAAGGTCGGACGTGAGCCCTGGTCAGGCTCGCGATGGTGTGTGGTCAGTTGCGGGGGACGTCGATCCAGGCGACATCCTTGTCGACGCGCGGCTCGCCCGGGAGGCCGAGCACCTGCTCGCCGAGAATGTTGCGCATGATCTCGCTGGTGCCGCCTTCGATGCTGTTCGCACGGGTGCGAAGGAATGCGTGACGGGGCCCGGCACTACCGCCGGTCATGCCGCCCGAATCACCCATGTCTTCGGTGCGGCGGTGACCCTGTGAGTACTCGAAGTCGACCATGCCGGCCGGGCCAAGAAGATCGATGCACGTCTCGAAGATCGCCTTGTTCATGCCGGCGGCGATGGCTTTGCCAACCGAACCTTCGGGCCCGGGATTGCCGCTGCGTCGGGCCTGGGCTGCGCGCATGTTCGTGAGCCGGAGCGCCTCCGCCTGGGCCCACAACCGGGTGACGAGGTCGCGTGCGACGGGCGTGCGTTCGGCATCGTCGAGCCCGGTCCAGATGTCGACCAGCGACGCGATTGGGCCGGACCCCTTTGCCGGGGTGCCCCCACCGAGCTCGGTCCGCTCGTTCATGAGGGTGGTGAGCGATGCCCGCCAACCCTCACCGACTTCGCCGACCCGGCAGTCGTCGGGCACGCGTACGTCGCTCATGTAGACCTCGTTGAACTCGGCCTCGCCGGTGATCTGGCGAAGCGGCCGTACCTCGACGCCGGGCGAGCGCATGTCCAGCGCGAAATAGGTCATGCCCTTGTGCTTGGGCAGGTCCGGGTCGGTGCGCGTAACGAGCATGCCGAAGTCGGCAAGATGCGCCAGGCTGTTCCAGACCTTCTGGCCGTTGACGACCCACTCGTCGCCGTCTCGAACTGCCCGAGTGCCCAGGCCGGCGAAGTCGGACCCTGCGCCGGGTTCGCTGAACAGCTGGCACCACCGTTCATGGCCGGTGAACATCGGACGCAGGAAGCGGCGCTTGACGTCGTCGGATCCGTGGGTGTGGATCGTGGGACCGGCCAGGAAGCGGAAGAACATCCGCGGATCCTCCGGAGCACGGCCGGCATCGATCAGCCGCCGCTCGATGTGCTTCTGGAGACCCGGCTCGAGGCCGAGTCCGCCATGGCCAAGGCCGAAGTTGACGATGCCTAGACCGGCGTCGAACTGGTGGCCACGGAATTCGAGGTCATCGGTCGTCTGGGGATCGTGGGTCGCGATCAGGTCGTCGATCGCGGCGTCCACCTGGGCAAGCGCACTCATCATGGCGAGGTTAGGTCAGCGGCGAGGTGCGGCCAGAAACGACGCGCAACCGATCATCCAGACGACAGCGCCGGCGATGACCAGCGGCTCGCCGTCGCGGAAGCCGATGATCAGGAAGAACACCCCACTGAGGCTGAACATGAGCCAGCCGAACAACTCGTGACGGCTCATCCGACGCGAAACAGCTGGTTCGCAAGCGCCTCGGGCAACGGCTCGACACCCAGGCCGGGTCCGGCCGGGACCGACATTTGACCATCGGCGACGATCGGCCCGCCCGACGCGATCGGGTTGGTGTGGTAGTCGTGAAACGCGCTCGACTGGAAGTGCGCATGCTCAGGTGTTGCCGCGGCGAGATGCGCAATCGCCGCCGTCGCGATCTCGCCTCCCCACGTGTCCTCGATCGTCATCGTGATCCCAAGGTCGAGGCAGAGGTCGCGGGTCTTGGCCGCGCCGGTGAGTCCGCCGAAGCGACTGATCTTCAGGTTGATGATGTCCATGGCTCCATCGGCCGCACCCTGTCGGATGGCGTCGCGGCTGTCCATGACCTCGTCGAGAATCAACGGACGACGCAGATGAGGGCGAAGCGCCAGGCATTCGTCGTAGCGGAGGCAGGGCTGCTCGATGGCCAGCGACAGGTCGCCCACGGCCGCGGCGATCTCCATCGCTTCGTGACGGCTCCATGCCGTGTTCGCGTCGGCGGCCAGAACCTCGCCATCGACAAGTGCCGCGGTTACCGCGTGGATCCGGGCGAGGTCCTCCGCCACGCCAGTGCCGACCTTCATCTGGTACTGCTTGAAGCCTCGCCCGCGGGCCTCGAGCAAGCGCTCGACCATCACCGTTGGCTCATCGCGACTGATCACGCGGAACAGACGAACTCGATCGCGGTAGGCGCCACCGAGCAACGTCGAGACCGGCACGCCTGCCGCCTTGCCGGCCAGGTCCCAGATCGCCAGGTCAAGAGCTGACTTGGCATAGGGGTGGCCCTTGAGTGCCGTAGCCATCAGCGCGGCGACGACATGTGGTTTGGTCGGGTCGGCGCCGAGGAGCGCTTCGGCGAGGATTGGCATCGCCGCCCGAGCCCCCTCGGCGAACGACGGCATGTAGCCGGGCCCGAGCGGACAGATCTCGCCGTATCCGGTCAGACCGACATCGGTCTCGACGACAACAACGGTCGAGTCGAATGAGGGGAAGCTCTGGGTATTCCAGCTGTAGCTGCCTTCGGCGAGGCGGAGGTCGACCGCATAGGCGCTCACGGCGGTGATCTGCATCGTGGGTTCCGGGGGTTTGGTCAGTGATGACTGACGGCTGGGTGAAGGATGACGGATTGGCGTACGACGGTCGCGCCGCAGGTCACGGCCAATGGTTACCGTCCGGTCCGATGTCGACCGGGGCCATCCGCAGTGTGTACGAGGCGGTGTGCGCCGTCATTATCGAGGAAATCGGCAACCTTGACGAGCATCGGGCGATGTTCGCTCCCGCCATCGACCGACTGTGCTCGGCGCGACCAGCGGAACCTCCGCCTGCGAACCCGCTCGCGGTCGTGAATCAATGGCTTCCTTCAGCACTCGAAGGCCTCGCCGGACCGAGTTCGCGTGCACTCGACGGCCATCGCCAGATCGGCGCTCGGCTCGCCGATGCCGGATCCGCGTCGGCGTGGCGGCGCGCCTACGACGAGCTGCCACCGTCGCCCGATCTCGACGCGTATCGCGAGCATTACGCATGGCTTCCGCTCGCCGCCCCTCCGGACCGAAGCATGCCAGCCCCCTTCGTCGCCGGCGATGCTCTCGTGGGACTGTCGTTGCAGGCACCGGGGGTGACCTATCCACATCACCATCACGAGGCGGCCGAGCTCTACGGCGTGCTGTGCGGACCGATCGACTGGCAGGTCGGCGACGGACCGTGGACGACGATGCATCCCGGGGACACGATCGTGCATCGACCGAGCGAAAGCCACTCGATGCGCACCGGGGACCATGCGGCGCTCTGCTGGGCGCTGTGGCCCGATCGGAGCGATTCGGTCGTGGTGATGCCGTCCATGGACCCGAACCCGGCGAGCACACCCAAGGTCTACGGCTGATCGGCCCCTCGCAAGTCCCCGGGAGACCGCCTATTCCTCGTCGGAGATGAGTTCGGCAAGCGCTCCGCCCATGCGCTCCCGAAACTCGGGTTCGTACGCCTCCTCGGGCGCAGCCCGCACGGCCATGTCGAGGTCATGAGCATCCTCGCCGACGAGGATTCGCCAGCGCTTCTCGCGGACACCATCCAGGATGACCGTGGCGGCCTGGTCGGCGGTCATCGGTGCCATGTTCCGGAACATCGCCGCGACCTCGACTACCTCCGGTGACATCTCCGCCCCGTGTGCTCGGGCCGAGTTTCCGGCAATCCCGGTTCCGATGTGGCCCGGCATGACGACACTGCAGCTGACATGTGGCGCGTGCATCCGTAGGTCGGTGATCAGTGATTCAGTGAAACCCTTCACCGCGAACTTCGCCGCGCTGTAGGCAGTGTGGGGACGGGCCGGGCCGAGTGATGCCCAAAAGCCATTCACGCTGCTCGTGTTCACGATGTGTGCCTCGTCGGCGGCGGTGAGCGCCGGAAGGAACGCACGGCAGCCCCAGTACACGCCGCCCCAGCAGATGTCGAAGGTGCGGTCCCAGCCGCTTCGCTCATCGGAAACGAAGCTGCCCGCACCGCCGATACCGGCATTGTTGAACAACAGGTTGACCTGTTCGGTGTCGTGGGCGGCCAGCACTTCGTCGCGAAACGCCACAATCTGATCCTCGTAGCCGACATCGCAGCGGTGCACGCTGATGCGTGTACCCGCAGGCATGTTCTGCTCGCACAACGCCGCAGTCTCCGCCGCGGTGTCCTCGAAGAGATCGCACAGCGCCAAGTGACAGCCCTCCGCCGCGAGCTGCAACGCAAGTGCGCGACCCATCCCGTCGCCGGCGCCGGTGATGACCGCGAGGCGGTCAGTGAAGTCCAACATGTCGTCATGGTCGCACATCACGCGTCGAGATCCTCGCGGCATCGACACACTGCGTACGCTCATGTCGTGGGGAACGCAGCATCCGGTGAATTCGTCGTCGAGCCCGCCGATATCAAGACCTACTCGACCGACGGTGTCGTCTGCCTTCGTCAGGCCATCAGCGAAGAGTGGATCGAGCTGCTGCGCCGGGGGCTCGCCCGCAATCAGGACAGCCCGAGCCCGCGAGGACGGCTGTGGAACCGCAGCGAGGATGGCCAGACCACCTTCTACGACAGCCAGAGCTGGCAGGCCATCGAGGAATACCGGGCTTTCGTCGAAGACTCACCGATGGCCTCGATCGTCGGTCGGGTGATGGGTTGCTCCTCGATCAACTTCTTCTTCGATGCCATCTTCACGCGCACCATTGGGACCCAGTTCCGCACCCCGTTCCATCAGGACGAGCCGTATTGGTCGGTCGACGGGTTCGACTGTTCCTCGGCCTGGATGCCACTCGATCCGGTCGAGCAGCGCAGCGCACTCGAGTTCGTGCGGGGCTCTCATCGCTGGCCGCAGCGGTTCGAGCAGGAGAACTTCGGTGCCCTGACGGGCGATGACCGCGACCAGGTCGCCTACGACGGGGTCGAGGTGGTTCCGTTCCCCGACGTGGAGGGCCAGCGCGAGGACTTCGACATCGTCAGCTGGGAGATGGAGCCGGGCGACATCGCGCTCTTCAACGCCCGCATCATCCACGGCGGTAGCGGCCTGCTCGCCGCGGATCGTCAACTCCGGGTGTTCAACACGCAGTGGCTCGGCGACGACGTCCGCGTGTGCTTCCGACCGACGGGCATGGACCCAGACCACCGCGAGGTCATGAACGAGATCGGACTTACACCAGGGGATCGGGTCGACAGCGACCTCTATCCGCGGCTGTGGAGCGCATCCGCCTGAACCGACGGCTCGAAGCCCGCTCGGGAAATCCGCTAAGCGCGACCCAGGGCCGCGAGCGACTCGATGGCGTCGATGTCGATGTAGCAGCCCTGGAGATGACGGCCTTCCTCGGCCACGAATCCCGTGCGGGCGTGCAACACCCGGCGGTTATCGAAGACGACCAGCTGACCGGCTTCCAGCAGGATCTCGACCCCGGCGACCGGATCTTCGAGAATGTCCACGAAGTGCAGGTAGGCGTCGTACCAACCCGCCGTGTCGTTCGTGATCGGGCCGACCATGCTGCGATGGTTGACGGCAACCGACGTGACCTCCTCGGCCTGGTTCAGCTGCACGAGCGGTCGTTGCGCTTGGAGCAGCGCGTCGGAGGACCGGAACTCGAAGTCGACCGGGGTGCGAGCCAAGGTGGCGAAGTGGCGTCGATCTTCCTGCCGCAGGCGTTCGGCCGCAGCAAACCCGTCGCGGAACCGTGACAAGCCGCCGGTGGTCGCCGACTGCAGGCAGTGCAGGATCTGCACGCTTGGTGACGGGTCTCGATATGGATTGTCGGTGTGGAGCGGAAGCCCGAGCGAGGTGTACGCCAAATTCTCGGCGTCGACCTCGGTCCGTACGTCGAACAGAGACCCGTAGTTCGTCTCGCGGACGAAGCCAAGACGCCCCGCGAACTCGAGCACCTCGCCCGCCTCGGGCGAAAGACCCTCGGCCAGCGCCAAGCCGTATCGGCTCACATCGGCGGCCAGGTCGTCCAAGCGACTCTGCGCATCATGCAGCGCCAAGCCGAGCTCGTTGCGACCGGACCAGCGTGATCGCGGCGGCGCAGGTTCGGTCGTGGGCCCCGGTACGACGACGTGTTCACGACCGTCGACATGGCGCAGAAGCCAACGCCCGGCGCGTCGACCAGCGACCGTCCAACCGCGAAGATCCGACGCATCGCGCAGGCGCTGGCCACTCACGGGATCACGACACTCGGCGCAGTGGCACCCGACGAGCAGGGAGCGAGCGTCGGGAACGCCCCGCCCGAGAGCCTCGCAGAGTGCCGGGCGCCAGGTCTCGGCGGCCGCGAGGTCATCGGCCAGTCGCCTGCGATCGGCATCCTTTCCACCATCGTCAGCCCGTCGAAGGGCGACGGCGTCGTCAGCGTGTACCGCGGCTTGGAAGCCCACGACCTCGTCAGGACTGAACGGTCCGCCCTGTTGACGAAGCGTGATCGTCGATGCCTCGCTCAACCGGTCCGCATAGGCCTCGTCGGTTGCGACGAGGAACCGTTTGGCATCGACATGCAGCCGGATCGGCTCGGTGACCGTCTCCGGGAGCCACGGCCGGAGGTAGCGAGCGCCGACGGCGGCATGATCCGGCAGCCCCCAAGCGCCGGCATCACCCAGCAGGTGGCCGACATCGTGCAGGACGCCGGCGAGCGCAAGATCGTCGGTGGCGCCGTTGCCATGCAGGTACTCGGCCGTCTGCAGCGAGTGTTCGAGCATCGTGACGTCTTCGCCGTAGGTGTGTGCGGCCATGTCGGTGAGCAACGTGAGCAGGTGATCGACGATCGGCGTCTCGTGGCCGACCAGTGAACGTCCCTCCCAGTGCGGGTCGGGATCGACTCCCACCATCGCGACCGCCGTCGGCGCGATGTCGAGGATCGAGGCCGACTCCCAACGGCAGAGCGCCGCGACCTCGGCGCCACGTACGACGACGAAGGTCTCCACATCGAGTGGCCCACCCTGCGAGTGGTCGTGCCCGGTTCCGCCATGATCGGTCGTGACGATCACCGAGCCGTCGCAAGGCCACTGGTCGAGGATCGCTCCCAGGGCTGCGTCGCTCGAGGCCAAGGCGTCGAGGTAGGCCGAAGACCCCCAGCCGGCGTCGTGGCCGGCGAGATCGGGTGCAGCCAGATACGCGAAGACGACGTCGGGCCCACGCGACGCCACGTCGGCGAACACCCCGGCGATGGCGAAGTCCTCGGACGGGTCGTAGCCACCGCACAGGTGATAGCGCTCATCGGTTGCGTCGGCCTCGAGCAGGCAACCCATCGGCTCCCAGTTGAGGATCGCGGCCGTTCGCAACCCGTGTTGACGCAGCCGCTTCAGAAAGCTCGGCGCGGTGCCGCCGAGGTCGATCGGCTGGTTGTCCATGACGCCATGCCCGGCGGGCGCCACGCCACGCAACATCGACGCGTGCGCCGGAAGAGTCACCGATGGGATGACCGTCGTCGCCTGGAAGCACGACGCTCCCTCGCGGGCCACCTGCGTCAGGGTCGGCATCACCGACGGCGAGATGAATCGAGGTGCAACACCATCGATCGAGACCACGAGCAGCGGCTTCGTCACCGCCAAAGTCTGCCAGGTCTACGGGGCAGGCGTGTGGTTGAAACGAAATGCCTGGGCGACCCCTTCACGGCCTCCGTGCTCGGCCAGGAGACGCTCCTGCGATGCGAATGCCCGCCGGTCGGCCTGTTCGGGTGCGACGATCGAGCGGAGCGCCTCGGCTCCTCTGCGGACCAGTCCGTCGTTGCCCGACTCGGCGGCGAGGTTGCGTAGCTCGTCAGGATCGTTGGCGATGTTGTAGAGCTCGCTCGGGTGGCCCACATGTTCGATGTACTTCCACTCCCCGAACCGCACGGCGAAGCTGCCGGTAATCGAACCACCGTCGTGATACTCGCTGAAGCCGATTCGAGCGCGGGCACCATCGACGGCCACCGAGACCAGGTCCCGGGATGGTCCTGGCGGCGGATTGAGGCTGGCTGCGTTCGAGACCGTGGCCGCAACATCGACCAGGCTGACCTCGTCGGTGACGAGCGCGCCACGCGGGACTCCGGGACCGGCGAGGATCATCGGCACGTCGACCGAGTCTCGATACATGAACGACTTGCACCAGAGTCCCCGGTTGCCGGCCATTTCGCCGTGATCCGACGTGTAGATCACCAGCGTGTCCTCGGCTTGTCCCGAGGCTTCGAGCGCGTCGAGGACCCGACCCACGTTGTGGTCCAGCCAGCTGCACAACGCGAAGTACGCCTGACGACCGCGGCGTGTCAGGTCGTCGTCGAACCAGCGGTCATACGAGAAGAAGTCCGCCATGGCCTGGACGGCAGCGTGATCGATCGGCTGGCGCGGGATCTCCGGTGGGGGCACATCGACCAACGGGTAGAGCGCCGTGAACTCGTCGGGAGCGGACAGCGGATAGTGCGGTGCGACCCACGACACGAACGCGCACCACGGGTTCGATTGGCGCGCTGGGGCTCCGAGCCAATCCACCGCCGCGTCGGTTACTCGGCGGTCGTAGCGGGTGTAGGCGGTCTCGCCGGAACCCACGTCGCGTGCCAGCTCGTCCGCCTCGTCGTAGGGGAGCGGATCGCGGCGAGGAAGGCCCTGCAGCCAACCGACCCCACCGGCGATGTACATCGGCAGAACTCGCTCGGTGAAGCCATCGTCGTCGCTTGCAGCGCGGTGGTGCAGTTTGCCGATCGATGTCACCTCGTAGCCGGCGTCGCGAGCTGCGTGAGGCCAACCGGCTGGTTCGCCCGTCCAGCCATGTGCCGAGTCCCAGGTTCCGACCTCGTGTACCCATCGGCCGGTGGCGAACGAAGCTCGTGCGGGCACGCAGATCGGCGACGGGGTCCAGGCATTGGTGAACCGCGTGCCACGCGCCGCGAGGTGGTCAAGGTTGGGTGTTTGAACGACGGGATGGTCGGCACAACCGAGGGCGCGCGCCTGGTGTTCATCGCCCATGAGGACGAGGACGTTGGTCATCGCCGCAGCGAGACTTGATCGGCTCGGCTCAGGCGTCGACCATTTCGCGTGTTGCGGCGAAGACCAGCGTGCCGTCGTCGAGCGGCGCGCGCAGCAACTCCTTGCGTTCGATCGCGTAGCGCTGGGGATTCGTCCATGGCTCGCGATCGCCCTGCCGCGGCAGGAGCGGCATCATCCGCTGCATGTATCCCGACGAGAAGTCATCGATCCAGGGTCGAACCGGCATGTCCCGGTCCGACGGCCGAAGCATCGGAGTGACGACGTCGGTGCCCTGCTCGTCCATGTGGTTCAGCAGCCGACACACGAACCGTGACACCAGATCGGCTCGCAACGTCCACGACGCATTGATGTAGCCGAAGGTCGATGCCATGTTCGGGATCCCGCTGTAGCCGATCCCGCGATAGGTCCATGTCTCAGAGAAGTCCACGGTTTCACCGTCGACCACGAAGTCCATGTCACCCACGGTGACCAGATTGAGGCCGGTAGCGGTCACGATGATGTCGGCATCGAGATGTTGGCCGGACGTCAGTTGGATTCCCGTCTCGGTGAACGACTCGATCGTGTCGGTGACGACGTCGGCCTTGCCGTCGGTGATGCTCGAGTAGAAGTCACCGTTTGGCATCAGGCAGAGGCGCTGGTCCCAGGGGTTGTACGAAGGGGTGAAGTTCTTGGCGACTTCCTCTTCGCCAAGCGCTTGCCTCGACAGACCGAGCAGCTGCTCCCGGACCTTCTCCGGCTTGGTACGGCTCATGTTGTAGACGAGCTCGCCGCGCCAGGTGTTGCGACGCCGGATCGCGGCATACGCCAGGCGTTCGGGCAGGTACTTGCGCAGACGCTGAGCGACCGGGTCGACGTCGGGCCTCGCCACCATCCAGGTGGGGGACCGCTGGAGCATCGTGACGTGTTCGGTTTCGTCGGCGATCGCCGGAACGATCGTGACCGCGGTGGCGCCGGACCCGATGATGACAACTCGCTTGCCGGCGTATTCGAGATCCTCGGGCCATTCCTGTGGGTGGATCACCGGACCGCCGAAGCGCTCACGACCCGGGAAGTCCGGCGTGTAGCCGCTCTTGTAGCTGTAGTAGCCCGAGCACATGAACAGAAAGCCACAGGTCAGGGTGACGACCTCGTCGCCGGTGCGTGCGTAGACGGTCCACTGACCTTGTCCACTGTCCCACTCGGCCCGCTCCACCCGGTGGGAGAACCGGATGTGCTCGTCGATTCCTTGTTCCACAGCCGTTTCGCGGACGTAGTCAAGGATTGCGGGACCATCGGCGATCGCCTTGGGATTCGTCCAGGGCTTGAAGCTGTAGCCGAGGGTGTACATGTCGCTGTCGGAGCGGATGCCCGGGTAGCGGAAGAGGTCCCAGGTGCCGCCCAGGTCCTCGCGTCCTTCGAGGATCGTCCAGGTCTTGTTCGGACTCAGCGTGTTGAGCCAATAGGCGGCGCCGATACCCGAGATCCCGGCGCCGACGATGAGGACGTCGACATGGTCGGTCGCGAGGTTCGGCGAAGAAGTCGTCGTGGAAGACATGGGAGAGATTGTCGGCCTCAGGCGCCCGGTTTGCAAAGCGCGGGCGCCAAATTCGGGTCAGGCCTGGTTACTCGCGTGTACCTGTGGACGGCGACCACGCCAGGGCATGGCGTTTTCGAGTTCGGCCGCGAGCTGCAGCAGCAGCGGATCATGGCCCATGTTCGCAACGAGCTGTACGCCGACCGGCAGGCCCGTTCCGGTCTCGTGGAGGGGGAGCGAGATCGCCGGCTGGCCGGTCACGTTGAACGGGAGGGTGAACAGTCCGATCCGTGCATAGGTGGCCGAGATCTTCCACGGCTTGACTTCGGGCGGCCAGAGCTCGTCGGTCTTCATCGGCGGCACCCCGGCCGTCGGGGTCACCAGCACGTCGTATGACGACATCCAGTCGATCACGCCGTTCGACCACGCGTGCTGGCGCTCGCCGGCCGAGATCCACTCAGTCGCCCGCATGTCCTTGCCGCGCTGGGCGGCGGTCCAGTTGTAGGGCTCGACATCGTCGGAGGTGAGTTCTCGCCCGATCAACTCGCCGGCAGCCTCGACACGGCGCGCAATCCCGGCCATCCAGAGCTCACCGTTCACCCGACTCGCCGGGCCGAGCAGGTGATCGGAGTCCACGATCTCCACGTGATGACCCATCGCCTCGAGCGTTGCTGCCGTCGCGTCGACGCCGGCGATGCAGTCCGGGTCGACCTCGATACGACCCCCGTCGCGCATCACCGCAACGCGCAGCGGTGCCGTGGGTGGCGTGTGCTGCGGCGGGGTGGAGAAGAGGTCACCATCAACGGCACCTTGTACCGACGCAAGGAACGCTGCGGTGTCGCGGACGGTCGTCGTGACGACCAGCTCCGACGTGAGCCGAGAGACGTTGCCCGGATTCGGCACCAGACCGCGAGTCGTCTTCAGACCGACCAGGCCGTTCCAGGCGGCCGGAAGCCGGGTGGAGCCTCCGCCGTCATTGGCGTGGGCGATCGGCACCATGCCCGACGCGACCGCCGCCGCCGAGCCGCCGCTGCTTCCCGACGGCGATCGGGTCGGATCCCACGGATTGTTCGTCGGACCCTCGGTCAGCGGCTGAGTGGTTGGGCAACTGCCGAACTCGGGCAGGTTGGTCTTGCCCAGGGTGACGAGCCCCGCTCGTCGGAACCGGGCGCCCAACTCGGTGTCGGCGCCTGAACGATGTCCAGCGTTCTTCAGGCCGCGGTTACTCATCCAATACGGAAGACCAGCCTGGTTGGCGCCGATGTCCTTGATCAGAAACGGCACACCGCGAAACGGGCCGTCGGCCAGTTCGCCGTCTGCGGCGGTGCGTGCTGCGTCGAACTCGGTGTGGATCACCGCGTTGAGTTGCGGATTCAGCGCCTCGACCCGCTCGACTGCGGCTTTGACAAGCTCCCGCGGAGTAGCCTCACCGCCGCGGACGAGTTCAGCTTGGGCGGTTGCGTCGAGGGAAGCGAGGTCGGTCATTCGGCCACGCTAGATCACCGCCCGACGCCCCGGCCCGGTCCTCAGCCCAGAGCGTCGATGACGGTGCGCGGCGCCTGCACCAGCTCGATCAGCACACCCTCGCCCGACAGCGGAAACTCTTCATTGCCTTTGGGGTGCACGAAGCAGATGTCATGGCCCGATGCACCCTTGCGAATCCCACCCGGCGTGAAGCGCATCCCTTGCGCGTCGAGCCACCTGACGGCTGCCGGGAGGTCGTCGACCCACAGGCCAACGTGGTTCAGCGCGGGGTCGTTGACCTTGGGTCGCGACTCGGGGTCGAGCGGCTCCATCAGGTCGATCTCGACGGCGTGCGCTCCCGTACCGAGTTGCAGGATGTCCTCGCGGACGTTCTCCGATTCGCTCTCGTAGTCGCCGACCTTGTCCACTCCGAGCGTGTCGACCCACAGCGTGCGTAGGGCGCCGAGGTCGAGCCCGCCGACGGCGATCTGCTGGAGCCCGAGCACACGAAACGGACGCTCGACCGTGGATTCGTCGCTCATGCACTCACTCCCTGGGTGGTGTCCTGCTTGGTGTTCTTGACGAGGTCGATGACCTCGGCCGCAGCCTCGGGAATGTTGGTGCCGGGCCCGAAGATCGCTCCCACGCCGGCGGCGTAGAGCTCGTCGTAGTCCTTCGGCGGAATCACGCCACCACAGATGACGATGGTGTTGCGTCCGCCGGCCTGCTCGAGCGCACCGACGAGTTGCGGTACGAGCGTCAGGTGGCCGGCTGCGTGACTCGACACGCCCACCAGGTCGACGTCGTTGGCCACGGCCTCTGCCGCAGCCTCCTCAGGGGTCTGGAACAGCGGACCGACCAGCACGTCGAAGCCCAGGTCGGCGAAGGCGGTGGCGATCACCTTGGCGCCTCGATCGTGCCCATCCTGGCCCATCTTGGCGACGAAGAGCTTCGGTTTGCGACCGAATGCTTCGGTGAAGGACTGGATCGATGCGGCGATCGCCGCGTACTCGGGGTCGCCGTCGTACGCGGCGCCATAGACCCCACTGATCAGCTGGGTCTCGGCGACGTGGCGTTCGAACACGGCCTCCATCGCATCGCTGATCTCACCGACGGTTGCCCGCTCACGGGCCGCGGCGACGCAGGCCGCCAGCAGGTTCCCCGAACCCATCGCCGTCTCCGTGAGTGCCGCGAGGGCTGCCTCACACGCGGCCGCATTGCGCTGACTGCGGGTCTCTTCGAGGCGACGGACCTGCTGAGCCCGGACCTCGGTATTGTCGATATCGAGCACCTCGACCGTCTCCGGGTCGGAGACCTCGTACTTGTTCACTCCGACGACCACGTCTTCGAGACGGTCGACGCGAGCCTGCCGGCGAGCAGCAGCCTCCTCGATGCGCAGCTTCGGCCAACCTGCGGCGATCGCCTTCGTCATCCCGCCGGCCTCTTCGATCTCACCGATGATCGCGCGAGCCCGATCGGCGAGGTCGGCGGTGAGCTTCTCGACGTAGTAACTGCCGGCCAGTGGGTCGATGGTGCGGGTCACCCCGGTCTCCTCGGCCATGATCAGCTGAGTGTTCCGGGCGATACGGGCGCTGAACTCGGTCGGCAGTCCGAGGGCTTCGTCGAACGAGTTCGTGTGGAGGCTCTGGGTGCCGCCGAGCACTGCCGAGAGCGCCTCGAAGGCCGTGCGCACGATGTTGTTGTGTGGATCCTGCTCGGTGAGAGACACGCCGGAGGTCTGGCAGTGGGTCCGGAGCATCGACGAGCGGGGGTTTTTCGGTTCGAACTCGGCCATGAGTTCGGCCCAGAGAAGGCGGGCGGCCCGCAGCTTGGCGATCTCCATGAAGAAGTCCTGGCCGATGTTGAAGAAGAAGCTCAGGCGGCCGGCGAAGGCATCGACGTCGAGGCCCTTGGCCAGCGCCGCACGGACGTACTCGAGGCCGTCGGCCAGCGTGTACGCGAGCTCGAGATCGACCGTCGCACCGGCCTCCTGGATGTGGTAGCCCGAGATCGAGATCGAGTTGAACCGCGGCATGTACTCGGCCGTGTACTCGATGATGTCGGCCACGATGCGCATCGATGGCTCTGGCGGATAGATGTAGGTGTTGCGGACCATGAACTCCTTGAGGATGTCGTTCTGGATGGTCCCGGCCAGTTGGTCCTGGCCCACGCCCTGTTCCTCGGCGGCGACGATGTAGCAGGCCAAGATCGGTAACACGGCGCCGTTCATCGTCATCGACACGCTCATCTGGTCGAGCGGGATGCCGTCGAAGAGGATCTTCATGTCCTCGACCGAGTCGATGGCCACACCGGCCTTGCCGACGTCGCCGACCACCCGAGCGTGGTCGGAGTCGTAACCCCGGTGCGTGGCAAGGTCGAACGCCACCGAAAGGCCCATCTGGCCCGCGGCCAGGTTCGCCCGATAGAAGGCGTTTGACTCCTCGGCGGTCGAGAAGCCGGCGTATTGGCGAATGGTCCACGGTCGATTCGTGTACATCGTCGCTCGGGGACCCCGGACGAAGTTGCCCGAGCCCGGGAGCGAACCGAGATGATCGACACCGTCGAGGTCGTCCTCGGTGTAGAGCGGCTTGACCTCGATGCCCTCGGGGGTCGATACGACGAGATCGTCGGGGGAGCGGCCCTTGAGCTCGCGTTCGGCGCCGGAGCGCCAGTCTTCGATCGTCACGTGTCCTCCTCGTCCCCAAGACTATTGGCGTCGGCCGGGCACCAGGGAATCCGAATCCGGATTCGTCTTTGAGCGGGCCGAACCGATCGGCCCGCACAGCACGCTCGCGGTGTGAACGGCCGATGAACTGTCGGGGATTGGTTCCACCGCACAGGCGCTCGCTCCCTACAGTGGCGCAATGCGCGTGCGGTCATTCGAGATGTCGGGCATCGCCGATGGTCATCTCCGCAAGCTCCACGACCATCTGATGGAGTCCGGAGGCTTCGAGTTCCGGGCCGGAGGCTCGGGCTTCTTCGTCGTCGTGCGCGAGCGCTTCGTCGCAGCGACCGGGGCTTCCTTCGCCCAGATGATCATGGCAGCGCGGGAAGACGACACGATCAACATCGACGCACTGGTTGCCGGCGGCGGCGAAGACTCCGGCGCGCAGCTCGCGGAGATGCAGCGCGAAACTGAGCTGCTTCGCGGGTTCGCCGAACGCCATGGGTTGACGATCGCCGACATCTGAGGCGACACACTCCGGCCGAAGCGCGTCGGTCACGCCAAACCTGCCCGTAGCTTGGCGGGGTGAGTGACTCCGCGAACGACCGCGCCGTACTCGGTGTCGACATCGGCGGCAGCGGCATGAAGGCAGCACTCGTCGACCCGATCGCCGGCACCAGGGTCAGCGATCGTCGGCGGATCCGAACCCCGAAGCCGGCCGTACCGACCGCGATGCAGACGACGTTCGAAGAGTTGCGCGATCACTTCGACTACTCGGGCCCGATCGGCTGCACGTTTCCTGGCGTGATTCGTGCCGGCACGACGGTGATGACCGCCGCCAACCTCGATCCGTCCTGGGTCGGCGTCGACGCCGCGGATCTGTTCGGGGCCGACCACTCGCCGGTGACGATGATCAATGACGGCGACGCCGCCGGGATCGCCGAGATGCGCCATGGCGCA
This sequence comes from Actinomycetota bacterium, assembly GCA_039028435.1. Taxonomy (GTDB): domain Bacteria; phylum Actinomycetota; class Acidimicrobiia; order Acidimicrobiales; family UBA10347; genus UBA10347. The sequence continues at coordinate 378,372 of JBCCIC010000003.1, read as the reverse complement.
GGAGTCGGCGTTCGGGGCACCGTCATCCTGGTGACGATCGGAACTGGCCTCGGTACGGCCGTTTTCACCGATGGCGTACTCGTGGCGAACACCGAACTCGGTCACGTCGAACTGGGCGGGGAGGACGCGGAAAAGCGAGCCTCGAGCCGAGTCATCGACGACGAAGGCCTGTCCTTCACCGATTGGGCACCGCGATTTGAGGCCTACCTGCACCACATCGAGCAGCTGTTCTGGCCCGAACTGTTCATCCTCGGTGGTGGGATCTCGAAGGATTTCGATCGTTGGTCACCGATGATCTCGATCGACACGCCCGTCGTCCCGGCAGCGCTTCGCAATCATGCGGGCATCATCGGCGCAGCGATCGTCGCCGCAGCCAACCGGTACTGACGCGTCGATGGCGCCGGGCCACAGCCCGACGCCATCGATCATTCGAATCGGTAGACCCGAGACGGAGTGGTTCAGAGCTTGCTGATCACCATCTCACAGCTCGAGACCTCGACACCGCCGCCCTCCTCGACGTCGAGACTCGTGACCACGCCATCTTCGATGATGGCGGCATAACGACGCGACCGGCTGCCCAGGCCGAAGCCTGTGCCGTCCATCGTGAGGCCCATCGCCGTAGTGAACTCGCCGTTGCCGTCGGCCAGCATCATGATGTCCTGAGCGCCCTGCTCGGCACCCCATGCGCCCATGACCCAAGCATCGTTGACCGAGATGCACGCCACCTTGTCGACGCCACGCTCGGCGAGCTCTGCCTCGTTGGCGACGAAGCCCGGCATGTGCACCTTCGAGCAGCCCGGCGTGAAGGCGCCGGGGACGGCGAACAGCACGACCTTGCCGCTGCCGAGCACGTCACCGGTCTGAACCGGTGTTGGCATGCCCTCGTCGTTGAGGACCCGAACTTCGATGTCGGGGATCTGATCGCCTACCTGGACTGCCATCGCATTTCTCCTTGTCCGTGGCCCGTGCACCGGGCCGATCGCGGCGCAATCGTACCGTCGCACCCAGCGCAGTGGTTAGCGTTGCGGGGACGTTCCGGAATGAGGGGAAGCGACCGGGTGGACGATCTGTACTGGATGAGTGCAACCGAGCTGGCGCGGCTGATGCGGACCGGTGAGCTGAGTGCGGTCGAGGTGCTCGATGCGCATCTCAAACGGATCCAAGCGGTGAACCCGACCCTCAACGCCATCGTCACGCTCACCGAGGATCAGGCACGGGCCGACGCAGCCGCAGCAGACGCCCGCCACGCCGCCGGCGAAGACCTCGGTCTACTCCATGGCCTGCCGATCGCCCACAAGGATCTCGCAGACACCGCCGGGGTGCGCACGACCGGCGGTTCGCCGCTCTATGTCGACCGCATCCCCACCGCCGACGCGCTGGTCGTCGAACGGGCAAAGTCTGCGGGCGCGATCTCGATCGGCAAGAGCAATACCCCGGAGTTCGGCGCCGGATCACAAACCTTCAATGAAGTCTTCGGGGCGACCGCGAACCCCTACGACACGGGCCGGACCTGCGGCGGCTCGAGCGGTGGAGCAGCCGTCGCGCTCGCGTCGGGCATGGTGCCGCTCGCCGACGGAAGCGACATGGGCGGGTCGCTTCGCAACCCGGCCTCGTTCTGCAACGTCGTCGGGCTTCGTCCCTCCCCAGGTCGAGTCCCGGCGTGGCCAAAGAGCGATGCCTGGAGCCACTTGTCGACCGAGGGACCGATGGGCCGGACCGTCGATGACGTCGCCCTGTTGCTGGCCGCCCAAGCCGGCCCCGACCCGCGCAGCCCGATCGCGCTCGAGACACCGGGGGCCGACTTCGTGCCGCCGGTCGGAACCCCGGACCATGGCCTTCGGATCGCCTGGGCACCCGACCTTGGCGGCCTACCGATCGATCCGGCGGTGCGAACCGCCCTCGCCGGGGTCCCGGGCACGTTCGAGGCGCTCGGCCATCACGTCGCCGAAGCCGCTCCAGACTTGTCCGATGCGCGAGAGGTCTTCAGCACGCTGCGCGCTTGGAGCTTCGCGCTGGGCCTCAGCGGCGAGTTCGAGCGCCATCACGACGCGCTCAAGGAGACCGTGATCTGGAACGTCGAACTCGGCCGCACGATGCCGATGCTCGACCACCAGCGCGCCTGGCGACTTCGAGAGCAGCTGTACCAGCGAACGGTTGCGTTCTTCAACGTCTACGACATCCTCCTGTGCCCCGTCGCCCAAGTGCCGCCCTTCCCGCTCGATGTCGAGTACCCAACGGAGATCGACGGCGAGGTTTTCGAGACCTACATCGACTGGATGCGGGTGTGCACCGACGTGACGGTGATGAATGTGCCTGCACTCTCGATGCCCGCGGGATTCACCGACGCCGGCCTTCCGATCGGCGTGCAGATCGTTGGCCCACCCCGGCGCGACGATCTCGTGTTGTCGGTGGCGCGACAGTTCGAGAGTGTGAACGACGCCGGCACGCGCCGGCCACCGCTCTAGATCGACGCCGCTCTACTCGGCTTCACCCGAGCCTGCGGCTGGATCTGTACCGGTGTCCGCGGCCAGGCTCGCTAGTAGACGCTCGGTTCCGCCGGGAGGATCGAACCAGCTCAGTTTGCGGTCGTGCTCCGCGAGACGTTCGGCGGCACTGCGCATGGCGACGATCGTGGCGTCGTCGACGAACGCCTGGCGGCTGAGGTCGACCTGCACGTCGACGCCGAGTGCGATCGCCTGATCCACCGCAATGTCCAGCTCGCGGGCAAACGCGGCGTCGCTGCCGAACCACAGCAAGCCCACCGGGCGCACGACGACGCGGTCGCGAGCCATCTCGTGTCCCACCCGGAGGCCAGCGCGGATGTGCAGTGCCAAGGTGACGAAAACGCCGAGCAGAACCGCGAGTTCCACCCGAGGAGCCACGGCCAGCGTCGCGCCAAAGACGATCCAGGCCAACGTTGCCTGGCGTCTGCTGCGCCGCCACAACCCGAGAAGTCGGCGCGGTCGCACGAGCGACCACACCGCGCCAAGCACGATCGCTCCGAGCACCGCGCGCGGTAGTGGTTCGAGAACCCCAGCGAACGGGAGAAATGCCAACACGACCAGCCCGGTGACGCCGCCGGCCCAACGGGTCGTGGCGCCCGCGAGTTTGTTCACCGAGCTTCGCGAGAAGGAGCCGCCGACGGGATACCCCCCGGCCACTGCGGAGACGGCGTTGGCGACGCCCGAGGCCATGAACTCTCGGTTCGCATCCCAGCGTTCGCCTTCCTCGTTGGCGAAGGTGCGGGCAATCGACACCGGCTCGGCGAAGCCGATGAGGGAGATCACCAGCGCGCCGAGGAGCAGTGTGGGGATCTCACCCCAGGGCAGGTCCAGGCTGAACGGAGGCAAGCCCTCGGGGACCTCGGCGACGACCGGACCGTCGTAGTCGCCGACTCGAGACCACACGATTCCGACAACCACGGCCACGAGTACGCCGGGAAACAACGGGTGCAGTCGGCGGCCTCCGAGAAAGAGGACCACGGTGATCACCGCCAGGACGATCGAGTCCAAGCGCCAGTCGCTGGGCGCGAGGATCGCCGAGACCGCCTCGGAGATCACCCCGTCGTCACCCGAGCTCACCCCGAGCGAGCGGGGGAGTTGACTACTGATGATCAGGATGGCTGCACCGCTGGTGAACCCGGTGACGACCGGCAGCGCGATCAGCCGGACGAGCACACCGATCCTTGCGGCACCGAACAGCAACCGAAAGCAGCCGACCATGATGGCGAGCAATGCAGCGAGCTTGGGGAGTTGCGCGGGGTCGTCGTTCGGCAAGGCGGCGAAGGTCAGCAGACTCATAACGGCGGTGGGACCGGTCTGCAGGTAGGGCGACGACGCGAACAAGCTGAACGCGAGGAGCGGAAACGCCGAGGCGAACAACCCGATGAACGGTGGGAGTCCCGCAAGTTCGGCGTACGCGAGCGACTGCGGGATCAGAACCAAGGCCACGCTTGCGCCGGCGAGCACGTCGGCGGACGCAGGACGGGGAAGGTCGAGACGCACCGTCAGCACCGTAGAGCCTGGCCGGCATCGAACGACGCGAGCGGCCGGGAGGGGTCAGGCCGTGAAGGGCACACCCCAGCTGTTCTCGAAAACGACGTCCTCCACGGGCTTTCGACTCAAGCGGGTGTACTGCTTCTCGGCGACCGGCCAGCCGACCGCGACGAGGGCGCCGACGGCGACGTCGTCGGGTAAGCCCAGCAGATCGACCACCGCGGCCTCTTCGGCGGCCAACAATGTCGTGAGCGCCGACCCCAAGCCCTCGTTGCGACATCCGAGCAAGACGTTCTGCACGAATGGGTAGAGCGAGCCGCCGCCAACGATGCTCTGACGATCGAGGTCCTTGTCGGTGATCGCGAGGGTCCAGAGCTCGATGCAACAGACCAAGAGGACCGGGACCTCGGCCAACGCGTCGGAGAAGTCGTCGGTCCGGTTGAGCCGACGCTGGGCGGCATCGGCATTCGACATGCGCGTTGCGTCGGCGGAGGTTTGGTAGCCGACCACGCCGTCGCGCGCATGATCCAGGTACGTCGCCCACTGGCGACCGTGGAGCTCGGCCAGCGCCCGCTTGCGGTCGGGATCGGTGACGACGATCGTGCGCCACCCCTGGCGATTGCCACCCGAGGAGGCGAAGCGGGCGTGATCGAAGATCCGGTGAAGGATCGCTGGATCGACCGGATCATCGGTGAAGTAGCGACATGACGGGTTCGTCCGCATCGCCTCGTAGAGCTCCATGGCGCCAACGTAGGAGCCGGAGGTGACCGCACGTAAGTCGATCGCGCCGTGTGGCTGCCGATTCAGTCCAACTGATCGAGCACGCGTTGGATCTGGGCCGGAGAGATGAGGCTGTTCGGATCCCGATCTCGCAGAGCGTCCATGCGCAATACGTCGCCGAGGGTGAGGGTGTCGTCGGGGTCGATCACGTCGATCGTCGGCAGGATGTCGAACAAGTTGGCATCAGGGATAGTCAGAAAGAGCGCATCGATGTCAAGAGCCTCGATCGCGCACACGGTCTCGCTGAACTCGCACGTTGATCGGGTCGGCTGGAGAACGAGCCAGCCGGAACCAACGAGCAGTGCCGTCACCACGATGAGGGCGAGCCAGGTGGGCACCGTCCGGCCGCGTTTCATCTCAAGAATCTCCGGTTCCGACCGTGGCAGGCGATCGTCGAGCTCGTCGACCAGCCCGGCGAACGACCGGGTGGGGCGCAGGTCCTGCATCGGCGTGAATCTAGTTGGCAAGCCGGTGCGCAGGAAGAGGCGGTGGGTCCTGCGCTCCGGTCCCGCCGGTCACAAATTCACCCATGGTGGTCACTCTGCGCACGGTGTGTGGTCGCCTTCCGAACCCGTCGGGGCCGCGAACCCACCGGTCAGCGCACGTGGGCCGCGACGTAGACTCACATCCGTCGTATGCGACGACTCCTGGCCAAGCACCGTGAGCGAGCGAAGGATCCCGGTGGTCGATGACCGACTTGTCACCAACCTTTCCCGATCTCGAGCCGAACATCGAGATCGACCCGAGCGCCGGGGATCTCGACGCTCTGTGGGATCGATTCGAGGTGTTCGAAGCGATTCACCACTCCCAGCGCATCTGCAACCCGATGACCGAGGCGGAGCTCGACGAGGTCATGACCGCGCTCGCGCCTGAACCGGGTCAGCGTTGGCTCGATCTCGGCTGTGGCTCCGGCGAATTGCTGATCCGGGCTCGCGAGGGAGGCGTGTCGGCGGCCACCGGCTGGGACCTCTCGCCCTGGATGCTCAACACCGCGAGCCGCGAGGGTTCCGCTCGCCTTGGCGCCGGCACATCCCCACGGTGGATCCTCGGGAACGGCGCGTCCAGCCCGACCGCCGCCGAGCACGACGTCGCGGTGTGCGTGGGCGCAGAGTGGATCTGGCACGGCATGCGCGGCACGATCGCCGCGCTGCGCGATCGAGTCACGGCCGGGGGACAGGTCGCCTTCGGCGGCCCGCGTCTGCACTTCGATGCCGACCCGACCGAGACGTCGCGCACGTTCGGCACCCTCGACACGGTCGCCGACGTCGAGGACCGACTGGTCGAGGTGGGCTTCTCGGTTCGGAACCGCATCGACCCAGGCGAGGCGGGGTGGCTCGCCTATCTCGAGCGGGGTCGGCGCGATGTGATGGCGTGGGCGCAACGGCATCCGGGGCCGCGAGCAGACCGCTGGCTCGCTGATATGCGCGACTGGGTCGAGGCATACGAGCGAGACCGCACTGTTGTCGGCTGGTCGATCTGGATCGCGGACACCGCCTGATTCTGCACATCCGCGATCCCCACGAGCCGCTGATGCCGCGCGTAGGTTGGGGCGCCTGCGCTCGAGCTCGACGGCGGGCACACCGCTGAGGAACAACCATGCGTGAACCCGCCTACCAGGTCGATCTTCCCCACATCTACTCCGGCAAGGTGCGCGACATCTACGACGCCGGCGAGGATCGGCTGCTCATGGTCACGTCGGACCGTCTGTCGGCGTTCGACGTCGTGATGAACGAACCGGTGCGCCACAAGGGCCGGGTCCTCACCGCCATTTCTGCCTTCTGGTTCGATGAGCTCTCCGACATCGTCGATGGTCACCTGATCTCGACCGATGTCAACGCGGTCGCCGCCGCTGCTGCGGTCGATGACCTGGCCGGCCGAATCATGCTCACACATCGAGCCGACATGTTGCCCGTGGAGTGCATCGTCCGGGGCCACATCACGGGTTCGGCCTGGAAGGAATACGAAGCGGTCGGCACCATGCACGGCGCGTCGATGCCGGCCGGACTTCGGCATGCCGGTCGCCTCCCAGAACCGGTCTTCACCCCCTCGACGAAGGCTGCGGACGGCCTCCACGACAAGAACATCAGCTTCGACCGCGCCGTCGAGCTTGTCGGGGGACCGCTGGCGGAACAGCTGCGGTCGGTCTCGCTGGAGCTCTACACCCGTGGGGCCGCCCTGGCCGCCGATCGCGGCATCGTCATCGCCGACACCAAGTTCGAGTTCGGCCTGCGCGACGGAACGCTCGTGCTGGGCGACGAGGTACTCACGCCCGACTCCTCTCGTTTCTGGCCGGCCGAGTCGTGGGAACCCGGCACCACGCCGCCCTCGTTCGACAAACAACCGGTCCGCGATCACCTGGAAACACTCGACTGGCCCAAGACCTACCCGCCGCCGACCCTGCCGGCGACGGTCACCCAGGCGACCACGGATCGCTACACCGAGGCCTACGAACGGATCACGGGCCTGCCCTTCTCCGACTGGCCCGGGGTCACCGACCGCTGAACGGCCGACGGGCGTCGAAGAGCTACGCCTGCGCTCCAAGATCGAGCCGCTGAGTGCTCGATCGCTCCACGATCGTGGGCGGAATCGCCTCGTGGCAGGATTCGCTGCGAGATCCGTCGAGGCGCTCGAGAAGCAGTTCGCCAGCACGGTCGCCGATCCGGTGGGCGGGTTGGCGGATCGTCGTGAGGCCAGTCTCGCCGAATCCCGGGAACGACGAGTCGTCGAAACCCACCAGTGAGAGATCGTTCGGGATCGAGACTCCGCTGCGCTCCAGCTGCACCCACAGTCCGGCGGCGATGAGGTCGTTGCCGGCGAATACGGCACTCGGCATCTGCTGGCGTGCCGCCAAGGCAACCGCGGCCTTCGAGCCGGCCTCGTGGGTGAACTCGCCGCGCAGGACCTCGGTATGGCCTTGGAGGCCGGCTTCGGCCATGGCCGCCCGGTAGCCGTTCCGACGCTCCTCCGCGCTCGCACCGCCCCCACCGTCGATGTGCACGATCTCGCAGTGGCCCAGGGAACTCAGGTGTTCCACGGCCAACCGACTCCCGAGTAGCTCGTCGACGCGAACCGAGTCGAGTAGGTCCGAGTCGGTCTGGCGTGCGATCAGCACGGTGGGGCGACTGCGGGCGTGGGAGAGCAGCGCTGCTTCGTCGCCGCGCGTACCGACCAGGATCAAGCCGTCGACTTGGAGTTCGGCGAGGGTGGTGATGGCGGTCTGGCTTCGTTCGGAGCTGCGGGCACCGTTGGCCAACAGCACCTGGTAGCCCGACGGCGCCAGGCAGTGCTCGATCCCGTCGAGAATGCGGCTGAAGAAGGGGTTCTGGAGGTCGTCGATCACCACCCCGATCGTCATCGACCGACCCTGGGCCAGGTTTCGAGCCAACCGGTTGGTGCGATAGCCGAGTTCCTCGGCGGCTTCGAGTACGGCCCGTCGCCGATGCTCGCTGACATTGTCGGCATTCCGGAAGACCAAAGAGACCAGCGAACGCGAAACCCCGGCGCGCTCGGCAACATCGTCCATCGTCGGCTTCGCGGGCATAGCGGCGGTGGGAACTCCTCGGCGTGTCGTACGACTGGCTGCGCCCACCGTAGGCGGAAAGACTTGACACACCACGGCTTCTGGTGGCAGGTTGACCCTACTGGATTGGAGCGCTCCAATCCGGAGTGGGTCGATGAGGGGAGAGCCAGCCGTGACGGATGCCGCCGCGAACGTCCTCGATCAGCTCGCGGCTGCACCGATTTCCTGGGGCATCTGCGAAGTACCCGGTTGGGGTGCCCAGCTCCCTCCCGAACGAGTGCTCCGCGAGATGCACGACCTTGGCTTCCGCGAGACCGAACTCGGCGCAGCCGGCTACCTCCCCGAGGATCCGCAGGCGCTGACCGACATGCTGGCGAGTTACGAACTGCGCCTGTGCGGTGCGTTCATCCCCGTCGTCATCCACGATCCCGTCGAGTCCGCTGCCACGCGACAAGCCGTCGACGACGCCATCACGCTCCTCAACGCGACCGGCGCGCGCTACTTCATCACCGCGCCGGTCATGACGTGGGATTGGGGCCCACGTCGACCGTTGAGCGACAGCGAGTGGGGCCGCACCTATGCGTTTCTCGACGAGATCGAGGACGCTTGCGCCGAAAACGGGCTCGTCCAAGCGGTTCATCCCCACATCGGAACGGTGATCGAGTCCGACGACGACGTCCAGCGAGTCCTCGACAACACCCGCGCCGGCTTCACCCTCGACACCGGCCATCTGCTGATCGGTGGCTACGACCCGCTGCACTTCGTCGAGCATCACTACGACCGCATCCGCCACGTCCACCTCAAGGACGTCGTGATGGATTTGGCACTTCCGGTCCTGCATGGAGAGCGGTCGATCATGGAAGGTGTCCAGGCCGGCATGTTCTGCAACCTCGGCGCAGGAGACGTCCCGCTTACCGAGGTCGTGCAAGCGGTGGAAAAGCGGGGTTTCGAGGGCCTCTACGTCATCGAACAAGACGCCGCGATCGTCGGCGATCTTCCTCCCGAGAATGCGGGACCCAAGAACGATATTGCGGCTAGCGTCGCATATCTGGCGGGACTGTCGTCTCAAGCGGCAGCCGTCGAACATCAACAACCAATGGAGGGGAACTCCCAATGAAGCGATTGAAGTGGCTCTCACTGCTGCTGGTTTTCGCCATGTTCGCAGCCGCCTGTGGCGGTAGCGACGAGGCCGAGCCGGTAGCAGCCGACGAACCAGCCGCCGATGATTCCGCCAGCGATGCCGCAGACGATGCCGGTGACGCCGCAGATGATGCCGGCGACAGCGAGGACAGCGTCGACCTGACCCAGGGCGGCGACCTGACCTTCCACATGATCACGCACTCCGATGACGGCCCGTTCTGGTCCGTCGTCAAGCGCGGCATGGATGCCGCATGCGCCGATGTCGGCGTCGAGTGCGTGTGGATGCCGGGCAACAACGACCCCGGCCAAATGGTCGTGGACATCGGCACCGCCATCAGCGAGGGCTCCGACGGCATCGCCGCCTCGCTGCCCAGCCCGGACCAGCTCATCGGCCCGCTCCAGGATGCGGTTGCCGCCGGCATTCCGGTCTACACCCTGAACTCCGGTCTGAACGACTACCAGACGATCGGCGCCACCACCCACATCGGCCAGAGCGAAGACGTCGCCGGTCAGGGTGCAGGCCTGCGCTTCAACGACCTCGGCGCCACCACAGTGCTCTGCGGTCGCCAGGAGCAGTCCAACGTCGGCCTCGAAGAGCGCTGTGCCGGTCTCGCCGAGACCTTCAACGGCACCGTGATCGACGAGTTCGTCGGCCTCGACGCCGACCAGACTGAGCAGATCAACGGCATCAAGGCCGTTCTCGAGGCGAATCCCGAAATCGACGGCTTCCTCGGCGTCGGTCCGGTCATCGCCATGTCGGGTCTCCAGGCCGCTCAGGACCTGGGCCGCGACCTCGTCATCGGTGGCTTCGACCTCACGCCGGAGCTCCTCGATGCCATCGAGGCCGGCGACATTGCGTTCACCGTCGACCAGCAGCAGTACCTCCAGGGTTACCTGCCGGTCGTCCTCATGTACCTCGAGGCCACGAACTCCAACCAGGCAGGCGGCGGTCAGCCGGTCCTGACCGGTCCGGGCTTCGTCACGCCGGAGAACGCCGGTGCAGTCAAGGCCCTTTCGGCCGAAGGCACGCGCTGATCCACCACGTCGACCGCTAGCGGTCGCATTCTCGGTCCTCGGGGCGGGAACACCACGGTGTTCCCGCCCCGGCGACGGCCGCTTGCATCGGCGGCTGCCCTCGGGCACAACGATGCCACCAACGGACGAGGCGGGGGCCTCGCTCCATGATCGGCACGCACCTGATTGGCACGCTGCTCCGCTTCGACCGCCGTCAACGCGCCGTGCATCCACGATGAGGGGGAACGTCACCGATGAGTGACACGACAGCGGGAACCGCCAGCCCGCAATCCGATGAACGGCTGGCCTATCGAGGCGTGTTCCAACGCATGCTCGTCCGCCCGGAGATCGGCGCCGCGATCGGTGCGCTCGCCATCTGGGCCATCTTCTGGGCCGTCGCCGTGCCGTTCGGCAAGGCCAGCGGCGCGTCGTCGATTCTCGACGTTGCCGCCTCCCCCCTCGGCATCATGGCGGTCGCAGTGGCCATGCTCATGATCGGCGGCGAGTTCGACCTGTCATCGGGTGCCGCGACCGGTGCCTTCGGCATCCTGCTCATCCTCATGGTCCGCGATGTCGTCGGAGATTCCGGTGGCTGGGGCCTGTCGTTGTGGACCGCAGTGCCGCTGTCCTTGATCGCCGCGCTCGGATTGGGCTGGTTCAACGGAACCGTCGTGGACCGCACCGGGCTGCCGAGTTTCATCGTCACCCTGGCTTCGTTCTTCGTCCTCAAAGGCGCCAAGCTCGGCTTCTCCAAGCAGATCGTCGACCAGATCCAAACCGGACGCCTCGACCAGCTACTGATCGACGCCGACGCGGCGCGAATCGAACAACTGCTCGCCATCGGCGCCGCCAGCGGAGGTGCGCAAGATGCCCTGCTCGAAGACCTCGGCGTAACGCTCACCACACCGGTCGATGGGCTCGACGTGGGCGATGGGTCCGTCGGCGCCTTGGTCACCGCGGTCGAAACCGCTTCGGAGAACGACAATCTTCGCCAGCTCGAGGAACTCGCCGGCGTGAGCCGTTCGTTCATCGACGTCGGCGACGGCGGGTACTCCACACTCAACGACGTGTTCGCGTACGACTGGTTGCGCAACGAGCACATCTGGGAGTGGCGCGACTGGCTCTACACGATCGGTGTGCTCGCGGGCCTTTCGCTCATCGCGTTGGCCGTCTACGAGATGCACTTCCGCCGACGCCCTGGCATCGGCACCGCCGGCATTCTGCCGTTCCTCGGCGGTGGTGTCGTCGGCCTCGCCGGCCTGGCGACGATCATCAACGCGCTCTTCCTGGTCGACGGCGACAATCGCGTGTTCCAGGTGGCGTCTTTCCTCGTCGGGGTGCTCATCGCCGTAGCCGGGGTCGCGGTCATGCAGCGTTACCGCGATCGCGCCAACGGGCAAGGTGTTGCCGATGCCGTCCCGAGCCTGGTGCGGGCCAGCGCACTCTTGCCCGGCGCCGCCATCGCCGTGGTCGGCGTGTGGCGCCTCCATGCGACCGACAGCGTCGGCGGTAACTGGGTCGGCGCACTGATCATCGCCGTTGGCATGGTGATCGGGTTCCTCGGTTGGAGTCGGGCCCGCTACGAGCCGGGCGGAAACGTGGACACCGTCGTCGGGGAGGGCCCCCAGGGGAGCTCCTACGTCAGCCCACTCGTGATCGGCCTCGGTGCACTCGTCGTGGGCATGGTCATCGCCCGCTGGATGGACTCGGACAATGACACGAACTTGGTCGTCGAGTGGGGCATCAACGGATGGGCGATGTTCTTCATCTCGATCCTGGTCGGCCTCGCCGCTGCGGGGATCACGGGACTGCGAGGCGACGCGTTCGCCAGTGCGCTGAGCGCCGGTGACACGGCGGTCTCCCGCGGCCTCGCCGTCTTGCTCGGCACACCGGGCATGCGCATGCGCACGGCCGGCATTCTGACGTTCGTCGTGACCCAGCTCTTCCTGACCCAGGCCACGATCCAGGGAGCTCGGGCGATCTTCTTCATGATCCTGCTCGGGCTCGCCGCGACCTCGATGCTCACGGCTGTGAACCGGGCACGACGTTCCTCGCACACCCTCGGCTCGCTGCTCCTTCTGCTCACCGCAGCAGGAGTCGCAGCGGCGGCGTTCTTCATCCGCTGGGACTCCGCCACGCACAAGTTCCGCACCGAGATGTTCTCCGTGTTGCTCGCTGTCGCGGCACTCATGGCCATCTGGGCCGTCATCACCCTCTTGCATCGGGCACGGAGCGCACCCGACGCCGAGGCCGACGCGCTCGGTCGGGGCATGGCGATCGCGGGCGGCGTGCTGGTCGTGTTCGGAATCGGCGTTCGCCTGCTCGGTGTGACCCAGGCCGAACTCGATGGCGGCATCGGCCCGACGAACTTCAGTGTGCGGATCCTCTGGTTCCTCGGCTTCACCGCCCTGGCCACCTGGGTCCTCGGGCGTACCCGCTTCGGAAGCTGGATCTTCGCCGTGGGCGGCAACAAGGAAGCCTCGCGTCAGGTCGGCGTGCCGGCATCTCGCACCAAGACCCAGCTGTTCATGATCGTGTCGTTCGCCGCCTGGCTCGTCGGCCTGCTGCTGGCGTTCCGTCTCAACACGATCCAGGCCAGCACGGGTGATGGCGAAGAGTTCGAGTACATCATCGCCGCGGTGGTCGGCGGCAACGCACTGACCGGCGGTCGTGGGTCGACCCTGGGTGCAGCGATTGGCGCCCTCATCATGGCCATGGCGGTCCAGGGGATCCCGTCGGCCCGATGGAACTCGGACTGGCGTTTCGTGTTCGTCGGCGTGATCCTGCTACTCGCCGTGATCGCCAACAACTTCATCCGCACCCAGGCCGAGCAGGCCCGCTGATCAGGACCAGGAGATCAGGACCAGGACATGGCACTTCTCGAACTCAAAGACATCTCCAAGTTCTACGGGAACATCATCGCCCTGCAAGGCGTGACCACCGAGGTCAATGCCGGCGAGGTCACCTGTGTGCTTGGCGACAACGGCGCCGGTAAATCGACCTTCATCAAGATTCTCGCCGGTGTCCACCAACACGACGAGGGCGAGTTCCTCCTCGAGGGTGATCCGGTGCGCTTCAACTCGCCCCGCGAGGCACTCGATCGGGGCATCGCCGCCGTGTACCAGGACCTCGCCATGGTGCCCCTCATGTCGGTGTGGCGGAACTTCTTCCTCGGTTCTGAGCCCACGAAGGGCGTCTGGCCGCTCGAATGGATCGACCGCGGCGCCGCCAAGCAGATCGCCAAGGACGAGATGGCCAAGATGGGTATCGACATCCGCGACACCGAGCAGCCGGTCGGCACGTTGTCGGGTGGTGAACGACAGTCGGTGGCGATCGCCCGAGCCGTGTACTTCGGCGCCAAGGTGCTGATCCTCGACGAGCCGACATCGGCACTCGGCGTCAAGCAGTCGGGTGTCGTGCTGCGCTACATCGTCGAGGCCGCCAAGCGTGGACTCGGCGTGATCTTCATCACCCACAACCCGTCGCATGCCTATCCCGTCGGAGACCGCTTCCTGATCCTCAACCGGGGCAAATCGATGGGCAACTTCGCCAAGAGCGAGGTCACGCAGAGCGAACTCACCCAGCTCATGGCGGGTGGCGCGGAGCTCGAACAGCTCCAACACGAACTCGAGGCGGCGATCGCTTCGAAGGGAACGCCAGCGGGCTGAGCCATGACGGAATCGATTCCCCAGGTGCTCACCGTCGGACGGGTGAGCGTGGATCTCTACGCCCAACAGTCCAACGCGTCGGCCACACACATCGACACGTTCAAGAAGTCGATCGGCGGCACGTCGACCAATGTCGCCGTCGCAGCGGCGCGACTCGGGGTCGAAGCGGCGACCTTCACCAAGGTCGGCGACGACGAGTTCGGTGACTACGTGCGCTACGCACTGCGCGAGACCTTCGGTGTCGACAGTCGTTGGATCGGAACGGATCCTGAGCTGCTCACCCCACTGGCGTTCGCCATTCTCGATCCACCGGAGGACCCCCGAATCGTGTTCTACCGAGAACCGTCGGCACCCGACCTTCAGATCCTCGACACCGAGATCCCCCGCGACGTGATCGAGCAGGTTCCCGTCCTCTGGGTGCCCGCATCGCGCTTTCACGCCGAACCGAGTGCGACGACCGTCGGCACGCTGCTGGAGTGGCGTGGACGACGACCGCACACGGTCATCGATCTCGACTGGCGTCCGATGTTCTGGGACGGCCCGGAACAGGCGACGGCTGCGATCTCGCCAATGCTCGAGCACTTCACGATCGCCGTCGGCAACCGCGAAGAGTGCGACATCGCCGTGGGGGAGCGCGATCCCGATCGCGCTGCCGATGCGTTGCTCGATCGTGGCCTCGAAGCAGCGATCGTCAAGCTCGGTGCGGACGGCGTGATGGTTGCCACTCGAGAGCGGCGCGAGGTCGTCCCGCCCTTCCTCGTCGACGTGGTGTGCGGACTGGGCAGTGGCGATGCCTTCGGCGGTGCCCTCGTCCATGGACTCGTCAACGACCACGACCTCGTCGACTCCGTGCGCAACGGCAACGCCGCCGGTGCAATCGTCGCCGGGCGCCTCATGTGCGCCGATGACATGCCCACCCTCGAAGAGATCCACGAACTGCGAGCAGCACGATCATGACCTCCAAGCGACTCGGCATCGCCGTCATCGGATTCGGCTGGATGGGGCAAGCCCACAGCCGGAGCTATGCCCGACTTCCCAGCCTGTTCCCCGAACGCACCTTCGAACCAGACCTGGTGGTGTGTGCCGACAACCTGGCCGAGCGGGGAGCCGAGGCGGTCCGCTCCTTCGGCTTCCGCGAGTCGGCCCTGGACTGGCGGGATGTGATCGATCGTGACGACGTCGATGTCGTCACCGTGTGCTCGCCGAACATGTTGCACGTCGAGATGTGTATGGCCGCGGCCGAGGCCGGCAAGGCGGTGTTCTGCGAGAAGCCGGTCGGCGGAACGCCCGAACAGACGGCCGAGATCGAGGCGGCTGCGCGTGCGGCGGGCGTGATCACGGGGGTCGGCTACAACTACCGCTGGGCGCCTCTGGTCCGCTACGCCAAACAGCTCATCGACGATGGGCGCCTCGGCGAGATCACCAACTACCGGGGCCGGTTCTTCTCGATGTACGGCAGTGACCCGCTGGGGCTGCTGTCGTGGCGATTCGAGCACGACGGGGCCGGCTATGGCGTGAGTACCGACATCCTCAGCCACAGCATCGACATGGCACACATGCTGATCGGCCCGATCGATCGGGTGACCGGCCTTCGCAAGACGTTCATTCCCGAACGCCCGCTCCCCAAACCCGGCGGCACACACTACGACCGAGGCGCGCCCGGCGATCCGACCGGACCGGTCACCAACGAGGACTATGCGGGCTGCTTTGCCGAGTTCGCCAACGGGGCCATCGGCACCTTCGAAGCATCGCGGTCGATCATCGGCCCACAGAGCCAAATGGCGTTCGAGGTGCACGGCACCAAGGGCGCACTCTCCTGGAACCTCGAGACGATGAACGAGATGCGACTGTTCCTGGTCGACGATGAACATCACGATGGCTACCAGACCGTCTACGCCGGGGATCGCTATCCGTTCCACGGTAATTTCGTCCCGGGCGACGCCAACGCCATCGGCTACGAGGACCTCAAGGTCATCGAGGGACACGAGTTCCTCCACGCCGTGGCCACCGGTGAGCAGCACCAGCCGGGATTCACCGAGGCGATCGACTACGTGAGCGTGCAGTCCGCCTTGATCCGATCCTGGGACAGCGGCTCCTGGGAAGACGTCACCAACATCGGGAGGCCCTGATGGAAACCGTCCGGTTGACCACATCGCAGGCCATCGTCCGCTACCTGATCGCCCAGAAGAGCGTGCAGGCCGATGGCAGCGTCGCCCCTCTGTTCGGTGGCGTCTACGCCATCTTCGGCCATGGCAACGTAACAGCGCTCGGCCACGCACTTGAACGGGCGCAGGATGAACTCCCGACGTTTCGGGGCCAGAACGAGCAGGGCATGGCGCTGGCCGGTGTGGCCTACACCAAGGCCAAACGTCGTCGCCAGATCATGGTGGCCACCTCGTCGGTCGGTCCGGGCGCCACGAACATGGTCACCGCAGCCGGCGTCGCCCACAGCAACCGCCTGCCGCTCCTACTGATCTCGGGCGATTCGTTCTCGAGTCGTCTGCCGGATCCGGTGCTGCAGCAAGTCGAGCACTTCGGGGATCCCACGATCACGGTCAACGACGCGTTCAAACCCGTAACCCGGTGGTGGGATCGACTCACCAAACCCGAGCAGGTCATCAACTCCCTGCCGCACGCCGTCCAGACGATGCTCGACCCAGCCGATTGCGGGCCCGCGTTCCTCGGTCTACCGCAAGATGTCGGTGCCGAGGCGTGGGACTATCCCGTCGACTTCTTCCAAGAGCGGGTGCACGACATCGCTCGGCCGCGAGCAGATGTCGAGGCGATCGATCGTGCCGTCGCGGCGCTTCGCCGCGCGGAGAAGCCGCTGATCGTGTGCGGCGGTGGTGTCCACTACTCACTCGCCGAACCGACGCTCGCAGCATTCGCGACCCGGCACAACGTCCCGGTCGTCGAGACGGTCGCCGGCAAGGCGAGCCTTCGCTGGGACCACCCGATGAATGCCGGACCGATCGGTGTCACCGGCGGCACCTCGGCGAATGCCCTGGCCGCCGAGGCCGACGTCGTCGTCGCCGTCGGGACCCGTCTGCTCGACTTCACCACTGGCTCCTGGACCGTGTTCCAGAACCCCCAGATGAGGATGATCAGCATCAACACCGCTCGGTTCGACGCGACGAAACACCATTCGCTCGCGGTCGTGGGCGACGCCCGGGCCACCCTCGGTGAGCTCTCGACGCAGCTCGGTGACTGGCGCAGCAATGACGACTGGGCGGCAACCGCCGCAACCGAGACCGCGAAGTACCACGCCTACATCGACAAGATCGCCGCGGCGCCCGAAGCCGGCTCGGCGGCACTGCCGACCTATGCCCAGGTGGTGGGAGCGATCGACCGGTTGGCCGATGAGAACACCTTTGCTCTCGCCGCAGCTGGTGGCTTTCCGGGTGAGGTCAACAATGGCTGGCGAGCCAAGCACCTGAACAGCTTCGACTGCGAGTACGGCTACTCGTGCATGGGCTACGAGACCAGCGGCGGTTGGGGGGCCGCCCAGGCGATGCCGGACAAGGACGTCGTCGTCTTCTGCGGCGACGGCTCGTACTTGATGCTGAACAGTGACATCTACAGCTCCGTACTGCACGGCAACAAGATGATCGTGATCGTCTGCGACAACGGCGGGTTTGCCGTGATCAACAGGCTCCAGACCAACACCGGCGGCGAGCCCTACAACAATCTGATCGTCGACAATCCCACGGTGGTCAACCCGGTGCCGGTCGACTTCGCCGCCCACGCCGCGGCAATGGGCGCAATCTCGGAGACCGTCACCAGCATCGGTGAGCTCCAAGGCGCGTTCGAGAGGGCCAAGGCGGCCGACCGCACGACGGTGATCGCCCTGGTCACCGACGCGTACGAGTGGACCGAAGGCGGCTCCTTCTGGGAAGTCGGCATCCCCGAGGTCTCGGAACTCGCTGGCGTACTCGAAGCCAAGGCCGAGCTCGAACACGGCAAGACCCAACGGCGGGTCACCTGATGCCCGCTCCCGTCTCCATCACGGTGCTCGGGACCGGCCGCATCGGTGCAATGCACGCCGAGTTGATTGCCCGGCAGATCGACGGAGCCACGCTGGCCGGGGTGTTCGATGTCAATGCCGATGCCGCGTTTTCGGTCGCCGATCGGCTCGGCACGGTCGCGCACCCAACGCTCGATGACGCACTCGCCGCACCCGCCGACGCGGTGTGCATCGCCACGAGCACCGACACCCATGTCGCCGTCATGCAGGCCGCCGCGGCCGCTGGCCGCCACATCTTCTGCGAGAAGCCGATCTCGCTCGACGTGGCGCAAGTCGACGCCGGGCTTGCCGCCGTCGCCGACGCCGGCGTGTTGCTCCAGATCGGGTTCAACCGACGTTTCGACCCGAGCCACCGGGCGGTCGCCGAGGCGGTTGCGGCGGGCGAAGTCGGTGACCCACACCTCGTGCGGATCACGAGCCGCGACCCTGCGCCGCCGCCCATCAGCTACATCGAAGTCTCGGGCGGCCTGTTCAACGACATGACGATCCACGACTTCGACATGGCGAGGTATGTCACCGGCAGCGAGGTCGTCGAGGTCTTCGCCACCGGCGCCGTCCTTGTCGATTCGGCGATCGGAGCCGCTGGTGACATCGACACCGCCGTGATCACGCTGTGGCACGCGAACGGTGCCATCACCACGATCGACAACAGCCGACAGGCGGTATACGGCTACGACCAACGTGTCGAAGTCTTCGGGTCCAAGGGAGTCGCAGCATCCGAGAACCCGTCGACCACGACGACGGCCGTCCGCACGTCGCAGGGCCGCCGATCGGCCACGATCCCGTACTTCTTCGTCGAGCGCTACACGCAGAGTTACCTCGACCAGTGGTTGGCCTTCGCCAACGCGGTGCGCGGAGAGGCCCACGTGCTCGTCGACGGTGCCGATGGGCGCGCACCCCTCGTCATCGGCATGGCCGCGGCCCGATCAATGAACGAGCACCGACCGGTGCGGGTCGACGAAGTCGACCCCACCGGGTCCTGAAACGTCCACCCTGATTCTTCACCGAGCACCCGGGAGTCCCCCATGGAGCACGAGCACATCTACCGCCCGAGCGGCGGATCCGGCGTCCAGTTCGCCGTCACCCCCGATTCGGCGGGCTGGCAGTATCTGAGCTTCTCGGTCGTCTCGCTGGCGGCTGGTGAAGCGTTCGCCAGCGAACTCGCGGACCAGGAGACGGCGATCGTGCCGTTGTCCGGGTCCGGCACGCTCACCGCAGGTGGGGAGACCTATCAGGTGTCCCGCACGAGCGTGTTCGCCCAGATGCCCGAGGTGCTCTACCTGCCGCCTGGGGTGGCGGTGCAAGCAACCACCGACGGCGCCTTTGAGTTCTCGATCGGCTCCGCGCCGGCCGAAGGGCTGTACCCACAGCGCCTGTTCACGCCGCCCGAGATGAAGACCGAGATGCGGGGCGGGGGAGCGGCCTATCGACAGATCTGCCATGTGCTGGCACCCCCAATTCCGGCCGAACGGCTCATCCTCTACGAGGTCTACGTTCCTCGCGGCACCTGGTCGGGGTGGGCACCGCACTGCCACGATGGCTACGACGGCTCGCCGTACCTCGAGGAGGTCTACTGGTTCAAGCTCGATCCGTCCGAGGGCTTCGCCATGCATCGCAATTGGCGGGTCGACGAGCCGTTCGACGAGACGTTGGTGCTCAACGACGGCGACTGCGCACTCGTGACCAAGGGGTACCACTCATCTGTGGCCTGCCCGGGCTCGAACATGTACTTTCTCAACTACCTGGCGGGTGAACTCGTCGACAGCCAGCGGACAACCCCGCCGTGCTTCCACGACGATTTCACCTGGATCGACGAAGCTTGGGACAACGGCGACGAGGGTGCCTGGACCCTTCCGGTCGTCAGCCCGTGATCGACGGCCTGTGCAACGAATCCGGGCGGATCGGGGTTCTGGCGATCGATCACCGGGACTCGTTGCGGGCGGTGATCGCCCCGGACGACCCTGCCGGGGTCGGGCGCGATGAGATCGTCTCCCTGAAGCGGGAGATCATCACCGGGCTCGCCGACGCGGCGACTGGTGTCATGCTCGAGCCCGAGTACTCGATACCGGATCTCGTCGGGATCTTGCCCGAGGGGGTCGGATTCACCGCGGCACTCGAGTCGCAGGGCTACTCCAATGATCCGTCGGGCCAGCCGACCGAACTCCTCGAAGGGTGGAGCGCTGCTCAGGCAGCTGCGTCGGGCGCTGCTGCCACCAAGCTTCTTGCGTACTACTCCCCAGCGGCCGAAGACCACGCCGAGGCGCAGCGGCGCGTGATCACCGAGGCGATCGAGCAGTCACACGCTGCAGGCCTTCCGCTGTTGCTCGAGCCGCTGGCGTTCCCCGGTGGCGAGCACGGTCCTGACACCATCGCCGCCGTTTCCTCCACCGTTGAGCTCGGCGCCGATCTGATGAAGGTCGCGTGGCCGGGCTTCGACCACCTCGACGCGCTTGTCGAGGCACTCGACGGCCGCCCGTGGGTCCTGCTCTCGGGCGGCGGCGACTTCGAGGACTACCTCGCTCAGGTCGAGGCGGCCGTCGAGCGCGGCTGTGTTGGCTTCATGGCGGGGCGAGCGGTCTGGCGAGAAGCGAGCGTGGCCGAGGCACAGGATCGGGGCGAGGTCCTGGCAGCCGTCGCCAGGAGCCGGCTGGAGCGCCTCCGAGCGGTCATCGACTGAAGGCGCGGCGCCAGCACGTCCGGTACCAGGCCCGCCAATTCAGCTCACGAGTTCTCGGGCCAGCATGGCCGCACCGAGTGCGCCCGACCGGCTCCCGAGCTCGGCGAGCACCACCGGCACCGACGGCCGGAACGCGCCGCCAAGGGTCGTTTGATCGACCTGACGCTGAACCCGCTCGCGAAGCGGCTCACCGATGTCGACCAAGCCACCGCCGAGCACGATGCGCGCTGGGTCGAGAACATAGATCAGGTTGGTCAGGCCGACCGCCACGTGCTCGGCAAACGCCTCGAGCAGGGTCAGGGCATCGGCGTCTCCGTTGGAGATCGCCCGGCTGACGTGTTCGCCGCGGACCGGTTGACCACCGGCGATCGCAGAAACGCCTGGTAGGCGGCCTTCGTCGGCCCAGACTCGAGCGAGCGCGCCGAGCCCGTTGCCCGACGCGTACATCTCCCAGGGCCCGCGAACACCACTGATGTGAGGGTCGCCATGGCGATCGATCACGATGTGTCCGGATTCCCCAGCGAAGCCGTTCGCGCCTCGATAGATACGGCCATCGAGCACGAACCCGGTACCGATACCGGTTCCCAGAGCCACGTAGAGCAGGTCGTCGACTCCCTGCCCGGCACCCAGTTGGTGCTCGGCCCAGGTGGCGGCGGTTGCGTCGTTGTCGACCACGATGGGGACGTGGATGCAGTCCGCGAGATGATCCGCGAGCGGGAAGTCCACGAGCTCGGGGATGTTGGGGGAGAACTGGACCGAACCCCTGCGGCTGATCGCGCCCGCGATGCCGATGCCGACGGCGTCGATCGAAACACCCGCCTCGTCGGCAACGTCGCCGACCAAACCGCAGAGCTGGGCGACCGTCTCGTCCGGTCCCTTCGGGCGCGGGGTCTTCTTGGTGACGACGACCGTGCCATCCCGGTCGACCACCACCGCCAGAGTCTTCGTGCCACCGATGTCAAAACCGGCGTAATGCTGCGTCAACGTCGCTCCCGATCGGCCCGAACCGAACGCCATACCGTATTGCATCTGCGCACCATTGGTGCGATTCGGGGCGTGTTCAGATGGGCGAAATCGAGCGGTTCACGCGCTGTCTGCCTCCGAGAGGACGACTACTCGATCACCGGGCCGCAGATCCTCGAGCACCGGCGACTCGGGCAACCGGCGGCCATCACGAATCACGGCAATGAGCGTGCATCCCGGGTGGAGCGCCGGTCCCTCGGGGCCGATCGTGACCTCGGCCAGCTCGAGCCCGTTGCTGGCGTCGAGCAGGTCGTCGACGACGGCAACGGCTGCCGGATCGGTCGTTGCGAGGCCGAGCATGCGGCCCACCGCAGCGGTTGCGTCGATGACCTCGTCAGCACCGCCCTGGCGGAGGAGATGGAGGTTCTCCCGCTCTCGGCCACCGACGACGATGTGGGCCGTCGAGTTGAGCTCTCGCACGGTCAAGGTGATCAGCACAGCGGTGTCGTCACGGTTCGGGGCCACGACCACCGAACGGGCGTCGGGCACTCCAGCCATTTCCAAGATCTCATTGCGCGTGGCGCTGCCGTGCACGGCAACGAAACCCTGCGCTTGAGCCGCGGTGACCGCGTCCTCGTCGATATCGACGACCACGACATCGTCGGTACTCGCACCTCGGTTGAGCAACTCGGCCACGGCACTCTGGCCGGTTGAGCCGAATCCGCAGACAACGATGTGGTTCTTCACGCGGTTCCTCCAGCGGCGAGTGGCCAAGAGTTCTCGGGATTGGTCGGTCAGGACCTCGACGGTGGTTCCGACGACGAGGATCAGGAAGACGATGCGGGCAGGCATGATCAACAAGATCGAGGTGAGTCGAGCGGTCTCGGTGATCGCGCTGATGTCGCCGTAGCCGGTCGTTGTCACGGTGACCGAGGCGTAGTAGAGCGCATCGAGAAAGCCGATGTCCCCGCCGGTGCTGTCGACGTAGCCGGCACGGTTCAGCAGCGTGACGACGGCCACGAACAGCACGAGGCCGACCGCAAGTCCGATCCGACGCGCCACCGCCGCCAACGGTGACCGTTGGCGGCGGGGCAGTCGTACGCGATCAAGCATGTCGGGAGCGGGAGAGCCGCTCAGGTCGGTCGGGTCGCGCGTCCCTGCTCGATCTGGTCGGCAGTGGCATCGGCGGAGGGCCAGCACTCGCCATCGCCGCGAGACGGCCACTCGATCTCCCACGGGTCGCAACCGTCGGCGATCAAGCCGAAGAAGTCTTCGACGACTGGGCCTGGCGTGGGAGTGTTCGCCGGCGTGGGAGTCACGCCGGGGATCGGGTAGCAGAGGCCGTCTTCCCACAGGAACTTGCCCTCTTCACACACCGCATCCGGATCGGCACCTTGTGCCGTCGGCACCGGGGTCCCGCCGATGGGGTTGGCGTAGCAGAGGCCGTCCGCGGCATGGAAGAACGGGAACTCGGGATTGCGGGCCGCGCAGTCGGCGTCGCTGGTCGGGGCCGGCAAGCCCGTCGGAACCGGTGTGCCACCTGTGGTTCCGCCGCTGCTACCGGTGTCGGTGCTCGGCGGAGCCGTGGTCTGGCCCGGGATGGTCAGCAGGTCACCGATATTGATCTGATCGCCGACGATGCCGGGGTTGGCGGCCCGGAGCTCGTCGACCGTGGTTCCGTACTGCGAGGCAATGCCGAGGAGGCTGTCACCGGACTGCACACAGTGTCCGACTGCACCCGCACCGCAGCTCACCGGGGTCGGCGTGGCCGCTGGCGTGCTGGACGATGACGCGGTCTCGTCGTCGGCCGGCTCGGTGCTGGTCACCGTGCCGCTGGAGGTGTCGGTCGAACCGTCGGCCGCAGGGATCGTGAGAGTCTGACCAACCTGGATCAGGTTGCCACTGAGGTTGTTGACCCGACGCAATTCGGCGATGTCGACGTCGAACCGCTCGGCGATCAGGCCGAGAACATCGCCGGACTGAACCACGTAGGTCGTGGGCTGTGAGCGATCGGGGGTCGGCTCCGGCGGCACCGGCGTGGCCGGAATGGTGACGGCGGTCGGCAGGGGAGCGCCGTCGGTCTCGTCGGCCATCGCATCGCCGTCCTCGCCCTCGTCGAGCGGGATCTGTTGCACGACGTTGGCCGTCGGCGCGACGAAGTCCTCGTTGGCCGACAGATCGTCGGCGGTCGTCGTTGTGGCCGTGTCATCACCACCGAACAAACCGCAGCCGCTCAAGAGCAGCGCGAGTGCGACGACGAATAGGGCTCTGATGTTGTTCACTGCAGACCTCCGGACCGCCCGCGGTGTCACTGTAGATTGCGACTTGACCTAAATGATGGCACCCCCGCTTGTTCAAAGAGTGGACCCTGTGGAAATTGTCTGCTCCTGATGCCGACACTGATGCGTGGTGCCGCGGTCGCCGTCTTGAGGACGGCGTGCTCCCAATCACGCTGGCAGGCACCGGCCATGACCAGGAGATCGCCGCTCTCGAGCCGCAGGTGACGCGTTGAACCCACGGCATTACCCGGAGCCCAAGGACGCAGGCTGAAGGTTCGAGGCCCGCCGAGTGAGACGAGGGCAATCGCGCTCCAGTCGCGTTGGCGACCGATTCGGTCGCGATGCCACGTGACCGAGTCGGCACCCGTTCGATACAGGTTGAGCCCGACATGGTCCGCGCGGATCCCGAGGAGCTCTTCAACGCCTTCGACGATGCGCACCAGGGCCGGTGACGGAAGCGCACCGCGGGCGGGATTGGCGATCAGGCGCGGCACGTCGACGATTCGGTCATACATCGGTCGCCGCATCGAGCGCCACGCGCAGGCTCGCTCGACCTCGTCGAAGGCTGCATCAGCGCCTTGGAGCCAGTACGGCTGGTGGTAGATGGCCGAAGCACCGTCGAGCGCCTGCCATCGTCCGGTGACGGGCGCAACCGAGGTTTCGCCGTAGCCCCAGAGGGTGCCTTGGGATGGGCTGGCACCCACAAGAGCGGGGGCGATTCGCGTCATCCTGGGAACGATAGAACGTACGTTCGATTCGCGCAACCAACGGTCCGGGCGGCCGCTGAGCCCTACGCGATGGCTCGGTAGCCTGCAGGTGTGGGCGGCGAAACACCACCGGACCAGGAACCGGACCAGCGATTGGGCCAAATGGCCGGCTCAGGTTCCGAACCCGGTGCCGCTCCGGAGTACTGCGCCGTGCCCGAGTATCGCGGCGTACGTGGTGTCACGCGAGCCCTCCGACGCCGATGCCCCGTGTGTGGAGGGAAGGGCATCAGCCGCCACCCGGCATCGGTCGAGCCCATCTGCCCGAGCTGTGGCCTGGACCTCGAGCGCCAGGTCGGCTCGTTCATCGGTGGTGTGGGTGTGAACACGATCGTCGCGTTCGGATCACTGGTCGTCGTGATCGTCGTCGGATTCATCCTGGTCGGTGGCGACGGGCCGATTCTCGCCGTCCTCATCCCGTCACTCGCGGTCGCGACGATCGTGCCACTGTCCTTCTACGCACGCAGTCGCCTGCTGTGGGTAGCCCTCGAGCTGCGGTGGTGGCCACTCCAGCCGGGCGAAGTACGCACGGAAACCCAAGCTGGATGACGCATCGACCGCGATCGTCAGGCGCGATCGCGGCATACTGAACGACCGTTCAAGACGGTCGCTCAGATCGAGCGTTCCAGCCGGCGAGCGACGGGCTCGACGGAACATCCGTCATGTGCATTGGAGGACCCGGTGGTCGCAGTGCGCCCGTTCCAGGGCCAGATCGTGCGTGCAGATCGAGTCGGCGAGGTCGTGTCGCCGGCCTACGACGCGTTGACCGTCGCCCAGCGCCGTCAATATCGGGTCGACCACCCGCTCTGCTACCTCCACGTGACCCGCAGCGCTCCCGATGAGGACGATGCCGACACCGTGGACAACGCGACCCTGGTGCGGCGCGGCCGGGCAGCCCTCGAGCGACTCCTCGCGGCCGACGTACTCGACGCGGCCGGGACGCCGACGTTGCTGGTCTACGAATTGGAGCGGGGCGACCATCGACAGCGCGGCGTCGTTTGCGAGATCCTGGGGTCGGAGTTCCGCCGAGCCGCCCGACCGCACGAGGACACCCGGCCTGAGCGGGCCGCGCTTCTCGCCGAGCACTTCAGCCATGTTCGGGCCGCGTCGAGTCCGGTTGCCTGCACCATCGAGGTCGGCGCCCGTCTCGCCGCGGCGCTCGACACCGTCGGTGCCGAGTCACTCGTACTCGAGCACGAGGGGGGCGACGGGCTCATACAGCGTGTGTGGCGCGTCGACCACGCGGCGACGGAGAGCGAGATCCTCGCCAGCCTGGCCAACGACGACATCTACATCATCGATGGCCACCATCGGGCTGCCGCGAACGGGCAGATCCTCGACAGCGGACACGACGTTCCGGTGCTCGCGGCGATCTTCCCGCCCGAGTCACTCTCGCTCGCCGGCTTTCACCGCCTGATCAGGCTGCCCGAGCGTCTCAGCGAGGCCGATCTGGTCAAAGCCGTCTCCCGCCGCTTTCGCGTCGAGCCGCATCAGGACCGTCGAGAGCCTCAGGGCGGGAGCGTCGCCATGTACGCCGACGGCTCCTGGCACACCGTCCACTTCGACGAGCGACCGGTGAGCGGGAGCCCGCTCGTCCGGCTCGGGTCGCTCGACCCCACGATCGTCGAACGAGAGATCGTCCGTGCGATCGTCGCTCGCAACGAGGGGACTGCCGACGTCGACTACATGCCAGACGAGGGCGACAGTCAGGCCGTTGCTGACCACGCCGCGACCGAGGGGCGGGTACCCATCCTCGTACCGGCGGTGACCGTTGCGGACATGGTCGAGGTCGCCGATGGCGGGCTCACCATGCCAGCCAAGTCCACCTATTTCGTCCCCAAGGTGCGCTCGGGCCTGTTCATTCGACTGCTCGACGAGTTCGATCACCCAGCCGAGGCCTGAAGCCCCAACGCGCCCGTGCACCGGGCGCCGACCGAGGCGACCGAGTTCGGCTGTCAGGTGGCCGGCGTGACGGCGGCAGCCCGCAGCGTCACGAAGACATCACGAAGGCATCACGAAGGCGTCGGGGTGGGTTCGAGTGTGGCCGTCGGTTCGGGCGTGGGCGTCGGCACCGGTGTCGCCGTCGGTTCGGGTGTGGCCGTCGGTTCGGGTGTGGCCGTCGGTTCGGGTGTGGCCGTCGGCGTCGGCAACGGGATCACCGGGCGTCGTTGGATGAAGTACACCCGCAACTCGGCGTCGGCCGGGAGCACCTCGCGTAGCACGCCGTCGAGGTCGCCTCCGTCGGGCGCGACCTCGCCGATCAGATCGACGAGTGCCAGGGAGCCGTCGAACCGCACCGCTTCGACATCGACCGACCGGTCGCCAGCCCACTCGGCGACGGCAAGGCGGATCGCCGACTCGGTCTCCTCGATGCTTTGCTTCTCGGCCTCGGCGACCTCGGCGGACAGGTCACGCCACCCGACCTCGACCGGAACCGGCTCGCCCAATGTGGCTTCGAGCAGCACCGCAAGGTCTTCCGGCGGTGGCGGTGAGATCGCCGAGGCCACCGTCACGACCACGCCCGAACTTCCGATCGTGAGGTCGGTGATCTCGCTCTCGCTCTCGGCCGAGGCGAGCCACTGCTCGGCGGCGGCCATCACATCGGCCTCGGCCGCCTGCCAACGCGCCACGGCAGCCTCGGCGGCCTCGGCCGCCGCAAGCGAGTCGCTGGTCTGGCCTTGGAACCACGTCACGCGCAGGTCGGGTGGCACCCCGAGGATTCGCTCGATCTCACTCGCCAATGCGGCCGACGGCGGAAGCTCCTGTGGACCGGTGACCTCGACCTCCACGCGGGTGCCGTTGACGTTGACCTCGGCTTCATTGAACGAACCCTCGAGCCATGTGGCCGTCGCCTGGCGGATCTCGGCGACGTCGCGTGCGCGATTGCCCGAGTCGATCGTTCGCGTGGTCAAGAGGACCGCGAGCACGATGACCAATCCGAGGCCGACCAGACCGCCAGCGACTACGCGCGGCGCCATGCTGGCCAGGCGACGCCCGGGCACGAAACCCGCCAGGATGAACACCACCGTGCTCACGGTGACGATGGCGGCAAGGTTCGTGCCATAGAGGAGCAGCGCACCCTGGGCCAGCGCGCTCTCGCCGGCACGCATCGTGATGCCGACCACGCCGAGCGGCGGTACCAGGGCCACGGCGATCGCAACACCGGGCAACGAACTCGAAACGTCGGGCCGGGCGGTCGCATAGGAGCCGGCGACACCCGCGGCAAGTGCCACGACCAGGTCGCGTACGTCCGGCGCAGTTCGGGACAGGACCTCGTCGGTGAGCAGCTCGCCGGGGAGGAACCCGGCGATGAACCAGCTCATTGCGATCGCGGCGACCGTCGCACAGATGACCGTGACGGCAGATCGAGCGATGGCGTCGGACAGCGCCATGGCGATCGAGGCGGCGATGCCCAGGACTGGGGTCATGAGCGGCGCGATGAGCATCGCGCCGATCACCAATGCCGGTGAGTTCGCACTCAGGCCCATGATGGCGACGATGACCGACATGCCCATCATCAGCACGAAGTGCATGAGCCAACCGGCGCCGGGAAGCACCAAACACGCCTCCATGACGCGGATGCGATCTTCGGGGTTCATACCCCACCGGCGACTCGACGGACGCGGCAAGCGCACTCGGCCCGGTTTGGGAGGCTTGATGATCGGTTCTCGAGCTTCCGGCACCGCACCGTTCGGCGCCGCGTCGTTCGCTGCGTCGTCGGTTTCGGTCGCGTCGGTTTCGGCCTCCTCGGCCGATTCCTCGCTCTCGACGTGGTCCGCCGACTCGTCGCTCATTGGCGTCTCAGGCGGCGGCGACCGTCTCGGCGATCACGGTTCGGGTCACCGCCGGTGCTTCGATCTGAATCATGTGACCACTACCAGGCACGATCTCGGTTCGGGCGTGCCCGATCGCCTCGATGATCGGCTTGGCCGCAGGAACCGGAGTCATGCGGTCTACCTGGCCGAGGAGCAACGTGGT
This sequence comes from Actinomycetota bacterium, assembly GCA_039028435.1. GTDB lineage: Bacteria > Actinomycetota > Acidimicrobiia > Acidimicrobiales > UBA10347 > UBA10347. The sequence goes on along the minus strand of JBCCIC010000003.1, from coordinate 349,570 downwards.
GGGCACCTCGACCGACGCCGCGGTGTCGGTGGCGCCCTGGTAGGCCGCGCACAGGGAAAGATCGCTATGGAGCACACCTGGTGCCGCCTGCCCGATCAACGCCTGGGTCCCGCCAACCATGGACGAGCCGGGGGAGGGATGGGCCCCGGTGCGGCTGCCTGGTGCGAACGCCCAGCCGCTCATCAGGGCCGCGGCGAGCGGGTCGTTGGCCTCGGCGGCCTCGAGCAGCGCGGGGTGCACGGGCATGGCGGAGGCCGTCCCAACGAGGGTGATCGATGCAACGTCGGCGCGCGACGGAGTCTCGAGGGCGACGAAGGATCCCATGGAGTGGCCGACGAGATGTACCGGCCGGTCGATGGCGTTGACCACCCCGGCCAGCCAGTCCGCGTAGTCCTCGACCGACTCGCGGCGATCCTCCGGACTGTTGCCGTGGCCCGGTAGGTCGATGGCGAGACTCGGGAGGTCGTGATGAGCGAGCCAGCGGGTCTGGAGTGACCAAACACTGCGATTCATCGCCGCACCGTGCACGAGGATCACGAGGGGCCCATCGCTGCCGAGGTCGCGACCGCCCGACGCTCCTTCGACCGTGTTGTCACCAAACTCGTAGGTCGTCATCAGCGTCCTTTCTGGGACCGGCGCAGCGCCTGCGACAGGTCTTCGATGATGTCGTCGGCGTGTTCGAGGCCGACCGAGAGCCGGACGAGGTCCTCGCCGATGCCGGCCTGATCCAGATCCGCGGCGCTCATCTGCTGGTGTGTGGTGCTGGCCGGGTGAATCACGAGGGTCTTCGCATCGCCGACGTTGGCCAGGTGCGAGGCCAGCTTGACCGACTCGATGAAGGTGCGCCCGGCCTCGCGGCCGCCCTTGACGCCGAAGCTCAAGATCGCGCCGGCCCCTCGCGGCAGCAGCTGCTTGGCGAGGTCGTGGTCGGGGTGTTCGGGTACGTAGGGGTGACGGACCCAGGCGACGGCATCATTGGCCAGCAAGGCGTCGATCACCGCGTGCGTGTTCTCGACGTGGCGCTGCATTCGCACGCTCAACGTCTCCACACCCTGAATGAGATGAAAGGCGTTGCCGGGGCTCATGGTTGCCCCGAAGTCCCGCAAACCCTCGGCGCGGGCACGGGCTGAGAACGCCGCCGGGCCGAACTCGTCGGCAAACGAGAGGCCGTGATAACCCGCGTAGGGCTCGGTGAGCGTCGGGAACCGATCGGTCGACGACCAATCGAGACGCCCGCCGTCGATCAGTGCGCCGCCGACCGCGATCCCGTGCCCGCCCAGGAACTTCGTGACCGAGTGCATGACGATGTCGGCGCCATGCTCGATCGGTTGGATCAGGTAGGGCGTGGTGAACGTCGAATCGACCATCAGCGGAAGGCCGTGGGCATGGGCGACGTCGGCCACTGCCTCGATGTCGAGGACCTCCAGGCCCGGGTTGCCGGTGATCTCGGCCAGCACCAATTTGGTTTCGGGTGTGATCGCAGCCGCGAACTCGTCAGGTTTGCGGGGATCGACGAAGGTCGTGGTGATCCCGAATCGCGGCAGCGTCACGTTGAGCATCTGGTGGCTGCCGCCGTAGATGTTGCGGCTCGCCACGATGTGACCGCCCGCGCCGGTCAGTGTGGCGATGGCGAGAAACAGTGCCGCCTGACCACTGGCGGTGCAGACGGCGCCGGAGCCGTTCTCGAGCGCCGCCAGGCGCTCCTCGAGCACCGCCACGGTCGGATTCGAGATCCGGCTGTAGATGTGTCCGGGCTCTTCGAGATTGAACAGTGCCGCAGCACTGTCCACCGAGTCGAAGGAGTAGGAGGTCGTCTGATAGATCGGGACGGCGCGAGCGCCGGTCACCGGATCCGGCTCATGCCCGGCATGGAGCGTGAGCGTTTCGAGGCGATAGAGATCTGGACGCACGGCCGCATCCTAGGGGCCATTGCGTTCGCGTCCTTCGATCCCGTAGCGGGTGCTGCAGCGCAGCGACGATCAGCGGAAGATCGGCTCGGCGCCGGCCGGAACCCGCTCACCCTCGACGGTCGCAACGACCTGGTCAACCACGGCGTCGAGCGCAACCTCGGTGGTTTCGCCATCGATCCGTGTCGTGAGCTCGGCGACCCCAGCCTCGACACCCTTCGGACCGACGGTGATCCGGTAGGGGATGCCGATCAGTTCGACGTCGGAGAACTTCACGCCAGCGCGGGCGTCGCGATCGTCGATCACGGCGTCGATGCCGCGTTGGCGAAGCTCGCGATACATCGCCTCGGCCGCCTCGACGCTCGCATCGTCGCGCAGGCTCACGACAACGATCGCCACCTCGAACGGCGCCACGGCGACCGGCCACACCACGCCGTTGTCATCGTGATGTGTCTCGATGATGGCAGCCATCGCGCGGCCGACTCCGATGCCGTAGCTCCCCATGATCGGCACCTGCTTTTGGCCGTCTCCATCGAGCACGAACAGGCCCATCACCTCGGCGTACTGCCGTCCGAGCTTGAAGATGTGTCCGGCCTCGATGCAACGGATCACCTTGAGTTCGGAACCGCACAACGGGCAAGCCTCGCCGACAACCACGGTACGAAGGTCGAGCCACTCGTCGACCGCGATGTCGCGCTCGACGGACACCCCTCGGTAGTGCTTGTCGTCGACGTTGGCCCCAGTGGTCATGTTCGTGCGACCCACCAACGCATGGTCGGCCACGATCCGCACGCCCTCGATGCCCACCGCTCCGAGGCTTCCCGGCATCGCCCCGAGCGTCTTTTTGGCTTCGTCCGGCGATGCGGGCCGGATGTTCACCGCACCCAACCCGTCGATGAACTTCTGTTCGTTGAGGTTGTGGTCACCGCGAACCAGCGCCAGCACGATCTCGCCATCAGCGACCATCACCATCGTCTTGATCTGACGATCGGCTGCGGCCCCGCCCTCGAAGCTCTCGAGTGCGGCGATGGTCCGTACCCCCGGGGTGTCGAACATCTCGGGCGCATCGGGGCCCGCATCATCATCGATCGCGGGCAGCGCAGAAGTCGCGCGTTCGACGTTGGCGGCATAGCCGCACTCGTCGCACATGACGACGTCGTCCTCGCCGGCATCGGACGGGACCATGAATTCGTTCGAGCCACTGCCACCCATTGCGCCCGAGGACGCCTCGACCGGCACTGCGGGAAGCGACAGGTGTTTGAAGATCTGGATGTACGCGTCGCGGTACGCATCGAAACTGGCATCGAGGCCCGACTCGTCGAGGTCGAAGCTGTACGCGTCTTTCATGTAGAACTCGCGCACGCGGAGCAGTCCGCTCTTGGGCCGCGGCTCGTCACGGAACTTGTTCTGGATTTGATACCACTGCTGGGGCAGGTCCTTGTACGAGCTGATCTCGGCGGCGAGGCCGGCGAAGATCTCCTCGTGGGTCATGCCCATCGCGAGATCAGCGCCCTTGCGGTCCTGGAGCCGGAACATCTCATCGCCCATGACCTCCCACCGGCCGGACTGCTGCCAGATGCGCGCCGGATGCATGGCCGGCAGGTGGAACTCCTGGGCACCCATCGCATTCATGTGCAGACGGATGATGTCGGCGACCTTTTCGTGAACCTTCCAGCCCAACGGCAGCATCGAGTAGTGGCCCGAGTGGAGCTGGCGAGCGAAGCCTGCGCGCAACAGCAGTTGGTGGCTCACCGCCTCGGCGTCGCTGGGTGCGTCGCGTAGCGTGGGAGCGAAGAGTTGTGACCAGCGCATGGTTTCCTCCGTTGACTGGCCTCACACGCTATCGGCCGACACCAAGCGGCCAGAGGACGTTTCGGCTCGACCCGCTCGGCCTGTCTTGCTCGGCTGCCGGCGACCGGAGCCGATCAGGCGGCGGCGCGCGAGCGGCGGAGCAATGGGTCGGCCACCGCCAGGGCACGTTCGGTCACGCGGAAGACTCGGCCTGCCGCGCCGGGCGTGTCGCCATCGACAAGATTGCCCATGACCTGGAGGGTGATGTTCGCCAGGGTGTCGGTTCCGACCGCCAACCGAAGACCCGACCGCAGAATCCAGGGATGACCGATCAAGAAGCTGAACCGGCGCCCGGTCGCCAGGAAGCCGTCGAAGCGCTCGGCGATGGCGCGGTCGTATCGCTCGGGCGTGGTCGCCGGATCCTCCAAGAACAGGTCGGCGGCGATGATGCCGCTCTCGAGCCCGTAGTCGATGCCTTCACCATTCATCGGATTGACGAGTCCGGCAGAGTCGCCGATCGCGACCCAGCCAGGCCCGTGCCGCTGCTGACTGCTCATCGGCAGGCGCCATGCACGGGGGCGTTCGAGGTACGGACCGAGCGACCATGGTTCGCGAACCAGACCGTGATAGCTCTCGAGCAGCGTGTTGAGGTTGAGCTTCTTGAAGCCCTTCATCGTGCTGAGCGCACCCACGCCGATATTGACGGTGCCGTCGCCGGCCGGGAACATCCAGCCGTAGCCCGGGACCGGGGTGCCGTCTTCGTCCTCGAGTGTCAGGCAGGCCTCGAGCATGTCGTCGGCATGACGAGGCGACTCCGCATACGTACGGATCGCCAGGCCGAACGGTTCGTCTTGCACTCGCTCGGCACCGAGCAGACGCGCCGCAGCCCCCGGCGCTCCGGCGGCGAGGACGACGAGGTCTGCAGACCAACGCTCGCCGCCTGCCTCGACGCCCACGGCTCGGCCGTCCTCGAGGATTGGGAGGGCTTCGGTCTCCCAACGCACGTCGGCTCCCGCCGAGGTGGCGCCGTCGATCAACGCCGCATCAAGCCGACGGCGCGGCCATACGGCGCCATGGTCCGGGAAGCGGGTTCCCGACGGCCAGTCCAACTCGCGTTCGGTGCGGTTGGCGATCATGCGCAGGCCCTCGATCCGGTGCGCATCGCCCAACTCGATGTCCAGCGCCTCGAGGGCAGCCACGGCTCGTGGGGTCAGACCGTCACCACAGACCTTGTCGCGGCCATACGGCGCCTTGTCGAAGACCACGACCTTGGCACCGCCGCGGGCCGCCCGCATCGCGACCGCGGCGCCGGCGGGACCGGCACCGATCACCACGATGTCGGCGCGGTGCGCTCCGTCTGGCTTCTGGCTCTCCATGCACCCTCCATGGTGCCCGGATTCCACGCCGATCACGTGGTCGAACGGGGAGCCATCCGGCACACCGCATCGGTGCGATGGCTCGGCCCCCGACCACTATGGTTCGCCACGTGCCGAGCGAGAATGGTGACCCGATCGAGGTCTGTGTGGTCGGGAGCGCCAACCTCGACATCGTCGTGCCCGTGCCGCACCATCCCATTGCAGGGGAGACCGTCCTCGGAGGCGACCATGCTCGGATTCCGGGCGGCAAGGGTGCCAATCAGGCGGTAGCCGCGGCTCGACTCGGCCGCCGGGTCGGCTTCGTCGGCTGCGTGGGCGACGATGCCGCCGGCGACGAGCTGCGAGCAGCGCTGGTCGGCGACGACGTGTCGGTTGAACATCTGAGGACGGTGCCTCGTACACCGTCGGGCATCGCGCTGATTTCCGTGGGACCGGACGGCGACAACTCGATCGTCGTCAGCCCAGGCGCCAACGCCCACGTGGGCGAGGTCGACCTCGAAGCCGCGTTGCCGATGCTCGAGCGCGCCCTCGTCACGCTGCTGCAGCTCGAAGTGCCCGTCGAGACCATCACCGAGGCAGCCGAATCCGCCAACGGGCTCGTGATCCTCAATCCGGCGCCGGCGCAGGCGCTGACATCCCGACTACTCGAATCCGTCGACATCCTGGTTCCGAATGAGACCGAGCTGGCCTTGTTGAGCGGGAGTTCGCCCGCCGAGACCTTCGACGAAGTCATCGACCAAGCCCGGCTGCTTCCGTCCGCCCGCACCGTCGTGACCCTGGGGGCCCAAGGAGCGCTGTTGGTCGACGAGACCGAGGTACGGCACCAGCCCGCTCCGGCCGTTCGGGCGGTCGACACCACCGCCGCAGGCGACGCCTTTTGTGGCGCCCTCGCCGACGTCCTGGCCGAGGGCGGATCGCTGGTCGACGCCGTCGCCTGGGGCGTGATGGTCGGCGCCGCCACCACCCTCCGACCTGGCGCACAGTCATCGCTGCCGACGGCCGCCGATGTCGCCGACCTACTGGAGCTGCCGTGACCGAGTCCGATTCGCACGAGCGGCCGCGCATCGTGCTCGACTGCGATCCCGGGGTCGACGACACGTTCGCCATCTTCACGGCGCTGCGCTACTGCGACCTCGTCGCGATCACGAGTGTCGCCGGCAACGTCGGACTTGGACACACGACCCGAAACGCCCTCGGCGTTCTGCAACTCTGCGGTGCCGATGTCCCGGTGTTCCGCGGTGCACCAGGGCCTCTCAACGGCGACGTCATCGAAGACGCCCGGCACGTCCACGGCGAGTCCGGCCTCGGCGGCGTGACGCTGCCGCCGCTCGATCGAGATGTCGCCGGCGACGACGCGGTCGACGCGCTGTTCGACCTGACCGCTGATGGAGAAACGACGGTCGTTGCCGTGGGTCCGCTCACCAACATCGCCCTTGCGGTGGAGCGAGACCCGGCTTTCGCCAAGCGAATGCCGCGCCTGGTGATCATGGGCGGTTCGCTCGACATGGGCAATGTGACCGCGGCCGCCGAGTTCAACATTTGGGCCGACCCCGAGGCGGCGGACATCGTGTTCCGCGCTGGCTTCGACCTCACGATGGCCGGACTCAACCTCACGCGCCTCGTGCGGATGGGCGGTCCCGATACCGAGGCGCTCCGAGCCAGTGGCAGCGAAACCGCGCGCTTCGCCGCCGACGCGCTCGACTACTACTCCGACTACAGCCGTCGCGAGTACGGCATCGCCAAGACTGCGATGCATGACCCGTGCGCGGTGCTCGAGGTCGTCCGACCGGACCTTTTCGAGCGCGCGTCGATGCACGTCGCCGTTGAACTGCGGGGCGAACACACCCGAGGCATGACGCTCTGCGACCAGCGACCCAATGGGGCAGAACCCAATACTGCCGTGATGGTGGGCGCTCGCTCAGACGAGGCGGTGCGACTCATCATGGATGCCACGATTACGCCGATGGGACCTTGATTGCCATGTGGCTCGCCACGTTGCCGTCGATGCACAATCAACCAGTGGGCCTCATGCCATTCTCCCGTCGGGTTCGGTAACTTGGACAGATGGGTCTCTTTGACAAAGTCAGCGACTTCGTCAAAGCCGAGGCCGAAGACCTGAAAGAGGCCGCCGATGGTCTCAAGGAACGTATTGACCGCGAGCTCACCGATCGTGAGGCAGAACTCGAGATGACGCCGTCCGAAAAGCTCAGAGCGCTCCAACGCCAGGCGCGCCAGAACGATGAGCGCGTGGACAAGATCTCGGAGAAGGTCAAGGCCGAAGCCGCGGCCCAGGAAGAAGCGGCCCGCCAGGCCGAGAGCGAAGCTGCCGCGGCCAAGCAGGCTGCAGCGCATGCTGCTGCTACCGCAGCCGCCGACCGAGAGCCGCCTCAGGTCACCCAGATCGTGCTCCCGGACGGGTCCGTGCGTTCCGGCGACGATGTCGTCGCCGAGCAGGCTCCACCCGTGCAAAAAGCGGTCGAGGAGAAGACCCCCGAGGCCGGCGACCTGTCATGGGTCGCCCCTCGTCCCGGCGAAGAAGCGATCGTTCCCGCCTTCCAGGGCAAGGGCGAGGCAACCGAGGGCGATGCCGACGCCGGCTCCGTGGCCGAGCCTTCGGAACCGGCGCCCAGCGACCCGCCGAGTGCCGAGGCTGCAGCACCACCCGAGGCGTCCGCCCCCACGCTCGAGGCTGACCGGGCCGCCGCCGACGGCGCACCCGACGCGGTAACCGAACCAGCCGGATCCACCGCCGAATCGCCCGCATCGACGTTCCAGGAAGCCGCCGCCGTGGCAACCGAACCCGCGCCGCCTGCTGAGGACCCGATCGCTGCCGCGATCGCGACCCACAAAGCGGCGATGGCCGAGTCCGCCCAGGTCGACGACGTGTCGGTGGAGTCGCCGACCGCGGAGCCAGCCGACTCCGCACCGGATCTCACCACGCCGGTGCCGCCGGAGCCCGCCGCCGTCGAGGCTGCCGAGGCTGTCGAGGTGGTCGAGACTTCCGAGCCGGAGACGCCGGCTGTTGCATCGGGCCGAGCCGAAACCCCGGCGGAGATCGCCGCCCGGGTCGTCGCCGAGCTTCATGGCGACGAGCCTCCAGCACCGGTGGCCGAAGACGCCGCTCGGTCGACCGACGCGTCCGCGACTGCCTCGCCTCCGGTCGAGCACACACCCGCCGCAGCAGCGACGAGCGAAACTCCCGCCGCCGAAGCCTCTCCGTCCGAACCCGCTCCAGCCGAACCGGCTCCGCCCGAAGCTGCCGAGACCGACGAGGCGCCTGCCGCGCGATCGGCGGTGCCGGAGTTCGAGAAGACGCCCGCCCAGCTCAAGTATGAGAAGGCGCGCGAAGCGGCCGATGCGCTCCTCGAGGAACTGCGCGGTGAACTACGCCGCGACGGCGAGATCGACTGACCTCGCTCACCGACCCTCGGATCGCCGAGGCGCGTCAGGTGCGTGCGCGGATCGACCGAATGCCGTAGATCGCGACCCCAAAGGCAACCCCAACGTTCAGGGTTGTCTTCGCCCCAGCCATCGGCAACGAAATGTGGCGGTCGGCGAGCCGAAGCACCCCCGGGTCGACCCCGGACCGCTCGTTGCCGACGACGACGGCCACCTCCTCGGGCACCTGGTCGACCTCGTCGAAGGGCACCGCTCGATTGGTCACCTCGAAGGCCCAGATCACGGTCCCGCGTGCCTTCAGGTCGGTCACCGTCGTCACCGCATCGGGCACGTGTGACCAAGTAACCGTTCGTTCTGCGCCGAGTGCCGTCTTCGCGACCTTCGGGTGATCACCCGCGGGGCTGAGACCGGCCAAGTAGAGGTGGTCCACGCGTGCGCCGTCGGCGGCTCGCAGCATGGTCCCGACGTTCATCGCGCTGCGGATGTTGTCGAGCACACCGACCGTGCGTCCCTCAACGTTCGCCCCGGCCTCGGGCAACGCGGGTCGCAGCGAGGGCTCGACGTCGACGGTCGGCGCGGTGCACGCAGGGCAGGTGCCGTGGCGCGGATCTCCGACCGGGACCGGAAACCGCATTCGGCACGCCTCGTTCGTGCACCGAACGACGACGTGTTCGGGTATGTCGGGAATGAGGCCGCTCACAGCCAGCCGGCGTCGTCGAGTGCGTTGATGAGGTCGAAACTGGCGTGGCGGGTGTAGATCGACGTCGTCCGCGGATCCGAGTGACCCATCAGCTGCTGCAGCGTTGCGGGAGGAACCCCACGCATCGCCAGCTGTAGGCCGAAGTGGTGGCGCAGCCCATGCACCAAGGCATCGTCGGGGAGGTGGGCTGCGGCCGCATGGGCCAGCCGCTTGACGAGGTGATAGAGCGCGTCGGTGCTGAAGTCGCGACCGTCGTTGCGCACGAACAGTGCCTCGCGTTGGCCCGTGGCCAGGCCACGCGAGCCTCGTTCCTCGAGCCAGACACGGAGCCGACGCATCGTGTGGGCAGCCAACGGCACCTCGCGGGCGCGACCCGACTTGGTGCCTCGCTGGATGTGCAGGACCGGCCGGTCTGCACCGCCGATGTCGCCGATGCGCAGCGCAACACACTCGCCGTTGCGAGTTCCCGTCGATGCGAGGAAGTCGATGATTGCCGCGTCGCGGGCCGGCCACGCCGATCGTGCCGCCGACGGTGGCGACTCGGCGGCCTCGATCATCGCCTCGATATCGGACGGGGTGAAGGCACGAACGGCCTGCTCGCCGCGCCCGCGTACCTGCAGCATCTCGTCGTCGAACGGGCTTGTGTCGAGATGCCCGCGAGTCACCATCCAGCGACAGAACCCGCGCATCGTGCTCGTCTGACGCTGCATGGTGGCGGGGGAGTAGGTGTGCTTGAGCAGGTCCAGGGCGCGAAGCAGGCGCTCGGAGGAGAGGTCAGCGGTCGTCAGGGGTTCCAGATCGGACTCGATGTCGAGCATCTCGTCGTCATCGACCTGGTCGCCTCGGACCTCCCGGATCGCACGGGCCCACCGGGCCAGATCGCTACGGCGCGCCCGGTCGGAGTTGCCCGACGTCGACGCGGCCGTCACCGATTTCATGTGACACCAGTCGAGGGCGAGGTCCGCCAGTGAGGAAACCACTACGCAACGGTAGACGCCCCGGTAGCGTCACCTGCGTGATCGATCTCCGCTCCGACACCGTGTCCCGACCAACCGACAGCATGCGCCAAGCGATGGCTTCCGCCGCCGTTGGCGACGATGTCTTCGGCGACGACCCCACGGTGCAAGCCCTCGAAGCCCAGACCGCGGAACTGCTCGGCAAGGAGGCGGCGGTCTACGTGTCGAGCGGCACACAGAGCAACCTGTGCGGCCTGCTGGCGCACTGCGGACGCGGCGACGAGTACATCGTGGGTGACCACGCCCACACCTACTGGTACGAGGCCGGCGGCGCTGCAGTACTGGGCAGCATCCAACCCCAGCCGGTGCGTATGGTCGCCGATGGCTCCCTCGATCTCGACCACGTCGCCCAGGCGGTCAAGCCGGACGATCCACACTTTGCCCGCTCGAAGCTGCTCTGTCTCGAGAACACCCATGACGGCAAGGTGCAGACGGTCGAGCGCATGCACGAGAGTGTGGCGTTCGGCCGCGCTCGCGGGCTGAATGCACATCTCGACGGGGCGCGGCTTTGGAATGCGGCTGCCGCCCTCGAGGTCGCTCCGGCCGCGATCGCCGAGCCGTTCGATTCGGTGTCCGTCTGCTTGTCGAAGGGCCTGGGGGCGCCGATCGGTTCCGTTCTGGTCGGCTCGCACGAGTTCATCCGAGAGGCGCGCAAATGGCGGAAGATGCTCGGTGGGGCGATGCGCCAGGTCGGCGTGCTGGCGGCAGCCGGCCAGCACGCGCTCGATCACCATCGAGAACGCGTGGTCGACGATCACGTCAACGCGGCACGTCTCGGCGAGGGTCTGGGCGCCATCGATGGCATCGAGATCGCCAGCGTCGCCACGAACATGGTGTTCGCACGGCTGCCGATCGAAAGCGACGACGCGTTCATGAGCGCGGCCGAGGAGCGCAACCTCCTCGTCCGCTGCTACGACGGCGGTGAGACACGCCTGGTGACCCACCTCGACGTGAGCGCCGACGACGTCGAGACCACGATCTCGACCGTGGCCGAGATCCTCGGGTCGTAGCTGGCTAGATCGCCGAGATGGCGTCGAGCACGTTCATCTTTGCCGCACGACGAGCGGGGAAGAACGCCGCGACGACCCCGAGGACACCGCCGAGAATCAGGAACGTGATGGCAGAACCCCACGGGATGCTGACCTCGCTGATGAAGCTGTCCGGAATTGCCGTCACCGCACCAACCCCGATCAACAGCCCCAACACAACACCCATCAGTGCTCCGAAGACGCCGACGATGAGGGCCTCCCACCGCACCATGGACCGCAGCTGATTGCGTGTGGTGCCAACCGCCCGGAGCAAACCGATCTCGCGCGTGCGCTCCAGGATCGACAGCGCCATCGTGTTCACGATGCCGATGAAGGCCACGATGATGCAGAGAAACAACAGGCCGTTGATCAGCGCAACGATGGCGTTGATCTGGCCTTCCTGCGTCTCCTTGAACTCGGTGTTGTTCTGGACCACGAGTTGGGGGAAGTTGGCGATCGCCGCCTCGGCGGCAGCCTGACCGGCCTCGGGATCTACGCCCTCGACGAACGTGGCGCCCAGGAAGCCGACCTGATTGATATTCGAGTGCGCGGCGACAACCGAGCGATCGAAGACCCAGTCGCTGGCCAAGAGCGTGTTGTCGTCGAACAAGCCGACGATCTCGAAGTCGGCGTTGAAGTCGTCCTCGAAGGTCACGTTGACCGAGTCGCCGAGTCCGAGACCGAGGTCCTCGGCCTCGTCGGTGTACAGCAGCACACCGTTGTTGCCGGCGTCCCAGCTCCCGGACACCAAACCGATGTTCAGTACCCGATCCTGCGACGCGACATCGAAGCCAGCGGCCCCGGTCACCTCGCCGTCGAGTTCCACCTGCACGTCGACAAACCCGGCGACATCGGCGATCTCGGGGACTTCGAGCAGCTGATCGACCGCGGTGCCGGCAAACGGGAGACCCTGCTGCTCCTCGTACACGAAGAGATCCGCGGCCACGCTGTCCTCGAGGATGGTGTCGAACGTGGACCGCAGCGATGCGGCGAGCACCAGCACACCGGTGATCAGCGCAAGGCCGATCATCAACGCCGCGGCGGTCGCCGCCGTACGCTGCGGATTGCGGCTGGCGTTGTCGCGACCCAGGCGTCCGGTGAGTCCGCGCAGTCGCTCGATCGGCGCACCGATGAACCGGGTGACCGTCGCGGCGAAGAACACGCTGACGGCGACGGCGCCGAGGAAGAGCAGTACGGCTCCGAAACCGAGCAGCGAGAGGCGGCCGGACACCGAGAGCCCGCCGGCGAAGAGACCGGCGCCGTAGAGTCCAACGCCGGCGATGAGCAGGACGGTCGAGATGGTCAGACGTCGTCGATACGAGCTCTCCGCGCCGGCGGCACCGTCGCGCAGCGCGGCAAGCGCAGGGATCCGCTGGGCCAGCCAGGCTGGGATCATCGCGGACCCGAGGGTGACGCCGATGCCGAGTGCGAAGACGATGATGATCGTCCGCAGGCGGAACACCAGCGGGCCGTCGGGGAAGCCGCCACCATCAGATGCGGTCGCAAAGATCCACTTGAGCAGGTTGGCGATGCCGATGCCCCCGAACAGGCCGAGGATCGACGCCAACACACCGATGATGAGCGCTTCGATGAACACCATGCGGGTGAGCTGGCTGCCGAGCATGCCGACCGACCGCAGGAGTCCGAACTGGCGGATGCGCTGGCTCACCAGGATGGCGAACGTGTTGTAGATGATGAAGATCGAGACGAAGAGCACGACGACGGCGAAGCCGAGCAGGACGTAGCCGATGATGTCGATGATCTCGCCGAACTCGTCGTTCTGCTCCTGCACGAGCGTGGCGCCGGGCACCGCTTCGAGGGCGGGATTGAAGTCGGTCGCCTGCTCGACCGCGGCAATGAGCTGGTTGTTGCTGACATCGTCGACCGCGTTGAGGGCGATGCCATCGAGCAACCCTTCAGCACCCATCAGTGTCTGCATGGTGGTCAGGTCGAAGAGGTTGAAGTAGGGCGACACGCCGCCGCTCGCCTCGTCGCCGAAGACCACCGTCCCGACCACGGTCACCTCGACCGGATTCTCGATGGCCGGAGCAACGATCGGGATCGTGTCACCGATCGCGATCTCCGCAACCTCGGCCTGCAGGGTGTCGATCACGATCTCGTCGGGCCCCGGCGCGCGCCCATCGATCAGCGTCCACGAGGAAACCGGCGACGGGCCGGCCCATGAACTGGCGAGCACCGGCGGACCCTGCGGTCGGTTGACCTCACCCTCGGGGTCGACGGTGTAGATCTGCTCGAATGCGAAGAGGCCGCCCTCGGCATACTCGACCTCGGGCAGATCGGCGACCTGGTCGAGCACCTCGTCGGAGAATCGGGTGGCATCCTCGCCTGTGGCGAGCTCGGATTCGACAGCACGGACCTGCACATCGACGCCGGCAAAGATCTGCTCGGAGACATCGCTGAAGATCGCACGGAGGCTGTCCGCGAGCAGGAACGATCCGCTGACGAAGGACACGCCGATGACGATGCTCAACAGCATCAGGAGGAGGCGACCCTTGGTGGCCGCAACGTTTCGACGAACGAGTTTCAGGATCATGTCGGACCTCAGGCGCCGAGGGAGCGCATGTGGTTGTAGATCTCGTCGGCGTTGGGTTCGTTCATTTCCGACGTGATCTCACCGTCGGTGAGGAAGATCGCCCGGTCGGTGTACGACGCCGCGAGCGGGTCGTGTGTGACCATCACGATCGTTTGGTCGAGCTCACGCACCGCAACCTTGAGGAAGTCGAGGATCTCGTGGCCGGTTTGGCTGTCGAGGTTGCCGGTCGGCTCGTCGGCAAAGATGATGTCGGGTTGCCCAACCAGGGCACGGGCAACGGCGACTCGCTGCTGTTGACCGCCGGAGAGCTCGTTGGGCCGATGCGTGAGGCGATCGCCCAACCCGACGGCCGCAACGACCTGATCGAACCAGTCGGCGTCGGGTTTCCGTCCCGCGAGTTCGAGTGGAAGCACCATGTTCTCGCGCGCCGAGAGCGTGGGAATCAGGTTGTAGGCCTGGAAGACGAATCCGATGCGCTCGCGGCGCAGCAGGGTGAGTTCCTTCTCACTGAGCAGGCTGAGCGCTGTGTCGCCGATCATCACCTCGCCCGACGTTGCGCGGTCGAGCCCGGCCATCACGTGCATGAGCGTGGACTTGCCCGAGCCGGAGGGACCCATCACCGCGGTGAATTGGCCGCGCCGGAATTCGGCGTTGAGCCCGTTGAGGGCCCGAACTTCCGTCTCACCCTCGCCGTAGATCTTCATCACGTTGAGGGCGGTCGCGATCGTTGCCCCTTGGACCATCTGATCAGTCATTCGCCATCCTGCCTTGCAGTTGCTGGGAGTCGTTGCTGTCGAATGCGCAACCCGTCTCAACCGTAGGCAACGCAGACTTCACACGCGTGTCCAATACGGTGGGCTTTCGCCACACCGCGGCTGTGCGTGGTGCGCCCAGTGTGCGGTGAATCCGGGTTGTCGCCTATCGGGGCGATCCCCGATGATGGCCGACCATTTCCCAGGGTGTCCCTGGGGGAGCGGTGATTCGCTCAGGGACGAGACGCAGCCGACGCCGAAGTGGCCGGCTTGCCCCACAAGAGCGCGCTCCCCGCCAGACCCGGTGCCGCGCGGTCCTGCTCCTCGGGGCGCTCGACTGCCTCGACATCAGCGGCAGCTGCGTCTGACGGTGCTTCGATCAGCGCCGACAGCGGCTCGGGCCGATGCACCAGCCAGCCCTGCACGTAGTCGGCGCCAAGCCCTTCGACCAGCTCGAGCGTTGCGTCGTCTTCGACCCACTCGGCGATGACCTTGGTCTCGAGTGCTGTTGCGCACTCGATCATCGAACGAATAGCGATCAGCGCAAGCTCATCGCGACGGGCACCGCAGACCCATTGACCGTCGAGTTTGATGTAGTCGACCGGTGTCGCTTGCAGGGTGCGCAGCGAGCTCCAGCCTGAGCCGAGGTCGTCCAGCGCAACCCGGATGCCGGCACCTCTCAGCCGGCTCACCGCGGTGTCGAATTGTTCTGGCGACTCGATGCAGGCGTGCTCGGTCACCTCGATCACGAGTCGACCCGGATCGACGCCCGCGGCGTCGAGCTCGTCGATCACCATGCGCACCATCGAGGCCGACGTGATGCTTCCAACCGTCCAATTCATCGCCAGACAGACGTCTACGTCGGCCCTCCGCAAGGCACCGACCACATTGCGTGTCACCCAAGAGTCGATGACCTGTTCGAGCCCGAGTCGTTCCGCGGCTGCCAACAGGTCGGTCGGCGCGGTCCATTCGCCGCTGGTCTCTCGCCAGCGCAGGAGCACTTCGTGGAAGAGCACCTCACCGTCAGCCGTCGCCTTGACAGCCTGGGCGGCGAGCCGAAGGCTGTCGTCGACAACCGCGTGTTCGATCCGTTGCACCCACGCACGATCGGTGCGGAGCTGGACGATGCCGGGGTCGTCGGGCCGGTATATCCAGAGCGTGTCTCCGCCGGCGTGTTTGGCGAGGGCCATCGCGTCGTCGGCATTGTGCCAGGCCTCCAGGTCCGCGCCGTATGCAACGCCGGCACTTGCCGTGACGACGTAGCCCGGATCAAAACCGGGCACGGACAGCGCACGGATGTCCTGGAGCGCCGCCGCAATACGGACGGCGAAGCCCTTGGGCAACGGCGAAGCGATGATGACGAACTCGTCGCTCTCGCAGCGGCCGAGCGTGAGGCCCTCGGTCGAACAGTGGCGGGCGAGGGTGTCGGAGACCGCTCGGAGGACGGCGTCGCCCATCGCATTTCCATAGTGGTCGTTCACCCGTTTGAGCCCGTCGATGTCCACGACGGCAACGCCATATCGCGAGGCACGGGCGGTGGCGTCGGTGAACGCGGATTCAAGGCGGCGGCGGTTGCCGATTCCGGTGAGGAGATCAGTCTCGGCCACAAGTTCGAGTTCGAGCTGGGTGTGGTGGAGTTCTTCGATCGTCTGGTTGAGCTCGTCGGCACTCAGGGCGGAGCGGACCATGCACGCCAATACCGCGGCGACCGCACCGACGAGGTCGGCGTCGTCTTCGTCGTAGAACCCGAGATGCGACGACTCGGAATCGATGACGCCCAAGGTTTCGCCGGCGTAGACGATCGGCACGGCGAGCTCAGAGCCCGGCGCAGTCAAGTCGGCGATGTAGCGAGAGTCGTTGGCGGCGTCGACCACGAGTTGGGGCTGTTGGGAGAGCGCGGCGGTCCCGACGATTCCTTCGCCCATCGCCAGCCGGAGCGGGTCGACGACCTGCTCGCCTTGCAGCTTCGGGCCCCAGGCAACCCGTTGTTCGAGCACGCCGTCGGCGTCGCGCAAGTAGATGACGCAATCGTCGTAGCAGAGCACTTCGGAGACGTAGCGGGCCGTGAGGCGGAGGACATCCTCGATACCGGTCACGCCGACCAGCGCCAGCGGTAGCCCTTGCAGCAGGGCGCTGGTGGTCGCGCTACGCGACCTTTTCTTCCATGGCTTCCCCGGCACACAAAAACGATCGGCGTACGAACGGCTCAGTGGATAGGCCGGAGGTCTCAGTTCGCGTTCTGTAGGCCGTTCGGCCCACCTCTGGGCATTTGGGGGACGCGAACCGCGATCGATGGGTCCGCCGACGCAATTCAGTTCTCGAGTGGAAGCACGCGTTCGGCGATGTCCTCGAGCTCCGCCTGCCAGTCATGCGGCTCGACGGCGGGTACCACGACGAATTTCGACGCACCGACTTCGGTGAATTCAACGAGTCGCTCCGCGAGGTTCTCGCGAGTGGCGATCACGTCGCTGACGTCGCGGTCGGGATTGCGCCGCTTCACCGCCTCGATGAACCTCGGCGAGATCTCGCCATCGGTGTAGGGCAGGAGCACGCCGTAGTGTTCGGGATCGATCTCGCGGCCGGCATCGGCGGCATGGCCCTTGATCACCTCGATGCCTTCGGCCACATCTTGGACCGTGCAAAAGCTCGGCAGCCACCCATCGCTGTAGCGACCGACCCGTCGCAACTCCAATGGCGCAGCTCCACCCATCCAGACCTCGAGCGGCTCCTGCACCGGCTTGGGGTTGACCCGCGCCTCGTCAAGGGTGAACCGTTCGCCGTGGTGAGTGACCGAATCCTCGGTCCACAGTCGGCGCAACAGCGGCATTGCCTCGTTGAACCAGGCCGCCCGCTCCTTGCGCTCCACGCCGAACGCCTGGTGCTCGGCGGCGTTGGCAATACCGAGTCCGAATGCCGGCAACAGGCGACCGTTGGACAGCTGATCGAGGCTGGCCATCGTCTTCGCCAAGAGCACCGGATTGCGACCGGGCAAGACCATCACACTGGCGCCGACCTTGAGCCGCTCGGTCCTTGCGATCGCAAAGGTCATGCCAACGACCGGGTCGAGGGCTGGGCCATTCACGCGCTCCGAGAGCCAGAGCGAGTCGAAACCGAGTCGTTCGAGCGAGTCCACCAGTGCGCCGAAGCGCACCGGATCGGTGGTCGTGCTCGAGGTTCCCAGGCCATAGCCAATGCGGATCTTCACCCGATCGAAGCTAGTCCTCGCCCTGTGGTTGCGAAGAACCGGCGATGCCGAAGCTCGTCGGGCGCGAGCCCAGCTGGTTGACTGGTCGAATGAAGGACATCTCCTTCGGGGCCGACGAGCTACGGACGATCCTGCACCTGTTGGGCGTCGCCGTGTGGCTGGGTGGCCAGATCGTGATGCTCGGGCTGCTGCCCGTCCTCCGCAAACTCGGGGGCGACGTCCCCAAACAGGCGGCTGCGGGGTTCGGCCGGGTCGCTTGGCCGGCCTTCGGCCTGGTGATCGTGACCGGCATCTGGAACCTGCTGGCCGTCGACCTGAGCGATGTCTCGACCGGCTACAACGCCGTCTTCGGCATCAAGATGATCCTCGTTGTGGTCACGGGGATCGCGGCTTGGGCACATCAGTCGACCACGAATGCAGCGCTGCGAGGCATCACCGGCGGGCTCGGGTTCGCGGCGGCGCTCGGTGCGTTCATCCTCGGCGCCACGATGGCAAGCTAACGCCGCATGCACACCGGCCGAAACGACGCCGAGCTTCGCCGGCGCACCCGTCGCCGGGTTCGTGTCGCCGCGGGCAACACCGACGCCGATGCCGGCTTCGAAATCCGGAGTGACTTCGAACGGTTCAGCCAGCGCGACGACGTGTTCAGCAGGAGCCGGCGCGACGACGCACTTCGCGACGAGGCCGCCGATCGCTTCTACAGCACCTATCGGCGTCCACTCGCCGACTGGCGGGCCGCGAAGGGCTACCGCCAAATCGATTACGCCTTCCGCAATGCCACGTGGCACGTCGCCGACGTGTTCGCCGAGATGTACGAGCGCGACGATCGCCGCGACGGCTTTCTCGACCCGCTCTCGATGCTGCGCGACGGCGCAGACGAACGGCGCGACTGCGGCACACCTGAGGACGCCGCCGTGATGGTCAAGCACGCCGCGCACGCGATGGGCGCCGACCTCGTCGGGGTTGCCGGCTACGACGAGCGATGGACCTACACCGCGCGGTTTTCGGCCGCGACCGGTGGCGAGAAGCCCAATGCCATACCCGACACCGTCCGCACCGTCATCGTGATCGGCCAGGCGATGGACGAGCGATTGATCGACACCGCTCCATCGGCCCTCTCCGGCGCAGCCACCGGCATGGGCTACTCGCAGGACGCGGTCGTGCTGCTGGCAATTGCGCAGTTCCTTCGCAACCTCGGCTACGAGGCGATTCCCTCGATGAACGACACGGCCCTGGCCATTCCCTACGCCATCAAGGCCGGTCTCGGCGAGTACGGCAAGCACGGCCTGGTCATCACGCCCGAGTTCGGAACGAGCGTGCGTTTCGGCCGGATCTTCACCGACCTGCCACTCGCGCAGGACCGACCGATCCAGTTCGGCGTCCGAGAGATGTGTGAGCGATGCGACGCCTGCGTACGCGCGTGCCCAGGACGAGCGATCCCCGGTGGTGATCCGACGACCGAGCGGTTCAACGAGTCGAACATCGGGGGGATCCGAAAGTGGACGATCGACGGCGAGAAGTGCTTTGCGTTCTGGTCTCGGGTCAACAGCGACTGCTCGGTCTGCGTACGGGTCTGCCCGTTCACCCGGGACTACACGCAACGCCGCAATCGCTTGTGGCTCCGCGTGGCGGGCTCACCACTGCGCGGGCTCGCGTTGCGATGGCACCAGCGCAGCGGTCGAGGCAAACGCGTGCAGGTCGATGAATGGTGGCCGACGTGACGACAACTCCCGAGTCGGGCACTGTGGTCGCGATCCACATCTCGCCGGCGCGAGGCATCCCCATGCGCTCCGTGGAGGCCGCCAGGATCCACGAAGGCCATGGCATCGACGGTGATCGCTATCGGAACAGCCGACATCGTCACGTGAGCGTCCAGCGAATCGAGGATCTCGAACGCGCTGCGGCCGAGCTCGGCTCGCCCATTGAGCCCGGGGCAACCCGACGCAACATCACGATCGAGGGGCTCGCCGTGCCGACGACACCCGGCGATCGGCTCACGATCGGCGACGTCGAGCTCGAGGTCGTGCGCATCGCTGCTCCCTGCCGCTTGCTCGACGACGAAATCGGCGATGGCGCACGTACGGCGCTCCGCCGCCGCGCCGGCTCGATCATGCGTGCACTGGGGTCAGGCGCCGTCCGCGTCGGCGACGCCGTCTCGTTGCCAGCCGTCGCGACCTGAGCCGCTACGACGCTGCCTCCACACGCGCCAGCACCTGCTCGATGACGGCGTCGAATGCTTCGGTGCCCGGCTCGATCGGCTCGAAATGGTCGGCGTCTTCGACCACCCGCACATCGACACCAGCGTCGACGGCGTTCTGGACGGTGAACAGCGGCACGATGTCGTCGTCCGCGCCGTGCACGACCTCGACGAGCGCCGGATCGAGGCTCACCGCGGCGGCGGACCAGCGCTCGGGCAACTCCTGGGCCGTTCCACCGAGGAGTCGCGGAGCCGCCAGCGTGAGACGCAGATCGGTCACGGGCGCGATGCCGACTGCCCCGGCCAGTCCGAGTCCCTCGCTGCGCGGACGACCGATGCCGTCGAGCGCATCGGGCCTGGCCGCCCACATCGCCAGGTGTCCTCCCGATGAGTGTCCGGCCGCCACCACGCGGTCCGGGTCGATCGCCCACTCGTCCGCCAGAACCGCGAGGTGATCGATCGCATCCGCGATGTCGTCGAAGGTGGCCGGCCAGCCGCCGCGGCCGCCGAGTCGTCGGAATTCGATGTTCCAGGTGGCCAAGCCCTCCGCTTCGAGCGCCTCGGCGAGGTCCACCATCAAGGTGTAATCCCAGGGCTCGGCCCAGAAGCCGCCGTGGATCAGCACGACCACCGGGAGCGCTTCATCGGTCGCTGGCACGCGGAGCCAGCCGTACTGGGCCGGATCCTCGCCGTAGTCGAAGCGCTCAGGCTCCACGGTTCCGCTTCGGCGAGACGCGGCATCCGAGCCGCATGCGACCAGCACGGCGACGAGCACCGCGAGAAGGAACAGCCTCACGAGCGTCGCCCGTCTCTGCTTCGGTCAGGCATACCCGCCCACGACCCGAAGCCGTTCGATGCGCGGGTCATCGCCGCCCAGGTACGCCGCCAAGATCCCGATCACCGATGGCGTGTCGAGGGTGCCGGCGGCCGCCATCTCCTCGAGGTCGGCCCAGTCCTTGGTTCGGTCGAAGAAGGCCTTGAACACGGCGAGGTCCCGACATGCCAGGAACGGCAGCCGGTGTCCGGCCAACTCGTCGTGGCGGACTCGCGAACCGACCGCCGCATGAAAGTCCGTCGTGTTGAAGAACACGTCGACGGGGGTCCGATCCCACCACAAACGCGTCTGGCCATCCCGAGCGATCTGGTCCCGATTGTCCTGAGTAATCACCACGCCTGACGGCATGACCGCGAGGACCGAGTCTGCCTCGGCGGGGGAGAGGAAGAGGTTGAGATCGATGTCGATCGTGCCGCGAGCACGACGGGTGCACCATGCAAGCGCGAGCGCGCCACCGAACGCATGAGGCACAGCGGCAGCAGCGAGCGCCGTGTGGATCGCGGCGATTCGCTCGACCAGCCGCATCGCCTGCCACCCAGCTCAGCGTCGGCCGAAGATCGGATAGCGCAGGGTCGGCTCAGGCTCGCTCGGGAACTCGTCGGCGAGATCCAGCACCGCCTCGAGCTCCTCGCCGCGACGGACCTGGTCTCGATAGCGGGGCACGACTGTCAGCTCGAGGTGGTGGCCGGTGGCGGCAACGACTCGTTCCAACGTGTCGAGGCTCGGCTGCTTGTGCCCCTGCTCATACGACGACAGGGTCGAATGCGACGTGCCGGCCCGGTCGGCGACTTCACGCAACGACGCTCCCGACGACCGCCGGGCGCGGCGGATCAGCAACTCGATCGAGGACATGCCCCGATGGTATCCGATCAGATACCACCCGGTCGAACGAGCACGAAGCGCGCCTTGGTCAGCGCACACCGCACGCGTCAGACGAGGATCAATCGCAGAATGATCCGGATCACCAGGCCGATCAAGATCACGAGGACCGTCGGACCAGTCGGCAGGTCCAGGCCGGCACGAATGGCCTTGAACACGACCCACAGGTACCAGAAGACGGCGATAATCCCGACGACCGGAATCACGACGAGCCAGGTCACGACGGCGGCAAAGCCGATGACCCGCAACATCTCGCCGAACGTCGAGTCGGCACCGAAGAAGCGCGAGCCGACGAGGTGGATGATCCCGGCCCAGAGGATCCAGCTGATGAATGCGGCGGCAACACCCATGAAGAACACGGCCACGAACGACGGAGCGTCGTCGCCGCCGATGATCTCGTTCGTGAATCCGGAGCCGAGCCCTCCGAGCACGGCGGCGACGAACACCACGAGCGCAGCCTGCACCGTTGCGTTCTCGTCGTGCTCGATCTGTTCGTACGTCGCGACGTCGCCCTTGAACGCGCCGATCAACCGATCAACCATGGCAGTTCCTTGCTCCCCATTGCACCGCCACGTGGTCGACGACGCATGCGCCACCGTACGCCGGACGACGTTCGACTGCAGGGATGTCCGCCTCGCGCCTACTCCGGCGACGCCGACGCGACGATGCCGTCGGCGAGCAATCCGTCGATCGACGCCTGGTCGAAGCCCGCTTCGCCGAGCACGTCGACGCTGTGCTGGCCGATTCCGGGAGCGGGGGCGACCGGATCCAGCTCGACGCCGGCGATCCGGATCGGGTTGGCCACGGTTCGATAGTCCCCGAACGCACCGGAGTCGACGGAGGGAAAGAGCCCGAGTGCCTCGGCCTGCGGGTCCCGCACGACCTCGTCGTAGCCGGCGATGGCGCCCCACACGATGCCGGCGTCATCGAGGATGTTGCCCCACTCGTCGCGGGTCTTGGTGGCGAAGGCCTCGTCCCACCGCTCGGTGATCTCGGCCATGTTGCGGAACCGGCCACGAAAATCGGCGAAGCGCTCATCGTCGACCATGTCACCGCACCCGATGAGCTCTGCCAGCCGGGCGAAATCACGCGGGAGGGGCATGTTTATGACGAGCCATCGCCCGTCCGCGCAGCAGTAGCGGCTCATCGTCGCACTGATCGCCTGGTTTCGGGCCCGGGGTCGCAGCGGCTTCTCGTCTTGGGCCGTGACCGAGAAGTTCGTGGCCTGGGTCCACACGGCCGCCTCGAACAACGACGTCTCGACGACCTGCACCTCACCGGTTCGCTCGGCGAGTCTCATCGCGGCGAGGATTCCGCCGAGCAGCGCAAGGCCGGTCACATGATCACCCTGCGCAGCTGCAGGGTTCGGCGGAACTCCCTCCGGGCCATCGGCCATGACCTGGGTCAGCCCGGAGCGGCCGAAGAAGGCGGTGACGTCGTAGCCGGAGCGCTCCGCATCGGGACCGATCGATCCGTAGCCCGTGAGCGTGGCGTGCACGAGAGTGGGGTTGATTGCTCCGAGCGACTCCGCGTCGAGCGAGAAGCGAGCCTGGCGACGGGGGAGCAGGTTGCACATGAAGACATCGGCGCCCTCGACCAGTCGGTGGACGATCTCAACCCCGCGCGGATCGTTCAGGTCCACGGCGACCGAGCGCTTGCCGCGGTTGCTGACGTCGAACTGGTAGTCGTACTCCCGGGCCGGACCGTCGTCGATCTTCGGGGCGCGCGAGTTGCCGCGCATCGGGTCACCGGTCAGCGGCTCGATCTTGATGACGTCGGCACCGAGATCCGACATGATCGCTGCGGCCGACGGCACGGCCATCCAGCTGTCGATCGCCACCACTCGCACATCATCCAAAGGCTTCACGACGCGCGAAGGTAGTTCTCCGCTTCGCGACGACACGAACGAGCGGCGAGCGCCGTTGTGGACGCCCACGGCGCGGCTGCGGATCGCGGGCTCGACATTGACCCACGGCACGCAGAATCGGACTACGTTTCCAAACGTGCCCAGGACGTTGGCGGAAACCTCAGCTGAGGCCCGGGCCGCCTTTGACGACGGCGGTTCGATCGAGTTCGCGGTGCCCGCCCAACACCCCCATGCGCTTCGGCGAAGGATGATTTTCGCCGTGCTCGCACCGCTCCTCGCCGGTGTCCTGCCCGCCATGGTCATCGAGGCGCTCGGCGTGACCCTGGCCATCTGGCAGGCGGCGTTGCTCGGGGGTGTGATGGGGCTCCTTCTCGTTGCTTCGGCCAACGTGCGGGTGCGCCGGACGAACGCACGCGGGACCTGGGACACCTTCATGCTCGTGTTCAGGCCCGAGGAACTCTCGGTCGCACGCTGGTCAGGCTGGCGAAAGCGGCCGACGGGCCAGCGGTCGCGGCATCGGCGCGGCGAAACGCCGGTTCGCTACGCGAGCACCGACTTTGCGGTCGACACGCGCTTGTTCGTCGGCGACGAGGAGTGGCACGTGCACGGCTGGTTCGAACGCGACCTCAAGGCTGCTCTCACATCGTCGGACTGGCTGCAAGAGTCGGCATCACTCGCGAACTTCACGCCAGGACCATCCGACGACTAAGCCATCGGTTTGCTCCAGAAGGGGACCACGGTGATCGACGACTTCTACTCGGACACGAAATCGAAGCCCTCGGCTGCGATGCGCGCCGCCGCGCTCGACTGCGAGGTGGGCGACGAGCAGAAGGGCGAAGATCCGACCACGAACGAGTTGTGTGGGCGCGTCGCCGAACTCCTCGGCAAGGAAGCCGCGGTCTTCCTGCCGTCGGGCACGATGTGCAACGAGATCGCCATCAATGTCTGGGTCCGACCCGGCGAAGAGATCATCTGCGAGCGTTCGAGCCACATCGTGAACTTCGAGACCGGCGGACCCTCCGCGATCAGCGGAGCCATGGTCCACCCGATCGACGGCACCAACGGCATGTTCACCGGCGACCAGGTCGCGTCCGCGATCCGACCGGCATCGAGGTATGCGCCGAGGACGGCGCTGGTATGCGTCGAGCAGACCGCGAACCTGGGCGGGGGAGCGGTCTGGCCATCGGCGCAGCTCGATGCGGTCGCCAACGCCGCACGCTCCGCCGAACTCCCAACACACATGGACGGCGCTCGCCTACTCAACGCCGTCGTGAAGTCAGGCGTGCCCGCGTCGACCTTCGCCGCTGGCTACGACTCGGTCTGGATCGACTTCACCAAGGGTCTGGGCGCTCCGGTTGGCGCCGTCCTCGCCGGCTCCGACGACTTCATCGATGCCGCGTGGCGGGTCAAGCAACGCCTGGGCGGCGCGATGCGCCAATCCGGAATCGTCGCGTCGATGTGCCTGTACGCGCTCGACCACCACGTCGAACGCCTGGCCGATGATCACAATCTGGCTGCGGACCTCGGACGCCGGATCGACGCAATGTCCGGTGTGGAACAGGTGCTGCCGGTCGACACGAACATCGTGATCTTCGACGTGGCGAGCGATGGACCGACGGCCGGCGCCATCGTGCAGGTCCTCGACGACCAGGACATCCAGATTGGCGCATTCGGCGAGCGACGCATCCGAGTGGTCACCCACATCGGCGTCACGCCGAGTTCGGGCGACCGACTTGTCGCCGCCTTGGCACCGCTCGTCGGCTAGCCCTGTCTTGGGCTCGGTGTTCCGAATCGACGCAGTGGACGCTGATGCATCGGCTCACGGCGTGCCGTCAGGGCCGGCGTGAAGGACCCCAGCCCTTCGCCCGAGCCGTCGACCGCCTCGATGATCGGCGGGTGGCCGGGATCGAATTCGACCAGGCAGAAGCCATGGTGGGCGATTGGACGCGGTTCGCGACCTGCTACGCGGAGCGTCTGTGCCTCCGCAACGGCCTGGAAACGAATCGATGCTCGATGACGGCCGATGCTGGCGCCCACCAGAAACCCGAACCGCGGTTCGTCGCGCCGGGCCCTTGCCAGGTTGTGCTGCTGTTGAGCGATCTCGTCGAGACCCGGCCGAGTGGTGACATCCGCTCCCGGCGTGCCGCCGCCTCCGCCCGTGCAGCTCCAGCCGGCCTCCTCGAACACGAGGTGCATGGTCTCGTCGACCGGAGCGCCACCATGACCCCGACGAATGAACCAGACGGTCGCGAACTCGTTCCACGCATCTGCGGCCACGACGAGATGGCGCTTGCGCCTCGTCAGCCTCGTCGGCTGGGTCGGCACCCGACCCGTGGCGGCGATCTCCAGCGATTGCTGAATGCGCATCGTGTACGGGTTGG
The DNA here is from genome assembly GCA_039028435.1 of Actinomycetota bacterium. Taxonomy (GTDB): domain Bacteria; phylum Actinomycetota; class Acidimicrobiia; order Acidimicrobiales; family UBA10347; genus UBA10347. The sequence goes on along the minus strand of JBCCIC010000003.1, from coordinate 323,683 downwards.
GCGGAACTCGGGCGCTGGATTCTGTGGGCATGGTTAGGTTTGTGACCGTAGGACGCGGTGGGCCCGTCATTCCAACGTTTTCAACCTGGTTGATACACGGATAACTGATATTATCCGTGTAATTCTAAGGGGGGCGCCGGAATCAGTCCTGATGCTGTCGCGAACGCGACGCCCGCTTCCGCCAGGCGCTGAAGGAACGCACCGAACGTGCCTCGATTGCCGGGTCCGGGATACGCAGCCAAGGCCACGGATGAACGACCGCGGGTTCGATGCCCGCCGAATGACGCCGAAACCCAGGCACTGGCGCAAACGTCACGGCGACCGATTGCCCGCCGAGTTCGGACACTGGATCGCCGCGCCGCAGTTCGAGCTCTCGATGTTCGGCGAGTTCGGCCAACGTCTCGACGAGGAACACCAAGCGCTTCGAGGACAACAGCAAGCGGCCCAACAACACCTCATCGAACACGAACGACACCGGCAGGTCCGGATGGGCTTCCAAGGCCGGGTCGGCCACACCGAGCGATTCGGCCGTCAACCACACGCGTTTGGGCTCATTGGTCCAAATTGAATCGAGGGGACCGGCGGCGTCGGCGACGACCGGCTCGGCTACTGCCGCCGTTCGGTAGAACGGATCGTCCGGCCACGTCTCGATCGGGCAGTCGGCAGCGCGCTCACACGACCGGCACAAGCCTGGCGCCCGGCACTCGACCTGGGATCGGCTGAATCCGTACGACTTGGACGAGCCCACGCCCGTCGTCCACTGCCAGCCGAGCCGGTTCGCGGCACGGCTTCCATCGAGCAGGTGTCGGAAGAAGTACTCCTCCCCTGTCCTCCATTCATGGCCCCGACGCACCGACCAGTCGCTGGCCAGCCACATCCTCGACTGGTTGACCAGCCACCCGTCGTTCTCGAGCTCCTCGAGGCACTGCCCGACGCACCGCATCGAGTCGTCCCAGCCGGCCCGCGTTTCGATGTGCGCTCCGACGGGACCCGCAGCTGGGTCGGACTGCATCGAGCGGCGGGTGCCGCGTGCGGAACGAGGCCCGAGTACTGCATACCAGTGGCGCGCGTACTCCTGCCACAGCAACTCGTCCCGGAACTTGCCCACGTCACGCGCCGGACCGCCCGCGACAGCATCCCACACCTCGGAAAGGTGGAGCAGACCGTGTCTGATGTATCGCGAAAGCCGAGAAGCGCCGCGCCGTTCGGGCGGCCAGACCTGGTTCCGCCAGTCCGCATAGCCGTCCAGCTCGAACCCGGCCAGCGCAGCGTCAGCAGCCCGCTGACCACCCCGAATCGACCGCGACGCCCGCACACGGTCGGCGACGAGGTCTCCGAGAAACTCGGCAACGAACGCTTCGGCGCCAGCCTGTCCCGTTCGTGGAGTCGGCAGGATCGGCACCCGCTACTCCCCTGTCGACCCTCGGGCAAGCCCGCTCATTACAGACGACCCGCATCGAGCGCGACAAGAACCTCGGCTGCGCGCTCCCGGACCGCTTCGAGATCCGCCAGCCGCCGCATGCCGGCCAACTGTTGGCCCATACGGTGGTTGCCGACGAAGGCCGGCTCGTTCCGGGCCAGAAAGTCCCAGTACAACGTCGTGTACGGGCACGCATCAGGTCCGGTGCGGAGCTTCGGGTTGAAGCGACAGCCTCGGCAGTGATCGCTCATCTTGTTGATGTACGCGCCACCGCTCGCGTACGGCTTGGTGGCCATACGTCCGCCATCGGCGTGCAGCGCCATACCGACCACGTTCGGAAGCATGACCCATTCGGCCCCGTCGACGAACGACGCCCACATCCAGTCCGTCATCGCCGCCGGATCGACGCCCGCGGTGAGCGCGAGATTGCCGAGCACCATCAGACGTTCGATGTGGTGGGCGTAGCCCTTCGCCTCGATCTTCGCGATGACATTGGAGACACAGGCCATGTCCGTCGGAGCCTCGCCCGTGAACGCCGGGGGCACCGGCCGGCGGGCGTCGAGTCGGTTCTCCGCCCGATACGACGGCATCCACAGCCAGTAGACGCCCCAGACGTACTCGCGCCAGCCGATCACCTGGCGAACGAAGCCCTCGACGGAGTTGATCGGCGCTGCTCCCGCTCGATACGACCGCTCGGCCGCCTCGATGATCTCGATCGGGTGCAGCAATCCAAGATTCATCGAGCACGCCAGCACCGAATGGGCCAGCTTCCACTCTGCGCCCAGCATGGCGTCCTCGTGGGCGCCGAACGGTGCGAGACCGGTCGAGATGAACTCCTCGAGACGGCGCAGTGCCTGCTGGCGGGTCACAGGCCACAGCCCGTCGGCCGGCGCCCCCCAGACCGACCAGCCGCCCTCCTCGATCTCGCGGGCGACCTCGTCGTCGATCGCATCACGGGCGAACGCCTCGACCTCGGGCCAACGCCGACCATCCTTCGGCGGCCGTTCACGATTCTCGTGGTCGAAGTTCCACCGTCCGCCGGCCGGGACGCGGCCGCGCTCGCCGTCGTCCATGAGGAGATCGAACCGCGTGCGTTGCCAGCGGTAGAAGTCCTCCATCTTGAACGAACGGCGCCCGTCGGCCCACGCCGCGAACTCGTCGTAATGGCAGGCGAACTGCTCGTTCGGTTCGAGGTCAACGCCGGCCCGAGAGAGCATCGACCGTGCATCCCAGCTCATCGGCTCCATCGCCACAATCCGGCGCACATCCAACTGCGCGCGATGTGCCGCCAAGCCTTCCGAAAGGGTCCCCGCCTGGCGATAGTCGACCTCATACCCGACGGTCCGAAGCTCAGCCGCAAAGTGGCGCATCGACGACAGCACAACGTGCAAGCGCTGTCGATGCCAACGCTTCGCCCCCAGCTTGCGCCGACTCTCGACCATGAGCACCCGACACGACCCCGGCGCTCGATTCCGCAACGGGCCAACATCGATGGCCAACTGGTCTCCGAGGACCCACACCGTCTCGATCGACGCCACCTCCGAAGTCTGCTCCTCGCCTCGCCAGCGTGACCAGCCCTCCGGCGGGAATCACTCGGGCTGGCAGGTGTAGACCCAGTCGGGTTCGCCCTCGGGAGGCGCCAGACCGACCACGTCGGCAATCGGGGTCAGTCCCTCACGTTCCGTCGTCGGCACACCCCACCAGGCACGGGTGAGTGCGCTGCACTGGTCACGATCGAGGCCGATGACCAACGGCCCGTGGACACCGATCCGCCCGAGGTCCGACTCGACGACCTGGTAGGTCAGCCGAGGCTCCGCATCGGTACGAAGCAGGTGACGATCGCCGAGCTGGGTGGAGCGATCGACGGCGCAGGCCCAGTCGAGCAGTCCGAGGTCATCGGCCCAGAAGCGACCGTCGTTCAGGGTGATCGTGACCGACGGCAGACGGAACCGCGCGTCGGTCAGGCCCTGCACGAGCGGCACCTCGGCGCCGACGACGAATCCTGCTCCGTCTTCGGTAAGTGCGATGGAGGTGATTCCGCAGTCGAGGTGCAGCGCCAGCGGGGTCTGCCCGGGCACGCTTGGCGAGGCGACGACATACGAGATGCCGGCTCGGAACGGAACCCCATGTTGGCAGCTGCCGAACAGCACCTCGCCGCCGGGAAGCTGAGCCCGGCTCGGCGTACACGAGTCGCAACGGGTGCCATCGCCCGGCGTGCCTTCGGGTTCGCTGCCATCGAGCACAAGCGCTTCGCCCCCGATCACATCACCGCCCGAGCCGAAACCCTCAGTGTCGACCTGGCCGCGCCACGACGCCCCGGTAGGAACCCACGGGATGGTGAGTTCCTCGTAGGAGACGAGCTGGTCCCCGAACTGGAAGGCGGACTGGACATGCAACAGTGCCAGCGTGGGCGGGATCCGCGTGCCGGGAACGTTCTCTCGACACCAGATGAGTGCCTCGGTCCCGTCGGCCAACTCGAGTCGTTCGACAACCTCGCCCTGTCCCAGCAGGTCGGTGAGCACGACGGGTGTCGGCGTCGGTGGCGGCGGGGTCGCGCTCGGCACCGGCGTCAGCGTCGGCAATGGCGTAGGCGTCGGCAGCACCGGTGCGGCGATGCCGGGTGGCTCGCTCGAGCGCCCGAGTGCGTAGGCACCGAGCAACGCCAGCAACGCGACGACCGCGGCAACGATCAGGCGAAGCGTCGGCGCAGTAGAGCGGCTTGCAGTCTGCGATATCCGTGTCGCGTCCGGACCACGACCGAGGTCAAGCCACTCGACGGGCGCGCCATCATCGGCGCTCCCCCTACCTCGCCCGGGCCGCATCCGCTGAAACTACCGCGCCGACTCCGGCGCCGCCGAGCGGCTCGAACTTCGTGGACGGACCGCAAGCGGTGCGATCGGTTGCCGCGGACGACGGAGCGACCGCCATCGCTACAGTCGGCGCATGCGGCTTCGTGGCGCTCGAACACTGGCCATGGCGGCGCTTCTCGCCATTGCGTTGGTGGCTTCCGGATGCGGCGCGGAGACCGTCGAGAGCAGCACACTCATCGGCGAGGGGTCTGAAACCACCGACCCGCCGGGCGATCGAACCGGCGACTCTTCGGGTTCCACCGCAGCGGACAGTCCCGATGGCTCCGGCTCCGCCTCGACGCCAGAGCAAGCCACAGCCTCATCGACCGAACAGACCCCTCCTGCAGCAACGCCGACACCCGCTGCGACCGCGACCCCCACGGCCGAACCGACCGCAACCCCGCGACCGACCCGCACGCCTCGGCCGAGTCCGACACCAAGGACCGCGCCCGCCGAGCAGGACGACACCGACACGTCCGATGGCGAGGAAACCGGCGATGGCGACACCGATGCTGCGGCGACGGCGTCACCAACGTCGACGCGGACACCCACGGCGACCCCGACCGCTCCGCCGCCGACACCTACGGCGACTCCGAGCCAGACACCGACCACCACCCCGACGCCGTCCCCGACCCCGGTTCGAGTCACGCCAACGCCGACGGCAACACCGATTCCGGTGACGCCAACGCCGACCACGCCGCAGGCGGTCGCGCCAACGTACTTCCCCACCCTGCCGATCGGCTCAGCGCTACCCAGCGACGCACAGTGTGCGGCCGCCGTTCGGGCGAACCCCAGCCCCGAGACCCATCCCGAGAACGCTGCGGCCAACGCGAACGCGGGCGGTCCCTGGGTGCTCATCGACGGCGCCCATGGGTTCCGCGGCGACGCACTCGCCGCACGAATCACCGGCGACTTCGCTGGCTCTACCGAGGACTTGATTCGATGGGTGGCGTGCAAGTGGGGATTCGACGAAGACCTCACCCGCGCCCGAGTTTGGACTGAAAGTTCCTGGCGTGTGAGCACCGCCGGAGACCTGACCAGCGATGCTGCGGCATGTGCCCTGATCGGACTCGCTGCTCCCTGTCACCAGAGCTACGGCTTGTTGCAGGTCAAGGGGACGGTCCACGAGAACACCTATCCCCTGTCGTTCCAATCCGCCGCGTGGGGGCTCGATTACGCCATGTCGTGGCAGCGGGCGTGTTTCGAGGGCGCATTCACCTGGCTCAACGACCAGGGATACACCGCCGGCGACGTGACCGGGTGCGTTGGAGCGTGGTTTTCCGGCGAATGGTACGACGCAGGGGCGCTCAACTACCTCAACGACGTCCAAGCGAATCTCAACGCTCGCCCGTGGGACTGACGTCTCAAACGGGCATCAGAGACCGCGAACACCACGCTCCGCGGCGGTAGCACCACAGACCAGATCGCCGTGCCTAGTGCGTTCCGACACCATCTCGCCACAGAGCGTGGCAGCCGTTTTGGGTAACGATGCTCATGCCGGACGAGGCGTCGGCTTGCTAGCGTTTTTTGAGCGTTCAGCGACGCAACTTTTACGCAACAGGAGAGCTGTCTTGACTCTGAACGGATCTATCGCCGACACATTCCGCATCGGTGTCGTCGGTTGTGGCTACTGGGGCGAGAAGCACGTTCGTGTGCTCGACTCCATGCCCGATGTCGACCGAGTCGTGGCCATCGATGGTCGCCCCGATGTACTCGACAACATCGCCCGCAATCATCCCAACGTCGAGCTCAAGCTCGACCTCGCGAGCGCCATCGACAGTGTCGACGCCGTCCTGATCGCCACTCCGCCTGAGTCCCATGCCGATCTCGCTCTCGAGGCGATTGCGGCCGGCAAGCACGTGCTGGTCGAGAAGCCGATGACTCGCACGCTCGCCGAGGCCGATGAGGTCATCGCAGCAGCCAAGAGCGCCGGTGTGACCCTCGCGGTGGGCCACACGTTCGTGCACAACGCCGCAGTCCACAAGCTCGTGGACCTGGTGCAGACCGGTGCGCTCGGCACCATTCACCACATCAGCGCCGCACGGCTCAACCTGGGCCTGTACCGCGACGACGTGAACGTGATCTGGGACCTCGCGGCACACGACATCTCGATCACACTCGCACTCATGGGACGCCTTCCCGACGAGGTCGCCGCCTGGGGTATGCGGCACACCAACGAGTTCGCCGAAGACGTCGCCAGCATCCGGCTGCGCTACCGCGAAGAGAACGTCGACTCGATCATCCGGGTCAGCTGGCTCGATCCGCTCAAGGTTCGCCAGACGACGATTGTCGGCTCGGAGAAGATGGCCGTGTACGACGACATGGCCGCCGATGAGCGTGTCAAGGTGCTCGACCGCGGACGCTCCCCCGTGCGAGCGGACGATCGAGGATCGCACCTGGCCTACCGCTACGGCGAGACCCGCTCGCCCTTCATCGAGTTCCGCGAGCCGCTGCTGGTCCAGTCCCAGGACTTCGTCGAGGCATGTCGCACCGGCTCGAAGCCGGCTGCGGACGGCTTCGACGGTCGAGCCGTCGTCGCTGTGCTCGAGGCCACCGACGAGTCCTTGATCCACAACGGCCAGCCAGTTCCGGTTTCGACGGAGGTCTCCTACCCCGTCGCCCCGATCGGCATCGCCTGACATCCCCTCCCCCCACACAATCGAGGCGAACATGACATCCAATTCCCCGGCCGCGCCGATCGCCTTCCTCGACCTCGCCGCCCTCCATGCGCCGCTCCGCGAGGACCTCGACAAGCTCTGGTTCGAGGTCGTGCGCGATTCCGCCTTCATCGGTGGCGAACGCGTTGCGCAGTTCGAGTCCGACTGGGCTCATTACGTGGGCGCTACCCACGCCATCGGGGTCGCGAACGGCACCGACGCTCTCGAGCTGGTCATGGCCGGCCTCGACATCGGGCCCGGGGACGAAGTCATCCTGCCCGCGAACACGTTCGTGGCGACCGCAGAGGCCGTTGTCACCTGTGGCGCACGGCCGGTATTTGTCGATGTCGATCAAGGCTCGTTGCTGGTCACCGCCGACCACATCGAGCCCGCGATCACCGAGCGAACCCGGGCTGTGATCGTCGTGCACCTCTACGGTGCGATCCCGCACATGGCGCCGATCCAGGCGCTCTGCGAAGCACACGACATGCACCTGATCGAAGATGCGGCGCAGGCGCACGGGGCGACCCACCACGGGCAGTCCGCCGGCACCTTCGGCATCGCCGGAACCTTCTCGTTCTATCCCGGCAAGAACCTCGGAGCGTTGGGCGATGGCGGCGCGATCGTCACCGGCGACGACGGGTTGGCCGAGAAGATGCGCGTGCTCGCAAACCACGGCCGCGGCCATCACCACCTGCACGTGGAGTCTGGCCGCAACTCCCGCCTCGACGGGCTCCAAGCCGGCGCGCTGGCGCTGAAATTGCAGCATCTCGACCATTGGAACGATTCGCGGCGTACCGTAAATGGGATGTACCGCTCACTCTTCGCCGGGCGCGCCGTGTCGATGCTGGAGGTTCCCGAGGGAACGACCGCGGTGCACCACCTCGAAGTCGTGCGAGTCGAGGACCGGTCCAAGGTCCAAGCAGCGCTCGACGCCGCGAGTATCGGTTGGGGTGTCCACTACGCCGCACCGTGTCATCGCCAGCCCGCCTTCGAGCAGTATGCCCCTTCCTACGACATGCCGGTCGTCGAACAGGCTGCCGCCCAGCAGCTGTCGCTTCCGATGCACCCCACGCTGACGGCCCCCGAGGTCGAGCGGGTCGCTTCGGTGGTCATCGACGCGGTGGAGCGTGACTGAGCGGACGTTATGGACGAATGGGATCCTGACCACGAGGCAGTAGATCGGGCGGAAAACGCTGGGGCCTCAGCTGACCAACAATCGGCGACGATCGTCAGCCAAGAAACGAGCTTGGTGCCCGCGACGAGCGCGGCCGTAGCCCGAGCCGAGTCCACAACACCACCGCTCATGCCGACGCATGTACCGGGCCAGATGGTCCCGGGCCCGATCGTGGTCGATCCCCGACTGCTCACACCGGTCGCACTCCCCCGCACCATGCGTTGGTCGATCGGCGACCTCATCAAGGTGCTCATGGCCGTCGGCGTGGTCGCAGCAGCTGGACTGGCACTCGGCTGGAACTATGGCGGCGGTGTTGAACCGACCTTTGCCGCTCGCTCTGAGTTCATCTACTTCCTGCAGGACTCGTTGCCCGACGGCGTGCTTCGTGAGGATCGCCGGATCCTCACCCAGCTGGTCACCCTCGAGAGCGAGACCGTCGTCGCTCCGGTCGCCACCGAGTTCGACACCACCGTCCCCGACCTTCGCGATCTCATCAATACCGAGGTCGTCGAGCTGTCCGAGGTGATTCGCCTCGACATCGAACACGCCGACCCCGACTATGCGCTGGCAGTCAATGAGGCGATCCTCGACCAATACACGATGATCGCCGACACAACGATTCGGCGAGACGACGATCAGCCACTGCGCGAACGCCGTGCCGAACTGTTGTCCGAGCTCGCCGACGTCGATTCCGAGGTCGAAGCGATCGCCGAAGCCGAGCTCGCCGACGTGGCCCTCGAATTGCGCGAGGAGTCGCTCAACCGAGAGATCTCCATCGCCTCCGCACGAACCGAACGCCTCTCGGCGATTTCGGACGGCCTCCTGACCGAAACCTCACCCGTCGACGACGTAGGGGCTCTCGAGGCAGAACTCACCAACGCCCGACGCCAGCTCGTCGGTCTCGAAAACGACCTGCTGTCCATCCGGATCGAACGGGCCGCACTCCAACGCACGATCGCCCAGCAACTCGCGAGCGAGGTCCCCTTCAGCGCAGCCTCCAACCAGGAGCGCGAGGTGCGCCTGGGCGTTCAAGAGGACAGCGTCCAGCTCGAAATCGACACGATCGCCGAGCGCATCCGTCGCCTCGAGGGAGCGATCGCGCAGTCCCGGCTCGATACTCCCGTGAGCGCGGACGGTGCGCCCGTCGACGACGAGCTCACCGAGGCCGAAGTCCTGGTCGCCGACCTCGAGTCACAGCTGCTCGACGTTCGAACCCAACGGGCTGAGCTCGCGCAGAGCACCTCGCTTCGTCCGTCGCTGACCCGAACGATGGAACGTCTCGAGCAGGACCTGTCGGTCATCGAGGACCAGCTCGCCGCGAGCTCGATCACCGAGGAAACCCCGTCGCCGATCGAGGTGCTCACCGAGCCCACGATCTTGGCTGAGCCGGTCGGCAACCCGAAGTTGCAGTGGGCGGCGATCGGCTTCATCGCCAGCCTGCCCGTCGCGGTCATCGTTGGCGCCCTGGTGCGGTCCCGGCAGCGGCGACGCAAGTGACTCCGCACGGGCACCCGGCGCGAGAGTCCCGCCCGTGAGCATCGCATTCGTCGATTCGCCGGAGACCCTGCGAACCCTGCGCGCCAAGACGATCGATCAGACTCGCGCACCCGCGTCGACGCCGGCCAAGCTCGTTGCGGCCTACATCTTCCTCATGCCACTCATCGCCGGGTTCCCCCGCGACCAGATCGTGCCGTTCATGCGGCTGAGTGAGGTCGTTCAAGTAGGCGCCACCGGCGCTGCGCTGCTCTGTGCGGTCGCCGCCTACCGCATCGGTGGACGGTGGAGCTTTGTCCCCCGACCGGTCGACTGGTGCATGTTCGCCGTCGGCGTGTTCGGCTCGATCGTTCCCGTGATGTCGCTGATGGCCCGGGGCGAGAGCTTCGACCAGCTCGCGATACTCGGCGCTTTTCCACTCGCCAAGTACCTCGGGCTGTACCTCCTCGTTCGTCTTGCGGTGAAGACATCCGCCGACATTCGTGCGGTGCTCCTCGCCGCCCTCGGCGGGGCTTGCATCGTTGCCTTGCTCGCGATTCCCGAGGGCCTCGGTATCGGCCCCACCGGTGAGATGACCTCCCGCTTGGTCCAGCCGGACGAAAGCCCCGTCCCCGACGGGCGGGCCCGGACCCTGCTCGGCTCACCGATCTCGACCGGTGCGGTCCTGGCGATCTGCTCGTCGATTGCGTTCGGCTTTGCCATCGTTCGCCGTCAACTGTTCTGGCTCATGGTGACCGGGCTGCTGTTCTTCGGGGTGTTCGCGAGCGGCCAGATCAGCACCTACCTCGCCATCGGTGCCGTGCTCGGCGCCGCGGCATGGCACTACAAGGTCATCCTGCGGAGCATTCTCATCGGCTTGCCGTTGGCGATCGTCGCCGGCATCGTGATGTTGCCCGTCCTTCAAGCTCGGCTCGCCGACTCGGCGGCCGGTTCGATCGTGCCGCGCTCCTGGCGCATCCGCTGGGTCAATGTGACCGAGATCTACTGGCCGAGCATCGCCGATGGCGGTTGGATCCTCGGTGTCAGCCCGAACACCATCCTCGAGCCGCCCGACCTGTGGCGAGACGAGGTTTTCCTCGAGAGTGGCTACCTCTGGATGCTCTGGGTCGGTGGTCTACCGCTCCTGGTCGCATTCGTCGCATTGCTCATTACCGCCTGGCGAACCCTTTCGGTTGAGACGACCGAGCCGATTCATGAGATAGCGCGCGTGAGCGCACGCGCCCTGATCGTCTTCATGGCCGTGTTCAACATCATCGATCCCCATCTCACCCTCCGCGGTGGCGCAGACCTGTTCTACGTGCTTCTCCCGTCCGCGCTTGCGTTCGCGCCGATCAGTGTCCCCGAGACCCGTCGCCGCGACCTGTTCGGCCTGGTTCGGTCGAGAGACGCGCAGCCGCTGAGCCCAACCGCTCGTATCCAGATCGGCGAGATCGGCGGCCCGCTGCTCTCTCCGAGCGGCTGGAGCACGATGTCGCCGGGCCATGGCGTGGATCGCGGCTTCGACATCCAAGTGCGAGACCGCGGCGAGACCATCGGCGAGGCGCGCGTCTACTTCGACATTGATCATCACCGCCTCGATGGTCTGATGTTCCATCCCGTGCACGCAACCGACGACCGGGCAGCCGCACTCGTCTGGCGCGCCATCGCACTGTGCGCCGGCTCCCTCCAAATGCGTTCGCTCCTCGTACCACCCGGCACGAGCGGGTTGGCCGAGCTCGACCGACGCGAGCTCGCCGAGCTCGCGCGTGACGCCGAGCGGCTCGAACGAGACCGAGCGGCGCGGGGCCGCCCGCACGACGAGACCGAGGCCGATCGCCAGGCCGCCGAAACGCCGGTGGGTGTGCGTCTTGAACCTCACGACGGGATCTCGTTCGTCCGACGGGCAATCGACATCGCGGCGGCCGGCGGGTTCCTGATGGCCTTCGCTCCGGCATGGCTCGTGATCGCAGCCCTGGTCCGCCGCTCCAGCCCCGGGCCGGTGCTGTTCCGCCAGATGCGACTCGGCAAGGGCGGTCGGCCGTTCCGAATGCTCAAATTCCGCACGATGGACAACAGCGCCGGCGACGACATCCATCGCGAGTCGATCGAGACCAGCCTCTCCGGTGGTCCCGTCGACGAGAAGATCGCCGATGATCCGCGAGTCACCCGCGTGGGGCGGGTGTTGCGCGCTTGGTCACTCGACGAGGTTCCGCAGCTCGTCAACGTCCTTCGGGGACAGATGACCCTGGTCGGCCCTCGGCCATCGATGCTCTGGGAGACCAGCATCTTTGCGCCGCGCACACGGCGACGCCTACAGATGGTCCCCGGCATCGCCGGCCTATGGCAGTCGAGCGGCCGCGGCGATCTCCCTATCGAGGAGATGCTCGAACTCGACTTGGATTACGCGGAGTCGGCATCACTTCTTGGCGACACGAAGCTGCTGGGCAAGACCGCGGTCGCCGTGGTCACGAAACGAGGCGCCCGATGACGGCCTCGACCATGCTCGTCGCGACCCATGGCGGCCACATCAGCGAATTGATGGGCTTCCGTCCACGTATCGCCGATGTCGACGACCACTTGTGGGTCACCAGCGACCACCCGCAGACCCGCCGTCTCCTCAAGGACGAGCCCGTCGAGTTCGTGCCCCACATCGCAACCCGCGACCTTCGTGGCGTGGTCACGGCGCTCCCTCGAGCGTTCCGCCAACTCCGTGGGCGACGCTTCGGGCGCGTGGTCAGCACCGGCTCGGCCATCGCACTCGCCTACCTGCCGATGGCCGCCCTCTTACGTATCCCGGCGCATTACATCGAGAGCTCGACCCGCATCCTCCGACCATCGGTCAGCGGCAGGATCCTTGCCCGCATTCCCGGGGTCACGACCTGGTGGCCGCATCCGGCCACGCCGTCGGGGTGGAAGCCAGTGACGGGCCTCTACGCCCATTTCGAGGCCGTCGAACGCGAAGAGACTTCGCCTGAACCTCGCCACATCGTTGTCACCGTCGGCACGACCGACTACTGCTTCCGCCGCTTGATCGAGCGTCTGGTGGCGATCATGCCGTCTGATGCCGAGGTGTTCTGGCAGGTCGGCAACTCGGATGTGAGCGAACTCGGCATCGACGCCGTGGCGATCGTTGACAGCGAAGAACTTCGTGCCCGTATCGAAGCGGCCGACGTCGTCGTCACCCACGCCGGCGCTGGGTCGCTGCTCCAGTGCCTCGAGGCCGGCAAGGTGCCGGTCTATGTCCCTCGGCTCGGCCGTCACGACGAACAGGTCGATGACCACCAGGTCGAGTTGGCGGACTGGGCCGGCCAGGCCGGGCTCGCGATACGAGTCGACGCATCCACGGTCTCCTGGGACGATCTGGTTCGAGCCGGTCGTCTGACCGTGCGCGAGCACGAACCGGCACCGATCCAGCTGGAGTCCCGATGAACGCGGACGGCCAGGACACGCTTCGCGGACAGCCGGACCTCGATCTGTCGGGCTACGGCGACTCGCTCTTCCACAGCGATGCCTGGACCCGCTCGGTCGAGCACGCCTTCGGCCTCGACATCGATCGGTTCATCGCCGAGTCAGAGCCCGCAGGGTCGGCGCTCTACAGCGTGGTCGACGACCTCCGGGGCGTCCGCGTCGTCGCGACACCCTTCAGCGACTTTTGCGATCCGAATCTCTCGAGCCAGGTCGGCTGGACAGAGTTCAGCGCCCATCTGCGCTCGTTCGACGTCCCGGTCACCGTCCGGCCGTTCCAGAACCCGCACGCGCTGGCCGACAGTTCCTTCGAGCGAAGAAGCGACCTCGTTTGGCACGGGGTCGATCTACGCGACGGACCCGACGCGCTCTTCGACCGCATGGTGAGCAAGGTACGAACCAAGGTTCGACGGGCCGCCAAGTCCGGCGTCGAGTTCCGCATCTCGTCGTGCCCTGACGACGTTGCGTTGATGCACAACATGCACGTCACCCTCCGAAAGCGCAAGTACCGCCTGTTGGCCCAACCGCTTCACTTCTTCACGACGCTCAGCGAGGCCTTCGGGGAGGACATGGCGGTCGTCGTTGCCGAGCTCGACGGCGAACCTCTGGCAGCGATGACCTTCTTCTTCCACGGCCCGATTGCGTACTACAAGTTCTCGGCGTCGGTCCCGAACCGGGTCTACGCCAACCAGGCACTCATGATGTTCGGCATCCGCCAAGCCGCCGAACGCGGCGCACAGCTGGTCGATCTCGGTCGCAGCGACATCGACCAGCCGGGCCTGCTGCGCTTCAAGGAGCAGTTCGCTCCGCAAAGCCAGCGACTGACAACGCTGCACTGGTCACCGCCCGATCACGCCAACCCACAAGACCGAAACGCCGGAGCGACCTTGGGCGCCCTGACCGAACTACTCACCGACGATCGTGTGCCTGACGACATCAGCACCCGCGCCGGCGAGCTGCTGTATCGCTACTTCGCCTAGCCCCGACCGCCCCGTACAGGAGAGCCATGTCCACCACCGAACTGTCGAACACCACCACCGAGCTCGAATCCAAGGTCCGCAGCTACTCGCGCTCGATCCCAGCGTCCTTCGTGTCCGCACAAGGCTCGACCGTCATCGCCGACGACGGTCGTCGCTACCTCGACTTCCTCTCCGGCTGTTCGGCCCTGAACTACGGGCACAACGACCCGGACATGGCCGAAGCACTGATCGCGCACGTTCGGGCGGGAGGCGTCGTCCACGGTCTCGACCTGCGCACGCCGGTACGCGACCGATTCCTGCAGACGCTACGCGAGACGATCCTCGTGCCTCGGGGCTTCGACCATGTGGTCCAGTTCACGGGCCCGACGGGAACCAACGCCGTCGAAGCCGCCCTCAAGCTCGCCCGGAAGGTCACGGGCCGGACCAACGTGATCGCGTTCACCAACGGCTTCCATGGGGTGACCGCCGGGTCGCTCGCGGCCACGGGCAACCAGCACCACCGCATGGCACCCAACGTGCCGTTGCCCGGCGTGAGCCGTGCACTCTTCGACGGATACCTCGGCGCCGATGTCGACACCGCGGAGCTCCTCGAGCAGTTGCTGAGCGATCCGTCGAGTGGTTTCGACCCGCCGGCCGCAATCCTCCTCGAAACCGTGCAGTGCGAGGGCGGCCTCAACGTCGCCTCGGCACCGTGGCTGCAGCGCGTTCAAGAGATCGCGACCGCTCATGGAGCGTTGCTGATCGTCGATGACATCCAGGCGGGGTGCGGCCGCACCGGGTCGTTCTTCAGCTTCGAGCCAGCCGGCATCACCCCGGACATCATCTGTCTGTCGAAGTCGCTGTCCGGCTTCGGGCTACCCCTCTCCATCGTGCTCCTGCGTCCCGAGCTCGACGAGTGGGCACCCGGCGAGCACAACGGCACGTTCCGCGGCAACAACCTGGGATTCGTCACGGCCACGACGAGCTTTGAGAAGTTCTGGAGCGACTCGGCACTCAGCGAGGCCGTCGGCTCCAAGAGCATGACGATCGCCGGCACACTCGAGACGCTGGCCGCAACGATGCCGGGCGCCTTTGTCAAGGGGCGCGGCATGCTCCTCGGTGTGGAGACCGGCGATCCTGGGCGCGCCGGGGCAATCGCGAAGGCCTGCTTCGACGGTGGCCTCATCCTCGAGACCGCTGGGCCAACCGACAGCGTGGTCAAGCTGCTGCCGCCGCTCACCATCGCCGACGCCGAACTCGATGCCGGGCTGACCATCCTCGCCGACGCGGTCGAGTCCACCGCCTGACGGTGGGTGCCGGCGCCGACCCAGCGCTGCGGGGGTATCGGGATCTACTCGAACGCGCCTTGGACGGCCCGGCCGACCAGGTCCTCCTCAGCGACGCGCGCTCGCGCCTGAGTCGATCGGATCTCGATCACGCAACCTCGTCTGTCCACCAGCGGCTCCGCGAGCTCGGGTGCGGCCCGGAGTGCCTCGTGGCTATCCGCTTGGATCCTGGCACCGAGCTCATCACCGCGATCCTGGGCGCGCTTCGCACCGGCGCGGCGTACCTGTCACTCGACCCGCGGCATGGCCCACAACGACTCGAGCAAATCATCGAGAACGTGCGACCGGAGTTCCTGATCACCACCACCGGCGTCGAACGACTCCAGGGCGACCTACCGACCGGATCGGGTGATCTCGACGATCTCGGCTACGTCATCACGACCTCCGGATCGACCGGCACACCGAAGACCGCGATGCTCGAACAACGCGGCCTGGTGATCCACACCAACGCGATGATCGACCTGCTCGGACTCGGACCCGACGACGTCGTGCTCCAGACCGCACCGCCGAGTTTCGACATCGCCGTGTGGCAGTCGACCACGCCGGTGATCGCCGGTTCGCGAACGCATGTCGCGACCGATGATCAGCGCCTGGACCCTCGCGAACTCTGGCGTCTCATCACCGCGGAACGAGCCACCGTGGTCCAGCTCGTGCCGTCCATGATCCGGGTCATGCTCGACAACCCCGTCCCCCGCGACGAGCTTGCGCTCCGTCACGTCATCTCGACCGGCGAGGCTCTCGACCCCGTACTCGCCAATCGTTGGCTCGCCGTGTACCCCGACCTGCCCCTGATCAACCTCTACGGGCCGGCGGAGTGCAGCGATGATGTCTCCGTACATGTTGTCCATCGGCCGGTGGATCCCTCGCAGCCCGTACCGATCGGGCGAGCCTTCGCCGGCGCAATTCTCTCGGTCGTTGACGAGGAGGGCGCCCCTGTCGATGATGGCACGGTCGGCGAGCTGCGGGTCTCCGGAGACATCGTCGGGCGCGGCTACCGCCACGACCCAGAGACCACCGCCGCCGTGTTCAGCAAAAGCACCGCCGGAGTCCGGACCTACGCCACCGGCGACCTCGTGTTCGTCGACGAAGCAGGGCTGCTGCGCTACGTCGGACGTAAGGACTTCCAGGTCAAGGTTCGCGGGAATCGGGTGGAGCTCGGCGAGATCGAGGCTGTCGTGGCCGACGACGACCGGGTGCGCGCGTGCGTTGTCGTGAAGTTCGACGACAACACCGACCGGCTGGTCGCACACGTCGAGACCGAAGCGGATCTCGACCGGAGCGAACTCCGCCGCCGAGTCGCGGAGCGGCTACCTGCCTACATGGTGCCGTCGGCCGTCGTCCTACACGGCCGACTGCCGCTCAATGCGAACGGCAAGATCGACCGGGGGCGGCTGCCGGCCCCCGCCCGGGACGACATCGTGGTCGCGTCGGCCGAGGGCCGTACCCCACAGACCGACCTCGAACGCCGCATTGCGGCCAACTGGGCGAAGCTGCTCGATCTCGACACGGTTCCGGTCGACGCAGACTTCTACGACCTCGGCGGCACATCGCTGTTGGCCGTCATCTCGATCGATGACCTCGGCCGCGAGCTCGGCTTCGAGATTCCGACTCGGACCTTGGTCACGGAAGGATCGGTCGAACGTATCGCCCGTGCGCTCGAAGTCGACCGTTCGGCGCAGGGCGACGGCGAGGACCGGCGGGCCACCGGAATCGTGCAGCTACAGGAGGGCACCGGTACACCGCTGTTCCTGTATCCGGGGGAGGCCGGCACGGCGCTCGGCATGGTCGACCTTGGTCGACGGGTCGCACGCGGTCGCCCGATCTACGTCTTCGAGCCGGCGCGCCCGAGTGCCGAGGAGCCCGCGCCACCGATGGCATTGCTCGCCCGCCGCTGTCGAGATGCCATGGCGACCGTGCAGCCGGCGGACGAACCGGCGCACCTCGGTGGCTTCTGCATGGGTGGCGACGTCGCGTGGGAGATCGCTCACCAGCGCCAAGACAAGGGCGAGCCAACCGCCTCGGTTCTGCTACTTCAGACCGAGCGCGACGGGGTGTACCCGTCATGGCCAGCCAGCATGGGTCGACCCCGCATCATCGCCGCCAAGATCTGGCAGCGAGCACGCTTCGAATGGTCGACGGTTCGTGCGCTCGGCCCAGCGCAACGGCGCAGCCATCTCAAGCACCTGCTGGTCGGCAAGGCGATCGCAAAGCTCACCTTGCCGATCGAGGCCCGCCTGCATCGCTTGGGGCTCGGCCGACTACCCGGTGTTCGCAAGTCGCTCCGGCTACGTCAACTCGAGTGGGCGCTGGTCGATCGGCAGGCCTACGACGGCTGGATCCCCGGGCGGCTCAGTTGCGAGGTGTCGGTGCTGAGCGCCACCGAGCAGCCGCCGCTCGTCAACGCCGACCCAACCTTGGGGTGGTCGAGCACGGGAAGCCCCAACCTGTCCCCCCGCTCGATCCCGGCCTTTCACTGGACGTTTCTGCATCATCCGCAGGTGATCGAACTCGCCGAGGTCGTCTCGGCCGAGCTCGATCGCAACGACCCGCAGGCGAGTCGGTGACCGAGACCGTGACCGAGACCCGGGGCTTGGCCCGCGACTCGGCGGCGGTGTCGGTGGGCACGTCCCTGAGCCGCATCACCGGCCTGGTTCGCATCCTCGTGATCTCGGGGATCTTCGGCGCCACGGTGCTCGGCGACATGTTCTTGGCCGTCAATGCGCTACCCCAGACGGTCTTCGCCACGTTCGGCGGGCACGCGCTGTCCTCGATGCTGGTTCCGGTGTTCGTCCGCACCTTCGCCCGAAACCCGGACCGCGCCCGCTACCTGGGTCGGTCCACGCTCACCGTCGTCATCATCGTGCTCGGAACGGTATCGGTGCTCGGGATGGCGCTTTATCGGCCGATTGCGGCCGCGCTCGCTTCGGGTATCGAGAACGCGGAAGGCGGTGGCGCCGCGGATATCGCCGCCGTGCTCGTTCTGGTCATGGCGCCACAGATCGTCCTCTACGGCGTGGTCTCGGTCCTGGTCGGGCTCCAGCATGCGCGAGGCCACTTCTTCCTGCCCTCGATCGCTCCCACCATCGAGAATGTCGCGCTGGTGGGCGGGCTCGTCGTCCTGGCACAGGTCTTCGACGACATCCATCTGACCGAGTCCGATGACACGAACGTCCTGGTAGCGCTTGCTCTTGCTTCCACGCTGGCGTTGCTGCTCCATGTCATCGTCCAGGCATGGGGAGCACTTCGGGCGGGTGTGTCGATCGGACTCACCCGACCCGCCCTCGAGCCCGAGGTCCGAGAACTCGGAGGACCACTTCGGGACAGTCTGGCGTGGACGCTTCTGTACGGCGCTCGGCTGATCGGTTTGATCATCGCCGCCGGCTATGCCGGTGTCGGCGCCATTCAGGCCATCGAAATCGCCTATCTCGCCGCCAACCTTCCGACGGCACTGATCGGGTTTCCGGTCGCCGCCGCGATCATGCCTCGGCTGTCACGACGTCGAAGTGGCTCGCGATCGATCGCCGCGGACTACGGCCGCGCTCGTGACCTTGTGGTCGTGGTCCTCATCCCGATGGGTGCCGCCTACCTGTTTCTCAGCGGCCCGGTCAGCGAGGTCTTCGCGGTCGGGCGTTTCGGCACCGGCGATGGCCCCGCGTTACTCAGAGCCGCCCTGGCAGGTCTCGGTATCAGCGCGCTCTCCGAGGCCGTCTACGAGGTGGCCCGACAGGCCTCGCTCGCCCACGGCGATCTCCGGGGATTCCGCCGCTCGATCTGGGTTCGCGGCGTCGTGAGCGCGGGAGGCATGGCGAGTGCATTGGTGCTCTTCGAGGGCCCGCGCCTGCTGTTCTGCCTCGGTCTGGCCGTCTCGATCGGCGACGTCGTCGCGCTGGTCGCCATCGACACGCCGCTGCGACGACTCGCTCGGTCGGCCGGCAGCCTGGTGCGATCGGTCGCACGGGCGGTCGCTGCGACCGCTGTGGCCGGCGTCGCATCGCTGATCGTCGCTGCACTGCTGGACGACACGAACGCCTACCTGCGGCTCATCTCGGCGGGTCTGGTCTACGCCATCGTGCTTCTCGGTGCCCTTCTGGCCATCGACGGGCGAGACCGAGCCTTCCGCAACTCGTTCGATACCCTCCAGCAGATCGGGGCCGACAAACCAACGCATCGCCGCACCGAGCTTCGGCCGGCAACCGTCGACGATCTTGGGGCGATCGTGGAGCTGCACTGCTCAACCTTCGGCAATCGTGACCACACGGTCGAACAGATCGCCGAGTGGTACGACCAGATGCTGTTCTCCGTCCTCAGCGACACCCGTACCGACGCGATCGTTGCCGACGGCGATGCAGGGATCTCGGGAATGGTCATGCGCTCGCCACTGACCCTCACGATCGATGGTTCGCCGATCGACGCCGCCGTCATGTCGATGCTGGCGACCGACCGCGAGTCGGCTCACCCGACCCTTGCCGGTCGCCTGATCCAGGCCTGTCGTGACGGCGATCAGGAGATCACCCTCGCCGACCGCATCACACCCTTCGCCCGACGAGTGGGTGAGCGCCACGCCTCGGCTTTCTACCCCGAGTACTCGCTGCGGTGGGGCCGGGTGATTCACCCGCAGCGGGCCGTGCGGGCCGCGCTGCTCGACCGGTCGCCCGCGGCGGGTCCGGTGCGGAGAGGCGCCGTCACCGCACTGTCCACCGCGGGCGCACTTGCCCCTCGCAAGCTGCGTGACATGGTCACGCTTCCCGAACTTCGCTCGGGCCTGTCGAGCGACGCCGCCTCCGCCGACACGTTGGCGGAGGCAAGCGCACACTTGCTCGATCGATACCGGCTCACGCCTCAGCTCGGCTCGTCCGAGGCGATCACCCGTCGTTGGGATCGGGTCGCCCGGCGTCGGACAGAGGGCGAACACATCCACCGAATCGTTCACAGCCGCAGCGGTGAGGTCGTCGGTTGGTATTGGATGCATCGGTGGCCGACAGGCACCGGTGAGGTCCTCGATCTCATCGCCGCTCCATCGCTCGAGGCTGAGGTGATCGCGCGGATGCTCCACGATGCCGCCGAGCTGCGGATCGGCACGGTGCAGGGTCGCGCCCACCCATCCATGCTGCTCGGGCTCGGAGAATGTGGGGCGACCTTTCATGGGCGAAGCTCGGCATTCGGTATCCACAGCGAGCGGGGCGATGTGCACGATGCGTTCGTGACCGGGCAGGCGCTCGTCGGTGCCGTCGAAGGCGAGTACCCGCTGCTACTCCCTCGGGGCGAATAGTCGCCCAACGCCACCGCACGCTGCGCCAGCGCCCAAAAGCGGAGAAACCGCTGCCTGTGCAGCGGTTTCTCGCCTGGTGGAGCTGAGGAGAATCGAACTCCTGACCCCCTGCATGCAAGGCAGGTGCTCTGCCAACTGAGCTACAGCCCCAGGCGGCTCACAGCGTAGGCGGGTTGCCGGCCAATACCCACCACTTATTGAGTGTCGGGCCGTCCCGGCCTGAGGCATCCGTCACGGCCCAGGGTGGCGGCTAGGGCGACCTACCACTCGTCTCCGACGACACAGATGCGATCGACAAAGGCGCCGGCAGAGTCGACCTGTGCGAGCATCCGTGTTCCGGTTCCCGATGGGGCGTCTACCTCGCATATGGGCCCGGGTGATCGGCCCCCGGGGGTCAACCAGAACGGCTTGGTGAGCGATACCACCATGGCGGTCGGTCGCTGCTCGGCGAGCCAACCGAGCTCGGACGACCGTACCCAGGTGCCGCGCTCGCTACCGGGAGCCATCCGCTCCGGCACGGTTGGTGGTGGTCCGAGCATCGGATGCACGAAGCAACAACCCTTCACGTGGGCGAGCCGCAGGTCGACGCGATGCCGCGTCCGCTCGCTCATCGGCAGCTGGTGATCGAAGAGACGTGTGGCCTTGGTTTCGAAGTCATCGGTCGTGTTCGGACCCGGAAAGTGGCTACCGGAACGACGCGGGTCGTAGAGGTAGAACTTGACGGCCGTCTCCATGTGGCAGAGGCGATCGGCTTCGTCGCGGAACACGAAGTCGAGCTCGCCGACCGTCCGAGTGCCGTCATGGACCTGTTCGCCCTGCGCAACCACCTCGAGACCTCGAACGTGTCGCAACCAGAAGCCGATCAGGGCCTCGAAGTAGTGACCGACCCGTCGGGGCGGTTCGCCGATCGTGGCCGCAAGCACGGGCGCATCGATCTGGTTTGCGGTGATCGGCTGCGGCGGGTGATTCCCATCGACGATGAATGCCGGGCTGTTCACGGCCCACAGAAGGTCGGCGACCAACTGAACCTCGGCCGAGCTCACTCGCCGTCGCGCCGTCCGATATGGCGAGCACCGCGCTCCCGAGCCAAGAGCTCTTGGCGGTGACGCTCGCGGAGCTTGACCCGACGGGTCGGATCGAGCGTGTCGACACAATGGGCGCACGCGACGCCCTCTTCGTAGGCCCCGGCATTGCGGTCTGCCTCACTCAACGCATGCCGACATCCTCGACAGCTCGTGTACGTGCCAGGCGCGAGATCGTGGTCGACCGAGACACGGTCGTCGAACACGTAGCACTCCCCCTCCCACCGGGACTCGTCGACCGGCACCGTCTCGAGGTACTTGAGGATGCCGCCCTCGAGGTGCAGCACTTCGCGAAAGCCCTGGTCGAGCAGATACGAGGACGCCTTCTCGCACCGAATCCCACCGGTGCAGAACATCGCAATCCGAGGGTGTTCGTCGGGGTCGAGCGTGGCGGCGTAATCCGCGAAGTCCGAGAAGGACTCCGTCTGCGGATCGACGGCCCCAGCGAAGGTTCCGAGCTCGATCTCGTCGCGATTTCGGGTATCGATCACCGCGATTTCCGGATCGTCGATGATCCGGTTCCAGTCGGCCGCGGGAACGTAGGTACCGACCCGTCGGATCGGATCGACCGGCTGCCGCATCGTGACGATCTCGGGCTTGTGCTGGACCTTACGACGCTTGAACGGGACCTCCGCAGCGAAGGATTCTTTGGTCTCCAACGTGCGGAATCGGTCGTCGCGCCGCAGCGCGGCGAAGAATGCATCGGTCCCCATTCGAGATCCGGCGATCGTGCCGTTGATTCCCTCGTCGGCGACCAGGACCGATCCCCAGAGCGCGTGCTCGTCCATGCCTCGCAACACCGAGACACGCACGTGCTGAGCGTCGTCGATGGCAACGAAGCGGTAGAAGGCCGAGATCACGACCGGGCCGGACATGGCAACAGTCTCTCGTCTCGCCGCGGAAACGACGATCGCGACGGCAACGAACCCGGTCGGGATCCTTCGGTCAGACCACGACGTCGTTCGGTTCGAGCCCGTCGAGCACTCGCTGCGCGTTGGCGAATTGGGCCCGATTGATCGCGTATTGACGTTCGACCGTTCCGCTGGCGATGTGTGGCGTGCAGATCACGTTTGGCAGCTGCAACAGCGGGAGGTCGGGCGGCGGGGGCTCCGGGTCGAAGACATCGATGCCTGCGCCGAACAGATGGCCGCTGACGACCGCGTCGTGCAATGCCGCAAGATCCGTGACCGGACCCCGGCTGGCGTTGATGTAGATCGCGCCACGCTTCATGGCCGCGAACTGCTCGGCACCGATCATGCCCTGGGTTGCCTCGGTCAGCGGAACGTGCATCGTCACGATGTCCGATTCACGAAGCAGCGTGTCGAGGTCCATCCGTCGAAGCCCGTAGCGCTCTTCCAGTTCCGGATCGATCTCGACGATGTCGGTGTAAACCACCTGACAGCCGAACGCGTGGGCGAGGTGGGCGACTCGCTTGCCGATCCGCCCGAGCCCCACGATGCCGAGCGTCTTGTAGGCGACGTTGTGCGAGCCTTCACGCCAGCCGAGCATGCCCCAACCGCCGTCGCGCATCGTGGCCTGGACGGCCGGAAGCTGCTTGCTGAGCGCCAACACCAGCATGAAGACGTGCTCGGCGACCCCCTCGGGCGTCATCGCCGGCGTGACCGCCACGGGAATGCCTCGTGCAGCCAGCCCGTCGAGGTCGATCGCGTCGTACCCGACGCCGTTGTGCATCACGAGCCGGCACCGGCCGAGCAAGCCGACCTGGGCTGGGGCGAGCTTGAGCGTGACGAGGAAATCCGCGCGCGGAAGCCATTCGGCCGCCTGGTCCGGATCATCGATGTCACAGAATCCGTACCGGAAGTTGTCCGGGCAGACCTCGGCGACAACGCCCTGGATCCAGGGGTGCACCGTCGTCCAGACGACGAGCGGACGCTCGTCGGTGGCCGAGTCGCTCACGCGTACTGCTGTTTGAACTCGCCCAATGCGTCGAGCTTCGGAAGGACCGTGTCGGCGTCGGCCGGCGGCACCGAGAAGACGATCCGCTGGATCCCCGCCTCGATCAGCCCGTCGACGATCTCGGCCTTGGGCGGTGTGCCGAACTGCCCGAACTCGAACGACTCGGGGTCGCGACCGGCCTCCTCGGCCATCTGCTTGAGCTGGGTGATCTGCTGGGCGAAGTCGTAGCGGCCGCTGATCGGCATGAACCCGTCACAGAACTCGATGATGTGAGCCATCGTCTTCGGGCCGGCCGAACCACCGAGAATGATCGGCGGATGCGGCTTCTGCGTGGGCTTGGGCCACTGCCAGCTCGACGAGAAGTCCACATGGCTGCCGTGGTACTCGGCCTCGTCGTTGGTCCACAGCTCCTTCATGGCCAGGATGCGCTCGCGCAGGACCTCGCGCCGGTCGAGGAAGCCGACGCCGTGGTGGGCGAGCTCCTCTTTGTTCCAGCCGTAGCCAATGCCGAACAGAAAACGTCCGTCGGTCAACGCGTCGACCGTGGCGACGCTCTTGGCGAGCCAGATCGGGTCTCGTTGGGCGACCAGGGTGATTCCCGTGCCGAGCTTGAGGTTCGTGGTCACCGCGCCAGCCATGCCGAGGGCCACGAATTGATCATGGGTACGCCAGTACTCCTCGGGCAGGGGTGGTGCCTGCGGGTTGAGTCCCCACGGCGATTCCCTACTGGTCGGAATGTGGCTGTGTTCGGGAAACCAGAGCGACTCGAATCCGCGACCCTCGACCTCGACCGCCAGATCGGTCGGCGAGATCGCCAGATCCGTCGGGAACATATTGACTCCGAAGTGCACCATGCGGGCGACCCTAGTGCTCGAGCCGATCTCGGCAGAAGTGCCGAAGAAGTGCCGCAACGACCCGACCGAGCGACGTCACGACCGCCGCAGTGAGGGCCGGAGTGAGTGGCATTGGCCACTATTCGTGGCCCCGGACCTCGCCAGGCGGCACAATAGGGGGATGGCGCTCATCCACGACCTCCTCGCCGAACGCACCAACCTGCTCGTCGACGGCGCGATGGGTACCGAGTTGTTTGCCCGAGGTTTGACCGCCGGCGACCCACCCGAGCTGTGGAACGTCGAGCAGCCCGACGACATCACCGACGTCCACAAGGGTTACATCAAGGCCGGCTCGGACATCGTGCTGACGAATTCGTTCGGTGGCACGGCCTACCGGCTCAAGCTGCACTCGCTCGACCATCGGGTCCACGAGCTCAACCAAGCCGCTGCCGAGCGGGCTCGCGACGCCGCAGATGCGAGCGATCGCCAAGTGGCGGTCGCCGGCTCGATGGGACCGACCGGTGAGCTGATCGCCCCGCTCGGCTCGATGACCGCCGATGAGTGTCGAGCGGCGTTCGCCGAGCAGGCAGCAGGCCTGGCCGACGGCGGCGCCGACCTGCTGTGGGTCGAGACCATGTCGAGCCTCGAGGAGGCCGAGGCCGCTATCAACGGTGCTCGTGACGTTTGCGATCTCCCCATCGCCGTCACGATGAGCTTCGACACTGCCGGACGCACGATGATGGGCGTGACCGGTCTCCATGCTGCCGAACGGCTCGACGACCTCGGTCTCGTGGCCTTCGGTGCGAACTGTGGCAACAACATCGCCGAGACCGAGCGCGCCGTCGAAGAACTACGCAATGCTGCACCCGACGCAGTCATCATCGTCAAGGCCAATGCCGGAATCCCGGAGTTCAAGGACGACCGACTCGTCTACAACGGCACCCCTGAGGTCATGGGTGCCCACCTGCAGCGCATGAAGGATCTCGGCATCGAGATCATCGGAGGTTGCTGCGGGACCTCGACCCCGCACGTGCACTTCATGCGCGACGTGCTCGACGGCTCGATCAGCGCCCCGGACATTCCGGCGCCGGGGCCGTCGCGTCGCGAGGCACCCGCCGCTGGCGGCGAACGCCAACGACGCCGACGTCGGCGCGGCTAGCTCGCTTCCACCGCGGATCCCACGTCGTACACCTCGAGTCGAGTCGCGGTCGCGATCACGTTGCTCACGTAGGTGTCCGAAGCGTTGTAGCCCAATACGAACACCCACGGAGACGGCCCGTTGCGTCGCTCCAAGTGGCAGAGGTAGCGCGCCGCCGAGTATGCGGCGTCGTAGAGGTTGTGGGGGTCGGCGATCTCGTCGCCGTTGCCGTCACTCTCCCACAGCGCCCAAGTGCCGGGAATGAACTGCATCGGCCCAACAGCGCGGTCCCACGCGTCGTTGCCGTCGATTTCACCGTCATCGGTGTCCTCAATCACGGCGAACCCGTTGCCCTCCTCCTCAGCTTCCTCAGCCTCGGAGTCCGGATCAGGTGTGGCAGTCGGTTCCGGAAACAACGGGGTCGGAGTCGGAGTCGGAGTCGGCGGCGGGCCGTAGAGCAGACGGCGACGTTCCGCCTCCTCCGCGGCCAGTCGAGCGGCCTCCTCCGCCGCGGCCAAGGCCCGCTCGGCTTCCTCGGCCGCGGCTGCTGCGACGGCATCGCGCTCGGTCTGACCGCCGTCGAGCAGCGGTCCCAGGACCTCGGGGGCAACGAGGCCCGTCGAGCCGACCTCGGAGTCGCCGATCGTGCCGTGGAAGGACTCGATGCGGCCGATCCCGGCCAGGAGTCGCCAGTCGACACTGCAACCATCGATACCGTGCTCGCCCGCCCGCAGATAGGCGTCGAGGGTCACGGCCGGCCAGCCGTCGACCGCGGTTCTCGCTCGCGGCCGGAACCGATGCACGTCTCCCATCGCCACCGTGATCCGGTCCAGAAGTGCTTCTTCGGCCGCGGTCGTCACCGATGCCGAGGCCCGCAGCTCCGCGAGCTGTCCGTACAGCGCCTCGATCTGCGCAAGAACATCGGTGAGTGTCGCGACCGGCTGATCCTGCTTGCCTCGCGATCGGCGCTGAGCATTGGCCAGCTCCTCCCCCACCCGCGCCCACAGCTGCTCCAGTGTGACCCTGGCGTCGCGCAACGAGTCGTGGGAGCCGGTCTCGCGTGCCTGGAGGAAAGCCTTGCGGAGCAGCGCCGCCTCCTCGGGTTGCAGTTCGCCGAGCCCGGATACGTTGCGCGACCGGAGCTCGCGGGCAACACCGTCGAGGATGCCGATCGCACCTTCGATCTCGTCGATGGCGATCAGAAGTTTGATTTCCTCACTTCGGCTCTCGGCCAGGGCACGCGCATCGGCGATGAGCGTTGCCCGGGCCAGCTCGAAGTCGCCCGAACCGGCGAGCGTCATCGTCGTGACCGCGCGGTGGTGTGGGCTGGTCGCATAGAAGCGTTCGAGCACGCCGGCGTCACGAAGTGCATCGACCAGTTCGGAGTCGCGCAGACCGGCGTCTTGGGCCGCCGACGTCGTCGTGGTCGATGCGTCAGCTTCCCACGGCGTGGTGGCGACAATCAGGGCGGTCACGACCAGCAGGAGAGACGCGAACGACCGCAACCCTGGCATGCGGTTCCATCGGCCCCGTCGGAAGGGCGCAAAGCCAGGCCGTTCGAAAGGGGCCGTATCACCCAGCGCGAGCCCTCAAACGGCTCGCTGACGGTCAGATGTGGCCGTAGGCGACCCAGCCGCCGTCGACCATGATCATCTCGCCCGTGACGTAGGCCGACTCGGCCGAGGCCAGCCACGCCACACAGGCGGCGATGTGATCTGGGGTTCCGAGCTCATCGGCTGGGATCCGCCCGGCGAGTCGGCGTTCGTCGAGCGTCCCGGCGTCGATCAGGTCCTGCACCATGTCCGTGCGGATGTAGCCCGGAGCGACGCCATTCACGCGAATGCCATGCGGTGCAAGGTCGATCGCCATGACCTTGGTCATGTGATGGACCGCAGCCTTGGTGCCGCAGTAGCCGACCCGCTGAGGGAATCCGTTCACCCCGGCGATCGAGCCGAGCTGCACGATGCTCCCGCGGGTGCCCGATGCGATCATCCGGCGTGCGGCTGCCTGCGAGCCATGGAACACGCCGTGGAGGTTGATGTCGACGATTCGCTGAAAGTCCTCGACCGAGGTGTCCTGGAACGACGCAACGTGCGTGATGCCCGCGTTGTTCACCATCAGACCGATCGGCCCGAGTTCGGCCTCGATGCGGTCGAGTGCATCGTCGACCTCGGCGCGATCCTGCACCATCGCGCCGACGGCCAGGGTCTCGACGCCGTGATGCTCGTGGACCTGTCGCGCGATCGGCGTCGCGCTGGCCTCCGAGGTGGCGAGACAGCCAATGCGCCATCCATCCGCACCAAGGCGCATCGCCATCGCAGCACCGAGCCCACGACTGGCGCCGGTGATCACCGCTACCCGCCCGCCAACTCGAGAGCTGGAGTCCTCTCGATCCGACACCTGATTGGACACGGCCACTCGCTTCCGACCTACGCTCGCAGTCGGTCGACGGTAGCAAGGCCGCTCGGCCCATCACAGTTGGACCGAACGCCCTGGCCTGAGCCGAGCAAGTAACAATCGGTGGACGAGGGCCGAACCAGAAGAGTGTCTTCTCGCTGGCGCGGCAACTCCCGTACCTGGCTGTTGCTGGTCCTCGGACTTCTGCCGACCGTTGCCGTCCTGGTGGCCGGGGTTTGGTTGTGGGCGCGCACCGGTGACGAACTCGCCGCTGCCGAGGCCGCCGACGTGCCGATGGAGACGACGGTCGAGCTGTTCAAGGTGTCTTCGGCGGTCGTCCGGCTCGACTACTCGCTCGCCGCCGCAGCCGCACCCGGAGCCTCTGAGGAGGCGGTCGAACGCGCCCGAGCCGACCTCGCTGCGACCACCGAACTGCTGAGCGGGGCCCCCGAGCGACTTCAGGATCTGATCTCGCGTCTGAGCGTGCTCGAGCAGGAGTCTGCGGCGACCCAAGCGATGATGCTGATCGGGCAGTACTTCGGCATGGCTTTGGGCATCGTCGAGGCCGAAACGGCGGGTGCAGCGCCGTCGCAGCAGCTGCAGTTCTTGACCCAGATGGCTCGGGAGAACGCCGGTGGTCTCGTGCTGCCGACCGAGTCGCGCAACCGCGACATCACCTTCCTCGCCGAAACGATCAGTTCAACCATCGCCTATGACAACCAGTTCAGTCGCGCGAGCGAGAGCATCGCCGACGCTACGCGCCGTGGAGACGGCCGCTCTGCGCTCGTCGCGGCGGCGCAGAGTCCGCTTCGCGATGCACTGTGGGCGGACGTGCTCGACAGCCGCAAGTTCGCGGTCGGCGGTATCGACGAATTGCCCTGGCAGCTGACGAAGGCGGACGAACAGATACCGGTCTTCCTCGACAACGACGAACCCCTCGTCGCGGCCATCGAAGGAGCCGATTTGAGCTCCATCTCGGGCCGCGAGGACCTCGTGCTCGAGCTGCTCGCCTACAGCGACGCGACGCTCAACGACGTCACGATCGCCTACCGAGCAGCGCACGATCTCTTCGACCAAGAGGTCAACGCCCTACGCCGCGAGCGCCTCCTCACGGCGATCGCATCGATCATCGTCTCGATCGTCGGGCTGTCGCTCCTCGGACTGACCTTGGGCGAGGTTCGGGCACGCGAGCGTGCCGAACGAGCTCATGCGGATGCGATCGAGCAGTTGGCCGACAAGGCCCACCGCGACCCGACGACCGGCGCGTGGAACCGTCGACGTCTCGAACGCGACCTCGGCGAACTCCTCCAAGAGACCATTGCGGACCCGGGCAGCGATCGTCGCATCGTGCTCGCCTACATCGACCTCGACAGCTTCAAGCCGATCAACGATGTCTGGGGCCACCACACCGGTGACCGCATCCTGCGTACGGTCACCGATCGTCTCAGCGGGTTCGAGTTCGACGGCAACCGGTTCGAACTCATTCGTTTCGGCGGCGACGAGTTCGTTCTCTATGCCACGGTAGAGGGTGTCGACAACGAGTGGCTCGAACGTCTGGGCGAGGAGATCGTCTCCCAGCTCGGCGCACCGATGTCGGTGGCCGGGCGCGACCATGCCGTCGGTGCGTCTGCGGGCATCACCCACAGCGACGAGGACTCGACGCTCGACTCGCTACTCCTCGAGGCGGACAGCTCGCTCATCCTCGCCAAGCGGGCCCGGCGCGGCACGGCGATCGTCTATGACCGATCGAAGAGCCGTACGGGTGAGCTGGTTCACGCGCTCCCGACCGCCCTCGCCCACGGCGAGATCATCTGCCATCTCCAGCCCGTCTTCGACATGCGAACCGGGCGCGTCTCGCACGCCGAGGCGCTCGCTCGGTGGGTGCGTCCCGACGGCGAGACCGTCAGTCCGGCGGTGTTCGTACCCCTCATCGAGTCGTTCGGACTCGCCGAGGAGCTGACCGCGAACATCTTGCGCAACGTGGCCGCGATCCTCGAACGGTCCGAGCTCCGCGGCGAAAGCCGCATCTGGATCAACCTGTCCCCTCGCGAGCTCGAGGTCGCAAACTTCGCCGACCGCTTCCGCGCCGCCATCATCGACGCCGGCGCACCGCCGCAGCGGCTCGGCCTCGAGATCACCGAAACCGCCGCAGTGCGGGATCCCAGTGCCCTGGCCGCGGAGTTGGCGCTCGTCCGCCGGTCCGGCGTCTTGGTGGCGATCGACGACTTCGGCAGCGGCTACTCGCCCCTCGGGTTTCTGCGCGAGCTGCCGGTCGATGTCGTGAAGCTCGATCGGTCGCTGATCACGGACGTGCACCGCGACCCGGGTAACCAGAGCATCGTGACCGGAATCGTCGGCTACCTCCGCGAACTTGGTGTCGACATCACCGCCGAGGGCGTCGAGCAGACCGCCGACGAGGCGTGGCTTGTCGACCATGGGGTGTTCTCCCACCAGGGATTCCTGCGCGGCCATCCCGTGCTGCCTGAGAGCTTCGATTGGGCAGCTGACCTGAGCGACGCTGCGCCGGCCGACGCACACTACGAACGTGCGCAGGTTGGCGCGCTGAAGACCTGATCCAGCGCCGATACGGTCGGAGCCGATGGGACCGCGCGATCGCCTTCGACAGGCTGCACTCGAAGCCGGCGAGCGCGCCCGCAGTGCGGCGGAGCGGCTCGGCGTGGACAAGCATCTCGCGCCGCTCCTCCCCGAGCCCGTGCGACCGACAAAGCGTCCCTTCGGGGTCATCAAGGCCGAGCTCGACGACCTGATCGGGCTCGGCGACGTCAAGGGCCAGGTCGAAACCCACCTGGCATTTCTCGAGATGCAACGCGAACGCGCCTCGCAGGGCTTCGACTCGGTAGCGGTCACCCATCACCTCGCCTTCTTGGGCAATCCTGGCACGGGAAAGACGACGGTCGCGCGCCTCTTGGCCGAACTCTACGGAGCGATGGGATTGCTCGAGCTGGGACATCTGGTCGAGGTCGACCGGGCTGGCCTGGTCGGCCAATACGTCGGCCACACCGCCGCCAAAACCAGCCGGGCGATCCGAAAGGCGCTGGGCGGCGTGCTGTTCGTTGACGAGGCGTACTCGCTAACGCCGCCCGGTCCTCGGATGGGCGACTTCGGCACCGAGGCGATCGAGACCCTCGTCAAGCGAATGGAAGACCACCGCGATGAACTGGTCGTGATCGTGGCGGGCTATCCCGCGCTCATGTCCCACTTCCTCGAGTCGAATCCCGGACTTCGCTCCCGGTTCGCCCGCGAGATCCACTTCCCCGACTATGCCGCCCCCGAGCTCGTTGCCATCTCCCAGAAGATGGCCGACGATGCGGCCTATTCGTTCACACCAGCGGCCTGCGAAGTACTTGAATCCGCGTTCGTGACGGCTCGTCGTAGCGAGAGCTTCGGCAATGCTCGCCATGCCCGCCGCATCTTCGAGCAGGCGATCGAGCAACAGGCCGTGCGGCTCGCCGCAGACCTCGGGCGCCGGGGCGATCGATCAGCCCTCGCCGAAATCACCGACGACGACGTCAAGGCGGCGCTCGCAGCACTCGGCCACTAGCTGACCCGGGTCAGTCGAGCACGGTCCGGAGCGCCGCGGCGACGTCGGCTGGTGCCTTGGCGTGCACCATGTGGCCCATCCCCTCGACGACGACATTGGTGCGGACGTCGAGGTAGCGACCGAAGATGTCGGCTGAGGTGAGGAACCGCCGGTCGCGCTCGCCGACGATCACGCATGCCGGTACCTCGATCTCTCCGAGGCGATCCATGACCATTGCGTCGACGTGCATCGAGATCACCTCCATGCCCTCGGGGATGTCGCGGCCCTCCGCCGTCGCCTGCACCGATTCGTTCCATTGCTCTCGACTCTCCGGATTTCGGAAGCCTGGCCCGGCGGCGACCAGGCCGAGCGCCGACACACGCGATGGATCCTCGATCGCCAAGGCAAGCGCCAGATAGCCACCGAGCGAGTGGCCGACAACGGCGGTGCGCTCGATGCCTCGTTCGTCCAGCACCCGCCGCAGGTCGTCGAGGACCTGCTCGCGCCCATAGTTGCCTGCACCGGCGGCCTCGCTCTCGCCATGACCACGAAGATCGACGGCAAGGCACCGGTGCGAGGATTCGAGTGCCTCGACGACACCGTTCCAGACCGTGTGGTCGTTGAGCCAGCCGTGGACGAACAGCACCGGGTCACCGGCGCCGCGGTCGAGAACGTGGATGCGAGGTATCACGGCCTGAGACGCTACAAGGTCCCTCCAGGAGTCCTAGAGTCGTGGCGTGGCAGCACCGCTACACAACGAAGATCTCGTCGCCATGATGTGCGAGATGATCAAGGGCCGAATCGCCAGCGATCGCCTCTGGAGCCTGCAACGGCAGGGGCAGATCGGCACCATCGCTCCGATCGATGGGCAAGAGGCAACGACCGTCGGCTCGACCTGGGCCCTTGACCCGGCCGTGGACTGGGTGATCCCCCAGTACCGCGAGTCACTGGCCCTCGGCCGCTTCGGTCCCGACGTGCTCGATCGATTCGCAGCGTGGGCCCTCGGACACCCTGAAGGCGGTCACCTTCCCGATCCGATACGGGTCTTCCCCCCGCAGATCTCGCTGGCCACGCAGATTCTGCACGCGGTCGGCCTCGCCTGGTCGCTCAAACTGCGGGGTATCGCCGGCGCGGTGCTCGTCTTCTTCGGTGACGGGTCGTCATCGGAGGGCGACTTCTACGAGGCCGGCAATCTCGCTGGGGTCCTCGAGGTGCCGGTCATCTTCCTGTGCTCGAACAACGGTTGGGCGATCTCGACCCCGACGTCGCGCCAAACCGCGGCAGCGAGCTTCGCGGCCAAGGCCGAAGCCTTCGGCATTCCGGGGGTCACGGTCGACGGCATGGATCCGATAGCCGTCCACGAGGTCGTCTCCGCGGCCCGTGATCGCGCAGTCACGGGCAAGGGTGCGACCCTGATCGAAGCCGTGAACTACCGGCTCAACGCCCACACGACCGCCGACGACCCAACCCGCTACGTGCCGGCCGGAGAACTCGAGGCCGCCAAAGAGCGGGATCCGCTCGTGACATTCCGTCGCCAGCTCGAAGCACGAGGGCTGTGGGACCGCGATCGCCAAGCCGATGCCGAACGCGCCGGCGCCGCGGCAATCGACAACGCGTGGAACTGGGCGACCGCGCTTCCCCTCGAACAGACCGCGCTCTTCGACCACGTGTTCGCCGCCCCAACCCAACGTCAGCGTCGCCAGCGAACGGATCTCGCGGCGTACCTCGGGGTTGAGCGATGAGCCCCGAACCGGCGCGGTCGACGAACCCCGCCTCGACCGCCGACCCCACCATGACCATGGTGAGCGCCATCAACGACACGTTGCGGGCCGAGATGGCGCGAGACGAGCGTGTGATGGTCTTCGGCGAGGATGTCGCCCTCAGCGGCGGCGTCTTCCGCGCCACCGAGGGACTCCTGGAGCAGTTCGGTGAGGACCGGGTGGTCGACATGCCGCTCGCCGAAGCCGCAATCCTCGGCGCGGCGGCGGGACTTGCCGCCGGCGGCATGGTTCCGGTGCCTGAGATCCAGTTCCTCGGCTTCAGCTATCAGGCAATGCATCAGCTGGCGGGCCAGATCGCCCGTTTTCGCTACCGCACCTGGGGCCGGTTCGAGATGCCGATCACGATCCGCACTCCGTTCGGTGGTGGCGTCCGCACCCCCGAGCTGCACAGCGACTCACTCGAGGGGCAGCTCACGAACATCGCCGGGCTCAAGGTGGTCACCCCCGCGACCGCAGCCGACGCGAAGGGCCTGCTGACCGAGGCCATCCGAGATCCCGATCCGGTGGTGTTTCTCGAACCGTTGCGTGGCTATCGCGGAGTGAAGGGTCCGGTGCCCCGAGGCGAGTATCGGGTGCCCTTCGGCAAGGCCCGTTGGGCGACGGCAGGCAACGACGTGACGATCATCGCCTGGAGCTACCAGGTCGAGGTCGCGCTTCGGGCCGCACGATCGCTGGCCGAGCAAGGAGTCGAGGCCGGCGTCCTTGACCTACGCACGCTGGTTCCCCTCGATGTCGAACAGATCGTCGAGGCGGTCGAGCGAACGGGTCGCGTCGTCGTGGTCGAGGAGGCCGTGCCCACCGGCGGGTTCGCTGCCGAGATCATTGCGACGATCAACGAGCATGCGTTCTGGTCGCTCGAAGCGCCGCCGGTGCGTGTGTCCGGCTACGACACCCCGTATCCCGTCGGGCAACTGGAGGACACCTACGTTCCCGACGCTCGTCGCATCGAGCACGCGGTGCTGGCGCTGCTCGAGGTTCAGCCGTGACCCACGAGTTCCGGCTCGCCGACATCGGCGAGGGACTCGAGGAAGCCGAGATCATCGAGTGGCGCGTGGCCATCGGCGATTGGGTCGCTCGCGATCAGCCGATCGTCGAGGTTCTCACCGACAAATCCAACGCCGAACTCCCCGCACCGGTCGAAGGTCGGATCGTGTCCCTCAGCGGCGCGGTTGGCGACATCGTCGAAGTCGGCGAGCTCATTGCGGTGATCGATGGCGATACCGCAGACGCGCCGGCGCCTACCGAGTCCAATGACGGGCAAACGGCCGAGGTGATCGAGACTGCAGCCTCCGCGCCGGATCGTCCCCGCCCCGCCGGGGGCATCCAGACGTTCCAGCATGCCGCGCGACCCCGACCGGTGGCTGTGGCTCCCGAGCCGGTAATCGAACGGACCCGTCGCCCGAAGGCATCGCCCACCACTCGGCTCGAAGCGGCGCGCCGCGGCATCGATCTCGCGACCATCGATGGCACCGGTCCGGGAGGGCGAATACTGCTCACCGACCTCGATCCGCGCACGCCGGCAACCGCCTCGCCCGACCCGGAAGGGCCTGCCGCCCAAGATGTCGGCCGCAGCCCGTCACCGCCCCAACCGCCTTCGGTTGTTGCGCAACGCGCCACCACGGCCCCGCCGCCGGTCACCGAGCCATCTCCCGCCCCGGCCGCCACCAGCTCCGATCCGCCAACCGCACCGGACGCCACCTTCGCCGCCCGGATCGAGCCGCTGCGTGGCATTCGACGGGTAATCGCCCAGAATATGACGCAGAGCTGGACGGAGATTCCCCACATCCACGCGTTCGCGCACATCGATGCCGAACCGTTGCTCGACCTTCGCCGCCAGCTACGGGCCAGCGGCCGCGCCGAATTCGATGGGCTGACACCGTTGGCGTTCTTCGCCGCAGCCGTCGCCCGCTCCGTCCGAGCCCACCCCCAGGCCAATGCCTCGCTGCACTTCGCCAAGGGCGAGATCGCGCACCACGAGCACATCAACATCGGGCTTGCTGTTGCCGCGCCCCAGGGGCTCGTCGTGCCGGTGCTTCGCCAGGCGGAGACGCTCGGCTTCGCCGGAATGGCAGCCCAGGTTCGAGCGCTCGTGGACCATGCCCGCCGAGGTGCGGTCGACGCCTCCGACTTCCGAGACGGCACGGTGACGATCACCAACTTCGGAAGCCTCGGCGGCGAACAAGCCCTACCCCTCATCCGACCGCCCGAGTCCATCATCTTCGGGTTCGGCTCAATCGACACGCGGCCGTTCGTCGTCGACGAAGCCGTCGTCGCTCGCAAGACGATGCATCTTGTCCTCGGCGCCGACCATCGGCTGCTCGACGGTGACATCACCACTGCGCTGCTCAATCACGTCGCCGCAGACCTCGCCAACCCGATCAACCTCATCCTGGGTGACTGACCATGGTCGTCGGTGCGATCGGTGAACGTGCCGATGTTGTGGTCGTCGGCGGCGGTCCGGGCGGGTACGTGGCCGCGCTGCGGGCAGCAGATGCGGGACGCGACGTCGTGCTGGTCGAGCGAGATCACCTCGGCGGCACCTGTCTCAACGTCGGGTGCGTGCCGTCCAAGGCGTTGATCGAGATCGCCGGCCACGTCCACCATGCCAACCATGGGGCGATGGCCGGACTCGCTGGGCACCTCACCGCCGACATGGCGCGCATTTCCTACCGTCTCGCCGAGGTCGCCGAACGCCTGCGTGAGGGTGTGGGAGGTCTGTGCAGTAGTGCCGGCGTCCGGGTCATGCCGGGCACGGCACACTTTGCGCGCCACGATCGGATCAGCATCGAATTCGACGGCCAGGTAAGCCATGTCGACTTCGACCACGCCATCGTGGCGACAGGCTCGCGGCCATTGAACCTGCCCAACTTCCCGCTCGGTCCAACCATCGTCGACTCGACCGGCGCCTTGGCGCTCGACCAACTGCCCGAACGACTCGTCGTCCTCGGCGCCGGGTACATCGGCGTCGAGCTCGGTACGGCCTTTGCCAAGCTCGGCTGCCAGGTCACCATGATCGAAGCCGCGGCGACCATCCTGCCCGCGGTCCACGCCCAGCTCCGGCGCCCGGTCGAGCGGTCCATGCGATCCCTTGGCATCGACCTCATCACCGGCACCCGAGCACTCGAGCCATCAACAGCCGGGGTCCTGCTCGACGACGGCCGGACCATCGACGCCGATCTCACGGTCGTCGCCATCGGCCGTCGCCCGAACTCCGATACCTGCTCGCTCGCTGCAGCCGGCGTGACCGTCGCAGATGATGGGTTCGTGCACGTCGACGCGGATCTCCGGGCCTCGAGGACGATCTATGCGATCGGTGATCTGATCCCCGGCCCAGCGCTCGCCCACCGTGCGAGTGCCGACGCGGAGCGAGCGGTCGCGCACCTCACCGGCGAGCCTGCGATCACCCCATTGGCCGTGCCGGAGGTCATCTTCGCCGACCCCGAGATCATGTCGGTCGGCATGACACTCGACGAGGCCGCCGACGAAGGACTCTCGATCTCCCGCTTCCCGCACGGGGCCAACGCTCGAGCGCTCACACTCGGCCGTGAGTCCGGCGCAACGTGGATCGTCACCGACCGCGAGCAGACCGTTCTCGGCGTGCACGCGGTCGGGCCCCACGTGTCGGAGCTCGCCGCCGAAGCCGCCCTGGCGATCGAGACCGCCGCCACCACAACCGACCTCACGCTCACCATGCACCCTCACCCGACGATCTCGGAAACCCTTGCCGAGGCGGCCTGGGTTGCACGGGGCGCTCCTCTTCACATCCGCAGATGACCGACGAATCCGAGCATCCTGGTGGCTGGCAGGATGCGCACGACACCGCAGTCGCCGCGGGCCAAGACGGGTACTTCGACCCCACAAGCGGCCTGTTTGTCATGACCGAGCGATACCTGCTTCATCGCGGCACCTGCTGCGGCAGCGGATGCCGCCACTGCCCCTACGACGGCGGATCATCCATCTGAGCCCCACCGCAGGACTGAGCTCGCACCACCTGGCCTACCTCGTACCCTCGGGGAACGGATCGAGGAGGATGCATGGCGCAAGCATCGGTGAATGGCATAGAGATCGCCTACGAGGTCGAGGGCAGCGGGCCCCCGTTGCTGCTCGTGATGGGTCTGGGCGGCCAACTCACCGACTGGCCCGAGGCCTTCGTCGCTCAGCTGGCCGAGCGCTTCACGGTCGTCCGGTTCGACAATCGCGATGCAGGCCTGTCGACAATCTCGTCGGCACCTCCGCCTGAGCGGTCGGCCTTCCTCAAGGCGCTGTTCCGCCCGCGAAGTGTGGATGCTCCCTACCGGCTCGCCGACATGGCCGACGACGCCGCGGCCCTGATGCGACACCTGGACCTGGGACCGACTCACGTCGTCGGCATGTCGATGGGTGGGATGATCGCCCAACTGCTCGCCCTCGACCATGGCGACCGGGTGGCGTCGCTCTGTTCGATTATGTCCCACACCGGCAACCCGCGCACCGGCCGCCCAGCGCCAAGGATCATGCGCCTCTTGGCACGACGCGTCGAGCCCTCGCGAGAATCCGCGGTCGAAGCGTCGCTTGCCTTCTTCGCCGAGATCGGCGGGCGCGATTGGGACCGCGACGAACACCGCCAACGCGCCGAGCAAAGCGTCGCACGAGCGTTCAACCCGGCTGGCATCCTTCGGCAGTCGCTGGCGATCGCGACAGCCCCGGACCGCACGGGACGACTGGCTGACGTTGGTGCGCCCACACTTGTGGTGCATGGGCTCGATGACACGCTTGTTGTGCCCTCGGGTGGTGTGGCGACGACCAAGGCGATTCCCGGTTCGCGCCTGTTGATGTTCCCCGCGATGGGCCACGACATTCCCTCGACCCGACATCGCGAAATCGTCGACGCGATTGCCGCGAACGCCGACCGATCTTCGATCTCGGTCTGAGCGCCCGGTTGATTCGTCGAGGCGCTCGACCAGACGCGAATCGACCTCGCTACGGGCAGCCCGGTCCGGGAGGACGAGTGTCCGGCACGGTCGTGTCGACCACCTCGAGGTGCACATGTGGCCAGCTCGGTTCGCTGGTGAACTCATCGACCTGCGACTCGAACGGCAAGGTCCGCGCCGATGCAGCGACCTGCGTGACACCCGCCTGAACACGGGCGCCGGCGACCGCAGAGACACCTTCGACGTGGAACAGCCGAACCTGCCATCCAGGGAGATCGTCGGGCTCGATGTAGACCAACGCATCGTCGTATTGGCAATACAGCACGTAGTCGTTGGCCGCGACGACGGTCCCGGTGACGGGTGCGAATACCGGCTCCCCCGGTGGCACCACGATGTCGGCCGCACTACGAGCGGCCGTACCACGCCCACGCGAGTCGAGGGTCATCATGTCCACGCCGACACCTGCCGCGTTGATCGCCTGGCTCCCCGGATGCCCCGCCTGGTGAAATCCGATTAGCTCGATCCGGGCGACCGGCAGCACCAACGGCACTCCCTCCGCCTGTCCGAGCGGCCGAAGACCGACCTCGGTGACCGTGCGCTCAGGAGCGGGGGTGACCGCCGGGGCGGGTGACGGTGCCTCGATCGGGGTGGTCGTCGGCTCTTCGGTCGGTGCCGGCGCCGGTTCGGGGGTCGGCGTGAGTTCTGGTGAGGGATCGGTCGCGTTCGCTGGAGTTGTCTCCGCCGGCGCAGGTGTCGGGGAAGCGTCGTCCTCCGGCGTGTCCGGGCGCGTCGTGTCGGAGGGCAGGGCGGTCTCGGTCGGGGCTGGCGGGTCGACCGGGGCTTCGGAGGGCGCTTCTCCCGGTGCGTCTGCCGTGATGCCGAGGTCTACCTCCGTCAACGGAACCAATGCCGGAGGAAGACCAAGTGGCGTTGGCGTCGGCTGCAGGGGAATACCGACGGGCTCGGTCGTCGCAACCGGCGTCGGTGCCGCAATCTCGACCTCGGTGGTGGGATCGACCGGGCCACACGCCGCGGCGATAACGAAGGCGACCACCAGGAGAACCGGCGACCGCAACCTGCGCTGCACGCCAAAACGGTAGCCGTGGAGTGGTCCCGGTTTCGGGCACCCCACACGGCGGGAAATCGATGGCCGCTAGAGCCGGATGGGTCAATCTGCGTTCGGTCCGCCGGTGAACCGGGTGCCCTCAG
Source organism: Actinomycetota bacterium (assembly GCA_039028435.1). Taxonomy (GTDB): domain Bacteria; phylum Actinomycetota; class Acidimicrobiia; order Acidimicrobiales; family UBA10347; genus UBA10347. Next base: position 284,260 of record JBCCIC010000003.1, on the reverse strand, counting down.
GGTCGACCGCCCACGAGGCGGCGTTGTCCCATCGGTCCTCGAACACCACGCGATCGAGGGGCTTTCGTCGAACCGGACCATGCGAACCTGCAGGGTGGCCAAGAGTGACGGTTGCCGCGATGAACGCTTCGTTCGGTATCCCAAGTGCGGCGCGGATCTCGTCCTCACGCACATGGTGGAACATGGTCAACGCGCCACCGAGACCGACCGCTCGGGCCCCCAAGAGCAGGTTCTGCACCGCGGGATAGACCGACCCACCCTCGGTCTGCACGGGGTCCCGGTAGCGCACCATGCAAGGAAGCACGATCACAGGGGCCTCGGCCAAGCGGTCAACGTAGGTGTCCATGGTGGCGAGCATGCGATCGGTCGGTGTCGCTGCCGCACGGTCCGGAAACTCGTCACTCGAACGCTTGGCGCTCCAGATCTCAGCTGCGCCCTCGGCCAGCAGGCGGCGCACTTCGAGCGCCACGGGCCCCTGTCGAAGCACCACGAAACGCGTGGGCTGGCGGTTCGAGCCCGACGGCGCACGCGTGGCAAGAAACAGCGTCCGAGACAACTGCTCCTCAGTCACCGGTTCGTCGGTGTACCGACGGATCGAACGTGTGGTCGCCAGACCCTCCGACAACGTCGGCTCTTCGAGAGCGCTCATCGGACGTGCTCGGAGATGAACAGAATCGGCGTGGTCGAATCAGGCGACCGAAGCGTGGTCACCTTTCGTCCCGGTTGCACCGCATCCTTGACGGGCGTGCACGAGTCCCCGAAGAACGCCGCGGTTGACTCGATGTCGGCCACGGTGAGTGCCAAACCCCACCACGACGCGGGGTCATCACCACGACCGTCATCGGCGCCTGCGACCTCACAGATCACATCGCCGAGCCAGTAGAACGTCTGGCGGTGCGTGCCCTTCTTCGTTTCGAAGCGACGAACCCGGCGCGCTTCGATGCCGGCCCCAGCGAACGCGTCGTGGGTGCGGTCGGCATTGGGTGTCATTACCACGACGTGGTCGATCGAAACCACCCCGTTCGGGTGCGCCGCGGCCTCCGCCTCGCCTCCGGTCGGGATTGCACCACCGTTCGCCGCCGGATCCGACTGCAACGATCGGAGCCGAAGCCCATCAAGCTCGTCGATGCCATCAATGGTCGCGGCCAACTCGCCGGCTCCAGGGACCAAGGCGGTCGAACCGATGCGGTAGGGCGTGCCGAACCCGATCGTGTCGAGTATGGGCGTCGACTCGGGCACGTGCAGGGCCTGGAGTTGTCTGGTGTCTGGTGCCGCTGACCCGCCGGTCACGACGCGCTCGGTTCCATCGTCGGTCGAATCCATGCCACCCAGAATGCCCACACCAGAATCACGATCGACAATCCGCCGATCAACGCACCCCAGAACCAGTACGGGAGAAACAGTTCCTCGGCGATCTTCTGGGTGTCCGAGGCCTGAAAGCCATTGCGCTCGAAACCCTTGATGAAGAGATAGTCCCGCGTGGACCAGGCAGAAAGGGCGAGTTGGACCGCCACAAGCTGGGCGGCGACGATCCGGACGACCGGGCTCCCGAAGCGGGCAATCAGGAACAGCACGGCCCCGATGGCGAGCATGGCGACCACCCCAAAGAGGTTTCGAACCCAGAACACGATGCTGATTCCGATGATCCCCGCCAACACGGCGAGCACATACGGAGCCGTCCGCGCCCGGCTTCCCGCGATCATGACTACGGCGCCGAGCAGCGCCGGCCCGATCAGGCCCGCGGTCGACACGATGACCTGCCCGATGCCGTCGGCACCTGCCACCCGGGCGACGCCACCCAGATCGCGATAGATCTCCAAGTCCACGAAGCGATTGCCGGTCACGATCGCGCCGAGGCCATGCCCGAGCTCATGTGCCCACGTCGCGAGCAAGCCGAAGGGATACAACACCAGGCGTCCATTGGGTACCAGGCCGAGAACGACGCTCGCCACGACCGCGACGGCAAACGCGACCTGAATCCGACCGCGGTCGAGGGTCGGAGCGTCGGCGCCGGTGGACTCGCTCAGCGCAGCCCCTCGAGGAACTCGACCTCGTCCGAACCGGTGATCGTTCGGTAGTAGCAGGTCGGACGGGCTCGAGCGTTCGAGCCTTTGGTGTGACAGACCCCATCACCGACCGGGCGAACCCGGTACAGGACCGAGTTCTGCTCACAGTTGATGCGGACGTCGACGAGCTTCAAGACATCACCCGAAGTGGCACCCTTTCGCCAGAGCTCGTTGCGCGAGGTGGACCAGAGCACCGCCGCACCCTCATCGAGGGTCGCCCGGAGGGCCAGTTCATTGGCATAGCCGACGAAGAGCACGTCGCCGTTGTCGGCGTGCTGGAGCACGACGGGGATCACCGCCTGGCCGGTAGCGGCCACCGATTCGAGCTTTGAGAAGTCCAGGGTGAGGGCCGTGCCCTCTTCGATTTCGCTGCTCACCCGGCAAGCATACGGCGGGCAACGCGCCAGAAGCGGTGGGTTCAGACCTCGTTGACGATGTCCACCCGTGTCCCGACCGGCACGACCTCGGCCAACAGCGAGATGACCTCGTTGGGCAGGCGAATGCAGCCGTTCGAGGCGTACTGCCCGAGCAGGTCCGGCCGGTTGGTGCCGTGTAAGGCGACCTTGGGGAGCCCTCCACCGAACGTGTTGATCGAATCACTGAACACGCCAAGGCTGAGCAGCCACGGGCCGTAGGCCCCGCTCGGGCCGGGCATGATCTCGTCGATGTAGGTCGAAGCGAGCGGGGTGGTGCGACCGGTGTCGCCGGTCACGACCGCAGTGGAGTCGACGAGGAGTTCTTCGCCCTCCCAGACTGTCACGGTGTTGTCACCCACGTTGACCCGCACGTAGAAGTCGCTACTCGACCACTCGAAGTCCGCGGTGCGAACCCATCCCGTCATGATCGGTCGGGTCGGGATCTGGACCTCGGCCCAAGAATCGCCCTTTTCGCCCTGGAGAACCATCATCGCCAGCGGATTGCCGAAGTAGGTCGGATTGGTGAAGTGGTCGTATTGCGGGTCGACCGAGCCGTCGAGATAGGTGTAGGTCACCGGAATCTCGTTGCCGCCGGGGCCGTCATAGACCGTCGGTCGGGTGATGAAGCTCTTGGCGGTCAGCACCAGGACCTCGCCAGCAGAACTCGGGCGCCCGGTCGGTCCGAACTCAGGTGTCGGGTTCGGCACGACGATGGCGGTCGGAGTCGGCACCGCCGTGGGCGCGGCCACTACGAGCGTGGTCGGCAGCGGTGTCGGCGTGGCGACCGGCTCGGACGTCGCCGTCGGCTCGGGGGTGACGATCGGCTCGGCCGCCGTCAAGATCTCGGTAGGTTCCTCGTCGACATCCGGGGCCGTGCTGGTCACCACCACGGCACCCACGATCACGATCGCTGCCAAGCCGATGAACGTCCACCGGGGCAACGCAAAAAGGCGTCCGCGAAGCACAGCGAGATGCTATTCCACCTGCCCGCCGGTTTGACGTCGCCCCCCGAAGCCATTTCCGACCGCGCCGATCGCCCGGGGTTTGGGGCGTATCAAGCAATCGGCGACCGGAGAAGCGTTTCGCCACCCCTCGTGGTCGGGTAGCTTGACAACGCCATGGCTACCCGAATCGACATCGAGATCACCAGCGACCGCGGTGACGGCACCCTCACCTGGCGTGCCGCCGGGGCGAAGCAGCCCAAGGGTGTCGTCGCGGCCAGCCTTCTGCCCTCGGGAGCCACCGTCGGCGACATACTTCGCGCCGAAGCCGAGTTCACCGTCGATGGGCCCGAGCTGATCTCGCTGACCACCCCCAAGGCACCGAAGGCCGATGGCATCGAGCGACTCGAACTGCTTGGTACGGGCGGTCCGACCGAAGGTGTCACCACCCAGCTCGCCAAGAAGGGCCGACGCGATCGCGACGGGCGACGCGGCGCACGAGGTCCGCGTCGAGATGGCGACAACCGAGGTCGGCGCAACGAGCGCGGCGCTCGGCGTCAGGCACAGATCCGCGCCGGCCGCAATCACCGCGAAGCATGGGTTGCGTCGCTTCCTGAAGCTCGGCGCCCGGTCGCCGAGCAGCTCATGCACGAAGGCCGCGACGGCGTCAAGGAAGCCCTCGATCGCCAGAACAAGGCCGCGGCGGCTGATGGGCGCGACCCGATCGACATCGGCCCGATCATGCGAATCGCGGACGAACTCATGCCCGGTCTCGTCGCCGCTGAATGGCAGGACAAGGCCGAGGCGGCCGTGGCCGCGGCCGACAGCGCCGATCTGCGAGAGCTGCGCAAGATGCTCACCCAGGGTTCGGAGCATTTTCCGGCCGAGGCGCAGACCCAGCTCCGCTCAAAGGTCATCGCCCGTGTCGACCGCGAGCAGGCGGCCTGGGGCCGCGAGGTTCGCGAAGCCCTGACCGAGGGCCGCACCGTTCGGGCCCTGCAGAAGAGCGGCCGCCCGATCAAGGCCGGTGTCCCCTTGGCCGACGATCTCGTCGCCCAGCTGTGCGAGGCCGCTTCGGCCGCGCTCGACCCCGACGAGGAGCCCCACCGCTGGACCGTCGTCATCGAGGCGCTCGCCGGGTCGCCGGTGCGTCGCCTGGTGCGCCCGACGGAGATCCCCTCCGACAAAGACGACGAACTCCTGGACACCGTCGAGCGCCTCGCCCACCTCGTGCCGGGTGTCGCCGACGCCTTCGGGGTGCAGGCGTCTCCGCCCAAGCGACAGCGCACTCGTCGAAACAACGCCTGACTGCGGCGCCGGGCTGCTCTTGGCTGGCGCGTTCAGTCTTCGAGGGCTCGGCTGACCACCATCCGCCGGGTCACCATGCCCAGGCGTTCGAAGAAGTTCTTCGCCGCGCGGTTACCCGGTAGGACCTGCGACTCGACGGCATGGCAACCGCCGGCAACACCCCATGCCTCGACCGCTGCGAGCATGGCGGCGGCAACGCCGAGATTGCGGGCACGCTGGTGGACGAAGAGTTCGTCGAGGCGCGCGACCCGAACATCGCCGCCGTCTACGCAGACGGCCACGGCGTAGCCAACCGGCACCCCGTCGATCTCACCGACCCAAACCCGCTGATGCTCGTCGACGAACGCCTTGTCCAGTCGTGACGAGGCCGGGCGACCCTCGAGATCGTGGTCGAGCAGCATGGGGCCGCCACGTTCGGTGCGCGCCTCGGATCGGGCATCGGCGGCCAGGGTCAGCACGACATCTCGGTCGTCGTCACCCGCCACTCTCGCAGTGACCGCGTGCGCGGTCATCCGTCGCCGAGAGCCTGCAGGACGGTCTTGCGCTTCTTGTTCGCCGCTTCGCGTTGGCGCATCCACCGACGTTGCGCAGGCGATGCGGCCGAGCTCAGAGCGATGATCTCGCGAGCGTTCAGCCCGTCGTAGCCCTCGATCACGGCGCGGTCGTCGGCGTTCGCCGGGGTCGACGAATCGGTTGGTGTCGTCGAAGCATCCGGCTTGGTCGATGACGCACCGGTCTTGGACGTCGGCTCGCCGCCGCGCGCGGCAGCAGCCTTGCCGATCGTGGACAGGGCCGCTTTGCCAAGCGATCGACTGAATGCGACCTGGCGGCGCCCCGCCTGCGCGAGCTCGGGCACGACTCGCCGGAAGTCCAGGGCGAGGCCCAGGGGTGCGTACACGGCAACGTCGAGCAGCCGATCGACCGGCGACCGCTCCTCGGACGGGTTTTCGCTCACAGCATCTCGAGCGACGGGCAGTCGGATTCCCCCGAGGGACACGTGGCCGACTCGCGCTTTCCGAACTGCCGGGAGGACACGATCAGGAAACAGCCGGTGCAGGTCCATTCGTCCTCCCGTTTGGGAGCCACCTTGTCACCTTCGGTCGCCTCGATGGGAGGAGCGACGACCTCGTCGTCTTCTTCTTCCTCTTCCTCAAGATCGTCGCCCGATGCGAGCCGATCCTGGAGGATCGTGTCGAGGTCTTCTTCGACGTCGTCGGGATCGGGTTCTTCGTCTTCCTCGTCGTCGTCGCCGGACTTGCGAGCCTTCGGAGCTTCTTCGTCCTCGTCCTCGCTGTCGTCTTCTTTTTCTTCGCCATCGAACTCGTCGTCGCCGTCGAACTCGTCGTCGCCGTCGAAGTCGCCGTCGCCGTCGCCGTCAAAATCCTCGTCGTCGGAGAGTTCGCCCTCGTCGAGATCACCCTCGTCGAGATCGTCTTCGCTCTCCTCGTCGAGTTCTTCGTCTTCGTCAGACACTCGGGTCGTCCAATCGCGTGGGGTACTTGGCGGGACTATAGACATCCACGCCGGTTGTTGTAGCACCTTGGTCGAACGCCACAGGGATTTTCGACTCAAGAAATCGCGCGGCGGACTCAACCACCTTGCCCGGTGCGCCGCGACTCGGCACGCCGCTCAGCATCGAGGCGTTCGAGCGGTTGTTCCGCGGAGTGATCGACGAACGTCATCATCTCGGCGAGCGCACGATGTCCGGCCTCGTCGGCAATGAGTCGATGCATCTCCTGGCACACCACGCGATAGGCCGGGTGTCCCTGGGGCGACGTACGCAACTCGAGCATGTGCATGGCCTGGCGGGCGTTCATATCCATGACAAACCGGAGCTTGTATGCCAACGCAACGGCATAGGACGCCTCGTCGGGGAACGCGTCGTTGAGGACGTCGTAAAGCTCGGCGGACCGCTGCATGCCGGTGACGAATGCATCTTCGTGGCCGGCTGCGACAATGGATTCGGGCAATTCGTAGCCATGTTCGGGACACAGCTCCTGCCAATCAACGGTCATCATGCGGTGACGCTGGAGGTCACGGAAGGCGCCGTAGTCGGCGAGGATGTCGAAGCGGTAGAAGGGTCGCTCAAGGGCGCGACCGGGGCGGTGCCGGCGATTGTCGCGCCGCCCGGCGTAGGCCCGCAGGATCGACAGCCGCTCGTCGACCCCCATGCCCTGCACTCGGCGCATCACCTGATCTTCGGGCAGGCTCGTATGGGGGTACAGCGCGGCGGCCACGACCTTGGTCTCGCCATCGGGGTCGAAGTCGAGCAATCGGACCATCGGTGATGGCTCGACCTCGGAACCCCCGAAGATGGCGTCGGCGATGTCCGCCATCGACTCGTGATTGTCGGCGAAGTACTGGCTGGTGGCCACGCCGCGATCCTCGAGGTCCACACGGCGCAGGAACGACGGGATCACCTTGCGCAACTCGGTCAACATGAGGTCGGAGTAGCTTCGGGCCTCGGGCAGCGGATGTGCTCGCATGCGCAGGAGCAGCGCCTCGTAGGCCTGGCCGGTGCCGTAGATGCCCAGATTCGAGATCGATGCCGCGGGCAGCATGCCCCGGATCGAGTCCAGGGCCTTGGCCTTGATCGCCTGACGGTAGATGAAGTCAGAGTCGCTCGGCGCCTTGGGCGTCTGATCGCGGAAGAAGTCGGTCATCGTGGGGATGAGGACCGAATAACCCTGAAACAAGCGATCCATCTCGGCCACGTAACGGGTGCCGAGTTCGGACCGCAGGACAGCCGGCGGGCGGAAGTAACGGAAGCGGCCACCGAGACGGCTGTCGTAGGCGATGTAGCGGGTGCTCTGTTCGAGGTAGGACATCAGCCGTCCCCACTCGAGCACCTTGGTCAGGAGATTCGAGGCTTGCTCACACGCGAGGTGAACCCCGCCCAGCTGGGCAACGGAGTCGTCGCCGTACTCGAAGAACACTCGGGTGTAGAGCTCTTCGGCCCGCTCCAGGCCGACCGTTGCGTCGATGGTCTGATCACCCTCGATGTCGAGATCGCCGACGAACTCATCGAGGAAGAGCCGCCGGAGCGACTTGGCCGATCGGCTGTAGCGAGCAAAGAGCGCCCCCTTGACCACCTCGGGCAGGTTCACGAGCGCAAACACCGGCTGGTCGAGGTTCGTGAAATACCGCCGGAGGACGTCGGCTTCTTCGTCGCTGAATTCCTCGGCGATGTACGCGCTCACAGGTCCTTGACCTTATTCGGACCGACGACGAGAACCAGACATGGTCAGACCCCCGCAATGAACGCTTCGTCGACAACCTCGATCACGATGTGAGACGCCCGAATGACGGTTCGGCCGTCGATCCGGACCGGCGTCCGCCCCTCGAGATCCCGTTCCCAGCGGCGTGCGGAACGTACCCGGACGCCGGGATGTGGGACATGGGTCCCGGTCGGAAGTCGACGCTTCGCCTTCCACCAATCGACGATCCCGACCTCGAAGTCGACGATGTCGAGGCGCCCGTCGCCCGGGTGCGCCCGTGGTGCCGGGTTCCAGGCGCCGAGGAACGCGGCGTTCATCACCAAGGTTCTGGGCCGGCGCAGCGCTCCGACCACGACGTGTGCCACCGCCAAGGTGCCCTCGCTCCCGTCCAACGTCACCCGCAGGGCGTCGACCGGCAGCAGCATCTGGGCCGCACGCGCGTTGGTCCGGTCATTCACCCCGAGGGTTGCGGCGAGATCACCGGCGGTTGGGCGAACCTGTGGCGCGCCTTCGGCGACCGCCTCGGCCAATGCGCGATCGGAAGCGACCACCGGCGCATCCGGTGCGAGGGTTCCTTCGCTCCCCCACGCCTGGCCCTTGCGAATCACCACGGCGAACCTGTGCGCTCGGACGCAGGCTCGTCGGCCTTGGCTTCGGCGTCCCCGTCGTCGGCGTTCTCGTGATCGTCGAGCTCCCCGTCTTCCAGATCACGAAACAGTTCGCTGCGGCTTCGGACCACCCCGTGATCGAGGCACAGGATCGCCTCCGAGGCGACGTCCGCCGTCGGGGCAGCCGTCTGGGCAACCTGGCGGCAGGTGTCGATCACCTGGCGCATCGCCCGCACGAAGTCCCCGCCGGTCATCGACTCGGGCAGGACCTCTTCGAACGGTCGCCCGGTCGCCCAGCCGTATACCACCCCGACCAGGGCGGGATCCGGCTCGCCCGTCAGGGGCTCACCGAGCGCGGCGAGCTCCCGACGTCGATAGCCGTCGGCCCGACGACGCAGATCAGCGATCGCGTGGCGCACCGCAGGGCTCGGCCACCGAAAAGACTCGGGGTCGGTCCGCCGTGACTCATGTATCAGGGCGCTGATCGCGGCGGCGAAGCCTGGCGGGTCGAGGTGGTCGAGGGCACCGTCGGCGACGACATCGGCCAGCACGATCTCGCTTCGTCCATGCAGCGTGGTGAGCAGGTGCCCACGATCGGTGAGCTCCCATCCGGATGCGAAACCGGTCTCGTGCAGGATTTCCGCAACCCGATCGAACCGCTCCACCAAACGACCCGCTCGGCGGTCGTCCTTGGCGCGCTTTCGAGCAATGCGGCCACGGAGTAGGTCGGCCTCGCCCATGGCCCCCAAATGGACCTCGAGCTTGGGACAGCCTTCCACCCCGTGCGCGGTGGACGGCCAGTGGTCCTGGAGTTCGTCGCGGGCCCACGCAACCGTGGCGGGATCGGTCGGACCTAGGCCGGCGGGCAGGTCGACGACACCGAGCTCGACGACGGGTGCTTGAAGTTCGCCGGCCCCAACCGTCACCGGTTCCCCACTTCTCGTGGCGAGTCGAACGGACATGCCGCCGCGACGATGCGCAACCGACAACACGATCGCGCCACCGCGATCCGCGATGACCGCGCCCGGTCGGAGCTGGCCGAGGTCGTCATCGTCGGCGCGTCGTGACGCGGCTCGTTCCCGATGCCAAGCCAACACGTCGCCGCGATCGCACTCGATGGCACGTTCAGCGGCGGCGAGCTGGCGCTCAAGATCCAGGGTGCGAGTCTCGGTCGCGACCGATGACCGATCCACCTGAAACTGGGCGAACGATCGAGCGACGAAGCGTCGAGCGTCGGCCCGATCCGAGCGGCGGATCAGATTCGCCACCATGTTGTGGTTGGGAGCGAACGCCGATCGGAGCTCGTAGTCCGTGCTCGCCGCAAGGGTGGCCATCGCCGGCACATCGATCCTGGCGTTCCAGCAGGCCACCGCGGTCCCCTCGTCGTCGAGCCCACGGCGACCGGCACGGCCGGTCAGCTGGGTGAACTCCATGGGCGTCAGCGGCTTGTGATCCTCGCCGTCGTACTTGATGAGCCGCTCGAGCACGACCGTGCGCGCCGGAAGGTTCACACCGAGCGCCAGGGTCTCGGTGGCAAAGACCACCGTGATGAGGCCCTCGGCAAAGGCAACCTCCACGGCTTCCTTCACTGCAGGGATGAGGCCGGCATGGTGGCTGGTGATCCCGGCCTCGAATGCGTCCTGCCACCGGTCGAGCTCCAACCCGAACCATGTGTCGTCATCGATGTCCGCGGTGCGTTCTCGCAGAATGCCGTAGAGCCGGTCCTTGTCGTCATCGTCGGTGAAGTCCAAGCCCGCGGACATGCACTGGTCGACCGCTTCGTCGCAACCGGCTCGGGAGAAGATGAACCAGATCACGGGCGCAAGGCCGTCGCGGAGCAGCCGCGGCACCAACCGCGTGCGGCGCGGCGGAACCCACCGCCGCGGCGGGCGGCCTCCCTCCGAACGCCCGCCGTGGCGGCCCTTGCCTCGTTGCTGACGCCCACCTCCTCCTCTGCTGCGGCGATTGTCATGTGATCCCCGAGACCGATCAGAACCGCGCTCCGAGCGGCCGAAACGGCGGGCCGGCTCGGCGAGCGAGCCCGACTCGAGTAGCGGCACGACGTGGGTTGCGCGCTCCTGTCGGTCACCGACCGCCAACAAGTGCCGCAGAGGTACCGGGCGCTGCGTCTCGACGACCAAGGTCGTCGGGCCACGCACACTTCGTAGCCACTCGGCGAATTCCTCGAGGTTCGAGACGGTGGCCGAGAGCGAGATGGTGCGCACGTCAGGCGGAAGGTTCAGCAGCACCTCTTCCCACACGGGACCTCGATCGCGATCCTGCAGGTAGTGGACCTCGTCGAGAACCACACATCGCAAGCGACGCAGCCGGGCCGATCGCTCGTACAACATGTTGCGAAGGACCTCGGTGGTCATCACCACCACTGGCGCTTCGCCGTTGACGGTGACATCGCCGGTCAGAAGGCCGACGTTGTCGTGCCCGTACCGCTCCCGGAAATCTCGGAACTTCTGGTTGGCGAGCGCCTTGATGGGCGACGTGTAGAACGTGTGGGCGCCGGCCGCGAGGCTGGCCTCAATGCCGTGCTCGGCCACGATCGTCTTGCCGCTACCAGTCGGGGCGGCGACCAATAGGCTGTCGCCGCGATCGAACGCCTCGATCGCTTCGGTCTGAAACCGGTCGAGCTCGAATGAACGAGCCGAATCCGCGGTCACGTCGATGCCGACACCGCCTTGGCCTGGCGTCTGGCCCGCCACCACCCGAACGCGATCGCGATCTCGTAGAACAGGTACATCGGGATCGACAAAGCCATGAGGGTCCCGGGATCGCCGCTTGGTGTGAGCACGGCGACCAACGCGACGATACCGACGATGGCAAAGCGGCGACCGGAGCGGAGCATGGTGTTGTCGACGATGCCGAGCAGCTGCAGGAAGATCAGCACGATTGGGAACTCGAACCCGAGCCCAAAGCCCAGCATCATCTTGACGACGAAGCCGATGTATTCACGCGGTCGATAGAAGTTGTTGAGGTTGTCGCCGCCGATGTTGGCGAGGAATTCGAGGGCCCGTGGCAGGCTCCAGTAAGCCAGGGCAGCGCCCGAAGCGAACAGGATGAAGCTGAGCACGACGAAGACGATGCCGTAGCGCTTCTCCTGCGGGTACAGCCCGGGTGCGATGAACTGCCAGACCTGCCAGAGAATGAACGGCATGGCGATGCCGATGCCGGCATACCCGACCACCGTCAAGCGCACCGAGAAGCCCTCGAGCGGGCTGATCGCCAGCAGACCACACTGCTCGCCCAAATCCGGTGCGGCGACCAGCGCGGTGTCGCCGTTGATCTCACAGTGCGGCTCGATCAGGAAGTCGAAGATCTGGGGATAGAAAAACCACGCCACGACGGCGCCAACGGCGATGGCGATCACCGATCGGATAATCCGATTCCGCAGCTCGGTCAGGTGGTCCATGAGGCTCATCTGACCCTCGGCCAGCTGTGCTTCGGTCATTCTTCTTCGTCCGATCGCAGGTCGGTCGGTCCGCCGGGTGAGACCGGCACGGCATCGTCGGCCGAGGCCGATGTGCTCATCTCGCGCGCCTTGGCGGCGAGCTCTTCGACATCGGTGCCCGGGTCACCAGTCTCACCGGAGTCATCGCCGCCCCCTGCATCCTCGGCGCTGGTCGTGGTTTCGTCCGGACCGGGCGCCAAGGTCTCACCGGCTGCGGGAAGCGGGTCGGGGCGGGCTGCGGCCTCGAGCTCGGCCTGGAAGCCACGGGCGAGGCCCCGCAAGGTATTCACCGTCTGCCCGACCTGGCGAGCGACCTCGGGGAGCCGTTGCGGCCCGAGGAAGATCAATGCCACGAGCAGGATGATCATCAGCTCCCAACCGCCGATGTTCAGCATGGAGAAATCCTACCGGCCCAGGCTGCGAGCGGAGACCGGCCCAGCGTCGGTTCGGTGAACCGACCTCAGTTGTCGATGAGCGACCCGAGAGCGGTCGTCATACCAAGGCCTCGAAGAGCCTCAGTCGTCGACGAGTGATCCCAGGGCGGTCTCGAGAATGGCGTCGTCTTGGAGCTTCTCGTGAAAGTCGAGAAGATGGTCATGGGTCAAGGGCCCAAGACCCGTCTCGACCAAGTACTCGACCGGCACGGACCAGAACACCACCTCGGCACCCGAGGCGACCAACAGGTCCAGCGTTCGACGGCTGGCTTCCTTCTCATGAGCCATCCCGCACTCGGGACATGTGAAGAGGTAGACGCCATCATGGTCTTCTCGACAGATTCGGACAGAAACGTCGTCGATCGAGAGTTCCGTATCACCGCAGTGATTGCACGTTGCTCTGACTCGTGCCATGGGCTGGCCTCCTTCCTCAACACCGTCGGCCGTCCGCCCGCCAGCTTGAGCCAAATGACGCCAATTTGTCTGTCCTTGAGCTTGGCTTTGCTCAATCGCTACGCCACCATGGCCCGATGCCGCCACGCATCTCTGCGCAACGGAGTGAACCGCTTCTCTTCGCCCATCGAGGGGCATCCGCCGATGCGCCCGACAATAGCATCGAGGCGTTCCGCCTGGCGGTCGAGATGGGCACCACGGCGCTTGAATCCGACGTCTTCGCATCGCTCGATGGACAGGCCGTGCTGTCTCACGACGACAACGTGGGGGGACTCGTTCGGCGGCAGGTGATCACCAAGTCCGAGGTTGCCGACCTGCCCGATGGCATCCCCAGCCTGCGGGAGCTCTTCGAGGCCGTTGGGACCGGAGTTTCTCTGTCGCTCGACATCAAGCATCCCGAGGCCATCGGGCCCACGGTCGACGCCCTGCGGGCGGTCGCCGACGACACCGGAGACAACGTCGTGCAACGGGCATGGCTCTGCCACCCCGACTTCGAACTGATCTGCTCGTGGCGGTCTCGGTGGTCCGACCTTCGGCTCGTGCACTCGACCCGTCTCGACCGGGTCGACGGCCCGGAACGTCATGCATCGGCGCTCTTCGAGGCGGGCATCGACGCCGTGAACTTCCGGGCTCCGGACTGGACGGGCGGCTTGACGACGCTCTACCACAAGTTCGGCATCTATTGCTTCGGATGGGACGCACACCTCGAACGCGTTTCCGCCGAGCTCCTCGACATGGGGTGCGACGCCATCTTCAGCAACCACGTCGATCGCATGCTGGCCGCCCGAGCGACCGTGTACGGCTTCTGAGACCGCGCTCAGCGCGTCAGAGGCGGCCGAAGCTCGAAAACGGCCACACCCGAAGGAATGCACGGCCGACGACCGTGTCGGTGTCGACGGGGCCGAAGGCGCGCGAGTCCTGCGAACCGGTGCGGTTGTCCCCCATGACGAAGACGAACCCTTCGGGCACGACGCAACGGTCGGGCTCGGGCGTCTCCTGCGCACAGCCGGGGATGGCGATCGATCGCGGGAAGCTGCTGTTCTGTTGTGCCAAATACGGCTCTTCGACGAGCAGTTCGTCGACGAACACCTGACCGTCGCGGAACGTCACCGTCTCCCCAGGCAGACCGATCACCCGTTTGATGAGGTCGTCCGCGTCGCTCGGTTGGTTCGGGGGTGTGCCGAACACCACCACCTGACCCCGCTCGATCTCGCCGAACCGGTAGCTGAGTCGATTGACGATCACCCGATCGCCCTCTTCGAGGGTCGGGGCCATCGACAACGACGGGATGTGGTACGCCTGCACCAGCACAAGTCGCACCGCCACCGCGATCACGACGGCGGCAAGGAGCACGGGGCCCCATTCGCGGATCATCGTGACGAAGGGCGAGGGATCGTGCGCCGGCGGAGCACCCTGGCCGGAGCTGCCGTCCATGTCGTCCCACGACAGGCGATCCCAACCCTCGGGTTCAGAAGAGCCCAGGGAGCGCAGATCATCGGCCCAGGCGGAACGACCGACCGCCTCGGACGTCAGCGAACCGGTCGCAGGGGGCATGGGCGCAGACGGGGCCGCGGTCGGCATCACGGGCATCGCCGGCTGCGGTGCGATCGGCTCACTGGCCGGCCGGACCTCGGGCGTATCCGCCCAGCGGATCTCCGACAGTTCCTCGGTCACGGGCCGAGCCGTGGGGATCGACGGCAGCTGATCGGTCGTCGTCACCGGATCCGGGACGACCGGCGGGCGTTCGGGTGCCTGTTCCTCCGCCCGCTCGAGCACGCGGTCGATCCAGTCGGAACCACTCGAGTCCGAGGGCGGTACGCCGTTCGATGACACTGGCGAAAGGCTACCGGGCTGGTTTCGGCGACCGATGTCGCCCGAGTCATCGGTCCCGGTAGCGAGCGAGGACCCGGGATGCGGCATCGTGACGGAGTGTCTCGGGCAACGGCGGCGTTGAGGACACCAGCGTGGCCGCCGGTCCGAGCTGGAGCAGGAGCCGCTCGAGCCACACCGTGCTGCTCACGGCCAGCGTGACGGTGATGTGGCGCTTCGTCTCCTTGACCGACTCGACCGGGAACGCATCGACCACCCAGCGGGCACTCGGCGCGAGCCGCAGCGTGACCCGCATGTCGTCGTCTCCAGGGGCGAACACGGACGGCGTGGTCGGTTCGGTGGTGGCGACGAACTCACCGGTTTCCTGCATCGCCAACACACGATCCAGTCGAAACGTGCGCTCCGCGGCGGCGAGCCGACAGTAACCCCGCAGGTACCACTCGCCCTGTTGGCTGAAGACGTTGTGCGGTTCGACGACCCGCAGCGTGCCCTCGCCCCGGTGCAGGCTGTGGTACTCGATCTCGATACACGCCCCCCGCCGAGCCGCGCTCATCGTCTGCTCGACCATCGCGGCCGATGCGCCGCCGAGGCTGACCTCGATCTCGTCGCCGAGTTCGAGGTCGAAGCGGTCGGCCACCTTGGTGAGCGCCCGCTCGAGTGCGCCGTTCTCGCCTGCTGAAGTGCCCAACAAGCCCAGGCCTGCCGAGACCAGGCTGAGCGCCTCGTCGGGCGTGAGCCGCAGAGGCGATGTGAAGTAGTCGGCGAGTTCGAACCGGACCCGTTCGTTCTCCTCGTCGAGGTCGACCTCGATCAACATGTCGGGCGTGTGGGGATAGACACCAACGAACTGCACGACGTCGGTCAGGTCGCGTCGAAGCCGTTCGAGCGGGTAGTCGAAACGCTCGACGATCTCGTCGAGCGAGACCTCACCGCGTCCGTTGGCCCATGGAATGACCGCGAGCAGCCGTCGTAGCCGATCGGTCGCGTTGAGGCGGCTCATCGACTGCGTGCCTCTGGGCTCGAGAACGTCGTCATACGAGCTGTCCCTCGAGCCACTCAACGATGTCGAGTCGGAGTGCCGCGGGCTCGAGTACCTCGGCGGCGTCGAGTAGCCCGAGCACGAGATTGCGGAATCCCACCACGTTGACGACGTCGAGCTCGATCTCGACGGAACCATCGGGGTGCTCGGCGACCACCGCATCATCGCCTAGTTCGTGGCGGACCCAGAGCGCATGCGAGGCATCGATCGCCACGCGGGCGACGACCGACTCGTCGTCGTCGGAACCGAACTCCCACGGCTGACGCTCTGCGGTCGCCGGGTCTCGCGCAACCTCGGCAGGGCGATCCTCGTCGAGCTCGATGGCACCCTCGATCCGGTCGAGGCGAAAGCTCCGTGGATCGGCACGGCTGACGTCGTAGGCCTGGAGATACCAGTGGCCACGCCGGAAGGCGAGCCGCCACGGTTCCACCAAACGCTCCTCGCCGTTGTACGGGAACGTTGCACTCCACCGTCCGGCGATCGCCTGCTGAAGTTGCGTGACGGCGGGTCCCATCGAGATCGCGCCGATCTCCGCGGGGGCCGTGTCGTCGATGGCCGCTCCCCCGAGCTTCCAGATCGCATCGTCGGTGTCGGCCCCCTCGAGCCGGATGAGGCGTAGGGCCATGGCGAGCGCAACCGTCTCGTCAGGGTCGAGACCGAGGTCGTGCAGGTAGTAGTCGTCGCGGCGAACCAGGTAGCCGTCGATCGTGCCTTCTTCGGCTTGGGTCGGCCGAATCTCGAGCGGAACCCCGAGTCGTCGGAGATCTTCCTTGTCGCGCTCGAAGGCCCGCCGGAACGCTGTTCGATCGTCGGGATAGCCGCCGACACGCGTCTGTAGTTGGGCGGCCGTCAGCGGGTGTTCGGTGTGAAGCAGCGCCGCCAGCAGGGACATCTGGCGTTCGAGTTTCTCGACCGCCAAGGCGTCAGAGGCTTTCGATCAGCTTCTCGACCCGCTCGTCGTGGGCCTTGAACGGGTCCTTGCACAGCACCGTGCGCTGCGCCTGATCGTTGAGCTTGAGATGCACCCAATCGACCGTGTAGTCGCGACGACGCTCCTTGGCTCGCTTGATGAACTCGCCGCGCAGTCGAGCCCGCGTCGTCTGAGGTGGGGTTTCGACGGCTGCTGCGATCTCGCTGTCGGTGACGACGCGCTGCACCAGCCCTCGCCTCTGCATGCGGTAGAAGAGTCCGCGATCACGGTTGATGTCGTGGTACTGCAGATCGAGCAGGGCGACGCGAGCATCGGACAACCCGAGCCCGTGACGTTCGCGGTACTTCTCGATCAGGTGGTACTTGATCACCCAATCACATTCGGTGTCGAGGGACAGCGGATCATCCTCGATGCGGGTCAGCACGTGCTCCCACATGTCGAGCGCCTGCTTCTCGATCGGATTCAGCTCGTGGTGCTCGGCGTAGCGCATGGCCCGCTCGAGGTACTCGGTCTGAATCTGCAGCGCCGACGCTTCACGACCGTTGGCCAACCGGATCGGTCGCTTGCAGGTCATGTCGTGGCTGATCTCACGGATCGCCCGAATCGGGTTGTCGAGGGTCATGTCGCGCAACACCACATTGGGATCTTCGAGCATGCGCAGCAGCAATGCTGCCGCGCCGACCTTCAGAAAGGTCGTGTATTCGCTCATGTTGGAGTCGCCGACGATCACATGCAGGCGCCGGTACTTCTCGGCATCCGCGTGCGGTTCATCGCGGGTGTTGATGATCGGACGCGAGCGGGTCGTGGCGCTGGAGACGCCTTCCCAGATGTGCTCGGCGCGCTGGCTCACGCAATACATGGCGCCGCGGGCGGTCTGGAGCACCTTGCCCGCACCCGCGTAGATCTGGCGGCTGACGAGAAACGGGATGAGCACCTCGGCGTAGTCGCGCAGATCGTCCTTTCGCGACGTCATGTAGTTCTCGTGGCAGCCGTAGCTGTTCCCGGCGCTGTCGGTGTTGTTCTTGAACAAGTAGATGTCGCCCGCGATCCCCTCCTCGCGTAGGCGTTCCTCAGCCGAGGTCAGTAGCCCCTCGAGAATCCGCTCCCCCGCCTTGTCATGCGCGACGAGCTCGCGGATGTCGTCACACTCCGGGGTGGCGTATTCGGGATGGCTTCCGACGTCGAGGTACAGCCGCGCGCCGTTGGCGAGGAAGACATTGGAGCTGCGCCCCCACGAGACCACGCGGCGGAACAGGTACCGGGCGACCTCGTCGGGGCTGAGACGTCGGTGCCCGCGCTGGGTGCAGGTGACGCCGTATTCGTTCTCGAGTCCGAAGATGCGCCGCTGCACGGCTCAGCCGACCAGATCGGCGAGCTCGGCACCGACAATTCGTCGGAACGATCGACGTCCATTGCTACGGCCAAGCGCGGCAACCTCGAGATCATCGCCCGGTAACTCGCGGTCGGGGCCCGCCAACGCGTCACGAGCGTGTTGGATCGCCGCGGCGAGGTCTCGACGCTCCTCGAATCCGTCGGCGACCCGCTCGGCGATGGCCTCAGCATCGCCGCCGAGCACCGCGTAGCCGGTGCGGTCGTAGACCGTGCCGTCGTAGAGGATGTGGAAGAGCTGATCGCCCTCGGCTTCTTCAGCGATCTCGGCGACGAGGATCTCGACCTCCATCGGCTTCATCTCGTGGGTGAAGGTCTGGCCGAGCATCTGGGCGTAGGAGTTCGCCAGGCTGAGCGCATCGACATCGTGGCGGCTGTAGTTGAAGCCCTTCAGGTCGGCATGACGAATACCGGCGATGCGGAGCTGGTCGAACTCGTTGTACTTGCCGACCCCAGCGAAACCAATCCGGTCATAGATCTCACTGACCTTGTGGAGCGTGTTTGAAGGGTTCTCGGCGACGATCACGATGCCATCGTCGAACGTGCTGGCGACCAGGGACCGGCCTCGGGCGATGCCCTTCCGGGCGTAGTCCGCCCTGTCCTTCATGACCTGTTCGGGGGCGACGTAGAACGGTGTGCTCATGGCGACTCTCCTGGAGAACTAGGACGGGAGCCCGCGGTCGGCGAGCTCGTCGACGAGGGCTTGGCTGCGGTCGCGGAGCTCGTCGTCTTCGAGCTGTTCATAGCCGTCGGCGGTGACCGTGGCGACGACCGGGAACAGTCCCCGTAGGAAGTCCGGCAGGCCCGTCGCAGAGTCTTCGTCGGCGGCGACATAGAGCGCCTGGATGGCCAACGTCACCGCGTCATCGCGGCTGTGACCCTCGCGGTAGCCGAGCTTGAGCACCGTTGAGGCATGGATGCTGCCCGAGCCGGTGACGCCGTACTCGAGCTCTTCGTATGTCCCGCCGCTCACGTCGAACTGGAAGAGACGACCGACCTCGGTCCGGCGGTCGAAGCCCGCAAACAACGGCACCACGACCATCCCGGCACGTGCGGCCGGCAGGTTCTGGCGCAGCAGGCCGCTCAGCTGACGAGCCTTGCCGTCGAGGCTGAGCTCCTTGCCCTCAACCTTCTCGTAGTGCTCGAGTTGAAGCTGGAACAGCCGGACCATCTCGATCGCCGTACCGGCCGCACCCGCAATGGCGACGGCGGAATGACGGTCGCTCGGGAAGACCTTCTGCATCGTGCGATAGCTGATGAGATTGCCGGACGTGGCCCGCCGGTCACCGGCGATGATCACGCCGTCGGCGTAGCGCAGGGCCACACAGGTCGTGCCGTGGGGCAGGTCGAGCGGATCGCCGTCGCCGGTCGGCTGGGCAACCAGGCCCGCGTGCTCGGCCAAACGGGCGAAATCCGGCCCGGGATCTTCGGTCGGACGGAAGAACGGGAGGTTCACGCGCCGAACTCTAGCAATCGTCGAGCCTCGGTAATCACCTGGATGGACACGAGAACCGCGGCCATGCCAGGGACTGGGTGACTACTCGCCGCCCTTTTGTACGTAGGACTTGACGAATTCCTCGGCGTTGGTCTCGAGGACCTCATCGATCTCGTCGAGGATGTCGTCGAGGCCATCCGCGAGCGTCGAGTCGGTGGCTTTGGGGGCCGGTGCCTCGGCGACCTCTTCGGCCGGTTGGGGTGCTCGTGTCTGTTCCTGATCGGACATGGTGCTCCTCCTTCAGCTCTCGAGCTTGGTGAGCAGGTCGCTCACAGTGTCGCAGCCTTCGAGCAACGTTGCCACATGGGCCTGGCTTCCCCGGGTCGGCTCCATCATCGGAACCCGTCGCAGCGGGGCTTCGCCGGTGTCGAACACCATCGAGTCCCAGTTGGCAGCCACGATCGCGTCGGGGAAACGCTTGAGGCACTCACCGCGGAAGTAGGCCCTCGTGTGCGCCGGCGGGTCCGTCGCCGCACGCGCCGCATCGGCGTCATCGACGATCGAGCGAACGCCGAGCTTGTTGAAGACCGACCGGCCGGGGCGCAGGTCGGCGTATTGCAGATCGAGCGCCCGCAAACGGGCGTCGCCGGGCGCGAGATCGTCGCGGTCTCGGTACGCGTCGATGAGTTTCTTCTTGGCGACCCAATCGAGGCGATCGGCGAGCTCCATCGGATTGCGTTCGAGGGCTTCGAGCACCTCGCGCCAGGCCTCGACGACGGCGTAGGCGTCGTCGCCGCCGGCACCTTCGGGGCCGAACTCGTCGAGGTAGCGCCCGGCTGCTTCGGCGATCTGGAACTGGATCTCGAGCGCCGTCGCGGTGCTGCCGTCATAGAGGCGCAGCGCCCGGCCGAGCGAGAGGTCGTGGCTGACGTTTCGCAGCGCTTGGACCGGAGCCCGGAAGGCCAGCTTGGGTTCGAACGCGTCATCCTCGATCATCGCCAGGACGAGCAGGGTCGTGCCGACCTTGAGCCACGTCGAATACTGGCTGAGGTTCGCGTCGCCGACGATCACATGCAATCGGCGATAGCGCTGCGCGTCCGCGTGCGGCTCGTCGCGGGTGTTGATGATCGGCCGCTTGAGGGTGGTCTCGAGACCGACCTCTTCCTCGAAGAAGTCCGCCCGCTGTGTGAGTTGGAACGGGATCTCGTCGGCGCCGATGCCGGGAATCTCACACCCGACCTTGCCGGCGCCGGTAAAGATCTGGCGGGTGATGAAGTGCGTCGTCGCGTGGGCGACGATGTCGGAGAACGGCGTGGTACGAGCCATGAGATAGTTCTCATGAGTGCCGTAGGAGTTGCCCTTGCCGTCGCTGTTGTTCTTGTACGCAATGAGTTCCTGACCGGCGCCGAGCATCTCGCCCGCGGCCTCCATCGACTCGATCACGACCAGCTCGCCGGCACGGTCGTACAGGACCGCGGTGCGAGCGTCGAGACACTCGGGCGTCGACATCTCGGGGTGCGCGTGGTCGACGTAGTAGCGAGCACCGTTTGTCAGCACCGCATTAACCAGGTGGGTCTCGACCTCTGGCGGCCTCGCGCCGACCGGCGTATAGCCGCGAGCATCGAGGGAGGGACTCTCATCCTCGAAGTCCCACGACACCCGCTGGGTGGCCGGGCGACGCCCGGTCGCCTCGCACCGAGCGAGATATGCGTTGATCAGAAGCGACGACGCGGTGATCGGATTCGGTTCGTCCACGCCGCGGTGAACGATCCCGTACTCGGTCTCGAGACCGACGACTTTGATGCTGGCCATGTTCCTATCGATTCGGCCCTACAGGTACTGACCCGTGGTGACGCCCTCGATCGACTTGCCGCCCTGGTTCTCTTCGCGGTCGATCAGGGTGCGCACATACACGATGCGCTCCCCCTTCCGTCCGCTGATCCGGGCCCAATCGTCGGGGTTCGTCGTATTCGGAAGATCCTCGTGTTCCTTGAACTCCTGGAACACCGACTCGATGAGGTCCTCAGGGCGCATTCCGGTCGAGTCGGTATCCAGCAGGCGCTTGATGGCGACCTTCTTGGCCCGGCGCACGATGTTCTCGATCATGGCACCCGACGAGAAGTCACGAAAGTAGGTGACTTCCTTGTCGCCGTTCTGGTACGTGATCTCCAAGAAGCGGTTACGCGGATCGTCGCTGTACATCTCCTCGACGGTCTGCTCGATCATCGCCTGGACCGCCTTGTCGATGTCGCCACCGCCGAGAGTCTCCACGACATCGTCAGCGATCGGCAGGCTCGACGTCATGTACTGGGCGAAGATCGACTGGGCAGCCTCGGCGTCGGGTCGGTCGACCTTGATCTTGACGTCCAGACGGCCCGGACGAAGGATCGCCGGGTCGATCAGGTCCTCGCGGTTCGATGCACCGATGACGATGACGTTCTTCAGGGTCTCGACACCGTCGATTTCGGCCAACAGCTGGGGCACGATCGTGCTCTCGACATCGCTGGAGACACCGGTACCGCGGGTGCGGAACAGCGACTCCATTTCGTCGAAGAAGACGATGACCGGCCAGCCCTCTTCGCTCTTCTCGCGGGCGCGCTGGAAGACCAGGCGGATCTGGCGTTCGGTCTCACCCACGTACTTGTTGAGCAGCTCGGGGCCCTTGATGTTGAAGAAGTAGCTCTTGGCGTCGCCCTCGCCGCCGCGCGCCGCGCGGACCTTGGTGGCGAGCGAGTTCGCGACGGCCTTGGCGATCAAGGTTTTGCCGCAGCCCGGAGGCCCGTAGAGCAGGATGCCCTTGGGAGGCGGAAGTTCGTACTCGAGGAACAGGTCGGCATGCAGGAACGGCAGCTCAACCGCATCGGTGATCGCCTCGATTTGGCTGTCCAGGCCACCGATGTCGTGGTAGCTGACGTCGGGAACCTCCTCGAGGGCGAGGTGCTCGACCTCGGCTCGGGGCAGTCGCTCGAGCGCGACCTCGTAGGCCGAGTCGACACGCACGGCGTCGCCCTGGCGAAGGGTGATGCCCTGGAGTTGATCGCCGAGAAGCACAACACGCTCCTCGTCGGCGCGGCCGGTGACCACACAGCGGTCGGCGTCGATCATCTCAACCACCGACACGACGGAACCGCCGGCAATCGGGTTGCGGGCCAAGACGACGTTCATGGCCTCGTTGAGGACAACCTCGGTCCCTCGTTCCAACGTCTCATCGAGATCGGGATGGGCCTGTACCCGCATCTTCCGGCCGCTGGTGAAGACATCGATCGTGCCGTCGTCGTTGGTGCCGAGGACCGTGCCGTATCCGGACGGCGGGCTGGTGAGCTTCTCGACCTCGTCGCGAAGTGCGGCAATCCGCTCGCGCGCCTCGCGCAAGGTGGACGCAAGGCGTTCGTTCTGTGACATGGCTCGGGCCAACTGGCCCTTCACCTCGAGCAATCGCTCCTCGAGGGTACGTACCCGCTTCGGGGCGTCCTGGAGACGGCGCCGCAGTATCCGCAGCTCGTCCTGGAGCACCACCACGTCGGGGGTATCCGTCGTGGCGTCTCCGTCGAGTTCGGTGTGCTCGTCGATGATCAACCTCCTGCCGTTGGCTTGACACTACACGGGTCCCACCAGACTTCCGGATTCAACCCCACCGGTTCAGCGAGTTTCCCCCACCTGTGTTCGGGCGCCCGGACCACCGTCGTCCTGGTCCGCATGACGCAGGAGACGTTGGAATATTGCACGGTGAGCAGGAGTTTTAATGCGCGTCTGTTCTACACTGAGCGGCGTTCGGCCGAGGAGGCCGGAATCAAACTGCGGGCAACAACAATCCCGCCCACTTCCACCGACATCCACCGAGGAGCCCCCACCATGAAGGTCTGGATCGACCAGGATCTCTGCACCGGCGACGGCCTCTGCGAAGAGATCGCCCCCGACGTGTTCACGCTGCTTGACGATGGCCTGGCCTACGTCAAGGACGGAGACAAGATCCTCTCGGACCCGGGTGGCCCCGAAGGCATCGCTCCGGTTCCCGCCGGCCAGGAAGAAGCCACGATCGAGTCCGCCGAGGAATGCCCCGGCGAGTGCATCTACATCGAGGTCTGAGGCGCTCGGCGCCCGGAGGGCGCCTCGCTTACACAGATTTTGCTGGCGCAAAATCTGCCGTCGCTCGACCCTGAACCGCTGAAGCGCCGGCCTGCGGGTCGGCGTTTTGCGCGCCCAGGCGCTAGTCGGCGGTTTTGAGTTTTCTTGCGGTGGTGAGGAAGCCGGTGTGGGCGACCATGCGATGGTCAGGACGCACGGCCTGCTGGGCCGGCTCGACGTGCCAGCCGCGGTGAAGCACCTCGATCGTCTCGGCCATGGCGAAGCCGTGTTCGTTGAGCGCCGCCTTGAAGTTCGTCGCCTGGATGATGCTCGGCGTGTACGCCAGGATCAGGCCACCGATCGCCAACGACTGCGCCGCGTGTGGGACGACGTACCAGGGCTCCGGGAGATCGAGAACCATGCGATCGAAGTCGCCATGGTCGAGGGCCTCGTAGGAGCTCCTCACGTGCACGTCGTAGCGGTCGAGCACATCCGATCCGAGAAACTCGGCGACATTCGCTTGGGCCTGCTCGGCGAAGTCATCGCGCAACTCGTAGCCGGTGATCTGCGCGCCGGCACGCAGCAAGGTCATCGAGAGCGCACCCGAGCCGAGCCCCGACTCGAAGACCCTCGCCCCCGGAAAGATGTCGGCTTGCAAGAGGATCGGCCCGAGGTCCTTCGGATAGATCACCTGTGCGCCGCGCTTCATCTTGAGCACGAAGTCGGACAAGGTCGGCCGCACGACCAGATACGCGGCGCCCTTCGAACTGCGGAACTCTTGCCCCTCCTCTTCGCCGATGACCGTGTCGTGGGCGAGTGCGCCGGCGTGGGAGTGGAACTCTCCCCCATCCGCCAGGGTCGTGAGGTAGCGGCGCTTCTTTCGATCGACGAGCATGATCAGCTCGCCGGCCTGCAAGGGTCGAGTCATGTGTTCACCGGCTTGCGGCTGAGGGCGACCGGCTGCCCACCGGCCCGTTCGACGAGTCGACAGAACGCACAGATGTCGTTCGGCGTCGGCGATCCGCACGACTCACACTCGCCGAGCTCCGAGCGCTGCTCCTCGGCGATATCGGCGAAGAACGGCGATGCTTTGCGCAGATAGTGGTGAAAGAAGGTCGCCTTGCTTCCCGGCGACGCCGACTCGATGAGGTTCAACGCTTCCTTGTATCGCAGGTGGCTGTTGCCGGCGGCCATCGGGCACTCGTCGAGCATGTAGTCGATGCCCTGCACCACGCAGTACGCAGCCATCTCACGCTCGTCGAGCCGCACCAGCGGCTTGACCTTGCGCGGCATGCCGTCACGCTCAGGAAGAACAGGATGCTGGCGAGCCAGGTAGTCGGTCTTCCACGTCAAGACGTTTCCGAACAGCACCGCGGCCTCGTCATCGAGGTTGTGGCCGGTGATCAGCACGTCGTAGCCGTGCTCGATCGCAACCCGGTCGAAGATGTGGCGCTTCGACATGCCGCACGCTGAACAGGGCACTCGTTTCGCAGCTTTGGCACCCGTCGGGACGTCGTAGCCGTACTCGTCCTGCAGTTCCACCACGTGCAGCGTGAGGCCTCGCTCAGCGGCGAAGGTCCGGGCGTAGTCGCCCGACACATCGCTGTAGTCCTCGATGCCGAGACCGATGTACAGGCCGTCGGCCTGATAACCGAGCTCGACGAGCATGGCCCAAACGCCCAGGCTGTCCTTGCCGCCACTGACTGCGACGAGCAGCTTGTCGTCGCGGGCGAACATGTCGTATTCGCCGATCGCCTTCTCGACCTGCTGGTGGCAGAAGCGCACGAAGTGCTCGGCACAGAAGTTGGCGTTGTGACGGCGCAGGTCGATGATCGCCGGACCTCGACAAACCCGGCACTTCATCGGGCCCCGCCTGAAACGGAGCTGCCATCAGAAATGACGCTGCCATCAGAAATGACGCTGCCCCCAGAAATCACATTGCGGATCTCGACGACTGCGTCGGCCGCAAGCTTGGCGTCGTAGGGAACGAGGGTGCCATCGGCGATGACGAGGACCGCCCCGCGGTCGAGGTCGAGACGATTGAGCAGCTTGGCGACACTCATCGCCTCGTCGAATTCTACGGTGCGCGTGGGATTGCGGAGTTCGACTCTCATGCGACTGATGCTCCTGGTGGAGGGCAGATTCTGGAGCGGCGATTGCTCAGCGACGTCGGAAACGACGACGGCGCGGCGGGTCCGAGTGGGCCAGGACGAAACGAGACCCGGAGTCGATCTCGTGGGTGTACACCGGCTGGGGCTCGCCGAAGCCGAACAATGCTCGGATCCGACCGCCGATCCAGACCAGACCACCAAGGACCAGCCACGTGCGGTCGCCGCCGAACAAGCCGCGAGTGATCGCCCGACGCTTGATCAGTCGGACCGGCTTGAGGATCCGGAAGAAGGATCGAAACATGTCAGAGTCGGCGGACTTCGACGATCGTCTTGCCGGCCTTGCCCCGCCGTGAGCCCAGGATGAACGCCAGGATCAGCAACACGATTCCGGCTGCGATGCCGACCTTGGTCGCGGTGGCACGAGTCGCGCCGGCCGCGTTCTCGATCTCGCCCTTGAGCTGCGTGAACTTCTGCTCGAGATCTTCCCTCGATACATCGGTCATGCGTTGTCCTCCTCGAGCCAGTCGGGTCGCTTGCCCATCGCGTAGAAGCACCAGACCGCCGAGACGATCAGGGCAACGAACACGATCAGGTATGGCACCCAGCTGAGGTTGTCCTCGGTCCACTCCATGGTCTGGAAGAGACGCAGCAGGCCGAGGGCCAACAGGAAACCACCGAGCGCCAAGAAGATCGCTCCGGCGAACCCGAACTTGGCCCACGCGCCAAGGCGTTTGAGCGGATCAAGGGTCTGCTGACGCGCATAGTCATTGACCATCGCCCGCAGTTCATCGAGCGTTTCCCTGGGTGAGCTGTCTGCCATTTGATGTTCTCCCTGAGCGCAGGATCCTATCTCGGACCTCAGGTCCTCGCGCGAGCCACGCAGCGCGCATTACTCGTCGAGCGCCGCCATGCGCTCGGCGTCCTCGGTCCTCGATCGCAGGGCGTCCTCGAGCAGGCGGAGCCGCTCGCCAAACGTGTCGGCGGTCAGGATCTGCTGGCGGTCGAAGGCCTCCATCGGCAGGATCGTGGCCAGCTGCCACGTGGCGACCTCGACGTCGGCCGGCCATTCGAGTTCCGGGATGTTCGCCAGTCGACCCAGGCGATGTTCGGTCGCCAACCACGTGTCCAGTGCGTCGATCGCCGAGCGGAACCGGCCAGTGTCGGCCTCGAGCGCCGCGGCGCCGGGCGCATCGGAGATCATCGCCCGAGGGTAGGGGTCGTCGTCGAGCCACTCATGGACGCGAATCCGACGGACGCCGACACAGGCCACCGCCGCCCGACCATCGTCGAATCGCCGGTGGTCTTCGATGCGAGCCAGCGTTCCGATGTCGACGCGAGCGTCGCCTCCGCCGACCTCCCACCCGCGACTGATCAGACACACGCCGAACTGCCGGTCGTCTTCAAGGCTCTCGTTCAGCAGCTGCTGATATCGCTCCTCGAAGATGTGCAGCGGAAGCGGGGCGTGAGGCAGCAACACCGAGCCGAGCGGGAACATCCGAGCGATCCTCGGCTCGCCGGATTCGGTGGTGTTCGGTTCCATGGTGCGCCTCGCTCGGCCGAAGGGAAATCAGCCGTCCATCGTCACGGGCTGCCAGGCTTCCTGCAGCCCGTCAACACTCTGCAACAGATCGCGGTTGACCTTGACATCACGTGGGCGAGTTCCTCCGACCCGATTGACCAGAGTGACCATGACGACGCTCGGGCCGTCATCGACCGTTCGGGCCACGAGGCTGGTGGTCTCCCCGACGGACCCGGCCACGACCCGAACGTCCGCGTCGAGCTCGACCGCTGCGAGTCCTCCGTCGAATACCGCACGATCGTCGTAGCTCGGAAGGAGGCCCATGACCGGATGGTCGAGCGGGATGGCGCCGATGGTCTGCGCGAGCGTGTGACAGCTCGATGTCGCAACCGGGTCGATGCCACTGGCGTCTCGCGGTGTCACCCCCAGCTCGACACCGAGCGCGTCGAGTTCGGTCTCGACCGCTTCGCCACCCGATCGGGTCGAACCAGCCCGCCGGAACTCCAGGCCGACTTCCTTCAGGATCAGCTCGGCGGCTCCGGCGTCGCTGAACTCGATCACCTGGGCAAGGATCTCGGTCAACGGTCGCGACTGCACCCGACTGAGCGTGACGAGCCCGGCCAGCTCCTCGTCTTCGGCGATGCTTCGAGCCAACGCATTGATCTGGACCTCCCCGGCTTCGAGCAGGTCGTCGAGTTCAACGGCCGCCGCCGCGGCGGGGTCTTCGGCGACCACGGGTGCCGAGCCGTCCTCCGGCTGTCGGTCCACGTATCCATCGTTCACCTGCAATGCGCTGAGCGGCCCGACCTCGCCCTGATCGAGGTAACTCGCCGGCCAGCCCGGCAACACACGTTGGGTGTCGAAGCGCCGCTCCACCCCGATCACACCACCCGAAACCGAGGTGACGCCGATGGCCATCAGGCCCCGAGCCAGGTCCTCGAATCGTGTACGGGGCTGGACCTCGTCGAAGGTGAGCTGGTGATCTCGGGTCATCAGGACCGGATCACCGCCACCGATCAGGTACAGGTTGCCGGTCACCCGGCCGTTGTCGTCGGGCCGCTCTTCGGCCAGCACTGCGGTCTCGAACATGTAGTTGGGGCCGAGGATCTCGACCGCGGTGTAGGAGGTTTGCAGCAGTTGGGCCACACCCGGAAGCACGGGCAGGTCGCCACGAATGTCGTGCACGACCTCGCCATCGACCATGACGACGACACACGAGCGGGTGCCCTCGACCGAGCCGAGCGGAGCGACGGCCAGCTCGCGTCGCTGCTCGTTGAGCGGAATCTCGGCGATCGACGGAAGACGCCGGACCGAGGTCATCGGCGTCGCGAGCGTTTCCGGAGCGGGGGCGACGGCTGCCTCGACCGACAGGTCACCCATCCGATCAGCGACCAGCCAGGCAGCGATCGCGGCCGCACCCAGGACCACGGGCAACACGAGCCGACCGAGGACGGTGCTCAACGACATGGACCCGCGACGATTCGCTTCGTTGCTCGGGTACCGGGCAGTCGGAGGGTTTGCGACACGCAGGCCATGGTGGCGTCAACCTATCCGTCCCGGCGAGCCTGATCGTGGCGCTAGCGTTCGCCGTCATGCAGATTCTCGCCGCCCTGTTCATCGATGAGATCGACGTCCGCCAGGTCGAAGGGCCGTCGACCCGGATCGACCTCAAGGGCATCCAATTCTCGGCCGCGGCACCGACTCCCCTGCCCCTCACGTGGGCGCCACACCTCGTCGTCATCGTCCATGCGCCCGACGACAGCTCGGGTTCCGACGTGCTCGAAGTCATCTATCGGCGCGACGGCGAGCAAATCGCTCGCAATGTGCAGGTCTTGCAGATCGAGCCTGGCAAGTTCAGCTACCAACTCGTGCGTGGTGAGATCGATTTCGAGGACTACGGAACGGTCAACGCGGAGTGCCGAATCGGCCCGGACGGGCCGATCACCTCGGTCCCCTACACCCTGCTTCCCCCGTCCGATTAGTAACTGCTCGGCGCGGCGCCGAACCCGGCGCGCAATGGCCGCGCCACTGCAGAAGCAGCGACATAAGGTGTGGCCGTCCACCTCAGAACGGAGGCCCATGGCCGCTGTGACCACATCCGCCGACGCTGCGCTGGAGCAGCGAGCCATCGCCACGGTCCGGGGCCTTTCGATGGACGCGCCCCATGCCGCCAAGTCGGGCCATCAGGGAACCGCGATGGCCCTTGCCCCGCTGGCCCATGTCCTCTACGGGCGGGTGATGAACTTCGATCCGGAGGCACCGCACTGGCCCGACCGGGATCGTTTCGTGCTCAGCCCCGGCCATGCGTCGATCCTGCAGTACTCGATGCTGCATCTGTGCGGATTCGGGCTGTCGCTCGACGACCTGCGCGACTTCCGCCAGTGGCGCAGCGCAACGCCGGGCCACCCCGAGGTCGGCCACACCGCCGGCGTGGAGATCACAACCGGACCGCTCGGGCAGGGCTTTGCCACGTCGGTCGGGATGGCCTTGGCCGAGGCTCGGCTCCGGGAGCATCTCGGCACGGGCACCGTCGACCACTTCACCTACACGATCTGCAGCGACGGAGACCTTGCGGAGGGTGTCAGCCACGAGGCGGCGTCGCTCGCTGGTCACCTCGGGCTCGGCCGCCTGATCTGCGTCTACGACGACAACCGAATCTCCATCGACGGCGCGACCGACATCTGGTTGACCGATGATCCGGTCAAGCGATTCGAGGCCTACGGCTGGCATGTGGTCGACCTCGGCGAGGCCGGCGACGACCTCGACGCAATCGAGTCTGCGATCCGTGCCGCCAAGGAGGTCACCGACCGCCCGTCGATGCTGGTCCTGCGCACCCACATCGGCACGCCGAGTCCGTCGCTCACCGACGACCACGAAGCCCACGGCTACGCGTTCAAAGACGACCAGATCGCCGAAACCAAGGAGGTGCTGGGTCTCGATCCCGACCAGACCTTCCAGGTCGACGACGACGTGCTGGCCTTCTACCGCGAACTGGCGGCTCGAGGCCGGGAGCAGCGCCTGGCCTGGGAGGCTGCGAATCCCTCGCCTTCGCCGATGCTGACCGGCGAGGCGACCGGCGACCTCGCCGCGGCCTTGCCGAAATGGGACTCCGGCGACAACGTTGCCACCCGCAAGGCATCCAACGCTTGTCTCGATGCGGTCGCTCCCTTGCTGCCGTCACTGATGG
This sequence comes from Actinomycetota bacterium, assembly GCA_039028435.1. GTDB lineage: Bacteria > Actinomycetota > Acidimicrobiia > Acidimicrobiales > UBA10347 > UBA10347. The sequence continues at coordinate 253,850 of JBCCIC010000003.1, read as the reverse complement.
CCGGCGGTGCCGACCTGACCGGCAACACCGGCGTCAAACTCGCCGAGGGCTCCCCAGTGGTCACCGGCTCCTTCGGCGGCGACCAGGTCTTCTATGGAGTTCGCGAGCATGCGATGGCCGCGGTCATGAACGGTCTGGCGCTACACGGCGGCGCCCTCCCCGTGGGCGGCACCTTCCTCGTGTTCAGCGACTACTGCCGTCCGGCGGTGCGCTTGGCGGCTCTGTCCCAGCTCAAGGTCATCTACTCGTTCACCCACGACTCGGTCGGCGTCGGCGAAGACGGCCCAACCCATCAACCGATCGAGCATGTCGCGGCCCTTCGCGCAATTCCTGACCTCGACGTATTCCGGCCTGCTGACGCCACCGAGACCGCCGGCGCGTGGATGGCGGCACTCGATCACGATGGCCCGACCGCCCTCGTACTCTCCCGCCAGAACCTCCCCGTGCTCGACGAAACCGATGCGGCGAGTGTGGCCAAGGGCGGCTACGTGCTCAGCGATGCCGAGGCACCCGCCATCACGTTGCTGAGCGCAGGTAGCGAGGTCCAGCTGTGCGTCGAAGCGGCCCGCCGGCTCAACGAACAGGGACATCCCGCCCGCGTCGTTTCCGTGCCGTCCTTCGAGCGGTTCACCGCCGCCGACGACCAGTACCGATCCGATGTGCTCGGCACCGCGCCGAGGCTGGCGATCGAAGCAGGCGTGAGCCAGGGCTGGTATCGCTTCGCCGACGATGTGGTCGGCATCGATCGTTTCGGGGCCAGCGCGCCAGGAGCCACCGTGATGCACGAACTCGGCATGAACGTCAACAACCTCGTCGAACGGGCGATCGCCCTGATCGACGCATCCCAGGGGTGACCCGATGAGCAGACTGCACGACCTCTTCGACCAGCAAGGCCAGAGCCCCTGGCTTGACAACCTCCGACGCGACTGGATCACCAGCGGTGAGCTCGACCGGTGGGTCGAGCGCGGCGTGCGCGGCCTGACCTCGAATCCCACGATCTTCCAGAAGGCGATCGGCGGCAGCGACGCGTACGACGACGAGCTGGCCGAGCTCGTTGCGGCAGGACTCGACACCGAGGGTTGCTACTGGGGGCTCGTGACCACCGACATCAAGGGCGCACTCGCCGCGCTCGCGCCGGTGCACGAATCCAGCCACGGCGAAGACGGCTATGTGTCGGTCGAGGTCGCCCCCGATCTTGCCCACGACACCGATGGCACGCTCGCTGCGGCCCGCGAACTCGACGGTGGCATCGCCGCACCCAACCTCTACATCAAGATTCCGGGAACGGCCGAGGGGCTTGGCGCAATCCAGCAGGCAACCGCCGATGGCATCTCGGTCAACGTGACCCTGCTGTTCTCGCTGCAGCGCTACGACGAGGTGATCGAGGCCTACCTGTCCGGTCTCGAAGCCGCCGAAGGCGACCTTTCACGGATCTCCAGTGTGGCCTCGTTCTTCATCTCGCGTGTCGACGCCGCAGTCGACGCGGCTCTCGACGAGATCGGGTCGCCGGAGGCACTCGCTCTTCGCGGCAAGACCGCGGTGGCAAACGGGCAGCTCGCCTACGGCCTGGCCCGCCGGCGCTTCTCCGGCGATCGCTGGGACGCCCTCGTGGCCCGCGGCGCTCGCATGCAGCGTCCGCTGTGGGCATCGACCTCCACGAAGAACCCGGACTATCCGGACACCAAGTATGTCGACGAGCTGATTGGGCCGGACTCGGTCAACACCCTGCCCGACGCGACCCTCGCCGCATTCGAGGATCACGGCACTGTTGCTCGAACGGTAGATCTCGATCTTGGCGCGGCGCAGCAAGTGCTCGATGGCATTGCCGCCGTCGGGGTCGACCTCGACGCGATCGCCGCCCAACTCGAGGCCGACGGGGTCGCATCGTTCTCGGCATCGTTCGATGACCTGCTGAACACACTCGAGGGACGCATCGCCGGGATGCGCGACTGAGCCGCCGATGAACGAGCGCCTTCCCCGGTACCGGTCCGGCGACCGCGAGGTCGACGACGCCATCGCCGCGCTCATCGACCTGGCAGCAGGCACGACCGACGACGACCTGCTCTTCGAGATGATCGTGTCGTCATTGCGGTTGGCACGCGAGAACAACGATCGAGGTGACCTCAAGCTCATCAACGCGGCCCTCAAGGAACTCCGCTACTCGATGAGCGTGTTCAGCTCGTACCGGGACACCCGCAAGCTGTCGATCTTCGGTTCGGCGCGAACACCCACCGATCACCCGAACTATCAGGCCGCAGTCGACCTTGGCGCCGCCATCGTCGACCGTGGCTGGATGGTCATCACCGGCGGTGGACCGGGAATCATGGCCGCCGGCCTCGAAGGAGCCGGGACCGAGGACAGCTTCGGCGTCGGCATCAGCTTGCCGTTCGAGGAACAAGCCGCTCCGGCGATTGCCGATGATCCCAAGCTGATCAACTTCAAGTACTTCTTCACCCGCAAGCTGACGTTCATGAAGGAGTCGCACGGTTACGCACTCCTGCCCGGCGGTTTCGGGACCATGGACGAGAGCTTCGAACTGTTGACCCTGCTCCAGACCGGCAAGACCTATCCGGCCCCGGTCGTCTTGCTCGACGCTCCCGGCGACACCTACTGGCAGGGCTGGTTGGATTTCGTCACCGACCAGCTCTTGAGCGATGGGTTGATCTCCGCCGACGACATGAGCTTTGTCAAGTTGACCGACTCGGTGGACGAGGCCGTCGACGAAATCTGCAGCTTCTACTCGACGTACCACAGCATGCGATTCGTAGGCCGCCGACTCATCCTTCGCATGACTCGATCGATCGACGACGCCGAACTCGACGCCCTCAACCGTGCATTCGCCGACATCGTGGTTCGTGGCCGCATCGAACGCACCGAGGCGTCATCGGTGGAAGTTCGCGACCGAGACGAGGTCGCCCTCGACCGCATCGCCTTCGAGTTCGACCGACGCAGCTACGCCCGGCTGCGCGAACTCATCGACGCACTCAATCAACGCCGCCAGCACTGAATCACCACGCTCACGTCGGCTCAGTAAACGGACCATTCATCGGCGGATCCATCGGTCGACCGCAGGAGGCCAGACGCCTTTTCGACAGCCCGGCGGGCCCGCGTGATCAGCTTCTCGTCAACGGGAAGCTCATGACCGCCGTTGTCGATGCTGTCTCGCAACCGTTGCATCGCGAGGTCGGCCAGGTCTTCGCTGATCCGATCGAGTCGATCGCACACGTCTTCGAGCTCCGGTGACATCGTCCCAGTGTCGCGCCTCGGTGTGACGCTCCGAGCGATGGCTGCGACCGGGGCCGACGGCCGGACCACTCGCCGCCACTCGCCGAATCTCAACCCCCTGGGCCCGACTACGGTGGAGCGCCGTGCGGACATCGCAAGCGTTCAGCGGGCACCTCGATCAGGCCTATGGGGAGGTGCGGACCCAGTTCCTCAACTGGACACGGCTCGGGTTCGCTGACGATCGGACCCCCGTGCTCGAGGAGTACTTCCACTCGACGCGAGTCGGCGACACGCGAAGGGTCGGCGACGCGAGCGTGCTGGCCGATCGGCGTCGACCCGACGCGAACCGGACCGTCCTGGTGCTCGGCTCCCACGACACCCACACACTCACGCAGACCGACGCAGCCGCCAGCGACCAGTCCGAGCTACGAGGCGCCGGCACGGGGCGCCTGATCGGCTCGACCATCGCTTGTCTCGAGGGGTTCAAGGCGTCACCGGCGGCGGCCGATCTCTCCCTGATGGCTCTCTCGGTCGGTCCCGGCGACGAGGCGCTCGATCTGATCCAGCGCTATGGCCCGTCGCATCCCGACGTGATCGTCATGACCGATGCCGTGTCCTGGTCCCAGGACCCACCGGCGATAACGACCGGTTCCCGGGGGCGCATCGAGGCGACCATCACGATCACCGCCGGCAGCCCGGTGAACGACACCGCCTATGCCGGGGCCAGCCTCAACCCGCTCAACCGCTTGGTCGAGGTCATCGCAGATCTTCGAGACCAACGCGGCCGAATCTCGCTTCCCGGTTTCTACGACCGGGCGCACCGCCCCGATCGCTCCTCGTTGGCAGGCCTCGTCGATGCGACCTGGCCGGAACGGCTCGGAGTGGGCGCACCGACCGGCACGATCAGCCCGATCGAGCGGGCGACCCAATGGCCGGTGGTCAACCTGCTCGGGATCGACTCCGCCGGCCCGAACGGATCCACGCCCGGATCGGCAACCGCACGGCTCGCGATCTACCTGGTCGCCGATCAGCGGCCGGTCGAGGTCGAACGAGCGCTCCGAACATGGCTCACCCAGGCGGTTCCTGCGCCGCTGACCAGCGCACTGCGCGTCGACAGCTCAGCCCGACCGTACCGGTCCGACGTCGAAGGCCCGGCGGGCATTGCCCAGCGTCGAGCCGTGGAGCGGGTCACGGGGACAGACCCGGTTCTCGTGCCCGGCGGCGGTGCGATCGGTGCAGGTGAGATTCACTTCACCACGGGCGTCCCGGTCCTCTTTGCCGGGATCATCGGGCCCAACCAGCGCTGGGGCACCACGGCCGAGACCCTCGACATGCGCCTCCTCGACCAAGGGACCGCGGTGGCCTCAGAGCTGTTCGTGCAGCTCGCTCGTACCCTGCCGCCTCGTGGCGAGTGACCCGACGACGGTGACCGCGCTCGGTTCACCGACCGACTGGATCTCGTTCACCGATGCGGAGAACACCACCTGGCTGTTCGACGTCACGTTCCTCGGCAGCGGGTGGAACTGTGCGTTTGGTAGCGGTTGCCCTGGCACTGAGCCCGGCGACAACGGTGCGAGGGGCTGCTGCGCCCATGGCGCGTACCTCGTCGATGACGAGGAGCGAGAACACGTGGCCGCCGCAGCCACACATCTCGATCCCTCCATCTGGGAGAACCACGACCTCGTAGCGACCGACGACGACCTCTTCGACCGCGTGGACGAAGACACGCTCACACGCTCGGTCGACGACGCGTGCATCTTCCTGAACAGCCCCGACTTTGCCGGCGGCCACGGCTGTGCGCTGCACATCGGTGCGCTGCGGGCCGACGAGGCACCGATGACCTGGAAGCCGACGGTGTGCTGGCAGGTGCCATTTCGACTCGAGGAGTACGAGGACGGAAGCGGCACCCGCACGGTCGCCGTGCGAGCGTGGCGTCGAAGCGACTGGGGCGAGGGCGGCGACGACTTCGCGTACTGGTGCACCGAGGAGTTACCGGAGGCGGTCGAAGGTTCGCGCACCTGGCAAGTACATCAGGACGAGCTTCGGGCTCTGGTGGGCGACGCGCCCATCGATCGACTTGTCGAAGAGCTGGTTGCGCGGGGGCACCAGGCCCCGCAGGAGACCGCGGTAACGCTCGACCGAATCGGCCGGTAGTACCTCAAACGGTGGGGTCTAGGAGCACGCTGCGTCGTCTGGGCGCACGGCGTCGCACCGGATCAGTCGTCTGGGCGCACGGCGTCGCACCGGATCAGTCGAACTTGTGTCGAGTCGCTCGAGCCGTGAGGAGCAGCCGACGGGTTCAGCTCGGGAAGAGCGAGGCGGGATCGTCGCCGCCGTGGGCCTCGTTGTCGGCATCGGCCAGTACGCACCACGACTTGCAGTCGCCCGGAAGTCCGCCACACTCGATACAGGGTTCGTCGCTCGGTGCCAGGAAATCGTCGAAGCCGTCAGAAGTGCGCTTCAGTGCCCGGGCCTCTTCGTAACGACGATGGCGTCCCTTCTTCACTGGGCGGCTCCTTCACGATCTACAGGGCCACGACTCTAACAGTGGTGGCCAATGGCCCCACGGCATCCCGTGGGAATCTCCGTCGCTCTGCAACCCTATTCGACCAAAGCTTGTTCCCGATAAGCGAAACGTCCTAGACAGCACCCGATTCGGAGCATTCTCGAGGCGCGAAGAGCCCACTTTGGGGCCCGCGTGAGACGATTCCCGAGGGTCTATTCCGTCGCGACTGGGCCAAGCCCCATCGTGTCGCCCACCGGCTGATGGGATCGCTGCTCGACGACCACCCGGCCGTCGCCGTCGAAGGCGACGGCGGCCTCGCCGGCCAGAAGCGCAGCCATCGGCGCACCGACCAGATCATGCCGCCAACCCTCACCGAGGCGCGATTCGCCCCCACGCACGAACTCCTCGATGTCTGATCGTGAGCCCAACATGGCCGGGTCGAGTTTGAGGTCCTCGGCGTACTGGGCCATCCATGCCGCAATCAACGTGACCGCCGGCCGCACGTCCGGTCCGCCCGACGAGCGTCGGGGCTGAGCCTCGGGAGGGGGAAGATCGGCCGAGTCGCGAATGACCTCGAGCAAGGCCGCCGCGTCCTTCTTGCTCACGGAACGACGCTCGAGGCCCCGGGTCTTGGCGAAGTCCTCGACTCGCTTTGGCGGGCGCTGCGCCAGGGCAACGATGCCCAGATCCGGAAGGACGTGACGCACCGGTATGTCACGCTCCTGGGCGGTCAACTCTCGCCACTTGGCGATCTCCCGCGCTGCGGTTCGGGCCCGCTGGCCCAGCGACCTGGCTTCCTTGATCCGGAGCCACGCCATCTCGGGATCTCGAACGGAAACGCCTCGTTGGCGCATCAACTCGCACTCGTCGAGCGCCCACTCGACCCGGTCGAGCCGCTCGAGTTCGGCCATGATCCGATCCTTGATCTCGAGCAAGAACTCGACGTCGGACGCCGCATAGCGAATCTGGGCATCTTCCAGCGGGCGAGCCAGCCAGTCGGTCAGTCGGTTGGCCTTCGGGAGCTTCTTGCCGAGGAAGTGGTCGTGCAACGAGGCCAGCGACGGAGTCCGCATACCGATGAATGCCGCAGCGACCTGGGTGTCGAACATTTGGGCCGGCGACGTGCCGGTCGCCAACTCGAGGACCTCCAGGTCTTGGGACGCGGCATGGAGCACGGCCTCGCCCGGTCCACGGAACACCTCGGCCAAGGGCGCGACATCGACGGCGATCGGATCGATGAGCACGAGGTCGTCGGACCACGCAATCTGCACGAGCGCCAACTGCGGGTAGTACGTGCGCTCGCGGTGGAACTCCGTGTCGATCGCATAGATGGGCTCGTCGAGCAGGATGTCAACGACGTCGTCGAGTGCGTCGGCGCTGATGATGACCTCGTAGGCGTCCGTTCGGCTCACGATGAGGTGTCTCGGGCCGTTCGTCGCATCACGGCGACTCTACCGAGTGCAGCTCGGCGCTTCGTAGGTCACCGGTTGCGGGGCGGCGGTGCACCATCGACATCGAGCCTCAGCCGCCGTAGTTCATCCGGGTGTCTTCCATCCGGAGCACCGGGGTGTCCTCGTCTTTCTGGAAGTCACAGTCGAGCACTTCGCCGACGAAGAACGTGTGGGCCCCGAACTCGAGCGAGTCGGTGACCCGGCAGTCGAGCCATGCAACCGATTGGTCGAGCACGGGGGCGCCGGATTCCGCCAAATGGTACGGGAACCCGTTGAGGGTCTTCGCCTCGCGGTCGACGTCGACCGGTTTGGTGAACTTGCGGATGATGGCGCGGTCTTCGCGATCGATCGTGCACAGCGTGTACACCCCCGACTCACTGATCAACCGGTGCGTCAGCGCACCGTGTTCGACGCCAATGCCGATGAGCTTGGGTTCGAAGGCCAGCTGGGTCGCCCAGTTGAGCGCCATTCCGTTCAGCTCGTCGCCCGAGGCACTCCCGACGACGTAGAGGCCATAGGGCAGTGTCCACAGCACGCGCCGCCGAAGGCGGTCGTATTCGTCTTGCGACGTCTCGTCATCACCGACTCGGGTCGGGAACGGGCCGATGGGCCCGTCGGTCGCCGTCATACCAGCTCGGCCGGCGGCCAGGAAGGGTCGAGTTGGCGCAGGAAGAGGTCACACCGTTCCGCCTCGTCCAGTTCACCGATCGTGCGGGCTTGTGTGGCCAGTCCATGCAAGGCGCGCAGGAAACCACGGTTCGTCGGATGTTGCCAGCGCACGTAACCGCTCCCCCGCCAACCGTTGGCTCGTAGTCGATCGAGACCTCGGTGATAGCCAACGCGAAATGCGGCGTAGGCCTCGATGTCGTCGCGAGCAAGTTCGCCGAGATGGGCCCAGCCATTGAGCAGGGCCGGATGATCGGCCACGACGGCGCTGACGCCCGTTCGCGGATCGTCCGACGCCAACGCGGCGTCGAGGGCGGCCTCGACCTCCACCGGCTCCGGCGGAAGCACGGTCTCGGGTGGGCCGCTTCGGGACAGACTGATCTCGCTCATGGGCGCTGATGGTAGGGCACCCCGTTGCCGGCCTGCGGATCGAAGGGCATTCCCTGACTGGTCCCCTCGCTGGCCGTCGTTTGGCTCGTCAGCGGACCGGCAGAATGCGGAACACGTCGGTCGCCCCGGAAGCCATCTCGATCCCGGCGAGCACCCCGACGAGGTCGCCGGGCTGCACGAGGCCCGCGGCCTTCGCTCGTTGGGTTGCTTCGGCCACGCGTTCTTCGTAGCTCCCGGTCGACTCGAACTCCATCGGCACCGTGCCCCAGCTCGACGTGAGTTGTCGGTAGGTGTTCGGGTTCGTCGTGAACCCCAGGATGTTGGCGCGAGGCCGGAAGCGAGCCATCGAGCGAACGGTGAACCCGGTGCCCGAGATGGCGAGGATCGCCGCGATGTCGAGGGCTTCGCACGCCCGCGCTGCAGCCGACGTCATCGCATCGGTGATGGCGTTGGTCGGCGTTGCGCTGGCATTGAGGTGCAGAGATTCCAACCGCTCGGCCCAAGCCGCACGATCGAAACGCTCGTCGGCAACACTGGCAATCTCGGCCATCGTCTCGACGACGCGGACCGGATGCGCGCCGATGGCGGTTTCGCCGCTCAGCATCACCGCAGAGGTGCCGTCGAACACCGCATTCGCGACGTCGGAGGCTTCCGCACGGGTCGGCGCCGGCGCGGTGATCATCGTCTCGAGCATTTGGGTCGCCGTGATCACCGGCAGGCCACCGGCGATACATCGCTCGATGATCTCCTTCTGCAGGTGCGGGAGTTCGGCCAGCGAGCACTCCGAACCGAGATCACCTCGGGCGACCATGATCGCTCCGGATTCCTCGATGATGCCGTCGAGGTTGTCGACCGCGGCGCGATTCTCGATCTTGGCGACCAGCAGCGGTCCACGTGGGTGTGGCTCAGTTCCGAGCCGGCGCATGTCGCTTCCGCTGCGCACGAAGCTGAGCGCAACCATGTCGACTCCCTCGTCGAGAAACGCATCGAGCATGCGCAAGTCGTCGTCGGTCGGGGCACGAACCGAGAGCCGGTCGGAAGGAATGTGGACCCCCGGCCGGCCCCGCAGCACGCCCCCGCTCAGCACGACGGCCTGCAGGGCGTCGCCGATCCGATCTTCGATCCGCACGACCACGCCGCCGTCACCGAACGAGAGCTCGTCTCCGGCGTGCACGTCGTCGAGGAGACCGTCGTAGTCCACGAAGACATCGGTGCCCGAGCTGGCCTCGGACCCGATGCGCATCTGCACGTTCGAGTTCGCCACGAGCTCGGCGCCGTCATCGGAGAACGCGCCAACGCGAATCTTCGGCCCGGGCAGGTCGACCAGGACCCCGACGGGTTTGCCCACGTTCGCAGCTGCTTCGCGGATTCGACGTGAGCGAGCAAGGCCTTCGTCGACCGAGGCATGAGCCATGCCGATCCGACCCACGTCCATGCCGGTCCGGATCATGTCCTGGAGGACGTCGACGTCGTCGCTGGCAGGACCGATGGTGCAGATGATCTTCGTCCGGCGGTTCATGCGCACGAGGCTACCTCCACACCACCGCCCCCACGGGTAAACAGCAGCCACACATCGCCACATCGCCCTACATCGCCACCGATAGCACTTCGGTACCACGGCTGCCCTGCGACCAAGCAGCCCAGGTGGACCGACGCGAGCGTTTGAGGATCAGTTCAAGCGTGCCGCCCAGCGCTCGCTCATCGCGGTGAGCCGGTCCTTCGCGGACGCCGGGGCGGATTCGGCCGCTTCGGCCGCGACGGCGGCGGCCTGATCGAACCGGCCGCGCTGGCTGAGTGCGGTGGCCCACGACATCGTGACCTGTAGCGGGACGCCCGACACGGCAGACAGCAGGCTCAGCACCCGATAGCCCATCGCGGCATCGTTGCGCCCTTCGGCGATCGAGCGGAGGTTCCACAACATCCGCTGCAGCGTGTCCGATCCCGTCGTCGCATCGAGCGCCCTGGGTGGCAGCGCGACATCGCGACCGGCGAGCCGCGAGTAGAGACGCCGGCATCCTTCCGCATCGAGCTTGGCGCCGCCATCGAACACATCGAAGAAGTGTCCGTCGCCGGCTGCGAGGAAATGACCGGGCATACCGATCGGCTTGACGTCAATCCCCCGATGCGAACCCGTGACGACGAACAGCACGGACAACGAGATCGGGATACCGAGTCCGCGGTCGAGCACCGCGGGCAGGACCGAATTCTTCGGGTCGTAGTAGTCGAGCTGGTTCCCTCGAAATCGACCGCCGGCGAAGAGCTCTTCGGCCAACCCGGCCGCGTCGGTTGCCGCACAGGTCGCGGCCAAGGCAGCGAGCCGTTCCAGCTCGTCATCCACGATCAGCTCTGGCTCGACGACCGCACCGACCAGGAGTGCGCCCTCGGCGAGCCGCTGGCCGAACACGGTTGGATCGGCCCGCGCGCCAGTATCGGCCTCCTCGAACGAGCGAAGGACGTCGACGAAGCGTCGTCGACGTTGCTCGATTGCCTCCTCCACCTGTCCGAGGGTACGCGGTACGGTCGCGCGCCGTGGAGCGTCACCCGTATCTCGGCAACCACAGGATCCTGGCGCTTGCACACCGTGGCGGCACCGTGCGCCACCCCGAGAACACCATGGCTGCGTTTCAGTACGCGGTGGACCTCGGTTACCGCTATCTCGAAACCGACGTGCATGCCAGCGCGGATGGGCAGCTCTACGCATTCCACGATGACAACCTCGAACGCGTCGTGGGCCGCCGCGCTTTCATCCACGACCTGAGCTCGCGCGACCTCGACCGACTGGAGTTCGGCGACGGTCATCGCATTCCTCGGCTCGAGGAACTGTTCATCACGTGGCCGGAAGTCCATCTCAACATCGACCCGAAGGCCGACGCATCGGTGATCCCGCTCGTCGAGGCCATCCGACGTCACGAGGCCATCGATCGTGTCTGCGTCGGGTCGTTCTCGGACCGGCGTATCGCCTACTGCCGCAACGAGCTGGGGCCGGAGCTCTGCACTTCGCTGGCGCCGGTGGACATCTTTCGCATCATTCTGCGCAGTCGGGGCGTGCCCACGAGGGACCTGCCCGCTCCACTGGCACAGGTCCCGATGCGACAGCGGCTTGGCGGTCCGTTGAGCATTCCGGTGATCACACCCGAATTCGTCGACAAGGCGCACGAGTTGGGCATCGACGTGCACGTCTGGACCATCGACGACCCACCGACGATCGCTCGATTGGTCGAACTCGGCGTCGACGGGATTATGACCGACCGTCCCGATGTGCTGCGATCGGAGTTGCTCGACCATGGCTGCTGGGAGGCCCCCTATGACCGAGACCGCGCTTGACCAACGGCCCGTCGTGCTCGTCCACGGCTTTGGTGGAAGCGCCGCGACCACCTGGCAGAGCAACGGCTGGATGGACCTCATTGCCGACGCAGGACGGCCGGTGCTCGGAATCGACCTGCTTGGCCACGGCACCGCACCGAAACCGCACGACCCCGAGGCATACAACGAGATGGCGCGCCACGTGCTCGACGCCCTGCCCGATACACCGGTCGACGCGATCGGCTTCTCGCTGGGGGCTCGGACCCTGATCGAGTGTGCACGGGTCGCCCCCGAACGCTTCGCTCGGCTTGTCCTGACCGGCGTTGGTGCCAACCTGTTCGAGGAGCGCGAGGATCACGCCCGGATCGCAGCGGCGGTGCGAGGCGAGGGGGATCCGACCGACCCCTTCATTCGCTACTTCGCAGACATCGCGAACGATCCAGACAGCGACATCGAGGCCCTTCGAGCACTCATCGACCGTCCGAGCTCGCCCTTGGCGATCGCCGACCTCGCACCGCTGACGATGCCGGTGTTGGTGTTGCTTGGCGACGGGGACTTCGCCGGTCCGGCCGATCCCCTCCTCGAGGCGATTCCCCATGCCTCGTTCACCGAGCTGCGCAGGTGCGACCACTTCGCCACACCCCAGTCGATGCAGTGCCTCGACGAAGCGCTCAACTTCGTCGACGCGTCGCCGTTCTGATCGGCCGGGATCGTTCTCGGAATTGATCCGCGTCGGTCGTCGGGCGGGCGCGACACTTCTGTCATGGACGTCGAAGCCCCCCGGATCGTCGAGCGAGCACACGGTGCGCACGTCGTTTCGACCGACCGCTCGCGGCTCGACTTCGACCTCGTGCATCGGGCTCTGAACCAGGACGCCTACTGGGCGATCGGCCGGAGCCGGGCGACGATCGAGCGCTCGTTTGCAAACACCCTGCTCGTCGGTGGCGCGTACACCCAGGACGGATCGACGGTTGGATTCGCACGAATGGTGACCGACCTTGCGACGTTCGGGTGGCTGTGCGACGTGTGGGTCGAGCCCGAGGCCCGCGGAACAGGACTCGGTGTCGTGCTGGTCGAGACGCTGGTCGAGCATCCCGACGTGGCAACGATCAAGCGCCAGATGCTGGCCACCGCCGATGCTCATGAGCTCTACTCCCGCTTCGGCTACGAGCCGATGGTCGACGCAGACCGGTGGATGACCCGCAGTGGACCCGACGCGTGAACCATCGTCCACACCGACCGCTGCCCCCCCATCACTCCCAGTAGGATTCAGCCAAGCCCGTCGGCGGTCGTCGAAGGCATTCGGCAACGCCGACCAACTGCACCATGAGTCACACCAAACGCGGCACGGCGATCACCGGCGATCTGTTCACGCTTCAGCACCCCTCCCTGGTGCTCGACGCGCCGTTCACGAGCTTCGTCGACGTCGTTTTCGATGGTGTGACCCACCAGGTCCTCTCGACCGCAGACCGGAGCGCGTTCAACTATGCGAACACGACGGGCCAGTTCGCGATCGGTGACCTGCAGGGCCACATCATCGAATCGATCGACACGGTCGACACCCAGGCGACCCATCGCTACCAAGCGGTGCTCTCCGGGTCGTCCGGGGCACTCGCCGTGCACACGTACCTCGGGTCAGCGCAGGCCGTCGACTTGCTCGCCGCGCTTCGTCCCGTTGCGACGCCGCTCGGCATGGCCCTCGATCCCAGCGATGGAGCCGAGATCGTCACTGCGCCCAAGGTCGCGGTCACCACAGCGATCGGCGTGCTCGAAGTCAGCCCGCTCACCGGCGCCATCGACGCCCAGCTGCCCCGATGGCAGGGCACGATCGCGCCGCACGGCCAGCTGTACGCAGGCCGTATCGGCGACGAAGTCCCTTGGCTGACCCTGGTCACACGACGGTGTCGAGTCGCCGCACTGCTCGGCGCCGACGTCGACCCCGACCATGCAGCGACGATCCTCGCCCTGCTCGACGCCAACTGGACGGAATGAGCGACGCCCTCGTCGTGATCGGCGCGATCGGTTGGGGGCTCCTTGCCCTCGGAGGCATCACGCATCTCTGGCACTTCGACCGGCTGCGTGAGCTGATCGCCATGCATGTCGATCGCGATCTTGCTGCCGCAACGGCGCTCGTCGCGATGGAAACCGGGCTGGCGGTCGCTCTCGCGATCGCGGCTCTCACCGATGCCGGGTGGCTACCGGTGATCGCTGCCACAGCGGGATTGGTCGGCTTGGGATTCACCGCGTGGATCGCCCGACTGCTCGCCACCGATTCGGATCTGCCCTGCGCGTGCTCGTTCTCGGTGGGGCCGACCAGCCGATGGTCGCTCGTCCGGGCGCTTTCGATCGTGGCCACGGTCGCGCTTGCGTGGGCGCCATGGGATCAGGTCAACCGCCCCGACGTCGTCGTCGCAGCCGCGGTCGGTGCGGCTGTTGCTGGCGCCCTCTTCGTCCTTCCTGAGGCGTTGAGCTGGCCGCCCGCCGCCCGCGGGCACCTGGCCCGACTCGATGCGCATCGACCGATCGAGGCCGGGCGATGAACGCCGCAATGCTGGTGATCGTCGTCGGGGCTTCGCTCGCCGGCCTCGCCGTCGCGCTCAATCAGGCCCTGGCCCGTCTGGCGCTGGTCGAGGTGACGCTCAGCGAGGGACTGCCGCCCGGCCACGCGTCCCTCGAAGCGGCCGTCCGCCAGGGCCCGGAGCCCACCGCGGCACAATCCGCGGCCCTGCTCGAGCGCGGGCTCCATGTGTTCCTCAGTCGGAGCTGCCATGCCTGCCAGCGACTCGTTGACGAGCTCGCGGTGCGGCACCTCGACACGGCCGTCCCTGTCGCCCTCCACTACGTCGACCGGCCACGACCCCTGTCCAGGGAGGTCGCCTCGCACCTCGGAGCCACGCTCGCCGAGGAGCAGGCGGAACTGGCCCATGCCGTCGGTGCCGATCCGCTCCCGTACACGATCGCTGTCGGCGAGCACGGCCTCATCACCCGCTCCGTCACGCCGACCGTGGCGCTCATCGCCGACACCGCACGAGATGCCGGAATCCCGATCGGCGCTGCATCGTGAGCTTCACCCAGGCCGCGCTCGTGGTCGTTGCGCTCGCGGCAATCGGCCTCGCCCTCGTGTGTTACAGCCTGCTCAGTCGACTGGAGCTGTTGGAACGGGCGATCGATGGAGGGCTCACGCCACCCAGCCGGAGATTGGCCCGCGAAGAGTTCGAGCAGAGGTTCCGTCGAGCTCTTGCTCGCTCCGCCATGGCACGCCAGGTCGAACACGGACTGGTTGTGGTCCTCGGGTCCGAGGCAGGCTCCAGCGACGCGGCCGGCGCACTCGCCGAGCTCTCCCGGTCCGATGGCATCAGGCTCATGTGCGTTCATCCGGCTGCCGAGGCCTACGTGGCGAGCCTGTCAACGGCGTTTCCGTCGGCTGAGGCATCCGATGATCTCGGGGTTGTCGCCACACCGTTCGTGTTCGTAATCGACGAGGGCCGCGTGCGCCAAACCCGGACCGTGCCGACCGCCGAAGAGCTGATCGGCCTCCTTCGAGAACACACCTGACATCGTCGCGAGAAGGTTCGCCTGCGACCGGATGTGCGAACCGCCAGGGGGTACGATTCGGAGCCGTGTCCGTGCGCGATCCCCTCCATCTCGACGAGAGCGACGAGCCGCGTGCCCACACCGCCGAGGCTGCGGACCATTCGCTGCGCTTCGACGATCTGGTGGCGATCAGCCGGCGACCCCGAGACGCTCAACCGGCCGGCCGCTCCCCGATCGAGACAGAGACCTCGCTGCCGCGACTGAGCGACGATGTCCTCAACAACGGCTTCGTCACCGGGGTCGTCGAACCCGGCCGTGCACGGCGCTTCGCTGCGACCCGCCGGACCTTCCTCCGTTCGACGATCGCTGCTGCCGCCGCCGGTACCGCAGCAACGTTCGCCGGCCTTTTCGGGCCGGCGCGACAGGTCCAGGCGCAGACCGGCGTCGTGGGGACCTATCCCCGCCGCATCCTCACGTACTGCCCTCCCTACAACGCCAACGACAACTGCCAGCCCGGCTGCGGTTCTTCGCCGATCTGCACCGATTGCTGCGGCAGCGACGGCTTCTTCCGCAACGACCCGGCCAACGGGTACACGCTCTATGCCGGTGGCTGCGGCGACGGTGACATCGCCGATGGTTGGCTCTGGCGGTTCAACGACGTGTGCGGCAACTGTGGCGCCATCGAGTACCGCTGTAGTGATGGCTACGTGCAGACCGACCAGGGTCCTGCACCGTTCATCTGCCGATTCGTCACCGCGTGTGACCCGCTCCCCGAGGGCGTTGAGGGCGGATCGAACCTGCCCGACGTTGCGGTCGACACCAACTGGCGGCCCGCCGGACGCGTCGAGCAGGCGGTTGACAACGGCGGTTCGGTCAACATCAGCGGCTGGATCGCCGACGCAACGGGTCGACCCGTCGACATGCGCATCCTGGCCAACAACCAGATCGTCGTCCTGGGGCAGGCCTCACTCCCCCGACCCGACATCGCCAACTCGATCCCAGGTGCAGGGCCGAACACCGGCTTCTCCGTGAGCTTCCCCGCCGAGCCCCGCGAGTACAACCTGTGCGTCAATGCGATCAACGGCGCGAGCGTCGTGACGGTCGGTTGCGTCACCCTCGTGGTCGGCTCGGGCCAACGCGTGACCGGCAGCGGTGGTACCACCACGATCACCGGTGGCGCCCAGGCACCCAGCCCCTCCGACGACGACACGACCTCCTCCGACGACGCCGACGCATCGACCGAAGGGGCCGACGCCGAGGACGAGGCGACAACAACAGCCGCGTCGGAGCTCATCGAGCCGCAGAGCGGCCCGCCGAGCGATTCCGAAACCCGAGGCGCGGCCCAGGTGATTCGTCGCAGCGGCGCAACGACGGGCTTCGTGTCCGGTTGGGCCGGCGATCGCGACAGCGACGATGCGGCCTTCGTCGACGTCCTCGTAGACGGTGAGCTGGTCACGACCACCCGGCCCGAGCTGCCCCGTCCCGACGTCGCCACCGCCTTTCCCGACCTCGGCGACACGGCCGGATTCGCCGTGTCGTTCGAGCTTCCGGAATCCGAGGCTGAGGTATGTGTCGAGGTCGTCGACCCGCTCGACAGCGCTCGCTACCCCATCGGCTGTCGCACCGTCGGAGCGGCGATCGATGACACCAGCGATGGCTCGGACGGCTCCGGCGACGACTCCTCCTCCGAGCGTCCGACGATCTCGGGCGACGCCGACCAGGCTCGCGACGTCGTGTGGGGCCGGGTCGACGAGATCGATGTCACCACGGGCGCGATCACCGTGCGCGGGTGGGCGATTGCGCCCAACGACCAGGAGCGACTCGTGAACATCGTCGTCGAGGCGGCCGGCACCAGCGCCACGACGACCAGCGGCCTCCCGCACGAAGAAGCCGAGCGCACCTACGGTATCGATCATCCGTGCGGCTTCGAGGTCCGCGTGGCCCTCGAAGCCGGTGAGCACGACGTGCGGGTCTACGCCGAGACCGAGGACGGGCGCACACTGCTCGGCGAACAGTCCGTGACGGTCGCATGAGTCCGGTCGCATCGAAATCCCGTCGGTGACCCGGCCATGAGTACCGCCCGCCTGGTCGCTCCCGAGGCATCGGCACGACGCCGCGCCGTGCATGCCTGCGCCATCGTCTCAACCGTGCTGGCGGTCGCGATCGCCGGGCTGTGGGCCTCGCCCGTTGCACTCTTGGCGGCAGGTGCGGGCGCGGGCTATTCCCTGTCAGGATCGGTTTGAAGCATCAATGGCGCGCTGATGCTGCATCGGCACGCCCGGCCTGCGGTCGCAGGCATGTTCCTCCTGGGAAGCATCTTGGGAGCCCTCCTCACCAGTGCGGCGATCGCGATCGCTGCTGGCCTGCTCAGCCCGATCCCGGTTTCGATCCGAGCGACCGTCGCACTCTGCGGACTCGCACTGCTCGGACTGCATCAAGCCCGCGTGCTGTGCCTGGACCTGCCCCAACGTGAATGGCAGATTCCCCAGGAGACGTTCCACGGCGACCCTCGCCGCGCGGCGGCACGCTTCGCCCTCAGACTCGGCACCGGCGTGCGTACCTACATCACCACGGCCGCACCGTACGGTCTCGCCCTCGTGCTCGTGCTCGCACCAGGCGGAACGACGGCGTCCGCCCTGCTGGGCGCGCTGTTGGCCGCGGTTGGCTACGGCGTGGGGCGCTCGCTTATCGTGCTCACGCAACCGGTCGGCTCGACGATTGCCGTCGACCACCCCCGGCGCTGGCTCGACGTTGCGGCGTGGGTCTCGCTCGCTGCGGCATCGACGGTCGCCATCCAGCTTCTCGGATCGGCCTGATCCGGATGGCCATCGTCTGGCTGTTCATCGCGAGCATCCCAATCGTGCTGAGCACCTGGGCGCTCCTCGACGCAGCACGCCGTCCGGCGTGGGCATGGGCCTTTGCCAATCGCAGTCAGCTCGGCTGGCTCGCCGCGATCGGCTTCGGCGTCGTGTTGCTCATTCCCGGCTTGTTCATCGCCTCGTGGTACCTCCTGCGCGTTCGACCCGTCGTCGCCCGCGTCGAAGCTGGGAACCTCGAAACGTGAGTCCGGCGGGTACGCCCGCCGGAGCGATCGCGACTCAGCGCAGCTGTTGTGCCGTTGGCAGCAGCGGTGCGGGTAGCTGCGTGTCGCCGGTGAGTGCCTCGTCGACCGCTGCGGCACAGGCACGGCCCTCGGCGATCGCCCACACGATCAGGCTCTGTCCACGTCCCATGTCGCCGCACACGTAGACGCCGTCGACATTGGTCGACCAGTCGTCGGCACGATCGACATTGCCGCGGTCGGTGAGATCCACCCCGAGCTGCTCGAGCATGGGCGACTTCTCCGGGCCGGTGAAGCCCATGGCCAACAAGACAAGGTCGGCCGGGAAGTCCTGCTCGCTGCCCTCGACGGCTTCGAAGGACATCCGGCCGTCGGTGAAGACCTGCTCGACCCGAGTGGTCTTGAGCGCGGTGACTTTGCCGTTCTCGCCGACGAATTCGAGGGTGTTGATGGCGAACTCGCGCTCGCCGCCTTCTTCGTGGGCCGACGAGGTGCGGTGCTGCAGCGGCCACGTCGGCCACGGAGTCGAGTCGGACCGATCGGCGGGCGGCTTCGGCATGATCTCGAACTGGTGCACCGAACGGGCGCCGTGGCGATGCGACGTACCGAGACAGTCGGCTCCGGTGTCGCCACCGCCGATGATGATGACGTCCTTGTCGTGGGCCGAGAACGGGTGCTCCTCGAGGTCACCCTCCTGCACGCGATTGGCCGGAGGAAGAAACTCCATCGCCTGATGGATGCCTTCGAGCTCGCGGCCCGGGATCGGCAGGTCGCGCCACTGGGTCGCACCGCCGGCCAACACCACTGCGTCGAACTCGTCGTGGAGTTCCTCGGCCGTGACATCGACACCGACCTCGGTGTCGCAGCGGAACTCGACGCCCTCGGCGGTCATCTGATCGAGGCGACGATCGAGGAAGCGCTTCTCCATCTTGAACTCGGGGATGCCGTAGCGCAGGAGCCCACCCGGACGGTCGGCGCGCTCGAAGCACACGACCTGGTGGCCGGCGCGGCGCAACTGCTGGGCGGCCGCAAGACCAGCCGGGCCGCTGCCGACGACGGCAACCTTCTTGCCGCTTTCGGCCGTCGGCAAGACCGGTGTGATCCAGCCTTGCTCGAACGCATGCTCGATGATCGTCAGCTCGACCAGCTTGATCGTGACCGGCTCTTCGTTGATGCCGAGCACGCAGGCGGCTTCGCACGGCGCCGGGCACAGGCGTCCGGTGAACTCGGGGAAGTTGTTGGTCGCATGCAGGCGGTCGATCGCCTCGCGCCAACGCTGGCTGTAGACGAGGTCGTTCCAGTCGGGAATCAGGTTGCCGAGCGGACAGCCGTTGTTGCAGAACGGGATACCGCAATCCATGCACCGACTCGCCTGGGTACGCAGCTCGGCTTCCTCGAAGTTCTTGTAGAGATAGACCTCTTGCCAGTCACCGATACGGAGATCGGCCGGTCGACGATTCGGCCAGCGACGGCCGTGCTGCATGAAACCCTTCGGATCACCCATCTCAGACTCCCTGTGCCGTCGCCATCACGGCGATGTCCGGATCCACGCCGGATCGTTGTGCATTCTCCAACGCTTCGAGGACGAGCTTGTACTGCCGCGGGATGACCTTGCGGAACCGGGTCTTCTCTTCGTCCCAGTTGGCCAGCAGGCGCTGTGCTCGAGCACTCTGGGTGTAGGCAAAGTGCTGCTCGATGTCGGCTCGGATCGTGTCCTGCTCGCTCGGGTCCGGGCGCTCGACATCGACCATCTCGGTGTTCACCCGACTGGGGAACGTGCCATTGCTGTCGTACACGTAGGCGGTCCCACCGGACATGCCCGCACCGAAGTTACGACCGGCCGAGCCGAGGATCACGGCACGACCGCCGGTCATGTACTCACAACCGTGATCGCCGACGCCTTCGACGACGGCGATGGCGCCGCTGTTGCGCACGCAGAACCGTTCGCCGACATGACCCTGGAAATACGCCTCGCCGCTGGTCGCCCCATAGAGGCAGACGTTTCCGGCGATGACATTGTCCTCGGGCTCGTAGGCGGCATCGGAGGGCGCTTGGACCACGAGCTTGCCGCCGGAGAGGCCCTTGCCGACATAGTCGTTGGCGTCACCGGTGAGGTCGAGCGTGATGCCCTTGGGTACGAACGCACCCAGGCTGTTGCCGGCGCTGCCGCGGAGCTTCACGTGGATCGTGTCGTCGGGCAGCCCGTTGGCACCCCACCGCGTGGTTACCTCGAAGCCGGTCATGGTTCCGACAGTCCGGTTTACGTTCGTGATCGGCAGCTCGATCTCGACGGGGTCGCCCCGCAGAATCGCCGGCTGTGCTTGTGCCGTGATCTCGACGTCGAGGGCTTTCTCGAGGCCATGGTCTTGCGTGGTGGTGCAGAGGCGAGCCGCGCCGTCGGCGAGCTCGGGCAGATAGAGCACGGGCGAGAGGTCGAGACCCGAACTCTGCCAGTGCTGCTCGGCCTCGGTGGTGTCGAGAAGCTCGACGCGTCCGACAGCCTCCTCGATCGAACGAAGACCCATCTGCGCGAGCAGCTCGCGAACTTCCTCAGCCACGTACATCATGAAGTTGACAACATGGTCGGCCCTGCCGCTGAACTTGTTTCGCAGTTCTTTGTTCTGCGTGGCCACGCCGACGGGGCATGTGTCGAGGTGACAGACGCGCATCATGACGCAGCCCATCACGACCAGCGGCGCCGTGGCGAACCCGAACTCCTCGCCACCGAGCAGCGCGGCGATCATGACGTCGCGGCCCGTCTTGAGCTGACCGTCGACCTGCACGACGATTCGGTCGCGCAGGTCGTTGAGCAGCAGGGTCTGCTGAGTCTCGGCCAGACCGAGCTCCCACGGGGTGCCGGCATGCTTGATCGATGTCAGCGGCGAGGCGCCGGTTCCACCGTCGTGGCCAGAAATCAGCACGACATCAGCGTGGGCCTTCGAGACACCGGCGGCGACGGTGCCGACACCAAACTCGCTCACCAGCTTGACGTGGATCCGGGCCCGCGGATTGGCGTTCTTGAGGTCGTGGATCAGCTGCGCAAGATCCTCGATCGAATAGATGTCGTGGTGCGGCGGCGGAGAGATCAGCTCAACGGCGGGGGTCGAGTGACGGACCTCGGCGATCCAGGGCCAGACCTTGTGGCCCGGTAACTGACCGCCTTCGCCCGGCTTGGCACCCTGGGCCATCTTGATCTGGATGTCGTCGGATTGGGCCAGGTACTCGCTGGTCACCCCGAACCGGCCCGAGGCGGCCTGCTTGATCGAGCTGCGGCGGCTGTCGCCGTTGGCATCGGGAACGTAGCGATACGACGCCTCGCCGCCCTCGCCGGTATTCGACTTTCCGCCGATGCGGTTCATGGCGATGGCGAGGGTCTCGTGGGCCTCGGCGGAGATCGAGCCGTAGCTCATCGCTCCCGTCGCGAAGCGCTTGACGATCTGCTCGGCCGACTCGACATCCTCGATCGGAATCGGGGTGCAGTCCTCGAGCTTGAAGCGGAACAGCCCACGCAGCGTCGCCAGGTTGCTCGACGCATCGTCGACGGCGGATGTGTACTGCTTGAAGATGTCGTAGCGACCCTCGCGAGTGGCGTGCTGGAGCCGGAACACCGTCTCGGGATTGAACAGGTGGTACTCGCCCTCGCGGCGCCACTGGTACTCACCGCCGACCTCGAGGTCGCGGTGTGCCCGCTCGGTCGACACCGTCGGATAGGCCAGCGCATGCCGGCTGGCGACGGCTTCGGCCAACCGATCGAAGTCGGCGCCACCGATTCGGCTCGTCGTGCCGGCGAAGCACTCGTCGACGACCTCGTCGCCGAGGCCGATCGCTTCGAAGATCTGGGCGCCGATGTAGCTCTTGACGGTGGAGATGCCCATCTTGGACATGACCTTGAGCAGCCCCTTATCGCACGCCTTGACGTAGTTGGTGTGTGCCTCGTCGCGGGTCAGGTCGGCCGGAAGTCGGTACAGCGAGTCGAGGAGGAGGGCATCGATCGACTCGAACGCGAGGTACGGGTTGACGGCGTTGGCGCCGTAGCCGAGCAGCACAGCCATGTGGTGCACTTCGCGCGCCTCGGCGGTCTCGACCACCAGACCGACCTGGGTTCGGGTCTTGTTGCGCACCAAATGGTGATGGACGCCACCGGTGACCAAGGCAATCGGGATGCCGACCTGGCCTTCGGCCGTGCCGCGATCGCTGAGGACGATGATGTTGGCCCCTTCGCCGATCGCCGCATCGACATCGGCGCGGACCCGCTCGATGGCGGCGCGCATCCCGGCTCCGCCGGTCGAGGGATCGAAGAGTGTCGAGACGACGGCGGAGCGGAACTCACGGTGGCCGTCGAGGGCGACGATTGCCGCAAGTTCGCTGTTGCGCAGGACGGGATGCGGCGTAACGATCTGGCGACACGATGCCGGCGAACGTTCGAGGAGATTGCCCTCGGGGCCGATCCACGACAGCGTGGCGGTGATGATCTCTTCGCGAATGGCGTCGAGCGGCGGGTTGGTCACCTGAGCGAACAGCTGCTGGAAGTAGTCGAACAGCATGCGAGGGCGATTCGACAATGCGGCGACCGGTGTATCGGTTCCCATCGAGCCGATCGCCTCTTTGGCCGTGCGGGCCATCGGTGCAACCAGGAGCTTGAGCTCCTCGTGGGTGTAGCCGTAGGCCTGCTGGCGAGCGGTGAGCGTCTCGGAGTCTTCACGCTCAGCGGCCGACTCGAGCTGGTCGATCGCGAGCTGGTGCTGGTTCAACCATTCGCCATAGGGCGCACCGCTGGCCAGGCCGTGCTTGATTTCGTCGTCGCGGATGATCCGGCCCTGGCGGGTGTCGATCAGGAACATGCGGCCGGGCTGGAGACGGCCCTTCTCGATGATCTTGTTCGCCGGGACATCGACCACGCCGACTTCGCTCGCCATGATCACGATGTCGTCGTCGGTGACCCAGTAACGACTCGGGCGGAGGCCGTTGCGATCCAGCACCGCGCCCATCACCGTGCCATCGGTGAACGCGATCGACGCCGGCCCGTCCCACGGCTCCATGAGCGATGCGTGATAGCGGTAGTAGTCGCGGATCTCCTGCGGCATGAGCTCGTGGTGCTCCCACGGCTCAGGGATCATCATCAGGACGGCCTCGGGCAGCGAGTAGCCGCCGAGATGCAGCAGCTCGAGCGCTTCGTCGAACGTGGCGGTGTCGCTGGCGCCGGGGCTGCAGATCGGGAAGAGCTTGGCGAGATCCTCGCCGAACGCATCGGAGGACAGCAGGGCCTCGCGGGCACGCATCCAGTTCGCGTTGCCCTTGACGGTGTTGATCTCGCCGTTGTGGGCGACGAAGCGGTAGGGATGCGCGAGCGGCCACGACGGGAACGTGTTGGTCGAGAAGCGGCTGTGGACCAGCGCGATTGCACTCTCGAAGCGCTCGTCGCCGAGATCGGGATAGAAGGCACCGAGCTGGGGCGTGGTGAGCATGCCCTTGTAGACGATCGTGCGGCTCGACAGCGACGGGAAGTAGACACCGTCGTGGGCTTCGGAGGCCCCACCCATCGCTTCGTTGATTTCGTCGTCGCCAGCGGCGAGTGAGATGTCGTGCTCGATGCGCTTGCGCACGATGTAGCAGCGACGATCGAGATCGAGATCGCTCAGTCCGTCCGCGGCGAGAAATACCTGGCGGAATCGAGGCATCGTGCGGGCCGACGCTCCCCCAAGGATCGCCGGGTCAACCGGTACGTCGCGCCAACCGAGCAGCTGCATGCCTTCCTCGGCCACGATGCGCTCGATCTCATCCGCGGCACTCGCCGCCTCGGTCTCGCCTTGAGGCATGAAGCCGATGCCGCAGGCGTAGTGGCCGGGTTCGGGCAGTTTGAAATCGACGACGGCCGACAGGAATTCGTGGGGCATCTGGACCAGTAGTCCCGCACCATCGCCCGAGTTCGGGTCCGATCCCACGGCGCCACGGTGTTCGAGGTTGCACAGGGCCCCCAGGCCCATCTGCACGATCGCGTGGCTCCGTCGTCCTCGCATGTTCGCTACGAAGTTCACACCGCACGCGTCGTGCTCGGCGGATGGGTCGTAGAGGCCCTGCTTGGACGGAAGATCGGGGTTACGCGACATAGCAGCCATGAAATCTCGGTCGTGAGTGGTGGTCGGTGCGTGGGGGGTCAGCCCACTGGCGGACTGCACCGTTGGAGCCCGCAAGCTTCGCCATAGTACCGGTGCGCACCCGATCCCAGCCAAGCGATTCGGCGAGTCGACCTGGACGATCGTTCAGCGGAACGGGGCGGTGCCCGGGCTCACAACTAGCCTTGCGCCATGGATTTGCTCGCCGACGCCGAAGACTTTCTGGCGTACGTCTCCGCTTCCCCGTCTCCACGGCACTGCGTTGCCGAGACGGCCCGACGGCTCGAAGCAGCGGGATTCTCGGGCGGAACACCCGCGGATGGACTCACCGCAGGCTTCGCAACTCGGGGCGGGTCGCTTCTGGCGTGGCGCTCAAACGGTGACGGCCCCACGCGTGTTGTCACCGCCCACACCGATTCGCCGAACCTCCGGGTCAAGCCACGCCCCGATGTCACGGGCGCCGGTATCCGCCAGGTCGGCGTCGAGGTGTACGGGGGTGTCCTCCTCAACAGTTGGCTCGACCGGGACCTCGGTTTGGCCGGACACGTGATCGTTCGCACCGACGATGGCATCGAAACCCGCCTCGCGCTCATCGATCGAGCGGTGCTGCGTATCCCGCAGCTGGCGATCCACCTCGATCGCGACATCTCCAGCAAGGGCTTGCTCCTCAACCGCCAGCAGCACATGAAGCCGATGTGGGGTATGGCCGGCGAGGACGACGAGCGCACGCTCGCGGACCTGCTGGCCGCGGAGCTCGATGTTGAGCCCGACGCCATCCTCGCCCACGAGCTGATGACGTTCGACCTGACGCCGCCGGCCATCGGTGGGTGGGACGACGACTTCATCGCGTCGCCTCGCATCGACAACCAGCTGTCGTGCTGGGCCGCGACCGCCGCACTCGCGTCAACCGAGGCGCCAGGAACCCAGGTGATTGCGCTCTTCGATCACGAAG
Source organism: Actinomycetota bacterium (assembly GCA_039028435.1). Taxonomy (GTDB): domain Bacteria; phylum Actinomycetota; class Acidimicrobiia; order Acidimicrobiales; family UBA10347; genus UBA10347. The sequence continues at coordinate 228,649 of JBCCIC010000003.1, read as the reverse complement.
AGGTCGGCAGTACGTCGTCGACCGGTGCCGACAGCAACATGCTCGCCGACGCGCTCGGGCAGTTGGTCGGCGACTCGCCGAGCGAAGACTCGCTGTGCATCAGCGCGGACTGCGCACACGCGACCCACCCGAACTACGCCGATCGCCACGATCCAGAACACCAGATCGCACTCAACGGCGGGCCGGTGGTCAAGGTCAACGCCAACGAGCGCTACGCCACCACCCCGCTCGGCCATGCGTTGTTCGTCGACGCCTGCGAGCGGGCAGAAGTGCCACATCAGGTTTTTGTCAACCGGACCGACCTGGCATGCGGATCGACGGTGGGCCCGGTCACTGCGGCACGGACCGGCCTCGACACCGTCGACGTCGGCGCACCCCAGCTGGCGATGCACTCGGCACGCGAAACCACCGGAGCGAGCGATCCGGGCTACCTTCGTCGGGCTCTCAGCGCCGTGTTCGGCTAGTCCGGATAGCGCGACCGCGAGCTTTGGCTCGACGCAATGACGACGTCGGCGCGGCGAACATCAACAGGATCGCGAACAGCTCGAGGCGCCCGATCATCATCAGCACCGCCAGGACCATCCGTGCCGGCCGGCTGAACACCAGGAAGTTCGACGTCGGTCCCGCGTCGCCGAGGGCCGGACCCATGTTCGACATCGCCGAGATCGATGCGCTCAACGACTCGGTGATCGGCGCGCCCGTCGCCGACACGAGTAGCGCCCCAACGATCGTGATCAGCAAGTACAAGGTGAGGAACCCGATCACCCGCTGCACGATCTCGCCCGGCACGCTCCGGGCTCCGAGTTTGACCGGCATCACCCCTTTGGGGTGACGCACCCGACGGATCGCCGTTACGGCGTGCTTGAAGGCGACCTCGGCGCGAAAGACCTTCGCTCCCCCGGCGGTCGACCCGACCGAGCCGCCGATCACCATGATCAGCAACAACATGATCTGGAGCTGCGGCGCCCACAGGACATAGTTGCCGAGCGAGTCGGGACCGCGAGCATTGCTGAAGCCACCGCTCGACCCGAGGGTCACGACATTGAAGATCGCGTCGCGAAGCGACGCCACGAAGCCCACGTCGAGTAGCCGGCCGGCGGTGTCCCGCACGTCGACGAACCAGTTCACAAGGGTCGCGATGACGATCGCTGCGGCGATGATCGCCACGTAGACACGGGTGTCCGACGAGCGCGCATAGCTACGGACATCGCCGCGCAACGCTCGGTAGTGCAGCGTGAAGTTGAGGCCGCACAGGAAGAGCCCGACCACGATGACCGACTCGACCAACCATGAATCGAAGTGCCCGATCGACGAGTTGTAGGTGGAGAAGCCGCCGGTCGACGATGTCGAGAGTGCGTGGGCGATCGCGTCGTAGAGCGACGGCCCCGGCACGAGCCACAACAGGACTGCAACCGCCAACGTGATGCCGACATACAGCCGCCACAGCGTGCGAGCGGTCTCGGTCACTCGCGGCGCGAGCCGATCGCTCGTCGTGCCTGGCGCCTCCGCGCTCATCAACGCAAGCCCGCCGACGCCGAGGGCCGGGAGCACGGTGACGGCGAGCACGACCATCCCCATGCCGCCGTAGAACTGGGTGATCTGGCGCCACATCAGGATGCCCCGACCATTCGCCTCGATGTCGGCCAGCACGGTCGAACCGCTGGTACTGAAGCCACTTACCGCCTCGAAGAGCGCGTTGTCGAATTGGCCCCAACCGAACATCGATCCAGCGGCGTAGGGCAGGGCACCGACGAGGGAGCAGGCGATCCAGCTGAAGGCGACCGAGGAGAACACGCTCGGGGTGCGGATCTGATCGCCAGGCCGAGTCGGCAACCAGCAGGCCAGTCCCAGGACGACGGCAACCGCGATCGTCAGACCGAGCGCACCTTCGTCGTGGGAACTCGCCGAGACCCATTCGATGACGAACGCGACGAGCAGCCCGGGAATCAGGAACAACAGCGAGAGACCGACGACGTGAACGGTCGGAGCCTCACGTTGCGCACGGGGACCTTCGCGCACCCGAAACGACTCGGGCGCATCGTCGGGACGAAGCCTCGAGAGTAGAGTCATGTGCGCCCCTGCAAGCGACGCCGGAACGCTTGGGCCGACAGACGGCGCTGGGCGCCGAAGACGACCACCCCGACGCCGACCAGCATTGGCGTGATCGCCAGGCGACCGGCGAGCATCAGCGGCATCAGTGCAGCACGGTCCGACCGCGAGAGCGTTGCCGCAGACTGGAGCGTGCCACCGTCCTCGGCGAGTGCCGGGCCCGTGGTACTCACCGCGCTCAACGCCAAGGTGAGCGCTTCGAGGATGTCGCTGCCGAAGAATGCCAATGCCACGGCACCGGTCCCCGTCAAGAACATCGTGAACAGCAGGTGGGCGTGCCACCGGTCGATTGACTCCTCGCTGATGGCAGACGAGCCGACCTTCACCGCGCGTACCGTTCGAGGGTGCAGTTGGCGTTGCAACTCGCGCCACACGAACTGGACCAGACCGACGACGCGAATCCAACGAAGTCCTCCGGCCACCGAACCGGCCATGCCGCCGATGGCCAACAGGGTGAGCAACATCATCTCGGCACCGGGATGCCAGGAACCCCAGTCGGCCACGCGATGGCCGGTCGTGGTCGACAACGAGACCACCGTGAAGACCGAATCGATCCCGTGGTCGACGACGCCGGTCGCATCGTCGAGGGGGTCGGCGAGCCACCAGACCCAGACCGACGCCAGCGCCAGCACCAACGCATAGACCCGGAGCTCGTAGACCCGGAGCGTGTCTTGGAACTGGCCGGTCGCGAGCATCCACACGAGGGCAAGCGAGAACCCCGCACCCGCCATCACGACGATCATCACGACATCGACGGCGCGGCTGTCGAAGTGCGCGATCGAGTCAGCGTGCGTCGAGAATCCACCGGTCGAGACCGACGAGAAGGTGTGGGCCACAGCATCGGTCACGGAGAGGCCGACGATCAGAAGCGCCACCGCAACGACCACCGTGACCACCCCGTACATCGTCACCACGCGCTTGAGCGCAGGGATCGGCTTGTTGGCCAATGCCAGCCGCCGGAAGCCACGCGCACGAGGGTCGGCGAGCTCGCGTGAGCCCCCCAAGAACGGGTAGATGCCGATCGCCACGCCGAGGGCGAGCAGGCCCCCGATCCACTGGGTCGCGGCCCGCCACACGAGGACACCGCGCCCGAGCACCTGAGGATCCTCGAACAGCGTCAGCGAGCTCGTAGCGACACCCGTGACCGATTCGTAGAGCGCATCGTCGACGCGGGACAGCGAACCGGTGGCCAGGTACACGACTGTCGAAATTGCGGCAACTGCCAAATAAGCGAGGACACAGGCGGTCAGCGTGGGGACCGCGCGCATGGCTCGGGCCTCGAACGGCCTGCGGGCGAGGAGTGCCGCGAACCCGACACCGCCAGTACCGACGCCCGCCAGCACGAGGGCGTCGATCGTGTCGTCGCCGGCGGCAAAGACCGCCGAAACCAGGCCGGCCAGGCCGCTCGCACCGATCGCGACCCCGAGGGCCGTGCCGTACACCCCCAGATTCCGGATGCCGTCGTGGCGTTCGGCGGCGAACGTCTCGGCGGCGCCGGCGGCGGTCACGCCGTGAACACCCGACTCAGGTGGTCGACGTCTTCGCCGTGCGCAACGAAGACCACGTGGTCGCCGGCCTGGAAGTGGAGATCCGCCCGGCCGATCTTCGGCTTGCCGTTGCGCACGATTGCCGCGATGAGCGTGTCCCGTGGCAATCCGAGCTCACGAACCGACGCGCCCGCGGCGTCGGACAGCGGGTCGACCTCGATCTCGAAGAACTCGATGTCGTCATCGAGGGTCGTGGCGACCGCGCTCACGCCACCGTGGACGGTGCGCAAGACGGCGTTGGCACTCGCGGTCCGCGGCGAGATGGCCACGTCGACCCCTGCATCTCGAAGCAAGTGACGGAGTTCGAGGCGGTGCAGCACCGCGATCGTCTCGCGAGCTCCCGACTTCTTGGCGAAGAGGCAGGCGAGAATATTGGCATCGTCCTCGCCGGTCAGGGCGACGACGGCATCGTAGGTACCGACCGCTTCCTCCTCCAGCAGCGATGCGTCGGTGATGTCACCCTCGAGCACCAGCACGCCATCGAGCTCATCGGCCAACTCGCGGGTCCGCGCCGGGTCACGATCGATGATCGCGACGATGTGACCCTTGGCCTCGAGCGCCCGGGCGAGGATCTCGCCGGTCCGTCCCCCGCCGAGGATCATGATCCGATGGTGCTCGACGGTCTCGAGCCCGAGCTCGCGGAGCACTTTGGCGCGCACGCGGTTCTTGCACACGACCCGGACGCTGTCTCCGCTCTGAAGACGGAAGTCCTTGCGCGGAACGATGGTCTGTCCATCGCGAGTGATCGTGCAGACGATGAAGTCCCAGTCGGGCTCGTACTTCGCACCGATCTCCGACAGGCTCATGCCCGTGAACGGTGCGTGGTCGGCAAGGGTTGCGCCGACCATCAGGATCTCGTCGTCGGCAAGACGGGCGATCTCGGCAGCACCGGGGTAGCTCAGGAGGTCGAGGATCTCACGGGCGACCGATTCGTCGGGATCGATCACGAGCGTTGCCCCGACTGCATCGTGGAGGGCCTTGGCCTTCTCCGAGCGGATGCCCGGGCGCTCCAAACGCACGATGATCCGATTGGTGCCCTCCAACTTGGCGATCAGGGAGGCGACCAGGTTGACCTCATCGATCGACGTTGCGGCCACGAGCAGATCGGCGCTGCCAACGCCCGCCGAGCGCATGACCGACGGGTCGGTCGCTGAGCCCGGAACGATGGTGACGTCGAGGAGCTTGTCGATCTGCGCGATGCGGCTCGGGTTGCACTCGACGACCGTGACGTCGCTGCCTTCCCTGCTCAACAGCTGGGCCACGTGGGTGCCGACTTCCCCTGCGCCAACTACGACGACTCGCACGATCCACCATCTTTGCGGATGCGCACAGCTGCGGCGAACCATTGCCGCGAGAATGCGCCGAGCGGCGCGCCGGCCCCGATAAGCGGCGGGCAGTCACCCGCCGAGGGCGTACGTGGCCGACTCATGCTGTGTCCGTCGGCCGGAACCAACGGATTCCAAGCTCGGTGACCATCGCCCGCATGGGCACGTCGTGGGGTTTGGGGTCCAGGGCGACGGCCCGCTGAACCTCGAAGGCGACACCGATCGGGATGCAGTCGGGATGTTCGGCCAACCAGCGGTCGTAGAACCCTGCGCCACGACCCATCCGGTTGCCCGCAGCATCGAACCGCACCAGCGGGACGACCAGCACATCGGGCACCACCGAATCGCGCTCCGGCGGGCACGGAATGTCGAACCGTCCGGGCGCGAGCGAGTCGGGCGGTCTCCACGGCTGGAACTCCATCGTGAAGTCGTCGTGGCCGGGAGCAGGGACCGGCAGCGCGACCGAATGTCCGGCTGCCCACAGCGCTTCGACGAAGGGAGAGAGGTCGGGCTCGCCGTCGTCGGCCACCGTGACTCCGATACCCGCACCTGCCGGAAGGTGCATGTGTGCAAGGTGCGCGACGATCGCACCCTCGGCGCCTGTTCGCTGCGCCCCCTCGATACGGCGACGCGCTTCGCGACCGTCGGCGCGTAGGCGACGACGCTCGTCGACCTGCTCGGCAACGGACACACCGCCATGGTACGGCTACCCGGACACGGCCGCCTTCACCCGGTCTCCACCAACCATGGCGTCGATCGTCTCCGCAAGCGGGGTTGCCTCGAGTCCGAACACCTCAGTGGTCTCGCTCGCATCGACTACGAACGGCTCGGTGAACTGATACGCCACTGATGGCATCTCGCCCAGTGGCTTGATGAAGATGCCCAGCAACTTGATCAGCGGCATCGGCAAGACCGAGACCTTGACGCGCTTCGTGCCGGCCGCGTCGCACAATCGCTCGACCATCTCACGCTGTGTACGTGCAGGAGCCGTCGGCACGTGCCAGGCACGCCCCCACGCGCGTTCGTCGCGCGCGAGGGTGACGAGGGTCCGCGCCACGTCGCTCACGGCGGTCCAGCTGTGTTCCACGTCGGTCGCACCGAAGACCTGCACCGACTTGCCGGCGAGGATGCGGTTGAGCAATCGATCGCCGAAGTGCGAAGTGTCGCCGAGACCGGCGCCGATGAAGTCACTGGCCCGCGCTTCGGTGACCCGGACCCGCCCCGCTTCGTGTTCGGCCCGCGCGTCGTGCCACATGCCGGCCCGGATCGCGCCCTTCTCCGACGGAGGGTTGAGCGGCTGGCCGGGGTGCATGGGTCCGTCGGGGGCGTACCCGTAGAGGTTGCTCAGCGTGACGAGCACCGCACCCGTCCTCTCGGCCGCACGAAGCAAGCTCGACGCCAGCGGCGGCCAGTCCGTCGCCCACCGGTGGTACGGCGGGTTGGCGCAGTTGTACAGCGCCGCCGCCCCAACCGTGAGTTCGGTGAGTCGCTCGACGTCGGTGGCGTCGGCGGCAACTCGCTCGATGGCCGGATGTGCGGGTCCACTCCCCGACCGGGTGATGATCCGCACCTTTGCACCCTGCTCAGCCAGGAGCTCGGCCGTCGCTGAACCGGTGGCCCCGGCGCCGACGATCACGTGCAATTCCGTCGGGTCGTTCCAGTCGATGTTCATCCTCGATCTCGCTCCTGGGCGTTGCGCCCGAATCAGACTGCCGCACACGGTTGTGAGCAGTGCTCTCGTTTCGGGCATCCTGACGGATGCCCGGATGAAAAGCAAGAGCACTGCTCACTTTTCTTTCGGGTGCTCGCATTACCACCGGCGCTCTCCTACGCTCTCGCTCGTGTCACCGAGCAACTCGACCCCCAAGGCGCCCGGCGTCCGCGCCCGTATACGAGCCGAGCTGACGGCAGCGATCAAGGCGTCGGCGCGCCGCCAGCTCGCCACCGAGGGCGCATCGAGCCTGTCGCTGCGAGCGATCGCCCGGGAACTCGACATGGCGTCCTCGGCGATCTACCGCTACTTCGCCAGCCGCGACGAACTGCTGACTGCGCTGATCATCGACGCCTACGACGCGGTCGCCGACGCAGTCGAAGCCGCTGACGCGGCCGCGGTCGACCAGGACGACCTCGTCGCCCGATTCTGCAACGCTGCAACCGCCTTGCGCGCATGGGCCTTCGAGCACCCGCACGAATACGCGCTGATCTTCGGCTCACCGATTCCGGGCTACGAGGCGCCGCAGGACACCATCGATCCCGCTGGCCGCGTGCCATTCGTCATCATCTCGCTGGTCGTCATGGCGCGCGGCGGCGAGCACGACACGAGCCCGCCCGCCGATCCGGCGCTGGTTTCGGCCCTCAGCGGCCTCGACGGCTTCACCGGATCACTCCTACCCACCCCGCTGTTGTCCGAGGTGGTCTCCGCTTGGGCCCAGCTGTTCGGCATGATCTCGCTCGAGCTCTTCGGACACTTCAAGAACTCGGTCGCAGACGACGGCGTCTACTACGGCCATGCCGTGCGCGACATGGCCAATCGCTTGCTGACGAGCCCGGCTGAGGCTGCAACCTAGGAGATCCGCCAGGAGCCGGCCGACGGCGTGGCGCGACTTGCATCGCTCGAATGTGCCGTGTACGGGGGACGAGCGAATATATTGCCTGCGTGCCGCTGGCGTGCCGACGCGCCGCGGTCCAAACCCCCGAACTATCCCCGACCACGGCCGTGCGCCGTTAAGGAACGTCAACGTGGACGCAATTCCGTATCTCGCCGGTGGGAGCGCGCTCGCAGCGCTCGCCCTCGCGGCATTCTTCTATTCGGTCGTACAGAAGGCCGACCCCGGCAACGACCGCATGGTCCAGCTGATGAATGCCATCGCCAGCGGCGCCCGCTCCTTCCTCCGGCAGGAGTACACCTGGGTTGCCGGCTTCGTGGTGGCGATGGTCATTCTGATCGCCATCCTGCTCGACCCCTGGTCCGCAGTCGCCTACGTCGTCGGTGCGATTCTGTCTGCGTCGGCCGGATGGGCCGGCATGACCGTGGCCACGATGGCCAACGCCCGGACGACACACGCGGCCATCACCGGCCCCCAGGTCGCCCTTCCACTCGCATTCCGTGGCGGCGCCGTCATGGGCTTCGCGGTTGCAGGCTTGAGCCTCCTCGGCCTCGCCTTCTGCTATCTGCTGTTCGTCGAGTGGCTCGAGGTTGACGACCCCTTCGAGGTCATCACTGCCTTCGGTCTCGGCGCCAGCTCGATCGCCCTCTTCAGCCGTGTCGGTGGCGGTATCTACACCAAGGCCGCCGACGTTGGGGCAGACCTCGTCGGCAAGGTCGAGGCAGGTATCCCTGAGGACGATCCCCGCAACCCCGCCACCATCGCCGACAACGTCGGTGACAACGTCGGCGATGTCGCCGGTATGGGTGCAGACCTCTTCGAGAGCTACAGCGGCTCGATCATCGCCCCGATGGCGTTCACCTCGTTCGCCCTCGCCGTCCAAGGCGATGACGCCTGGAACATCACCAACGCAACCGGCCTCGAGCTGATTCTCTGGCCGTTCCTCGTCGCCACCATCGGCATGGTCGGTTCGATCATCGGATCCTTCACCGTTCGCTCCGGCGAATCGAGTGCGATCAAGGACCTCTCTCGGGCCCTCCACATGGGCACCAACGTCGCCATGCTGATCACCCTCATCGGGGTCTTCATCGTCGGTGCGCTCACCTTCGACGGCGATGCGGCGTGGGCGCTTCCGCTGACCATCACCGTCGGCCTGATCGCCGGCTGGGGCATCGGCCAGGTGGCCGAGATTTGGACCAGCGATCACTACAAGCCCGTCAAGGACATCGCCCAGCAGGCCGAGACCGGCCCAGCGACCGTGGTGCTCAAGGGCATCTCGTCCGGCATGGTCTCGGTTGCGGCCTCGGTGGTGCTCATCGCCGCTGCGGTCGGCCTCTCCTACTGGCTCGGCCAGACCGCCCTCGGCGACCAGACCCAGAGCGGCATCTACGGCATCGCCATCGCCGCCATCGGTATGCTCGCCACGACCGGCGTGGTTGTCGGTGTCGACGCCTACGGCCCGATCGCGGACAACGCCGGCGGCATCGCCGAAATGGCCGAGCTCGATCCGAGTGTCCGCGAAGTCACCGACTCGCTGGACTCGCTCGGTAACACCACCGCTGCGGTGGCCAAGGGCTTCGCCGTCGGTTCGGCTGCCGTCACCGCGCTGGCACTGTTCGCCTCCTTCGACCAGGCCATTCTCGCAGCGGGTGACTCGCTGGACCTCAACATCACCAACGTCGAGGTCTTCATCGGCCTCTTCCTCGGCGCCATGTTGCCGTTCCTCTTCGCCGCCCTCACGATCGACGCGGTCGGCCGTGCTGCCGCCTCGATGATCGAGGAAGTCCGCCGCCAGTTCCGGGAGATTCCCGGCCTGCGCGAAGGCGAACCCGGCGTCGAGCCCGACAGCGACCGTTGCGTGCAGATCTCGACCCAGGCATCGCTTCGCGAGATGCTGATCCCCGGCGGCCTCGCCGTTGTGGTTCCGCTCGTGATCGGCTTCGTCGACGTCAACGCACTCGGTGGTTTCCTGGCCGGTGCCCTGGTCAGTGGCTTCGCCCTGGCGATCTACATGTCCAATGCCGGTGGTGCGTGGGACAACGCCAAGAAGTACATCGAAGCCGGCAACCATGGGGGCAAGGGCTCGGAGCCTCACGCCGCAGCCGTGATCGGTGACACGGTCGGTGACCCGTTCAAGGACACCTCGGGTCCGGCGATGAACATCCTCATCAAGGTGATGACCATCGTTTCGCTGATCTTCGCTTCCGCCTTCGTCTGAGCCACTCGGCAACCGAGTGATCACCGTGATCTGAGCGCACGGCGCTTCTGATCTGGGGGAGATTCGAACGTCGACGACCCGGAGACGGGCGTCGGCGTTCGATGCGTTTTGGCCCGCCCCGTGCTGCCTCGTGCTCCCTCGGACCGATGAGATGGTCAGTCGTCGAGCGAGCCGAGGTCGAAGCGGGTGTCGGATGCCGCGTCGGGCCAGTTGGTCCGCCACACTTCGGCCGACAATTCACCCACCGGCATCGGTACGTAGTTTCGCCCCGCCAGCGGCGTCACCAGCGGTGCCACCACGACATCGTGGCGGGGAACGAGGAACCACGGAAACGAGTACCGCTCGGCGCCTGACCGATTGATCACCCGGTGGGCGGTGGCGGCGAGGCGACCACCCGACCAGGACTCGAGCATCTCGCCGGTGTTCACCACGAGCGCGTCCGGCCGGGCCTCTGGCTCGACCCATCCACCATCGGGTGTGCGAACCTCCAGACCTCCGACCGGGTCCGGATGCAGCAGGGTCAGGACATTCGTGTCCTTGTGCGGATGGATGCCCATAACCGGGTCGAGGGCCGGCTGCTCCGGATAGTGCAGCAACGTCATGTTGCTCAGGCCAGCACCGTGAAGCTGGCACAGCTCGGACGCGGACATGCCGAGCACCGGGGCGATCGCGGCCAGCAGCTCGTCGCCGATTCGCTCACATCCGTGCCAGTACTCGAGGACAATGCGGCGCATCTGCGGCAGCTCCGGAAGCCAGCGGTTCGAGCCGTAGAGGTGGCACTCGGCCCGGACCGGGTGGGTCTCGGGGCACTCCCAGTGGAGCTTGAACGACTCGTACTGGTCGGGTTGGGCACCCGTGATCTCGGCCCGATTCGGGGTGAAGAATCCCAGCGGCACGAAGCCTCGGTAACTCGAGCGTGTGATGCGCCACGCGTCCTTCGTGGCGTCGTCGAGGGCGAACACCTGCCGACACAGCGTCCGCATCGCCGCAATGAGATCGGTCGAGAGCCCGTGGTCGACGATCGACACGAAACCGATGGACGACCACGCCTCGACGAGCCGTCGCGGTGCGTCGGAAGACGCCAGGCTGACGACGGGGATGTCCGACATCGGCCGGACTGTAGCGGTAGCCCGACACGCGGTGGGTCCCGGTACGGTGATCGGCGATGGAGGCCCCCGATGCACTGCGGATTCTCGGTGCTGCGCCTGGGGCCTCGTGGGAAGAGATTCGGCGCTGCTACCGCGAGCAGCTGATGTCGCATCATCCCGACGCCGCCGGCGGTGACGACCCGGCCGGACGAACCGAGCAGATCGTCGAAGCGTTCCGTGCGCTGCGGACGATCACCGACGACGGCGCTCGGCCCCTGCCACTCCCGCTCCAGATCGAGGAAGACGCGGCTGGGGGCCCGATGGTGCTGCACGCCCATCCTGGCGACGTGTTCGTTCGCATGTGCCAGGCGGCCGAGAGAATCGGCCACCTGAGCTACGCCGACCGCGACGGCAACATCCTCCAGGTCACCATCGGCAACGACGACTGGGCGCCGGCGCAGCTGACCGCCGAGTTGACCGCAGAAGGCGCATTGACGATGGCGTTGTTCAGCCTCGAAGCCCTGACGACCCGCGAAGCACCACCGATCCACGAGGTCGTGTCGAAGCTCGCCGAATCGCTGAGGGCACCGGCGGCGATCGACTAACCAACCTGGCAATCGCGCTGGGGTACCGTTGGCGCGGTGGGAGACGGGATCGACGAGGACCGCCAGGTCGGCTGGCATGCCGACCCATTCGGCCGCTACCAGTATCGGTGGTGGGACGGGTCCGGGTGGACCGAGAAGACCCGCTCCTCCGATATGGGCGCGATCGATCCGCCGGGTATCGATGTGGCTCCGGCCGTGGTCACCGAGCCGGAACCGGCCCGGCCGATCGAGGATGCGGTACTGCCCATCCCCCGTCGCCGGATCGCCGATTCTTTGGCGCTGATCGCCGGGTGCATCGTCTTCTTGGCCCTGGTCGCCGTATTGGTCGTCGCCCTCACCGCCTCCGGAGCTGCCTGAGTCGCTCGCTGCGCTCACTTACCACCTTTCGGCTGACGCCGAAACGCTCCCAAGTCGCTCGCTGCGCTCACTCGCCACCTTTCGGCTGACGCCGAAACGCTCCCAAGCCGCTCGCTGCGCTCGCTTACCACCTTTCGGCTGACGCCGAAACGCTCCCTAGCCGCTCCCTGTCGCGCGGGCGTCTCACCGACTTCGGGTCCGGTTCTCACTTCTCACCGGTTCCAGTCCCGGAATCCGGGCACCAAGTCGGTGAGAACCCTGCTAGCGCGGTGGTAGGTAAGGAAGCGGATCCGTGACCGTTCCGTCGACCCGGACCTCGAAATGGAGGTGCGGGCCGGTCGAGAGGCCGGTCGAACCGACGTTGCCGATGTGCTGGCCGGTCTCCACGTAGTCGCCCTTGCGAACCTCGAACGTCGACTGGTGGCCATAGAGCGTCAAGAAGCCGTTGCCGTGATCGATCACGATCGTGTTGCCGTAGCCACCGTTCACGCCGGCGAGGATGACGACGCCTTCTTTCGCCGCCCAGATCGGCTGACCCATGCGGCCGCCGATGTCGAGACCGCCGTGGAGCCGCGTGATGCCGAGGATGGGGTGGCGGCGAGGACCGAAGTACGAACCGATCCCACCGGCGGTCGGCCAGACGTAGCCCTCGCCCGAGGAGATCGCATCGAGCCCAGCGCTCGCCGCGGCGGCACGTTCTTCCGCGTTGGCTGCGGCGGCTGATCGGGCTCGTTCGGCGTCGAGACGGCGCTGCTCATCGCGAATCTGCTGATCGAATTCCGCCTCCTGCCGGTCGAGTTCATCGACGCGGTCGAGCCACTCCTCGCGCCGCTGGTCGATGGTGTCACGGGCCCGTTGGCGAATCTCACGGGCTTCCTCGAGCTCATCGAGCTCGGCCTTGAGTTCCTCGGTGAGCCGTACGACCTCGGCCAAGTCGGCGGCCGCCTGCTCGCGCAGGTCGGCGAACTCGCTCTCGGCCGACCGAGCCGTGTCGACGATGTCGTAGTTCGCTCCCTGGATGGCATCGAGCACTACCTCGCGGCTCAAGGCCTCGGTTGGGTTCTCCTCAGCGAGCAGATTGGGCTCATCCTGCAGTCCCAGGTACTCGCGCACCGCGATGTCGGCGATGTCCTCTGCCAGCAACTCACGGTCGTATTCGGCCCACTGGATACCGACCTCGGTGCGGGCGAGCCGCAACTCGGCGAGCTCCAGTTGGCGCAGAATGGCATCGGAGCGCTCCTCGGCCAGCCTCACCAGCTCATCGGCGGCTTCGAATGCAGCCTGCACATCCTCGAACTCGGCGTCGAGGGCATCGAACGCGGCCTGCGCATGGAGCTGCTCATCGCGGGCGCGGTCGCGCTGCTCACGAAGATCGTCGATGTCGACATCTTCCTGTGCCGCCGCTTGACCCAGACCCACCACCAGGGCAAGGGCCAGCAACGCGGCAAGGGCGCGCGAACCGCGCGACTGCATCGAGGCTGGTTGAAGGCTGTTTCTCATGTGTGTGGTGGGTCGATTGCGCCTGACGTTGTAGGTGGGAGCGGTGTTGCTCCTGTTGCCAGTGCGCTCGGTGAGGGTAGCCACCACACCGGAACGGCGCAACTGTGCCGGCGGCACATCGCGCGCATGAGAACAGCGACTGCGGACATCGAGCCGCGATGGTTGCAGCTGGCGCACCCAATGCGCGGTCGCGGCCTTGTCGGCCGGCCCGATTCAGGGGTGGAGGCGCAGCACCTCGGGAAGCGGCATTCGGTGCAGAATCACCAGCCGCTGGGTCGCGCGGGTCAGTGCGATGTAGAGCAGCGCTGCGCCGCCCACCTCGGCCAGGATTGCGGCGGGCTCGACCAGCACCACCGCATCGAACTCGAGACCCTTGGCCTCGGATGCATGAAGCGTGCGCACGATCTCGTCTTCGGATTGCGGCTCGCGGTCCCCCAGCTCCTCGGTGGGTCGGATCACGGCGATCTGACCGCTCACCCGGTCTCGCAGATCGCTCACCGCCGCGTGGGTGGCGTCCGACAGCTCATCGACGTGGCGGAACTCCGGCGCGAAACCGCTCGATCGAAGCGGGCGCGACGCTTCGACATCGGGTGCGAACTCGGCAAGGACCGCGACGGCGAGGCTGTGGATCTCGGCCGGAGAGCGGTAGTTGATGCTCAGATCGAGGCGCTCGATCTCGGCCAACTCTGGCGGCAAGTGGTCGCGCCAGGTTCCCGCGGGACCGGCCGAGCGCTGCGCGAGATCGCCGACGATCGTCAGCGATTGTCCTCGTGCCCGGCGCATCACCATGCGCCATTGCATCGGCGTCAGGTCCTGAGCCTCGTCGACGATCACATGTCCGAACCGCCACGATTCGACTTCGCCGACCAACTCACCGACGGTGATCCGATCGTCGCGGCCAAACCGGTCGAGGTCTTCGAGGTTGAGTTCGGTGATCTCGTCGCCGTCCTCACCCTCGAACGGATACGGATCCCCGACATCGGCGAGATTGTTGCTGCTTCGGGCGTTCACTTCGGCCTCGCTGGCCGTCGCGTCGGGATCAAACACGGTCGCCCCGAATCGGCGGCGCTGGAAGCACGCGAGCCGCCGAGGCCGACGGAGCAGGGTCCGGGTCAGCGTCGCTGTCGTCCAGATCCACGTCGTCGCCCGATTCGAGTGCGTCCTGCATCGCCGCGATCTCGAACTCGTCTCGTGCGTCGCGGACCCGCTGGCGATCTTCCTCGGTCATCGACGTCGGCAGGCCGCCGACCAACGACCACAACTCGTCGAGGAGCGGAATGTCTGCGGGACTCCAACGAACGTCGGCCAACTCGGCCTCGGGCGTTCGCTCGCGTCCGAGCCTTGCGACCTCGGCCCGACGGAGCCCCGACTCGACACAGGCCAGACGAAGAAGTGCGGGTGAACCGAGCAAGTCGTTGAGTGCCTGTTCCGGCGTGAGCGTCGGCCAATGCCGAAGCAGGAACACCCGCAGCGATGGGGACCGGGCGAACGACCGAAACGCATCGGCGTAGTTGTCGAACGAGCGGCTGTAGACCTGCTCGGCGAACGCCTCGATGACTTCCATACGAAAGCGATCTGCGCCCTCGTTGTGCGTCGTCAACCGGCGGGCCCGGTCGAAACACTCCCCCAATCGCTCAGCGCTCAACGTGACGAGATCGGAGCCGTACCAGGCCTGGAGATCGACGGTTGGGCGGATCTGGCGATCACGCACGGCCTTGGCAAGGACTGTGGCCATCTCGATCCGGCCCTTGATCGCCGCAACGTCGGCGGGTTCGACGAGGCCGCCCAGGACGCCCGTGTACAGCTGGGACGGCACCGCCGAGACCACGCCGGTTTCGCCCAGCGACGGCAGAACCTCGGAAATGTACGCCAAGAACTGGGTGCTCGGGCCGACGATGAGCACGCCGTTCTCGGCGAGGGCTTGGCGCTGGTCATACAGCAGGTAGGCCGCCCGGTGGAGGGCGACCACGGTCTTGCCGGTACCAGGTCCCCCCTGCACCAGGAGCGGCCTGTCGGCCGGGGCGCGGATCACCGCATCCTGCTCGGCCTGGATCGTCGCGACGACCGACTCCATCTGGCCGGTTCGTTCCCGCTCGAGCGATTCGAGTAGCGCGGCCTCGCCCTGCAGGCCGGATAGCTCGCCGAGAAGTGAGGCGTCGAAGACCTCGTCGCTGTAGCCGACCAGCTCCTGCGGTGGGTTCGCCGGCGATGAATAGTGGAGGTGTCGACGATGCACGACGCCCAGTGGCTGCAACGGGGTGGCCCGATAAAAGGGCACCGCGGCCGGGGCTCGCCAGTCGACCAGAAGCGCTTCATCGCCCTCGATGACACTGCATCGTCCGATGTAGAGCGACTCGCCGTCATCGTCGGAGATGCGACCGAACGCCGGTGCCTCGCCGACCTGATCGACTTCGTGGAAGCGGCGCGCCGCCGCCATGGCATGGACCGCTCGCTCGCGCACGAACGATGCCTGTACCGCCGCGTCGGGGTCGTCGTCCTCGTCATAGATGTCACGGAGGCCGTCCTCGGTCAGCTCGGCTGCTTCGTCGGCAAGGCGCGACGCTCGACCGGCGACGACGTCCACCTGCTGGGCGTGAACCGCGGCGATCCGGTCGACGACGCGACGCTCCGCCTCGAGCTCGTCGTTCTCCAGCGGAGCGGTCGCGGGGCTCATCGGCGAATGGATCAGCCCTGGGTGAAGGCCACGAACGACTCGAGTTTGGCGGCGGCTCTGCCATCGTCGATCGCCGCAGCGGCTTGGGCGACCCCGTCGGCAAGATCTTGGGCGACGCCGCCGACAACCAATCCGGCGCCGGCGTTGAGCAGCACGATGTCGCGGTTCGGCGAGGGCTCCCCCGCCAGGACGGTGCGAGTGAGCCGCGCATTCTCCTCGGCGTCGCCGCCGAGGATCGCCTCGGTCTCGACCACCGTCAGGCCGATCTCGGCCGGGTCGACGACGAAGCGCCTGACCTCGGAGCCTCGGATCTCGGTCACATTCGACGGTCCAGACAGCGCAAGCTCATCCAGATCGCCATGGCCGTGCACCACCCACACCAGGTCGATGCCGGCGTCGGCCAGAACGGCCGCAACCTGCTCCGCTCGAGCGGCGTCGGGGACGCCAAGCACCTGACGCGTGACACGACCGGGGTGGGCGAGCGGACCGAGGACGTTGAACACGGTCGGGATGCCCAACTGAGCGCGCGACGGTCCGACGTGGCGCATTGAGGGGTGGTGTGCTCGGGCGAACGCAAAGCCGAGACCGAGCTCGTGCACCCCGGCCTCGACCCGATCCGCCGGGATCTCGATGTCGGCGCCGAGCGCCTCGAGCAGGTCGAAACTTCCCGAGGTCGAGCTGGCACGCCGGTTGCCGTGCTTGCAGATGATCGCGCCGGCGGCCGAAGCGACGATTGCCGAGATCGTCGAAATGTTGAATGCCGACACGCGTCGGCGTGGCGCTCCGCCGACACCGACGATGTCGACCGCCTCGGCCGGAAGCTCAAGTGGCGTCGAAGCATCGAACATCGCCTCGCGCATGCCCAGGATCTCATCGGTGCTCTCGCCTTTGGCGGCCATCGCCACCAGGTAGGCACCGATTTGGGTCTCGGTGGCCTCGCCGGCCAACACCTGCGCTACGACATACCGGGCGCGTTCACGACCGATGTCGGCGCCGGCGACGAGATCGCTCAACACCGCCGACCACTGCACATCCTGGGATTCGGTAGTCACACCTCGAAGGGTAGGCCCAAGCGGTCCGAGTACCCTCGACGGTTCGTGGCCACGATTGCGTTCTGGAAGCCGTACGACGTGCTGTCACAGTTCACCGATCGATCCGATCCTCCCCGAGCGACCCTTGCCGACTTCATCGACTTGCCGGGGGTGTGGGGCGCCGGTCGGCTCGACCGTGACAGCGAAGGACTCTTGATTCTGAGCGACGATCCGCGGCTGCGCACGACGCTCACCGAACCTCGCCATCATGTGCCGCGAACCTATTGGTCGCATGTCGAGGGCGTGCCGGACGACGCGGCGCTGCACCGCCTACGCAGTGGCGTCGACATCAAAGGCCAACGCACTCGCCCCGCTGAAGCCCGCCGACTCGAGATGCCACCGGAACTTCCGCCCCGTGAACCGCCCATCCGGGTTCGCAAATCGGTGCCGGACTCGTGGATCGAGCTCCGCCTCACCGAGGGCCGCAATCGTCAGGTTCGCCGCATGACCGCCGCCGTCGGGCACCCGACGCTACGACTCGTCCGGTGGGCCATCGGACCCGTCACGCTCGGTGGCTTGGCGCCCGGCTCGTGGCGTGAGCTCCAGGCCAGCGAAACCTCGGCCCTGTTGGGTGGCTCGCGCCACCGCTGATCTCCTCTAGCGTTGTCCGGCGTGACGACCGAACTTCCGACCGACGTCGACACCGTGATTGTCGGCGCCGGACTCGCAGGCCTCAGCGCCGCTCGCCGCTTGACCGAAGCGGGCCAGCGCGTCGCCATCGTCGAGGCGAGCGACGGCATTGGCGGACGGGTACGGACCGATGTGGTCGAAGGATTCCGACTCGATCGTGGGTTCCAGGTCCTGCTGACCGCCTATCCCGAAGTCCAGCGCTCGCTCGACCTCCGGGCCCTCGACATTCGGGCCTTCGACCCCGGCGCCATGATCTGGGTCGGCGACCGCGGCTTCCCGGTCGGTGATCCGTTCCGAGACCGTTCGACGCTGATCGAGACGGCGCGAAGCCCGGTTCTCCCGTTCTTGGACAAGCTTCGACTTCTCCGTCTTCGGACCAAGCTCGGCCGCGGCGATGCGCGGCGGCTGCTCCACGGCAGCGAGCAGTCGACCGCCGACCGCTTGCAATCGCTCGGGTTCAGCGGGACCGCCGTCGAGCGCTTCTTCGGGCCCTTGTTCGCGGGCATTCAACTCGACCCCGACCTTGCCACGTCGAGTCGCATGTTCGACATCATCTTCCGAATGCTGGCCGAGGGCGACAGCGGCGTACCCAGCCTGGGTATGGGACGCATCGCCGCCCAGCTCGCCGAGGGTCTCGACGCGGACGCAATCATCCTCGAAACGCCGGTGCAATCCGTGGCTCCCGGCAAGGTGCTCACGGCAAAAGGCACGATCTCCGCGGCCGACGTCATCGTCGCGACCGACGGCCCATCGGCATCGAAGCTCATCGGCATCGATGACCCTGGCTCGCTGCCCGTCTCGTGTGTCTGGTATGCGGCAGACATCCCACCGAGCACGACCCGCGCGATCATCCTCGACGGCGCGAATCGCGGCCCGGTTCGTAATGTCGCGATCATGAGCAACGTTGCGCCGTCCTATGCGCCGGCTGGGCGTCATCTCGTCGGCGCAGCGTGTCCCGGCACCGTGTCCGCCGACGTCGAGTCGCAGGCTCGCAGTCAGCTCACCGGGTGGTTCGGTGGGCAGGTCGAGTCGTGGGAACTCCTCCGCGTCGATCGCATCGAGCACGGCCAGCCCCGGCAGGCACCGCCGCTCCGAGCCCGTCAGCGCACCAAGCTGCAGAACCAGCTGTGGGTCTGTGGCGACCATCGCGACACCGGCTCGATCCAAGGCGCGATGTTCTCAGGACGCCGAACCGCCGAAGCGATCCTCGGCCTCGCCCGATCACAGACCTAGGGCAAAGCCCTCGGGTCTATTCGTCGTCGCCCAGACGGCGTTCGGCACTCGGACGTGACACGACGATCCACGCGCTGCCCGCAATGGCCACGATCGACGCCAACAGGATCAGCCACAGCCCGACACCTACCTGTGCGTCAGGCGTGAAGTCATCAGCAGGGTCGACGAAGCTGGCGACATCGCCGAGCTTGGCGATGGCCGCGATCAAGGTGGCGACTCCGAACCCGGCGATGAAGAGCGCCTCGGGGTCGCTGAAGGGATTCCACACGTAGCCGATCAGCGAAACCGCCGCAATCCCCAAGCCGGCCACGAGGGCGGCAGCGCCCCACCCTCCAGCATCGACTCCGGCAACCGAGATGTCGCTTCCCTCGCTGGCCACCGTCGCCCACGGAAGAAAGGTGGCGAGGAAGATCAGCACCCCGATCGCCGCCAGGATCAGATACAGCGGCGTGCGAAGCGCCATCACGGGTCGGTCGGCCATGCCAGGAGCGTAGCCCACCCCATCGGTGCGAAGACTGGACGCGACAGTGCCCGAGGCTGAAGCCTCGGGCACTGCGCTGAATACGTTTCATTGGGGTGCCTCTCTGGCGCCCATCCTTTCGAGTCCTCAAACTCGAACGAATTCAGGCACTGGAAGAGGCCGGTTCGCTACCCGGTGTCGAAGACCCGGAGGTGATCCGACGTGTCAGGCGGGACCAATTCCCGACGGTGGCAAACCGGGGTGAAGTGGCGGGTATTTACCAGCCGGTCCAGCGGCCAGCTAGTAGCCACTCACCTCCGAAGTCCCAGCGAAACATCTACTTGAGTCTCTGATTTGGACCACCTCCTTTCTTCGGTGATCTCAGTCAAGCACATCGATGTGTGCGGTGTCCTGTCAATTCGCCACAAACCCCAACCAGGGCGAATCGACTACCCCTCGGGCGCCGAGTCGTCGTTCGGACCCGGCTCGGGATGGCCGGGCTCGTCGCCATCGTCTTCCCATTCGAGCTGAACCGATGGCCCGAAGGCGCCAATCGAGGCCAGGTACTGGTTCGACAAGTCGACGACGACTACGACGTCGACCACCGGCGTGTCGTCGGCGGAAGCCTCGACCTGCTGCAGAACGAAGTCGACGGCCTCGTCCTCGTGGGCCACGACCGTTTCATCGCTCCCAGCCGCGTCCATGGCGACGTCATCCACACCGCCATAGGTGGCGATGCCGGCGCGACGCAGATAGGCGAGGTGCAGTCCGAGGAGCCACTGCAGTTGGTTGCGGTCGAGCCGCGCATTGACCTCGTCAGGCAGCCGGGTCGCGCAGAAGTCAGCTGCTTCCTCGATGTCGTAGACCGCCGACGACTCGGTCGCCGCCAAACGCGACGTTGCCCACCACCAGCTGGCTGCAGCGCAGCCCCCGATGATGAGCACCGTCAAGACGATGAAAAATGCCACGGTTCAGCGGGCGAGTTGCGAGCCCCAGCGAGCAACTCGGTGAGTGCGGAGCGTCAGCGACGAATGGCTCAGATACCGATGCGCTGGGCGAGCAGCTCGCGGTGATACGTCGGATCGCCGAACAGCAGCTCGGAGCTCTTCGCCCGCTTGAAGTACAGGTGGGCCGGGTGCTCCCAGGTGAAGCCGATGCCACCATGGATCTGGATGTTCTCAGCCGCGGCGTGGAAGTACGCCTCGGAACAATAGGCCTTGGCCAGGCTGGCGACCGACGGAAGCTCGTCGTTCATCTCGCTGGCGGCCCAGCCGGCGTAGTAGGCGGCGGACTTGGCCGACTCGACCTCGAGCAGCATGTCGGCGCACTTGTGCTTGATGGCCTGGAAGCTGCCGATCGGGCGACCGAACTGCACGCGAACCTTGGCGTATTCGACGGCCATGTCGAGGCACATCTGGGCGCCACCGACCTGCTCGGCGGCGAGGCCGACTGCGGCGAGATCGAGGACGGTCTCCAGCGTGTCCCAGCCACCACCATCGGTACCGACCAGCGTTGCCGGGGTGTTGTCGAAGGTGAGCCGGGCCTGCTTGCGGGTCTGGTCCATGGTGGCCAGGGCCTCGCGGCTGAGACCATCGGCGCCACCGTCAACGGCGAACAAGCTCACGCCTGCGTCGGTGCGAGCTGCAACGAGGATCAGGCCCGCAGTGTGTCCGTCGAGGACGTACATCTTTGTGCCGCTGAGGGTCCAGCTGTCGCCCGAGCCCGAAGCCTGCATGGCGATGCCGTCAGCGTTCCACTTGCCGCTCTCCTCGGCCAGAGCCAGGGTGGCGATGGTCTCGCCGCTGGCGATGCCGGGAAGGTGTGCGGCCATGGCGGCATCGTCGCCGCTCTGCATGAGCGTGTTGGCGGCAAGCACGACCGAGCTGAAGAACGGTGCGCACAGCAGTGAGCGACCCATTTCCTCGAGGACGATGATCAACTCGACATAGCCAAAGCCCTGGCCGCCGTGCTCCTCGGGAATGATCAGCGCCTGAAGGCCCATTTGCTCGGCCATCTGGGACCACACGGCTTGGTCATAGCCGTCATCGGTCTCCATCAGCTCACGAACCGCTTCCTCGGAGGACTTGTCCTCGAGGAAGGAGCGGACGAATTCCCGCAGCTGATCCTGTTCTTCGGTGAAGGCGAAGTTCACTGGTGACCCCTCGTTGGTGGAGTTGGTGATGCCGATGTCGTTCGGCTGGCGCGACAACGCGCCCGTTGACCGCTCTGTTCTAGTCGCTCGGTCCCCCATGACCCAACCCCGGCGGGCGAATTTGGAGGGCAGCCATTGGCTACGGTCTCGACCATGAGTTCGACACGTTGGGTCACCGAGATGGGCATGGGCGTCGACGTCCGTGGCGACGACTACACGAAGGCCGCCTGCAGGGCGGTGTTCGACGCGATCCACCACAGCTCGCTCAACTTCTTCGCCGCCGCCGGCAAGCAGTACGAGGACATGTTGATCGACGTCCACATCGGTGTGCAGCAGCCCGAAGCCGTCGATCGCGACGCCGTCGCCGCCGAACTTCCCTACGGCACGGTGACCGTCCACGTGCGCACCGGTGGCCTCGACGTCGAGCAGGCCCGCGGCGCCGAACACGGCAACCTCATCACCGCCAACGCCATCATCTGTGTGAGCTTCGCGGACTGAGTCACTCGCAATCGCAGCTTCGCCTCGCTTACACAGTTTCGGCTGGCGCCGAAACTGCCGTGGTGCCTCGATTAGCCTGCGTGCATGAGCCAGCACGATCACATCGAGCACTACTGCGGGGCGGCACATGTGAGCGTCGGAGCCGCAGCGAATGCCGGACCGACGCTCCACTACCGGGACCACCAAGCGGAGATCCACCGCGTAGTGGTGGGGAGCTACGAGAACAACGTGTTCATCGTGCGCTGCCGCGACACCGGCGATGCCGTCCTGATCGATGCCGCCAACGAACACGAGATGCTGCTGGAGCTGGCGACCAACCTCGGGGTACGAGAGGTGCTCGAGACCCACGGCCATCACGACCACATCGGCGCGGTGACCGAGATGCGCAACGCCGGCTACTCGGTCCACGTTGGGCCAGCCGACGCACACATGCTGCCGAGCTACGACCAGGAGATCGAGAACGACCAGGTCTTCGAGGTCGGCAAGCTTCGGTTGCGTTCCATCCACACGCCTGGCCACACGCCGGGCAGCGTCAGCTTCGACTTGATGGGCTCTCCGGTGCTCTTCACGGGTGACACGCTCTTCCCGGGCGGTCCCGGAGCTACCGGATTCAACGGTGGTGACTTCGACACGATCATCGACACGATCGACACCCTGATGTTCTCGCCGTTCGACAAAGACACGATCGTCATGCCCGGCCATGGTGACGACACGACCATCGGCACCGAAAGTCCGTCGCTGCAGGAGTGGATCGACCGCGGATGGTGAGCCATCGATGGGCACAGGCATGAGCGGGCCCAAGCCATTCGAGGGCGAGGCGATCCCCGCCGACGATCGCCCGTTCGACCTCTCACCCATTTCGACCGAGGATCTGCCGGACACCCCCGTGCGTGATCGCAATCTCGCCGCCGCCGCATGGCGCGAGGCGCCGACCGAGTTGCTCGCGGTCGGCGAGGACCTCGGGATCGGACCCGAGCGCACCGCCTACAAGCGGCGGATCGGGCCGTGGCTGCTGTGGCGCGCGGGCCCGGCCCGTGGCCCTGCCCGCTACATCGCCATCGATGCTCGCGATCTTGCGCGGCACCACACCTTCTTCCTCGATGGGGAGAAGAACGACACCGGGGTCGGACCGAGTGGCGAGACCCACACCCGCTTCCGCACATGGAAGGAAGACCTCCTCGGTCGCGCCGACCCTGATACCGAACGCGACTGACTCCTCCCACCCGGTTTCCTGGCCGCTGGGGCCAGGTGGCATGATCGGGGACGTTCGTCTTCCCCTCCGAGGAGATCCCCATGCCTGCTCACCCGCTGAACACCGACGACTTCGGCGGTCAGATGTACGACCTGTCGATGTCGGACGGCGCCCGTCCGTTGCTCGAAAAGGTCGTCAAGTTCATCGCTGACGAGGTCGACCCGCTCACCGAAGAGTTCCACTCGATGGGTGCGGGCCGCGAGGACCGGTGGAGCTGGGTTCCCGGGCAGCTGGAGCTGCTCGAAGGCGCCAAGGCCAAGGCTCGCGAGCAGGGTCTGTGGAACTTCTTCCTCCCCGACGCCGAGACCGGTGAAGGTCTCAGCAACCTCGACTACGCCTACATCGCCAATGAACTCGGCAAGAACAGCCTCTCCAGCCAGGTCTTGAACTGCTCGGCTCCCGACACCGGCAACATGGAAGTCCTGGAGCGGGTCGGCACGCCCGAGCAGAAGGAGAAGTGGCTGCGGCCACTCCTCGACGGCAAGATCCGCTCGGCGTTCGTGATGACCGAGCCGCACTACGCGAGCTCCGACGCTCGCAACGTGCAGACCCAGGCGATCCGCGACGGCGACGAGTACGTGCTCAACGGCGAGAAGTACTACGCCTCGGGCGCCGGTGACCCGCGCTGCAAGATCATGATCGTCATGGTGCAGACGAACCCCGATGCGGATTCGCACCAGCAGCAATCACAGATCCTGGTCGAGCCGGAAACCCCTGGTGTCGACGTCCTCGGTCCGATGCATGTGTTCGGCAACGACGACGCGCCGCACGGCCACATGCACATCAAGTTCACCGACGTGCGGGTGCCCGCCGAGAACATCCTCCTCGGCGAGGGCCGCGGCTTCGAGATCAGCCAGCTGCGTCTCGGCCCGGGCCGCATCCACCACTGCATGCGCTCGATCGGGGCTGCCGACAAGGCACTGCAGCTCTACTGCGAGCGTGGTCTGACCAAGAGCGCCTTCGGCAAGCCGTTGATCCAGCTCGGCGGCAACATCGACAAGGCCGGCCGCATGCGCATCGAAATCGAGGCCATGCGCCTAATGGTCCTCCGTGCCGCCAAGGCCATGGACGTGCTCGGTAACCGCGAGGCTCGCGTGTGGGTCTCGGCCGTCAAGGCGATGGTGCCCGAGCGCGTCTGCCAGATCATCGACGCCGCCATCCAGATGCACGGCGCCACCGGCGTGTCGCAGTGGACGGTCCTCCCCGACCTGTACCACAGCCAGCGCACGCTCCGTCTGGCCGATGGCCCCGACGAGGTCCATAACATGGTCGTCGGACGCGCCGAAGTCGCCCGCTACCAGCCCCAGCCGCTGTCGGGTCTCCAGACCGGCATGGTCGACTACGACAACCCGCTGCAGATCGATCGCATCGAGCTGCCGACCTACGACGACACCCAGTTCATCTGAGCCGTCGACACATCATCACCGCGGTGGAAGTGAGCGAAGCGAACGGCGTGATGCGCTTTGGTGCCAGGCACCAAAGCGCATCATGTGACCGCATCGTTCGTCAGCGGTCCCAGTAGGGCTCGGCGTCGAGGGCTTCTTCTTCGCCGGGCCAGGGCGGCATCGTGACCGCAACGGCGGCGAGCGGACCGCCGTCGACGCTGCGGAACTGAAAGCGCGTGTCGGGTGGGATCAGGATGCTGACCCCGGCCTCCACGGCACAGACCTCGTCGCCGATGCACATCTCGCCGCTCCCGGACACGAAGAACCACAGCTCTTCGATGGTGCGATGGCGCTTGGCGATCGACGTCTCCCCTTCGTTCAGCAGGAAGTGCGCCATCGAGCCGCGGCTCGCCTGGGCGAGGATCCGCACCTCCGAACCGTCCGGCGCTCGCACATCCATCGGCTCGGGCAACACGACACGTTCCATGGGGCAACCGTAGACATTCGCCGGGCCTGCGCTGACGCATAGTGTCGGTCCATGGCCTCATCAGTTGACCCGCGAATCGACGGCTTGCTCGCCGGGGTCAAGGTGGTCGAGTTCGCCCAGAATGCAGCCGTTCCCCAGTGCGGACGCCTACTCGCCGGCATGGGTGCCGACGTCGTCAAGGTCGAACCACCGGCCGGTGATGCGATGCGGCACCTCGCGGCGATCGCCCCGAACGAGAGCCGCGCCTACGCCACGATCAATCCCGGCAAACGGGCGATCTGCCTCGACCTCACCGACCCAACGGCTCCCGAGATCGTGGAGCGCCTGATCAGCTGGGCGGACATCCTCCTCGTCGGACTCAAGCGCGCCGACTTCGAGCGCTACGGCCTCGACTGGGAGAGCGTCCAACGCATCAACCCAGCCGTTGTCTCGCTCGAGTTCACCGCGTTCGGCCCGGTCGGGCCCGATGCGGATCGCGGCGGCTACGACCAGCTGGTCCAGGGAGCATCCGGCCTCGGCTGGTCGATGAACCGATCGGTCGATGACGTACCACTGCCGACTCGACCGGCAGCGATTGACTTCGGCAGTGGTGGCTATGCCGCCGCTGCAGTGATGGCGGCATTGCGTCATGCCGAGAAGACGGGCCAGGGCCAGCGCGTCGACGCGTCGCTCCTCGGCACCGCGATGTCCCTCGGCACGCCGATCCTGTCCGCGTTCGACCACGATGCCGATCGCTTGGTGGAGCTCCGCGAGGAGATGACGGCGCTCCGCGACGCCGGCACCGGCTTCGACGACCAACGCGGTCACTACGACCAACGGGTCGTCGCCTTCGGTGGCTTGTTCCGGCTGTATGTGCGACCGTTCCAGACCGCCGACGGCGTGATCTCGATCGCCGGGTACTCCCCCGCGCTGATGGCCAAGTTCCACGAGCTCACCGGCCTCGATCCGGTACCGACCGGCGTGGCCGACAGCGATCCCTCGATCCGGGCCGTGATCGACGCCGCCGAGGAGTTGTTCGCCTCGCGCTCCTCAGCCGACTGGTTGGCCGACCTCACCGCGATCGGCTACCCGTGCTCGCCGTACAACACGCCGTACGAGGCGATCGAGACCGAGCAGGTCGAGGCCAACCGCTACGTGGTCGACCTCGAGCACGCGGTCTACGGCGGCTATCGCACTGTCGGCATGCCCTTCAGCTTCAGCGATGCACCGGTCGCCGTCGATCGACCTGCGCCATCACTCGGCGAGCACACGGCCGAGGTCCTCGGCGAGCTCGGATTCTCACCCAACGAGATCGCCCGGCACCTGTAACGGTCGCTCGCTTCGCTCGCTTACGCAGTTTCGGCTGGCGCCGAAACTGCCGCGCAGAGGCCCGGTCTCCAGGCACCGATTGCTACCGATTGAGGATCCGAGCGGCGTCGGCGGCGATCTGGGTGACGACTTCGCCGGCTCCGGGTATCCCGGTCATCGAGGCAACGGCCGCGCCTGCGTAGAGCGGCTGCACCTGGTCATCGTCGTTCTTCTTGGCCGCACCGATCACGTCGGCGCCGGCGGCGGCTTGCAACAATCCGGGGAGCGCCTCGTTACCGGCTTCCTCCCAGGCCTCGGTGAACTCGGACCGAAGCACCCGCGCCCATTGTCCGGTGAAGCCGTCGGTCAGCGCCGTCGACCGATCCCCCTCCGTGAGCCGGCGCTTCCACATCTCACTGGCCTGCGACTCTCGCGTGGCGACGAAGCGGCTTCCGAGCAAGACGCCATCCGCACCGAGCGCCAGCATCGCGGCCATTCCTCGTCCATCCACGATTCCACCTGCCGCAAGTACGGGGACTCGATCACCGACCGCATCGACCACCTGCGGCACCAAGGCAAGCGTCGACTGACCGGTCGCGCCAGCCCGATCGTGCTTCTGCCCGTAGCTGCGATGGCCACCCGATTCGCTGCCCTGGGCCACGACCGCGTCGCACCCATTGGCAACAGCAGCCAACGCGTCTTCGACGGTCGCGACCATCGCGACGACCGTTCCGCCGGCATCGTGGAAGCGGGCTACCAACTCGGGCTCGGGAACCCCGATCGCCGCCGAGAACGACGGCACGCGCTCCTCGATCATGACGTCGAGCGCCGCATCGACCAGATCGGCTGCCGGTCCGGGTCGGTCGAGCCGCGCGTCGAGCCCGAACCGAGGCCGGAACTTGTTGAACACGGACTGAGCGCCTCGCACGACGTCGTCGGAGATCGCATCAGGGTCTGGCGGACGGCGCACATCGTCGTGCAACCAGATGTTTACCCCGAACGGACGGTCGGTGAGCTCGCGCATGCGAGCGATCCCGGCGCGCACCTGATCAGGCTGCAAGCGCAGCGCGGCCAAGACCCCGAGGCCGCCGGCATTCGACACGGCGGCCGCCAACTCGGGTCCCGCAACACCTCCCATTCCGGACTGAATGATCGGTACGGAGATGCCGAGTCTGGCTTCGAGGCGCGGGCTCAGCGAGGGCGGCGTTGCGGTCATAGCCGAACCGTATTCCCTCACCGACGGTGACTCATGCACGCCGCGAACCCCACTCGGCTGGTCCGACGTGCCCGCGGCGCTCGTACAATCCCATCGATGGCTGAATCCGCACTGTTCGAGGTCCGCGATCTCCACGTCGCCGCCGAGGAAACCCAGATCCTCGCGGGCATCGACTTGTCGATCCAGGCCGGCGAGATCCACGCCATCATGGGGCCGAATGGCAGCGGCAAATCGACCCTGGCCAATGCACTCCTCGGCAATCCCGAGTACGAGATCACCAACGGCGAAATCCTGCTCGCCGGCGACGATGTGACCGACTGGGACCCCGACGTTCGCGCCAAGCAAGGCATGTTTCTGGCGTTCCAGTACCCGCAGGAGATCCCGGGCGTCACCGTCAACAACTTCCTCCAGCAAGCGGTCCGCGCCCGCCGGGGCGAAGACGTCTCGGTGCTCGACACCCGTCGCCGCATCATGGGCTGGATGGAACGGCTCGAGATGGACGTCCGGTTCGCCGAACGCTTCCTCAACGAGGGCTTCAGCGGCGGCGAGAAGAAGCGGGCCGAGATTCTGCAGATGGCCATGCTCGAACCCGACATCGCCGTCCTCGACGAAACCGACAGCGGTCTCGATGTCGACGCCCTTCGGATCGTGGCCAGCGGCGTGCGCGCGGTCAAGGAAGACCGGCCCGGTATGGGAGTCCTGGCGATCACGCACTACCGCCGCCTCCTCGACCTCCTCGAACCCGACCACGTCCATGTCCTGATGGAAGGACGCATCGTCGCCAGCGGCGGGATGGAACTCGCCGAGCGACTCGAGTCCGACGGCTACGAGGCGTTCCGATGAGCACCGACGCCGGAGCCGAGCACGAGCTCGACGTTGCGGCGATCCGTGCGGACTTCCCGATCTTCGACGGTCCGGTGAACGACCGCGACCTGATCTACCTCGACTCGTCGGGCACCTCGCAGAAGCCACGCCAGGTGCTCGAAGCGATGGACGCGTTCTACGTCGAAGCCAACGCCAACGTGCACCGGGGCGCCTATTACCTGAGCGACCAGGCCTCTCGCCGCATGGAGGGTGCCCGAACCAAGGTCGCCCGTTTCATCGGTGCTTCCGAGCCCGAAGAGGTGGTATTCACCAAGAACGCCACCGAAGCATTGAACCTGATCGCCGCAAGCTGGGGACGGGCAAACCTGCAAACCGGCGATGCGGTCGTCCTCACCGTGATCGAGCATCACGCCAACATCGTGCCCTGGCACATGCTCGCCGAGGAGCGCGGCATCGAGTTGCGGTTCATCGGCATCGGCGACGATGGTCATCTCGACCTCAGCAACCTCGACACCTTGCTCGACGGGGCGAAGCTGGTGTCCTTCACCGCCATGTCGAATGTGCTCGGCACGCTCACCCCGGTAGCTCGGATCGCCGAAGCGGCTCACGCCGCAGGAGCGCTCGTCGCCATCGATGCCTGCCAGTACGTGCCGCATCTCCCTACGCGCCTCGCCGACCTCGGCGTGGACTTCATGGCGTTCAGCGGCCACAAGATGTGTGGCCCGACCGGCGTCGGCGTGCTGTGGGCGCGGCGCGACCTCCTCGAGGCCATGCCACCGTTCCTGGGCGGTGGCGGCATGATCGCCAACGTCACGACTGACGGGTTCACGACCGCGGCAGTTCCGCACAAGTTCGAGGCCGGCACCCCGCCGATCGCCGAGATCGTCGGCCTTGGGGCCGCGGTCGACTACCTCGACTCGCTCAGCATGGAAGCCGTCCGTCGCCACGAAGTCGAACTGACCGCCTATTTCCTCCGCACCATCAAGGAGCGCCACGGCGACGATGTCGTCGTGCACGGCCCGAGCGAGCCCGCCGAGCGCGGTGGCGTATTCTCCTTCTCCTACAAGGATGTCCACCCCCACGACATCTCCCAAGTGCTCGACGAGCACGGGGTCAACGTGCGAGCTGGCCACCATTGCGCCAAGCCGCTGATGAAGGAGCTCGGGGTCGGGGCGACCGCCCGCGCTTCGCTGTACATCTACAACAACGAATCCGATGTCGACCGCCTCGTCGAAGCCCTCGACGACGCATCGGACCTCTTCTCGTTCTGAAAGGGCGGACCATCCGATGGCCGGGCTGGAAGACCTCTACAAGGAAATCGTCATCGACCACTACCGCTCGCCCCGCAACTGGGGTGAACTCGAGACACCGCCGGCCAAGCACGCCGAGGGCCTCAACCCGCTCTGTGGCGACGAGGTGCACGTGTACGTGCAGGTCGAGGACGGCGTGATCACCGACATCGCGATCGGCGGACAGGGCTGCTCGATCAGCAAGGCCTCGGCCTCGATGATGTCGGCAGCGATCAAGGGCAAGTCGCTGTCCGAGGTCGACGAGCTGACCTCCGCGGTCAAGCAGATGATGTCGATCCACGAACAGTCGCTCGACGAGGACGATTCCGGGGTGCTTCACGAGCCGCCCGACGTCGAACTCGGCGATCTCGAAGCCCTCAAGGGTGTCGTCAAGTACCCGGTGCGGATCAAGTGCGCCACGCTGAGCTGGCACACGCTGGCCGAGGCGCTGCAGAGCTGAACACGCTCTGACAGACTGACCGTCATGGACGGCTGGCACCGAGAAATCGTCGAGCTGCATCAGTTCTTCGAGGATCTCTTCCTGGGTAAGACCGAGTCAATCGACCGTGCAGAACAGGCGCTCGACGCCGACTTCACGATGGCCGGACCCTACGGGGCGGTTGCCGACCGGTCGACGGTGTTGGCCCAGCTCCAGGCAGGCATCGCCCACACCCAGCAGTTGACGATCTCGGTTCCCCATGCCCAGCTCCTGATCGAAACCGACGACCTGGTGGTTGCGGAGTACATCGAGGTGCACGATCTTCGCGGCGACCGCACGAACGAGCGTCGAACCACGGTGATCTTCCGCAAGGATCCCGAGGCGCCCAACGGTGTCCGCTGGGCACGGGCGCAGGAGACCTTCATCGAGGCCACCTCTGGCTAGCCACCCTCGTGGCGCAACGGTGTCGCACCGCCCGTCTACCGTGAGACCTCATGTCCGATGTGACCATCGAGGAGCTGCACCGGCGCGGCATCAGCCATCCGCGTGCCCGTGACGACGCGGACCTTCTCGCCGCAGTCCAGCATCTGCTTTCGCTCGAGGTCAGCCTCGACGAGATCGAGGAACATGGCATCGCGAGGATGGCCTCGGCACGCCGTGTCCGCGAGCGAGCGTGGCACGGCGAAGAAGCCGCGGCCGCCCTGACCGGTGTGGGCATCGACCCCGAGTTCTCCGTGCGGGTCCGGCTGGCGATGGGACTCGCGGCAGGCACGGGATTGGGTCTCACGGCCGACGAACTCGACGCAACCCGCTTCTTCGCCGGGGTGCGCAACATCCTGGGCGAGGAAGACACGCTTTCGATGGTGCGGGTCATCGGCAACAGCAGTGCGCGCATCGCACGGGCGACGGCGGCGATGCTGCGGGTCAATTTCGAGACGCCGATCGATCATTCGCCGGCACCGCTCGCGGAAGCCGTTGCGGCGTACACGCAGCTGATCGACTCGTCGTTGCCGACCTTCCTCGACGCGACGGCCACGCTGATCCGCCGACATCTCGCGGCCTTCGTCGCCGACGACGGGTGGGAAATGCGCGTCGACGAAACCCGCAGCGCGGCACTCCAGCAGATCGTGGTCGGTTTCGCCGACCTCGTCGGGTTCACCGCGTTTACCGAGGCCTCCGACGCCGAGCAGTTCATGGACGTCATGGGCCGTTTCGAATCGGAGGTGCAGGAGATCGTGGTGGCCAACGGCGGCACCGTCGTGAAGATGATCGGCGACGAGGTCATGTTCGTCACCCAGCACAGCGACGAGGCCGTCCGGATCGCGCGCCAGCTCACCCGGGTCTGCCGCTACATCGCAGGTCTCGACGGTATGCGGGTCGGTCTCAGCCGTGGGGAGGTCATCAACAGCGGCGGCGACTACTACGGCACGGTGGTGAACATCGCATCGCGCATCGTCGGCATGTCGTTCGCCGACGCAATCGTGGCGACCGAAGCCGTCGTCGATGGACTGCCCAGCACCGTGGCTCGAACCGAGCTCGGACCTCATGACCTCCGCGGCATCAGCACGCCCGTCAACCTGTTCCGAATCGATCGAGCCCGAGCCCACGGCGCGGAGTAGCACTGGGCCCACGGCGCGGAGTAGCACTGGGCCCACGGCTCGGAGTAGCACTGGGCCCACGGCTCGGATTGGCCCCGGGACTGCAGCTCGGATCGATGAGGCCACCAGGTCTAACGTCGTCGCATGAGCGACTCCACCGCCATCCACATTTCGGCCACCGGGTTGGCCGACTTCGTCACCGACATCTTCGAGCGAGCCGGTTGTTCGCCGGCGGAGGCTCGCCGCATCGCCGACAATCTCGTCGAGGCCAACCTCACCGGCCATGACAGCCACGGCGTGGTTCGGGTGCAGCGCTACGTGCTGTGGGTCGGAGCGGACGTGGTCAAGGCGGATCAGGAACTGGAGATGATCATGGATGGCGGCGCCATGGCGCTCGTCAGCGGTCAGTTCGGGTTCGGTCAGACGATCGGACCGCTCGCCGTCGATCTCGGCATCGAGCGCTGTCGAGAGCATGGACTCGCCGCGGTGGCGCTGCGCCACAGCGGCCACCTCGGACGTATTGGGGCATTCGCAGAACGGGCGGCCGCAGCCGACCTGGTGTCGATGCACATCGTCAACGTGGCCAACAGTCGCCTGGTCGCACCATTCGGATCGATGAAGCGTCGGATGGGGACCAATCCATACGCGTTCGGGGTTCCGCGTGCGGGGCAGCGACCGATCGTGCACGACTTCGCCACGTCGATCGTCGCCGAAGGCAAGGCTGCGGTGGCTGCGCAGGGTGGGCCTCCGCTGCGCGACGACGCCTTGGTCGGCCCCGACGGACTCACCGGCGACCCTTCCGTGTTCTATGGGAAGATCACTCCAGGCGAGCGCCCGAAGAGCCTTGACGGCCCGGGTGCGCTTCGAGCGATGGGCGATCACAAGGGCTCGGGCCTGTCCGTCATGTGTGAGCTGCTCGCCGGCTGCTTGACCGGGTCAGGCACGGCCGGGCCGGACGAGGTCCCGTTCTGCAATGGCATGCTCTCGATCTACATCGACCCCGAGCGTCTCGACGTCGATGACACCTTCGCCGCCGATGTCGCCTCATGGGCGGGCTGGTATCTCGACGCCGAACCCCTCGATGCGTCGGCACCGGTGCTGCTTCCGGGCGACATCGAACACCAGCGTCGGACCGAGCGCACCGCGAACGGTCTCGACCTGCCCACCGATCTCTGGCTGAGCATCTGCAACGCGGCCGACCGGGTGGGGGCGCCGATCCCCGCGGTGTGACCCTCTTCCGGGCGGGTCCGGGTTGACTACGGTTGCTGGATGGATCACGCTGACCTGTCCCGTCGCCGCTTCCTTCACTACGCCGCGGCGATGGGCCTGGCCGGGCCGGTGCTGTCCGCGTGCGGCGGCTCCGACGCATCGATCGTCGCCGAAGCCGCACCGACGGCGACAGTGCTTCCCGACCCGACGGCCACCGCGGTTCAGGCACCGACTGCGACGCAAACACCCGATCCAACTGCGACGCCAGTCCCGGACCCCACCGCTGTGCCGGACCCCACCGCTGTGCCGGACCCCACCGGCGTGGTCTTCGACGCCTCCACCGGCTACTGGCAACAGGGTGGCTATCTGCCGGTCACCGACGAGTTGACCGAGTCGAACCTCGTCGTCCGCGGCGCGATCCCGACGGCGCTCAACGGCCTCTATGTCCGGAACGGATCGAACGGCATCAGCGAGACCGCCCACTGGTTCTTCGGCGAGGGCATGGTGCATGGAGTCGAGATCCGCGACGGACAAGCGCTGACCTACCGCAACCGCTACGTCCGCACGCCGGTCTACGAAGCCGCCATCTCGGGTGGCGGTGGAGGACTCGAGATCCCCGGTCAGGTGAACAGCCAGAGCAACGTGAGTGTCGTCAGTCACGGGGGCAAGCTGTGGAGTCTGGGCGAGATCGGATGGCCGTTCGAGATCGACCCAGCCGATCTGTCGACCCGAGGACCGGTCGACTTCGGCGGTGCACTCGGCAACAACCTCACGGCGCACCCCAAGGTCGACCCCGCGACCGGCCTGATGCATGCGTTCGGCTACGGAGTCGTCTCTCCCCCATTCCTCACCTACTACGTGATCTCGGCCGACGGCTCCGAGATTCTGCACTCAACGCCGATCGACGTGGGTGCGTCCACGATGATCCACGACTTCGCCATCACCGATCGCGACGTGATCTTCTGGGAAGGCCCGGTCATGTTCGACCTGCAGCTCGCGATCGGCGGTGAGCCGATCCCCTACGTGTGGGATGAGTCCTACGGCGCGCGCTTCGGAGTCATGCCGCTCGGCGGTACCGGCGACCAGATCCAATGGTTCGAGGTCGATCCGATGTTCATCTTCCACGGAACCAAGGCACATCGACGCGGCGACACAATCGAGGTCTATGCGTCGAAGCTCAACGACTTCTTCAAGCGACGCGATGGGCTCGATGGGCCGAGCCTGCTCACTCGATTCACGATCGACCCAACGGCAGGCAGCGTTGGCGAAGAGCTGTTGCACGATCTCCCCTTGGACCTACCCAGCTACGACCGGCGCTACCTGACCGACGCTCCTGACCGAGCGTGGTACGTCACGACACAGCAGAGCGACAAAGGCAATGTCTGGTTCGAGGGCATCACGGGGTACGACTTCGCCGACGGTTCGCTGGACCGCTGGGTGAGCGGCCCCGACCTGCAACCCAACGAGGCACTCTTCGTCCCCGAGAGCGACACCGCGGACCGCAACGAGGGTTGGCTTCTGAGCTATGCGTGGGACCGCACCACGGACCGCTCGGAGCTGGTCATCCTGGACCCGAGCGATCTCGCGTCAGGACCCGTCGCGGCGATCGAGCTTCCGCAGCGGGTGCCGTTTGGCTTCCACGCCGCGTTCCACCGCTGATCCCGAACCCCTACAGCTGCGCTCGAAGCACTTGCTTGGTCACCTTGCCGAGCGCCGTTCGCGGAAGGCTCTCGACGACCACGAGCTCGCGCGGCTGCTTGAAGCGGGCCAGCCGATCCTCGGCCCACGATCGAAGGTCCTCGAGGGTGGGGGCGGCGCCGGGAGTCGGCACGACGAACGCCACGCCGACCTCCCCAAAGCGCGCATCGGGGCGACCGACGACCGCGATCTCGGCGATCCCGGGGTGCTCGCCGAGAACGGCCTCGACTTCCGCCGGATAGATGTTCTCGCCACCTGAGATGATCATGTCGCCCAGGCGATCCGAGACGGTGAGCCAGCCGCCCTCGTCGACCGAGCCGACGTCACCGGTTCGATACCAGCCATCAGCGAAGGCCGCAGCCGTCGCTTCGGGAAGCTGCCAGTACTCGGTAAGCAGATTGTCACCGCGCAGCAGGATCTCGCCGGCGACACCGGTGGGTTGTGCGTCGCCGTCGGCGTCGACGACCTTCATCTGTGCAGGTGGCACGACCCGCCCGGCCGAGCCCGGATGTGCGGCTGCGTCGGCGTACTCGAGCACGACGGCGGTTGGTCCCGTCTCGGTGGTGCCGTAGACCTGACCGATCGGCACGCCACGCTCGAACCACGGTGCGGTCACCGACGCGGGAACGATCGACGATCCCGACATGACCCCACGCAGGCACGACAGGTCGGTGGCCTCGAAGCGTGGATGCCCAGCAACCGCCGTCAACATGGCCGGCACCAGCAGGCTCTGGGTCGGACGGTGTCGCTCGATCAAGTCGAGCGTTTCACCGGGGTCGAAGCGACGCATAAGGACCACGGTGCCTCCAGCGACGAGTGTCGGGAGCGTCTGGATGTTCAAGCCGCCGACATGAAAGGTCGGCAGCGGGGCGATGATCACGTCGCCCTGGCCCAGCGCCTGGGAACGCACGCCGTGATCCACTGTGGCGGCTACCGCACGCTGGCTGAGCACGGCGCCCTTGGCGCGACCCGTCGTACCCGACGTGAACACCATCAACAACGGTGATTCCGGAGCGGGGCGATCGGCCGGTTCCGCCGCCGCGAGAACGGCGGCTGGTTCGAGCTGCGATGTGTCGAGATCGATGACCGGCACCTCGACACCGCTTCGCTCGACCGCCGACACCGCGAGCTCGGCGAAACCGTCGGTGGTCGCGATGAGCGTCGGTTGGGCGTCATCGATCAGCCCGGCGAGCTCGGTCGGCGTGAGCCGGTTGTTGAGCGGGTTGAAAATCGCACCGATTCGCGCACACGCAAGGAACAGCTCGAAGAGCTCGATCCGATTCAACCCGACCCAGCTCACTCGATCGCCGGTTGCAACCCGCTGCGCTCTCAGCCAATCGGCAGTACGGAAGACCCGCCCGGCGAAGGTGTCGTAGGTCACCTCGGCCCGTTCGAAGACCCACGCGATGCGATCGTCACCCTGCCACCCGGCGACCCACTCTCCCGGCAACACGGGGACACGCTCATCGGTCACGGCGCCTCACGCTAGCGAGGGAGGGTGACGAGGACGCGATCCCCACGCTCTACGATCGGCGCATGACCAGACGTCGGATGGAGCGGACCACACCGGTGTGGGCACCCCCCGACGACATTGTCGAGCTGATGGGCGACGTATCCGGTAACGACCTCAACGGTTGGTTCGAATCCGCGGTCCGCCGACCCACCGTGGTGATGTGGGCCAACCCTCGGGACCTCGCCCACGGCGCAATCCAGCAGCGCATGACCGAAGAGTTCGTCGCACATCCCGAACTGCGAACGGTGTTGCGAATGGACGATCGCCACGAAGCGGTGCCGGTCGCCTCGCAGGCCGTCGACCTCTCTGCCGAGGAGTGGCTCACCGATATCACCGCATTCACGCAATCCGCCGACGGTCACCACGTCGAGCTGGTCGGCGCCACTTGCGTCGATCCGGACTGGTTCTTCGAGGGCCGCGAGACCGACCATTCGCGGATCATCGTGCTCGGCCTGCGCATGGACCACGGCGAGCTCGCGACGGCGCCCGAGTTCCCCTCGGCGATGGAAGTTCACCGCCAGTACAACCGGGGAACGGCCGCGGCTCGGGCGCTGGCCGACTTCATCCGGGCGAGAGGTTGGCGGGCCGACGGTCATGGCGGGCCGGGTGCCGGCCCCATCCAGATGGTCCCTGCGGCGCTCGCCGCAGGTCTCGGCGAGCTGGGCAAGCACGGCTCGATCATCAACCGCACCCTCGGCAGCTCCTTCCGTCTGGCGGCCGTACTCACCGACGCACCGGTCGCCGTCACCCGTCCGGACCGGTTCGGGGCCACGGAGTTCTGTGAAGGATGCAGGATCTGCACCGATGCCTGCCCACCCGACGCGATCGCGCCCGAGCCCAGGCTTGTTCGTGGGGTCGAGAAGTGGGCCGTCGACTTCGACCGGTGTCTGCCCTACTTCGCCGTCAGCCACGGGTGTGGCATCTGCATTGCGGCCTGCCCGTGGTCAACGCCGGGTGAGGCACCACGGCTGGCCGACAACATGACAAGGAAGCTCGCCCGCCGAGAGCAGCAGTGAGGCCCTAGCCGAGCTGGGCGACCGCGGCTTCGGCCACAGGCTCGATGTCGACCCCTTCGCACTCGTAGCCCTCGGCGAGCAGCCGGTCGGAACCGCCCGGCGACCTGTCGTTGCCGGCGCGTGTCCGTCCCGGTCAGGCAACGACGCCGTGAGCTTGGAGGTCACCAATTCGGTCGCTGGACAGGCCCAGCAGTTCGGCGAGGACCCGGTCGGTGTCGCGACCGAGCGAGGGGGCGGGATCGAGTTCGAAGATCGGGCTTTCGTGGAACCGGATCGGGCTGTAGCCGAGGGGAACTTCGCCGAGGTCCGGGTCGTCGACCCATTGCATCGACCGGCGGGCATGACGGCGCTCGTCGCGAACGGCCTCGTCGACCGTCCGAACCGTTGCGGCCGGCACCCGAGCAACCCGCAGTCGCTCCATCGCATCGTCGCGTCGCAGTCCCGAAGTCCATGCTTCGATTTCCTGATCGAGGGCCTCGACA
This sequence comes from Actinomycetota bacterium, assembly GCA_039028435.1. Lineage (GTDB taxonomy): Bacteria > Actinomycetota > Acidimicrobiia > Acidimicrobiales > UBA10347 > UBA10347. Next base: position 190,860 of record JBCCIC010000003.1, on the reverse strand, counting down.
TTGTGCGTGCGCCGTCCCGCGCTGCGAAATCGATCGTCCTCGCCCAGCTCGGGGCGGCCCATGGCCTCGATCAGGGCTGGCCAGTGGCGGGGAGCGGACGTGATGATCGCCAACCAACCATCGGCGCAGCGATACACGTTGTAGGGCGCCAGTCCGCTCGCTTGACGATTTCCCGGCCGAGTCGTCGAACCGGTTCGCTGCCATTGCGCCAGAGAGCTCGTGAGCGCGAAGTGTGCGGTGTCCTCCATCGAGACCTCGATGCTTCTCCCCCGCCCGGTCCGCTCGCGCTCGAACAGTGCGGTGGTGATGGCGCCATACAGGTGTGTGCCACCCAGGAAGTCGATGTAGGCGACCCCCGCCTTGAGGGGCGGCGTGTCCTCGTACCCGGTCGTCATCATGGCGCCCGACGATGCCTGGATCGTGATGTCCATCGCCGGAGTGGGACTGTCGACGAGGGTGCCGTCGGGGTCGCGAACCCCGAACCCGGAAGCCTGGGCGTAGACCAGCCGGTCGTTCACGGCGTGCACCGCGTCGTAACCGAGACCCAATCGTTCGGGCACACCCGGGGCGAAGTTCATCAGCATCACGTCGGCGTGCACGGCGAGGTCGAGCAAGATCGCGAGGCCGCTCGGCTGCTTCAGATCGATGGCGATCGCTTCTTTGCCGGAATTCAACATCGCCGCCGGAAGGGACGGGCCTCGTGCCCGCATCGGCTCGCCGGTCGGCGGCTCCACCTTGATCACCCGAGCACCGGCCATCGCCAGAAGAAACCCGCAGTAGGGCCCTTGGTAGATCTGGCCGAGGTCGAGCACGGTCACGCCCGCAAGCGGAAGCGGCCTGTCGCCCGAACCCAGGTTCAACTCGCTCACGCTCGTCGGCTCACTTGAAGCTGCCGCCCAGGATCTCCCGAGCCATGATCAGCCGCTGGACCTCGCTTGGACCCTCGCCGACCCGTCGGATCCTCAACTCTCGATACCAACGCTCGAGCGGGAGATCCTTGGTCATCCCGATGCCACCGTGAATCTGCATGGCCCGGTCCACGACGCGCCCAGACGCTTCGGACGCCACGAGTTTCGCCATGGCCGCCTCGGTTCGGAAGCGCTCGCCTCGGTCGGCCCGTTGCGCGGCCTCGAGCACGCACCAGCGCGCGTGGCGAATATCGATCTCGTTGTCGACGATCATCCACTGGACGGCCTGCTTCTCTGCGAGCATGCTCCCGAACGCCTCGCGGCTCTTGGCCCACTCGACCGCCATTTCCTGGGCCTTGATGGCCACGCCGATACAACCCGCGGCATAGGGGATGCGCTGTCTGCTGAGCCGGTCATTGGCGATGGCGAACCCGCGGTTCACTTCGCCGAGCACCTGCTCCTGTGACACCCGCATCTCGTCGAACGAGAGCTCGGTTGCGTAGTGCGTCGAGCGCAACGTGTGCACGACACGCTCGACATGAAATCCGGGTGTGTCGGTGTCGACGATGAACGCGGTCACCCCGTTGCGACCCGGGTCATCGCTCGTCCGGGCGAACACGAGGGCGAAGTCGGCCTTGTCCGCTCCGGAGATGTAGAGCTTGGAACCGCTGATCACCCACTCATCGCCGTCCTGATGCGCACGAGTGCGAATCGCCCGCGCCGGATCGCTGCCGCCGGAGGGCTCGGTCAAGGCGAAACAGCCCCGCTTCTCACCCTTCAGAGCCGGATAGAGGTAGCGCTCCTTCTGCTCCTCGGTCGCCTCGTACAGCTGAGCCAGCCCAGCGCCACCGAACGTGCCGTAGCACGGGTTGTACAGGCCGGCCCGATGCTGGCTCATCTCGATCGCCATCAGCGCGCGGGTCGTCACATCGAGACCAGGACCGCCGAACTCCTCCGGGATATCGAGGCCGTAGAAGCCCATGTCCTTCGTCATGGCGACCAAGCGTGCCTGATCGTGCGGCGTGAGATCACCGGCATCTGGATCGAGGTCATGCTCGAGCGGTTCGATCTCTTCCCGGACGTACCGGCGAACGGTCTCGACGATCAGCTGCTGCTCGTCGCTCGGGCGGAAATCCATCAGTGGCGCTGTCCCCTCACGTGAGCCCGCCGATCCGGTGGGCGTCATCGGCGTTGGCGACTGGTAGCCGCCCGTGTTCGGCTTCGTGGAGCATCAGCAGCTCCTGCCATCGCGTCACGTAGGCGTGGGTCGTCTCGTATCGGAACGTCGCGCCGGGCCACCGCTCAGCGGCATCGGTGAGCGCACTGCGCAGGCCGAAGGGCTCATGGCCACCGGCGTGCGCAATCACCACCGTCTGTCCCTCGGCGACGACCTCGTAGACCCCGAGCTGTCCGGGCAGCGCCGCTGCTACTTCGGCCGTCAGCGGCTGCAACCCGCGCGTGATCCCCTTCGCCGCGACCATGCATCGACACTACGGCCTGGTCAACGACGGATTCCCATCGTGCGCCCGACCTGGGGCGGAACCGGCAGCTCGCCGTGTGCGGCCTCGATGACGGCCAGGCGGTCCATGATCTGCGGTGCCATTGGGGCGCTCCGTCGTGTCTCCATCGAAATGTGGAGCGACATGACTTCGTTGGTCGCCGCCAGCCATCCCTCGGCCGCGTGATGCATCTGCTGGAACGCGTGCACCGCTTTCGACGAGTAGCCGAGCAGCTGGGTGCGCACCTCGATCGGCTCGCCCTCAGCAACCTCACGGTCGTAGGTGATGTGGCCTTCGACCGTGAAGGTGGTGACCCCGTTGGCGGCGCGGTGTTCGTCGTCGAGACCGATGAACCGCATCCACGGGCCGATGGCATCGTCAAAGACGACCATGTAGTAGCCGGCATTGAAGTGGCCGTTGAAGTCGATCCACTCCGGCTTGATCTCGGTGCGGAGGCTGACGAACGGCGCCTCGATCGTCACTCCGTCACCATCGCATCGAGCGCAGCTACGAATCGTCGGTCCAGGTCACTGAGACCGCCCGCGTCGTGGGTCGTGATCGCGACCTCGACACGGTTCCAGACATTCGACCACTCGGGATGGTGGTCGAGCTTCTCGGAGACAAGGGCGACGCGTGACATGAACGCCCACGCCTCGCCGAAGTCGGCAAACACGAACGTGCGGCGCATGTAGTCGCCGTCGTGTTCCCACTCGGGGTGGTCGGCGACGAGCGCCGCCAGGTCTTCCTCGTTGAGCAACTGTGGACGAGCCATCGCCCGACCCTACGTGCCCCGGTGCCTCTCCCGGTGCCAGGTTCCCATGTCGTCTCGACTCACTCTGCGTGAGCCAAAGCGACATCGGTGCCAGGTTTGATGCCGGGTCGACTCACGGAGCGTGAGCCAAAGCGACATCGGTGCCAGGTTTGATGTCAGGCGAGTGGGTCGGCGAAGGGGTCGTCGGCGGCTGGGGCTCCGGCGGGAGCCATGAGTTTGCCGAGGGAACCGCCGAGGCCGACGCCAACCTCGGTCGCGCCCATCGCCAACCAGCGGTCATAGCCGCGGGCCTCGATCTCGTTGGCCAGCTCGGCCGGCCCGTAGTCGACGATGCGCCCGTTGACGAGCACGTGGACGACATCGGCGTTGAGTTCGTCGAGTAGTCGGTTGTAGTGCGTGATCGCGATGACACCGAGGTTGTTGTCGTTGGTCTCGGCCTCGACGCGTGCCGACGCCAACCGCATCGCGTCGACGTCGAGTCCGGAATCGAGCTCGTCGAGCACCGCGAACTTCGGAGCCAGCACGCCGAGCTGCAGGGTTTCGTTGCGCTTCTTCTCGCCGCCGGAGAGATCGACGTTGACCGGTCGATCCAACAGTGGGGCAGGAATCTCGAGACGCTCGGCCTCGGAGGCGATGCGAGCATCGACGTCGGAGGTGTCGCGACCCGAGGCTTCGAACGCGGCGCGCATCATGTCGGGTACCCGTACACCCGGCACCTCGGTCGGATACTGCATGATCAGGAAAAGACCAGCCTGCGCACGCTCGTAGGGCGACAGCTCAAGGATCTCGACACCATCGAGGCGGATCGAACCACCGGTCACGACGACGTCGGGCCGGCCCGTCATCACACCGGCGAGGGTGGATTTGCCGGCGCCGTTGGGGCCCATGATGGCGTGGACCTCGCCGCTCCGGACGATCATGTCCACGCCGCGCAGGATCTGGTTGTCGCCGATCCGGGCGGACACGTTGTCGATGATCAGCTCACCCATCGTCGGCCTCCTCAGCGGCAGGAATGGTCAACAGCACATCGCCGTCGGCGACTCGGATCGAATAGACCGGGACCGGCTGGGTCGCCGGCAGTGTCTCGGGCATGCCCGTCTCCAACGAGAAGAGGCTGCCGTGCTTCCAGCACTCGATCGTGCATTCGTCGAGGTCGACCTCGCCCTCGGCCAGCGAGTAGTCGGCGTGGCTGCACTCGTCGCCGATGGCAAACCAGCAGTCTTCGCCGCGGACCACCGCGACTCGGTGCTCATCGATGTCGAATCGCCGAGCGGCACCGACCTCGACGTCCTCTTCGGCGCAGACCTTGGTTTCGCGTTCGATGCGCATCACGCGACCTTGCTGAGCTTCTGTTCGACGGCGATGCGCAAGGACTCGGCGACCGACTTGATCGGCAGGTCCTCGATGACCTCGTCGAAGAAGCCCGCGACGATCAGTTGGTCGGCGACCTCGGGTGGGACGCCGCGGGTCTCCAGATAGAAGCGCTGCTCCTCATCGATCGGGCCGACCGTCGAGGCGTGACTACAACGCACGTCGTCGGTCTCGATCTCGAGATTCGGTACCGACTCAGCCCACGAATCCTCACCGAGCTTGATGTTGCGATTCGTCTGGAACGCCTGGGTCCCACGCGCTTCTTCGGCAACGCGGATCAGGCCGGTGTAGATCGCGCGACTTGAGTCGTCAACCACGCCCTTGAACAGGAGGTTGCTGGTCGTGTCGGGAGCGTCGTGATCCTGGAAGGTGCGGAAGTCGAGCACCTGGTCGCGATCGCCGAAGTAGACCGCGTCGAGGTCGCCGTGGGCGCCGCGCCCGACCAAACGACAATCACTGCGCAGGCGGGCATAGGCGCCGCCGAACGCGCCGAGCGACGAGCGGAACGTGCCCTGCTGGCCGACCTCGCTGATCTGGCTGCCGATCTGCCAAACCCGTGGGCCGAGGTGTTGCTGACCCACATAGCCGACGTTGGCGGCCGCGGCGCAGGAAACCTCGATGTGGGGCACCACGAGTGCTTCGATGTCGTCGGACCAGAAGACCTCGAGCACCTTGACGGCAGCAGACTCGCCGGCATCGACATGGAGGTGGGTGAACACGGCTGCGCCGTCGGCGTCGATCAGGTGGAAGACGACGATCTCATCCATCACCATGCCGCCGTCCTTGACCGCGACCTTGACCGTTTCCCGGGCGAAAACGGCGTTCATGTCGGCGAACAGGTCACCGTTGCCCGCCACGGACGACTCGGAACCACCGGTCGTCTCGACCGCACCCTCGGTATGCACCACGACCCCGTTGCGGGTCACCACGAGGTTGGGTGAGCCATAGCGCTGACGGATCTCGGCCATCTCGTCGTCGGTCAATGGCGCAGCATCGGTGACCGGCTCGAAGCGGCTCAGGTCGAGATCGGCGACCGGGCTGTAGCGCCACTCCTCCGACTCCCAACTCGGCAGCTTGGCGCCGTCGAGGCGCTCGGAGGCCGCGGCGCGGCCTGGACGCTCACCCTGCGGGTGAGTTCCGCGATCAAAGGGGTCCACTACTGGCCTTTCTTGCGTTGATCCCGAAGGTACTGACCCAGGTTGCCGAGTCGACCTCGTGCACCGCCGCCTGATTTCTTGCCCGAACCGGACTGGCCACCAGACTTCTTCAGTCCGAACCGCTTCTTGGAACGCTTCGCCCGTTCCTGCTCGAGGTCGGCGAGCACATCGGGGCCGGCGGATCGAACGATCTCTTCGGCAGCATCGAGTAGCGCCGCAATCGATTCGTCATCGCCGAGCGAGTCGGGCTCGTCCGGTGTTGGCGGGGTCACAAGGGAGCCGTGTGCCCAGTTCACATCCGCCATCCGGCGGGTATACGCCTCGCAGTTCTCCGGGCAACGCCAGGGCGCCTCAGGCGCGAGATCGAGATCGCATTTACGGACCGTGTCACCGGTCGCGTACGTGCGACTCTCGAAGAACTTGCAGTCTTGACGCATGGGCATGGTGGGAATCCTCGGTCGTCGGCTCAGCCGACCGAGCCCTCCATCTGGAGCTCGATCAGACGAGTCCATTCCACCGCATATTCCATCGGAAGATCACGCGTGACGGGCTCGATGAACCCGTTCACGATCATGCCCATGGCCTGCTCCTCAGAGAGACCACGGCTCATCAGGTAGAACATCTGCTCCTCGGCGACCTTGGACACGGTCGCCTCGTGACCGATGACGGCATCGGGTGAACCGATCTCCATGTATGGATACGTGTCGCTCGAGCTCTCATCGTCGAGGATGAGCGCGTCGCACTGCACGAAACTCTTGCAGCCGTGGGCATCGGGCTCGACCCGAACCAGACCGCGATAGCTCGTGCGACCGCCGTCTTTGCTGATCGACTTGGAGATGATCTTGCTGGTCGTCTCGGGCGCCGCATGGGTCATCTTGGCGCCGGCATCCTGATGCTGGCCAGGGCCGGCATACGCGGCGGACAACACGGTGCCCGAAGCCTTGGGACCGACCATGACTACGGCCGGGTACTTCATGGTGAGCTGGCTGCCGATGTTGCCATCGACCCACTCCATGTGACCCTCTTCCTCGACCCGAGCTCGCTTGGTCACCAGGTTGAAGACGTTGTTCGACCAGTTCTGGATCGTCGTGTAGGTCACCCGTGCGGAGGGCTTGACCACGATCTCGACGACCGCCGAGTGCAGCGAGTCAGTCGAGTACACCGGGGCCGAACAGCCCTCGATGTAATGCACCTTGGAGCCCTCGTCAGCGATGATCAGCGTGCGCTCGAACTGGCCCATGTTCTCGGTGTTGATCCGGAAGTAGGCCTGCAGGGGCAGCTCGACCTCGGTGTCGGGTGGCACATAGATGAAGCTGCCGCCCGACCACACGGCCGAGTTGAGGGCCGAGAACTTGTTGTCGTTCGGCGGAATGATCTTGCCGAAATACTGCCGGACGATGTCCGGGTGCTCGCGCAGCGCGGTGTCCATGTCGGTGAAGATGACGCCCTGGGCCTCGAGGTCTTCACGGTTCTTGTGGTAGACGACCTCGGACTCGTACTGGGCGGTCACGCCGGCGAAGTACTTGCGCTCGGCCTCGGGGATGCCGAGCTTTTCGTAGGTGTCCTTGATCGTCTCCGGGACGTCGTCCCAGTCCTTGGCTTGGCCCTCGGTTGGCTTGACGTAGTAGTAGATGTCGTCGATGTCAACGTCCTCTACGGCGCCACCCCAGTTGGGCATGGGTCGTTTGTCGAACCGGTCGAGGGATTTCAGGCGGAAGTCGCGCATCCACGACGGCTCGCCTTTCATCCAGGACATCTCGTTGACGATGTCGGTCGACAAGCCCTTCTTCGGCTTGAAGACGTAGTTTTCTTCGTCGCTCCAGCCGAGCTTGTATCGGCCGAGGCCGAGATCCACGTCGGTGTTCGCCATGTCGCTCCTCAGGAACCGGGCGGGTGATGCCCAATTCTACGTTCGGTGATGGTGAGGCCAACGCACCAAACGGTCTCATTCTTCCGGACTAGATGGCTTGCAGTCGCCGATCACACGAGTGAGACTCTGTCACCCTGGGCACGCGAAGGCCATCTCTTCGCGCGGGCACGAAACATGCGAGGAACCCAAGCGATCATCGGGCATACCGAAGCGCTGCCCTCGCGCGCCATCGTGGAGGTCCCCTCGCTGCGTCTGCTCGACATCGAGCGGGACCGACCTGACCTGCCACCCGGCGGTCCGGATGACCCATTCGACGTCAGCTCAGCCCTCGAATTGTTCGTTCCCGCCGCCGCCGACACCATCGCTGGCGAGATTCTGCCCGAAGTGCTCGCCGGTCGCGTCTGGTCCGGCGAGTTGCGATGCCGCACCCAACACGACGGTTCGACCACGGCGGTGACACTCTGGGTTCCGCATCACCGAGGCGACCAGCCGCCCAATACCGCCACGATTCTCATCGGCACGGCGATCACCGAGCACGCCACGAGGGTCGCCCCCGACCCGCTGACCAGCCTGCCGACCCGCGTCGTCCTCCTCGACCGACTCGACCAGGCGCGTCGGCGCAGTCGTCGAAACGGCGATCTTCTGGCCGCACTGTTCATCGACCTCGACGGCCTCAAGGGCATCAATGATCGCCACGGCCACGAGGAGGGCGACACCGCACTCATTCAGGCCGCGGAGCGCATCCGCACCTGCATGCGAGACGGCGACACCGTCGCCCGATTCGGCGGCGACGAGTTCGTCGTGCTCTGCGAGTCGCTCGAGGAAGAGCATCAAGCCAGATCGGTCGCCGAGCGCATCCTCGAGAAGCTCACCGGTGACAACGATCAGCCGCTCTCGGCCAGCATCGGCATCGCGTTCGACCACAGCGGCTCTCTGAGCGCCCTCGAACTCGTTGGCCGAGCCGACGCCGCGATGTATCGCGCCAAGGCCCGGGGCGGCGCGCGCTTCGAGATCTTCGACTCGGAGATGGAGGGACGTATTGCGGCCGACGAGTCGCTGCGCACCAAGTTGTTGGCCGCGATCAGCGGTGACGGCCTCGACGTCGCCTCCCAACCGCTCTACGAGCTCGCGAGCGGGCGTGTCATCGGGGTCGAGTTGTTCATCCGGCTGCGCGACGCCGGCGACGAACTCGTGAGCGGTGCCGACGTGCTCCGGCTGGTCCGCGAACACTCCCAGTCGATCGACGCCGCCATGCTGGGTCGAGCGATCGCGGTCGCCCGCAACTGGCGTCGCGAGCTCGGTCAGACCGCACCGCGGATTCACATGAACGTGTCCGGCCAGAGCCTTGCATCGGGTGAGTTCGTCCGCCGGGTCACCGAGGCGTTCCGACGCCACCACATCGGACCGCACAACTTCGCCTTCGAGGTCGACACCAACGACTTCGTCCCGATGAGCACTCGGGAGATCGACGCACTCAGCGAGCTCCGGGCAATCGGCTCTGGGGTCGTGATCGACGGCTACGGCGTCGGGCCTGCCTCGCTGCGGCTGATCAACCAGCTCCGCCCGAACATGGTCAAGGTGACCGCCCTCGACACCACGCGCAGTCGACAGGTGAATCCGGAGGTCGTCGTCGGCCTCGTCCGGGCGGTCAGCTCGCTCGGCGTCGGCACCTGCGTCAAAGGCATCGAATCCCAGACCGTGCTCGAACGTGTCGTGACCGCCGGGACCTTCGCGGGGCAGGGCAACGTCTTGTCCCCCGTCGGCACCCTCGCCGACATCCGGCCGCGACTCAGCGTGCCGGCCCGCATCGGTTTCTGACCGCGGCTCCCCATCGGCCGCGACTCGCTCAATCGAGCCGGCGGAGTTCGCGAGCGAAGCGCTCGCCTCGCTCGACGTAGCTCTCCGCACCCATGCGGATCGAGTCCTGATCGGCCCGATCCGGCTTGATCGATGCCGGGATACCGACCGCCAGCGCACCGTCGGGAATCTTGGTCCCGCCGAGCACCACGGCGCTCGCGGCAACCAACGCTCCCCTGCCGACCACAGCGTCGTGGAGTACGACCGAGTTGCTCCCCACCAGGGCGTCGTCTTCGATGCGGCAGCCCTCGAGGTGCACGAGATGCCCGATCACACACCGGCTTCCGACGATCGTCGGAAGCAGCTCGGTCGTGTGCAGAACGCTGCCGTCCTGGATCGAGGTCTCATCGCCGACGCGAATCTCGCCATCGTCACCGCGAAGCACCGCGCTTGGCCAGACGGTCGACTTCGAGCCGATGGTGACACTGCCGATGATGACGGCGTCGGGATGGATGTAGGCGTCGGAGGCGATCGATGGTTCCTGATCGCCGAGCGCGTAGATCGGCACGGTCAGCCGAGCTCGATGATCATGCCCTCGCGGGCCGAGAACACGTCGGCAACACCGGCGGCCCGGCCGATCTCCTGGGCGTCGGCCTCGATGCGCTCGAGATCTTCGTCGGTGTGCATGGGGTCATGCGAGAACAAGGCGACCGAGCCCACGCCGGCTTGACGGGCAACCTCGACCGCATAGCCGGGCGTGGAGTGCCCCCAATGCGCCCGCTTCTCGAAGAGATGCGGCGGATACTGACCATCGTGGATCAGGAGGTCAGCGCCGTCGCAGAGTTCAAGGACGGTGTCGGCGACCTTGGAGGGGTCATCGATCGGCTGCTGATGGTCGGGCACATACACGACGGACGCGCCGCCGACTTCGACCCGATACCCGCTGGTGGCGCTGGTGTGTGGCACCGGCAACGACCGGATCTTCGCCGAACCGATCGCCATGTCGCTGTGCCAGAAGTCGTGGATGCGAATCTCGCCGGCGAAGTCGGCCATGGTGACCGGGAAGAACGGCGGTTCGATGAGCCGGTTGATCGCCTGGTCGAGTGTCATGCCTTGGTCGGGCGGTCCGTAGATGTCGAGCACCCCGCCGGGCATGAGCACGGGAGAAAAGAACGGCAGGCCCGCCACGTGATCCCAGTGGAGATGGGTCAACAACGTGGTCGCCTCGATTGCGGTGCCGCCAAGGCTCAGTCCGTAGCCGAAGAGCCCTGTGCCCATGTCGAGGATGATCGGTGCCTCGTCAGGGACCTCGACGACCACGCAGCAGGTGTTGCCCCCGAATCCGCAGTGACCCTCGGCGCTGAATGGAGTCGAGCCGCGGACCCCGTGGAAGGTGACTTTCATCGCTGGCACGGAGCGCAAGTGTAGGACTCAGGTCTCGATCTGTCGATCATCGGTGATGTGGTCACCCTTCACATGGCTCATACGGCCACATCTGCCCTGCGGTGTTCGCCCTGCTGTTCCGCGCCAGCTCGCCTCGGCAGTGCCGGTGGCCTAGCTCGGAAGGCGTAGTTCCCCGTCACGTTCGACGACCAGACCATCGCGAACCATCGATGCCACGATCTGGTTGAGGTCGTCGGAGGTATCGGTCGGCCGTCCGAACGTTGCGAGACGACTCGGCGCGATCGGCCCGACGCGAAGCGCGTCGAGTAGTCGACCGCGCACCTGGCGACGCGAACCCTCGAATCGGGACTGGCGCGCCGAGACCCCAGCCGAGGCGTCCGCCGGGTCGTCACCCACCCCGCTCCAGACGCACGCCGTGGTCAACGGGCAGCCGGCGCACTCGGGCGAGCGCTTCGTGCACACCGCGACGGCGAAGTCGAAGAGTGACTGGTTCCATCGCCAGCCGCCTCCGGCCGGAACGAGGTCGTCGGCGATCGCTTGCGCCTCGCGTGCGTTCAAGGTCGCGCCCGTCCAGCGAGCGAGGAGACGCCCCACGTTGGTGTCGACGACGCCCACATCGAGTTCATAGGCAAACGCGGCAACCGCTCGAGCGGTGTACGGCCCCACACCCGGCAAGGCGAGCAGCCCGGCCACATCGCTCGGCATGCGACCGCCGTGTCCATCTCGCACATGGACCGCAGCGCGCCAGAGATTCACGGCCCGCCGGTTGTAGCCCAAGCCGGCCCAGAGTCCGATCACGTCAGCGGCTGTGGCGTCAGCGCAATCGGTGACCGTCGGGAATCGTGCCAGGAACTCGTGCCAGCGATCGATGACCCGCGCGACCTGCGTCTGCTGAAGCATCACCTCGCTCACGAGCACGGCCCACGGGTCGCGGCTGCGACGCCAGGGAAGGTCTCGAAGGTGCGTGGCCGACCAGGCCAGCAGCGGGTCGACGACCTGGTGCGGTGGTGCGACGACGCGGCCGATCAGAACAACTCCGGCACGATGGGACAACCGCTCATCCGCATGGCGTCTTCGGCACCGACGACGCCGCGATGGGTTGCGACCCGGTCGAACAGGCGCGTTTCGATTTCCTCCACCGCCCGTTCCCAGATGGGCGCATGCTCGGATTCGTGCCAGCGCCGAGCGAGGCCGCCATACATACGATCCGGCAGTGCAACCCCAGTTGGTGCGACCGCCCACACCGGCAGCCCACGCTGCTTGGCGGTAGCGGCAAGCGACAGCGCACCCTGACGAGCGATCGACAGTTCCGGGCCGAGGGCATCGAGGCCGAGCAAGACGTGTGTCGCCTCGCCGAGCGCTTGGCCGGCGCCGCTCGGATCCACGCAGATCCAGTGCTGGTCGGGATCGACGGACTGTTCGAGCTCGAACTCCGCCTCGCCGTCGATGTCGATCACCACGAGCGAGAGATCGCCCCGCGACCGCAGCAAGCCCTCGAGCCAGTCGGACCAGCCGATGACGGCGATCGATGCGTCGTCGGGCAGCTCATAACCGACTGCCGCGTGCGTCTTGTCGTCCTCGATCTCCTCCGCCGCCTGCCACAGAGCCGACACTGGGTTCGGAGCGCCCAGCGCGTGGGCAACCAGCCACACCAATGGCGCAGCGGAAGGCTGTCGATCGAGGATGCGTTTGCACGAGATGAGGAGCACGGCGTCGTCGCCCACGAAGTCTGACAATGCCATCGCGGTCTCGCGGACGAGGTACTTGGGCGGGACATGCGACGCGCGGGCGACGTAACGAAGACGCTCGATCGGGTGCACCCCGACAACCTAGTGCGACAGCGCTGCATCGTCGCCTCCGCAGGGCGCCGTTTGGGTGGATCGGCGCGCTAGCGTCAGGTCCGATGGCTACCGCTCCCTCTCCCGAGATCTCGCTCGATCCGCTGCAGGGCGACCCGCGTCCCCTCGGCGACTGGGTCACCACGTTCCATCTCGCGACCGTGATCCTCGACCCGTTCACCCACGAGAGCTCCTGGATCATCGACACCGCAGCCCGCGTGCTCGCGAACTACAACGCCGCCGACGTGCGCACGGCGTTCGTCGTCACCGGCAACGACGACGAGGTCCGTCAGTTCCTCGGCCCGATCGCTGAGCAGTTCCTCACGTTCTCCGACCCCGATCGGGCACTGGTGCGGAGCCTCGAGCTCGACGCACTTCCCGCCTTTGTGCACCTCGACCACGCGCTCAACGTCGTGGGATCGGCCGAAGGTTGGCACCCCAACAACTGGTGGAAGGTCTGCAAGACCCTCTCCGAGCAGATGAGCTGGAGCACCCCGGTCCTGCCCGAGGCCGGAGATCCGCCGCCCTATGCGGGGACCCCGGCCGCAGGCTGAGGCGTCGGTTCGGCTCGACCCTTACTCGAGCGCAAACGGCGGGTACTGGTCGGTCAACAGGTTGGCATAGGCCGTCGCGCGCTGGCCGAGACGAAGCGCCCGGCAGACGAAGCTGCGCATGCCGACCGGGTAACGACCCGTGAACAGGATGGCGAAGAACGCGATCAGGTTCACGAAGTACACCCCGATGAACACGATGAAGAAGAAGAACATGATCGGGATCATCGTGAAGTACCGCAGCAAAACCGTGAGTCGATTGCGTCCTTCGAGCGCCGGCGTGATGTCGAGCCGGATGGCGTAGTTGCCAGGGTCACCTGCGGTCGACGAGAAGTCGAACGGCGGGTACTGCTCGGTCAGCCACAGCGCGAACCCGTTGGCCCGAGCGTTGTAGCGCTGACCCATGATGATGAAGTTCGCCAACCCCTCCGGCATCTTGCCGGTGAAGACGATTGCGAACCACGAGATCATCACCGCGAATGCGCCGGCAAATGACAGGAACGCGCCGATGATCAGGTGCGGGATCGCCATGATCCAATGCACGAACGGACGCCACCGCGCGACGCGATTGTCCTCGGTGACTGCGTAGTAGACCGGGTAGTTCCCCGCGGAAACTTCCAGAGCCATGCCCATCCCCCTGGGTAGTTGAGTGTCGCCGGGACCTTAGCGACCGGCGCCCGCTCAGTGTGGATGAACACTGAGAAGTTAGGCTCGGCCGACGCTGGCCAACAGCGCCGGCGATCGCAATCCCCAGGAGAGCCCATGCCCGCCTTCGAGTACACCGACCTCAACCCGATCGTCGAAGCCGACGCGACCGAGTATCGGCTCGTCACGACCGAGGGCGTGAACCAGCTCGAGTTGGGTGGACGCAGCTTCCTCGAGGTCGACCACTCTGCGATTACCGCCCTGACAGCCGAAGCGATGCGCGACATCGCCCACCTGTTGCGGCCGGGTCACCTGGCACAGCTGCGCGCGATCCTCGACGATGACGATGCTTCCCCGAACGACCACTTCGTCGCCCTCGAACTCCTGAAGAATGCCAACATCGCCGCCGCCGGGATCCTGCCCGGATGTCAGGACACCGGCACGGCCATCGTCAAGGCCAAGAAGGGTCAGTACGTGCTGACCGACGGCGATGACAAACCGGCCATCGCCAAAGGCATCTTCGACACCTACCAGACGTCGAACCTGCGCTACTCGCAGCTCGCGCCTCTGTCGATGTTCGGCGAGAAGAACACGGGCAACAACCTGCCGGCCGAGATCAAGATCGAACACACCCCAGGCGATGAGTACAAGTTCTTCTTCATGGCCAAGGGCGGTGGTTCGGCGAACAAGAGCTTCCTGTTCCAGGAGACCAAGGCGCTGCTCAACGAGAAGAGCCTGATGGCGTTCCTCGACGAGAAGCTGCGCAAGATCGGCACCTCGGCGTGTCCGCCATACCACCTCGGCGTGGTGATCGGCGGCACGTCGGCGGAGTACGCCGTCGAGATGGCCAAGATGGCGTCGACCCGCTACTACGACGGTATGCCCACGGCGGGCACCGAGCTGGGCCACGGCTACCGCGATCTCGACTGGGAGCATCGGATCCTGGAGATGACCCGAGGCTTCGGCATCGGCGCACAGTTCGGCGGCAAGTACTTCTGCCACGACGTGAGGGTCATCCGGCTGCCCCGCCACGGCGCATCGTGCCCCGTCGGCATCGCCGTGTCGTGTTCGGCCGATCGCCAGGCGCTGGCAAAGATCAACGCCGATGGTGTCTGGCTCGAGGCGTTGGAGCAGGACCCCGCCAAGTACCTCCCCGAGGCCACCGAGGGCGATCTGTCCAGCGAGGTCGTCACCGTCGACCTCAATCAGCCCATGGACGCCATCCGCAACCAGCTCACCCAATACCCGGTCAAGACCCGCCTGTCGCTGAGCGGCACTCTGGTGGTCGGGCGCGACATCGCCCACGCCAAGATCAAGGAACGCCTCGACGCCGGCGAGGAGATGCCCGAGTACCTCCGTGAGAGCCCGATCTACTACGCGGGTCCGGCCAAGACTCCCGAGGGCTACGCATCTGGCTCGTTCGGCCCGACGACCGCGAGCCGGATGGATCCCTACGTGGACGAGTTCCAGGCCGCCGGCGGGTCGATGGTGATGTTGGCCAAAGGAAACCGCTCCCCGCAGGTCACCCAGGCATGCGCGACGCACGGCGGGTTCTACCTCGGTTCAATCGGTGGTCCCGCAGCACGGCTGGCCAAGGATTCGATCCGTCACGTGGAGGTCCTCGAGTATCCCGAGCTCGGGATGGAAGCCATCTGGAAGATCGAGGTCGAGGACTTCCCCGCGTTCATCGTCGTCGACGACAAGGGCAACGACTTCTACGCCGAGGTCACCACGCCGGTGAGTATTCGCTGAAGCTCTCGTTCTCACCGATCTGGCGCCCATCGGCGCGTTCTCACCGACTCAGTGCCCGGCTTCCGGACCTGGAGTCGGTGAGAAGAAGGGAGCGGACCTGGACTCGGTGAGAAGCTGCTCCGGGTCGGGCTCGCTCAGGCATGCTCGGGCACGCAGCCGCGATCATCCCGTGGTCGGCACGGCGGCGAAGGCGACGAGCTCGGTGTCCAGCGGCCGAGGCAAGCCGAGTTCGAGCAGGTCAACGGCCAACAGGTCCGGGTCGTCGCGGAACATGACCCGCAGCTCCGGGGTGCCCAGCAGGTCGAGCCACACGACGAAGTCGGATCCGGGGCCCCACACACCCCGCTCCATCGATGCGCCGGTGATCCACGATCGGCTGCGGTCGAGCGAGTCGTAGATCTCGGCAAACCCGTGCTGGCTGAACCGCAGCAGTGCCGTGCCATCCGGCGACAGGGAGACTCGATCACCGAACTCGAGGAAGTCGTCCGGGACCTCCCAGCGGGTGCCGTCGGTCATCGTCGCCAGCAGGATGCAGGACACATCGCCCAGGCAGACTTCCTCGAGCAAGGCCGCTCGGTTGCCGTCGAGCACCCGGTGCGAGCTCAGCTCCTCGAACCCGTCGGGCCCCGCCAACAAGCTTGCTCCCTCGGTCCAGCGGTCGAGTGCAACCACCCCCAGTCCGTCGAAGACCGCGAACTGGAAGCCGCGAGGCCCTCGGTACGACGACTGCGCCGCAGCACCCGACACCACGATGGTCGATGCCTGGGCTTGCAGTTCGGCTCCAGGGATCGAGTACGTGCCGCCCGGTCGGGTGTCAGCGACGATCAGGCTGCCATCGTCGGCCACGATCTGTGGTGAGAAATCGTCGCGGGCCACCGCGATCGTGCGCCCGCCGGTCCGTAGTAAGGCCGACGACGGGTCGATCGGAAGCGCATCCGCGGAGCCGGCGAGATCGGTGAGTGGCAGCACCCAGGTCGTCCCGGCGCCCAGGTCGACCACGACCAGGCCTTCGTTGCTGAGGTAACCGACGCGTGCCCCCGTGTCCCGTCGGCTGATCTGGCGGACCATGCGGTCGACCTGCACCGTCGATTGCAGGCGAGAACCGAGCTGGGTGATCTCGATCTGGTCCTCGGGGATCTGCTCGCGGATCGGTGTCGGCGCGGGAGTCGCCGTGGGCGCAGGCGTAGCGGTAGGGGCCGGCGTAGCCGTCGGTTCCGGGGTCGGCGGAGGTTGGGCGATCTCGTCGGGTGCGGCGAGCCGCCCGACGACGACCACGACGACCCATGCGGCGATCAGCCCGCCAAGCACCAGCAACCACCGCTGATCGCGACCCTCGGAGCGACGGACCATTGGTTCATCATCGGACGGACGCTCACCGACCCCGATCCAGTTCTGGTCGGTGGCGTCCTCCATCGTTCAATCGTAGATCAGCCCGAGTGCAGCGAACTTCCGGGGCCCCTGCGGTGCATGGCATGATCGAAGCCACCATTCGCAACAAGGGAAGCAAGATGAGAGGCATCCTCGGTTACGGCGCGTATGTGCCGTATTACCGGCTCCGCAAGGAATCGATCACTGCTGCGCTCGGCAGCGGTGGGGGCCGTGGCACCCGTGCGGTCGCGTCCTACGACGAGGACGCGACCTCGATGGCGGTCGAAGCCGCACGCGCACTGATGCGCTCGAGCGAGACCCCCGAGCCAGCAGTCGTCTCGTTCTCCTCGGTCACGCCGCCGTATCTCGACAAGACCAACGCCAACGCCATCCATGCGGCGCTCAACATGCCATCGAGTGTCTTCGCCACCGACATGACCGGCTCGGTCCGTTCGACCACCGGCGCAATGCTCGCCGCGCTCAACGATTCCCGTCCCGTGTTGATGACCACGTCTGACGTGCGCACCGGCCGGCCCGGCAGTTCCGACGAGGCCAATCTCGGCGACGCAGCGGTCGCGCTCATGGTCGGCAGCGAGATCGACGGGCCAGTCATCGCCGAATGGCTCGGCGGGGCCTCCGCAACCGGCGAATTCCTCGACCGTTGGCGCCAGCCGGGTTGGCCCTATTCGCGGGTGTGGGAGGAGCGATTTGGCGAGGCGGCCTACAAGCCCCTGGTCTCCGAAGCAGCTACCGCAGCCTTCAAGGACGTCGAGATTTCGTCAGAGAGCGTCGACGCCGTCATCGTCACCGGACTCCACAGCCGTGCCGCACGTGGTGCTGCGGGTGCAGCCGGGGTCGGCGACAAGCCGGTCGTCGATGATCTGACCAGCTCGGTCGGCAACAGCGGCTCCAGCCACGGGCTGCTGGCCCTGTGCAACCTGCTCGACTCGGCCGAACCGGGTCAGCTGATCATGGTGATCTCGCTGGCCGATGGATGCGACGTCAACTTTTTCCGAACGACCGACGCGATCAGCGACTACTCGCCGTCGACGACCGTCGCCCAGCAGATCGAGGATGGCAACGACGACCTCGACTACCAGAAGTTCCTGACCTGGCGCGGATTCCTCGATCGCGAACCTCCACGCCGTCCGGACCCCGAGCCGCCAGCTGCACCGCCGTCAGCCCGCAATACGCAGTGGAAGTTCGGCTTCATGGCCAGCCGGGATCGCAGCAGCGGCATGGTGCACCTCCCCCCGCAACGTGTATCGCTCAAGGGCGGCGCCGTCGATGAGATGGACATGATCCCGATGGCCGACATCGAGGCCACCGTCGCTACCTACACCATCGACCGACTGGCCTTCTCGCCGTCGCCGCCGACCATCGTCGTCGTCATCGATTTCGACGGTGGCGGACGCTTCAACTGCGAGCTCACCGACGCTGACCCCGAAGAGGTGGCGATCGGTATGCGTGTCCGCATGACGTTCCGTCGTATGCTTACCGCCGACGGCGTGCACAACTACTTCTGGAAAGCAACACCGATTCGATAACTCAGCGCCAGCTGCGCATCGCGGCAAAACGCTGCAACAACAGGGAACGCACCCGTTAAGGAGCACATCATGGGTTCACGAGGCATCAAGGATCAGGTCGCCATCATCGGCATGGGCTGCACCAATTTCGGTGAGCACTGGGACAAATCCGTCGATGACATGCTGATCGAAGCGGCCCACGCCGCATACGACTCGGCCGGAATCGCCCAGGACGACATCGACGCGTTCTGGTTCGGCACGCTCGGATCGGGCACGTCGGGCCTCACACTGTCCAAGCCCCTGAAGCTCGACTACAAGCCGGTCACCCGCGTGGAGAACATGTGCGCGACCGGTTCCGAGGCGTTCCGCAACGCGGCCTATGCCGTGGCGTCTGGCGCGTTCGACATGGTCATGGCCATCGGCGTGGAGAAGCTCAAGGACAACGGTATGTCCGGCCTCACCGGCTCATCGGTACCGAGCGACGGCACCCAGGCCACCTCGACCGCTCCGGCCAGCTTCTCGCTCCTCGCCCCGGCCTACGCCGACAAGTACGGCGTGGACCCCGACGAGATGAAAGAGGTCATGGCCCGCATCGCGTGGAAGAACCACTACAACGGTGCGCGCAACCCTCGAGCCCAGTTCCAGAAGGAAGTCAGCCAGGAAACGATCTGCAATGCTCCGCTGATCGCCGGCCAGCTCGGCATCTTCGACTGCTCGGGCGTGTCCGATGGTTCGGCTGCGGCAATTCTCGTCCGGGCCGAAGACGCCCACAAGTACACCGACAATCCCCTGTACGTGAAGGCGCTCTCGTTCACCGCCGGCCCAGCTCGCGGTCCGCTCGACCCCGACTACGACTACACGACTTTCGACGAGGTCGCCCGTTGCGCCCAGGACGCCTACGAACAGGCCGGGGTCACCAACCCGCGCGCCGAGATCGCCATGGCTGAAGTGCACGACTGCTTCACCCCGACCGAACTGGTCCTGATGGAGGACCTCGGATTCGCCGAGCGCGGTATGGGCTGGAAAGAAGTCCTGGCCGGGACCTATGACCTCGATGGTGAGCTGCCGGTCAATCCCGACGGCGGCCTGAAGAGCTTCGGTCACCCGATCGGCGCGAGCGGTCTTCGCATGCTGTTCGAGTGCTGGCTCCAGCTACGCAACGAAGCACCGGACGAGCGTCAGATCAAGAGTGTCGACCAGGGCAAGACCCTCGGACTGACCCACAATCTCGGCGGCCGTCCCGGCGAGTGCGTGAGCTTCGCCGCCATCGTCGGCTCCGAACTCGGTTAGCAAACCATCCCTGATTCGGGCGGCGTAGCGCGTCGGCTGACTATCAGTTCGTTTCGATCAGCACCAGCTGACAGGTCAACGCCTCGGGGTCGACGCCCTCGGGCGGCTCGGCCAGCGTGTCGACGGCGAAAGTCACCGCTTCGCTGCGGACGTCGCTCGGCTCGATGTCGATGCCTTCCCATTGGTGAATGACCCAGGTGCCGTCGGCGCCGAGGACCGTGTACCACAGGAAGCCGAAGCTCTCGCTCGTCGGCGGCAACGTGGTCGTGATCTCGAGCTGTAGGTCGTTGAATGAGTCGACACCTTCGATGACACACGCCGCGTCTGCTGGTGCCTCTTCGAAGTCACCGGTGTCGAGTGCCTCGGCGACGACGACGAGGCACGAGGTCGCAACGGTGGTCTCCGCCAGACCGTCGTTCAACGGTGCGCGAACCTGCATGGTGACGGGAACGTCGATTGGGGGCCCGCCCACGAGCGGAAAACCCACGCCGATCCGCGAGCCGTCGGCATCGAAGATTCCGACCGTGAGGTTGATCTGGCGGGCGCCGTCCGCCTGAGCCTCCGCCGTTGCGGCATATGAGCCGGAGAGCTCGAGCACAGCCTCGCCGGAGTCGTTCACCGTCAGGACCTCGCATTCGAGACCGAGGTCGAGTGTTCCGACCAGCGGGTCAAAACTCACGTTGGTCGCCTCGCATATCACGGTGTTCAGGTCGGCATCGGCGGGGGCCTCGGCGACGGTGTCGTGGAAGTCGGTGAGTCGCTCGCCGGGCAACAGACCACCGAGGAAATACTGGTTGGTGTTGAGTTCCTGGCCGTCCAGGCTGACGGTGATGTCGGCAAAGACGTCGCTCACGATGTCGACGCCCACGAGCCAGACCTCGACCTGGATGTCGCCGAACGAATCGACGTGGCTGTAGCGACACCGCACCTCGCCCGACGCCGCCTCCGGTCGGTCGTCGTCGGCGCCGCTGCCGGTTTCGCCGTCATCGGAGGCGCCACCGCCATCCGTCGTCTCTTCGCCATCGGAACCATCGTCGGCGCCGTCGCCGTCGGACGGAGCGGGTGTGGGTGTGGGTGTCTCGGCCGCAGGCGTCGGAGTGGCGAATACCGGTGCCTCGGTGGGTGCCACAGTGGGAAGCGTAGGTCGAGGTGTGGGCTCCTCCGGGCCTGCCGCCGTCTCGGCGATCATGAAGCTGCCGTCGGCGGTACAGGCCGAAGCCAACATCATCACGATGGCCCCAACCCAAAGAACAACCCGTTGCAACCCGCACCGCCTCGTCATTCCGCCCACCCTAGGCAATCGCGACGCCAACGAGCGAGCAAGGATCAGGCTGTTGCCTCGGCGATACGGAGGTAGAAGTCACGCAGAACCGGGCTGAATTCCGCGTCGGTCTTGCCGAGGCGCACGAAGGTCACACCGGTCGCTGGTACGACCTGAATGCGCTGACCTTCGAAGCCGTTGCAGCAGAAGGATCCGAACCGATCTCGAGCCAACCACCACTGCAGGCCGTAGCCCTGCCCGGACTCGTCATCAACCGAATGTTCGCGTACCGACTCCTCGACCCATGACTCGGGCACGACGCGTCTTTCGCCGGCCATGCCTTGATTCCTGAACAGCTCGCCGAACGCGGCGAAATCGCGTGCGGTTGCGTAGACGAACGACGAGCCGATGAACGTTCCGGCCTCGTCGAACTTCGGATGGACGTCCGCCATCCCGGCCGGCTCGAACAGGTCGTGATGCAGTGCCCGTTCCATCTCATCGCGACCTCCGAGCACATCACCAAGAATGCGGGCGATGATGTTCGTGGTGCCACTCGAGTAGTAGAAGTGCTCGCCCGGTGGGTGTTCCAGTGGCATCGACGCGGCGTGTGCGGCGACATCGTTTTGGCCGGTGCCGAACAACATCTCGATTACGTCACTCACCTGGTCGTCGACATAGTCCTCGTTCCATGCGAGTCCACTTCGCATCTCCAACAGGTGTCGCAACGTGATCGCCGCACGAGGGTCATCGCGGCCCTGCCACTCGGTCACCGCGGCCGGCGCGTCGACATCGATGAGGCCGCGGTCGACGAGAATCCCGCAGAGGGCCGATGTCATGCTCTTGGCCATCGACCACGAGATGAAGGTCGACGTTTCATCGAAGCCATCCGCGTAGCGCTCGAAGATCGGCTCGCCATCCTTGAGGACGAGCAATGCCTGGGTGATCGACAGTGAGTTGTCAGCCGACCCGTCGAAGGCTTCGTCGGCGAGCTGGTCAAGTGATGGCATCGGGCGAGCCTAGGGCTCGTCGATCATCACGAGTCGAGTCCCGCGGCGTACTGCTCGGCCGTCAAGACCTCGCCGAGCTCGGAAACCTTGATTCGGAAGAGCCAGCCCTGCCCGTACGGCTCGTCGCCGACCTGTTCAGGGGCGTCGGCCAACGTGTCGTTCACCTCGACGATCTCGCCGGTCGCCGGTGAGTAGATCTCGCTGACGGCCTTGGTCGACTCGATCTCCCCACAAGCGTCGCCGGCCGTCACCGGCCCGAGCTGGGGCAGCTCGACGTAGACGATTTCGCCCAGCTCTTCGGCGGCGTGCGCCGTGATACCGACCGAGGCGGGATCGGCGTCGTCGATCCACTCGTGTGCGGCGGTGTAGTGAAGGTTTGGCGGAAGCTCGGATGCCTCGGTCATAGGGATTCTCCAGGTTCTGGGTTGAGAGGTCAGGGACGGGTGTAGAAGGGCAGTTCGACGACGGTGGCATCGGTCGGTGTGCCGCGCACGTCGACCTGCACCGTGGATCCGACGTCGAGACCACGATCGACGCGAGCCATGGCGATCGGCGTTCCCAACGTCGGGCTGAGCGCACCACTGGTCACGTGACCGATCTGCTCGCCATCGTGTGAGACCGCGTAGCCGTCCCGGGCCGGGCGGCGCCCGGTAACGGCCAGACCGACGAGCCCGAGCGGACGTCGACCGTCGGCCGCTCGCAAACCCTCGACAGCGAATGATGGCCGCTCGAGGTTCACCAATCGACCGGCGCCGACATCGAACGGCGTGACCGCTCGATCGAGCTCGTTGCCATAGAGCGGCATTCCCGCCTCGAGGCGCAGGGTGTCCCGCGCCGCGAGTCCACAACGCTCGACACGGTCGCCGCCGGCTTCGAGCAACATTGCCCAGAGCTCCGGTGCGGCATCCGTCTCGACGAAGAGCTCAAAGCCGTCCTCGCCGGTGTAGCCGGTGCGGGCAACGAGTACCGGATGCCCGGCGACCGCAGCCTCGTCGATGCGGTAGTAGCGCAGAGCACCCAGATCGATGTCGACGAGTCGGGCGAGGATCTCCGCCGCATCAGGGCCCTGAATGGCGATCAAGCCGTGGTCAGTCGTTTCATCGACCACCTGCGCATCGTCATGATTCTCGAACCGCTCGTGTAGTGCCTGCACAACGGCCGCGGCGTTGGAGGAGTTGGCGACAACCATCCACCGTTGCGGCCCGAGCCGGTAGACGATCAGGTCGTCGATGATCCCGCCGGACGGGTCGCAGATCATCGAGTAGCGGGCACGGCCCTCCGGCATCGCAGAGGCTTCGAGGAGCAGCGACCAGTCGAGTGCCGCGGCGGCGTCGGCCCCGGTCACGATGAGCTGGCCCATGTGCCCGAGATCGAACAGGCCCGCACGTTGGCGTATGGCGTGGTGCTCGGCTGTTGCGCCCTCGTACCACACCGGCATCGACCAGCCGGCGAAGTCGACCATCTTCGCGCCGGCTTCGACGTGAACCTGCGTGAGCGCAGTCTCGCGAAGATCGCTCATGCGCCGACTCCTTCTTCGACCCGCTCGTCGCTCACCGTGGGCTCGGCGAGGTCCTCGATCGGCGGACAGCTGCAGACGAAGTTCCGGTCGCCGTGGGCACCGTCGATCCGCGAAACCGGTGGCCAGTACTTCGCTCCCCCAGAACCGCTGGGCCACGCGCCCACCGACCGGGGGTAGGGGTGTTCCCATTCGTCGGCGCTCACCGCCTCCGCCGTGTGGGGAGCGTGGACGAGCGGGTTGTCATCGGCGGGCCACTCCCCTGCTTCGACTCGGTCGATCTCACCGGCGATGGCGATCATCGCATCGCAGAAGCGATCGATCTCCACGAGTGACTCCGACTCGGTTGGCTCGACCATGAGCGTGCCGGCGACCGGGAACGACATGGTCGGTGCGTGGAAGCCGTAGTCGATCAGGCGCTTGGCGACATCGTCGACGGTGATCCCCGTGCGTTCACGAGCCGGACGCAGGTCGAGGATGCACTCGTGGGCAACCCGGCCGTCGGCTCCGCGATAGAGGACCGGGAAGTATGGGTCGAGGCGCTCGGCGATGTAGTTCGCGCTCAGGACCGCGATCTCCGATGCCCGGCGAAGACCGGTGGCGCCCATCATGGCCACGTACGTATGCGAGATCGGCAAGATTCCGGCCGAACCCCAAGGTGCAGCCGAGATCACCGGACCGCGCCGGTCATCGCTGCCGCCGGCCTGGACACCGACCGGATGGCTCGGCAGGTACGGCACGAGGTGCTCCCCCACCGCCACGGGTCCAACACCGGGACCACCACCGCCGTGGGGAATGCAAAACGTCTTGTGGAGATTCAGGTGCGAGACATCGGCACCGAATCGACCGGGGCGGGCCAAGCCAACCATGGCATTGAGGTTCGCCCCGTCGACATAGACCTGTCCGCCGGCATCGTGCACCGCGGCGCACAGTTCGCGGACGGCGGCCTCGAAGACTCCGTGGGTCGACGGATACGTGATCATCATCGCCGCCAGGTCGGGGCCGTGATCCTGGATCTTCTGGCGCAGGTCGCCAAGATCGACATCACCCTGGTCATCGCACGCGACGACCACGACGCGCATGCCGGCCATCACCGCGCTGGCGGCATTGGTGCCATGGGCCGAAGACGGGATGAGACACACCGAGCGATGCTCGTCACCATTCGCCCGGTGCCACCCACGAATCGCAAGGAGGCCGGCGAGCTCGCCCTGTGATCCCGCGTTCGGCTGAATCGAGACGGCCGCGTAGCCGGTGATCTCGGCAAGCCAACCTTCGAGCTCCTCGACCAACGACGCCGTACCCGCTCGCTGCTCCGCTGGCGCGAATGGGTGGATGTTCGCGAACTCCGGCCAGGAAATCGGCTCCATCTCGGTCGTTGCGTTGAGCTTCATCGTGCAGCTACCGAGCGGAATCATCGTGCGGTCGAGCGCCAAGTCCTTGTCAGCGAGGCCTCGGAGATATCGCAGCATCTCGGTCTCGCTGCGATAGCGATGGAAGGGCTCGAAGGCCAGGATCTCGTCGGTTCGTCGCAAGCCCTCGAGCGGCGAGTCCAGCGGCCCATCGGGAAGCACCGCCTCGAAGGCGTCGAGCGCTCGGGCCACGATGCCGTCGTCGGTCGTCTCGTCGACGCTGATCGACACGGTGTCGTCGTCGAGCAGGCGAAGGTTGATACCACGTTCGAGCGCACGGTCGACCACCTCCTCAGCACGCCCGGGAACCTCGGCGGTGATCGTGTCGAACCACGTGGAGTGGCGAATCGCAATACCCCGATGGAAGAGGCCGGCGGCGATCCGTCCGGCCGATCGATGCACGCGCTCGGCGATCAACCGCAGTCCATCGGGTCCGTGCCAGCACGCGTACATCGACGCCATCACGGCCAGGAGCACCTGGGCGGTGCAGATATTGCTCGTCGCCTTGTCGCGCCGGATGTGCTGTTCGCGGGTTTGCAGTGCAAGACGAAGTGCCGGACGACCCTCCGTGTCGAGTGAGACGCCGACAACCCGTCCCGGGAGCTGGCGCTCAGCTCCGGCTCGCGCTGCGATGAAGGCGGCATGTGGGCCACCGCAGCCCATGGGAACGCCGAAGCGCTGGGAGGACCCGACCACGACGTCGACGCCGGCGTCACCCGGCGCCCGAAGCAGCACCAGTGCGAGCAGGTCGGCTGCCGCTGCCGTCAACGCGCCGGCCTGGTTGGCCTGCTCGACGAGTGGGTCCAGGTCATAGACCTCACCGCTGGTGCCCGGGTACTGGTACAAGACACCGAATACGTCGTCTTCCACCGGAGTCGAGCGCTCCGCGATGCGGATCTCGATACCGATCGGCTCCGCTCGCGTGCGGATGACCGCAAGGGTCTGCGGGTGCACGGCTGCATCGACCCGGAACACCGTCTTGTCGGTTCGAGCCAGACGAAGCAACATGACCATCGCCTCAGCGGCGGCGGTCGCCTCGTCGAGCAGCGAGGCGTTGGCCAAGGGAAGGCCGGCCAGATCGCTCACCAACGTCTGGAAGTTGAGCAGTGCTTCAAGTCGTCCTTGGCTGATCTCAGGCTGATAGGGCGTATAAGCCGTGTACCACGCCGGGTTCTCCAGGATGTTGCGCCGAAGCACCGGCGGGGTGATCGTGCCGTGATAGCCGCAGCCGATGAGCGACACAAGTTCGCGGTTCTGATCGGCGAGTTCGCGTAGACGAGCCGTCGCGCCGTGTTCGGTCAGTGCGTCTGGCAGGGCGAGCGCCCGGTCGTGAATCGACGCCGGCACCGTCTGCTCGATGAGGTCCTCGACCGAATCGACACCGAGTGCCTCGCGCATACGGGCGACTTCGCTTGCATCAGGGCCGATGTGTCGATGAGCAAATCCATCGATCGGGAGTGGGGGTTCAGGGGATTCGGGCACGGGCACCTCCGAGGTTGGTGCCCTCCTCTGTCCGTGTACCTGAGAGATTCGGCGCCTGCGGCGCCTGGCCCCGTCGGTGGGTCGCCGAAACGACCGCTCTCCAGAGTTCGCAATCCGTCAGAGTCCGGGTGCCTGAGAGTTTCCGAGGGCGGTTGCTCCTTCGGCGGCCGGTCGACCGGCCTCTCCCCTGACGGTGCGTTGAGTTGTTCTTCGAGATGGTAGTCCAAGCTCAGGGGTTGTGGGGCCGACCGCGTGCCGCACCCGACGGATAGCCGATCAGCAGCAGCGCAGCCGCCAAGGCGGTGAACACGAAGAAGAACAGGAACGCCCGATCGAACGCCTCGACGAGGTCGTGACGGTCACGGCTGCCGACGATGCCCACCGCGGCCGCGATGCCAACGGCGCCCGCCACATTGCGCAACATGTTGAACGCCGCGTTCATCGACCCCCACTGAGCCTCCGGCACGGCCTCGAGGGCGAAGCTGTTCATCGTCGGTGACGAGAGGCCCCAGCCAAACCCGAACGCGGCGATCCCCGGCACGAACCCGGTGAAGTAGCTCCCGTCCGCAGGAAGCGCGAGCCAGCACCACCCGACGGCGAACACCATGATGAGCGACCCGATCTGGATCGGCAGACGGTGGCCGATCCGATCCGCAATGCGTCCTGCCAGCAGGCTCGTGGTCGCCGCAGCGATCGGACCGGGCGTGAGCGCAAGACCCACCTGCAGGCTCGAATAGTCCCAGACCCGCTGCAGGAACAGAGGCCAGACCAGCCAGATGGACAGACTCGTGACCGACACGAACGTGTTGGCGACATTGGCCAACCACACCTGGCGGGCACGAAAGATCGAAAGGTCGATCAGGGGCTCGGGGTGCACACGTGTCTGACGAACGAAGCCGGCCAGCGTCACCGCGGCCACGACGAAGCACCCGATGACCAGCGGACCGCGCCAGCCCCAGTCGCCGCCCTTACCGATGCCGAGCACCAACAAGGCAATGGCGATCGTGCCGAGCGCTGAGCCCAGTACGTCGAGCCGCCCGGTCGGTCGCTCCACCTCGGCTTCGACCAGCACCCGACGTCCCAGCAACCAGATGGCGATGCCGAGCGGTGCGCTCACCAGAAAGAGCCAACGCCAGCTACTCACCTCCAGGACGAAGGCCGACAGCGATGGCGAGATCGCGGCCGAGATCGGCCCGGCAGACGCCCAGGTGGTGACCGCGGTGGCTCGGCGTCCCTCGGGAAACAGCGGCAGCACCATCGACAGTGATGCCGGAATCACGAGCGCGCCGCCGATCGCTTGGAGGACGCGAGCGGCGATCAGTATCCAGACCGTCGGCGCGATCGCCGAGATGGCCGAGGACAGCGCGAACAGCAAGACCCCGAGTTGAAAGATCCCGACGCGACCACGCCGGTCGGCGATGCGCCCGGCCAGGGGCAGGAACGCAGCCTGTCCGATGAAATAGCCGGACGCCACGAAGGCCGTCGTGCTCTCGGGCACCGATGAGAACGTTTCGGTGATGTCATCGAAGGCGATGTTGGTGGCGGTGCCGTTGAAGCCGACCAACACGAAGCCGGCCGCGCCGATCGCAAGCGCGCGCCATGCCGCCGAGAGGTCGGTCATCGAATGGTCAGGCGAAGCGGGAGAACAGGCAGCTGTGTGCGCTAGTTGACCTGGCGCTCCATGCCATCCCAGTACGGCTCGCGGAGCTTGAACTTCTGGAGCTTGCCGGTCGCCGTGCGCGCGAGCTCGGTGCGGAACTCGATCGAACTCGGGCACTTGTAGTGGGCGAGGCGATCCCGGCAGTGGTCGATCAGCTCGCGCTCGGTGACTTCGGCGCCTTCGGCCAATACAACCAGGCCCTTCGGCGTCTCGCCCCACTTCTCGTCGGGCACACCGATCACGGCGACCTCGGTGACCGCCGGGTGCGAGAACAGCGCGTCTTCGACCTCGATCGAGCTGATGTTCTCACCGCCCGAGATGATGACGTCCTTCTTACGATCGGCGATCGTCACGTAGTTCTCTTCGTCGAGGAGACCGCCGTCGCCGGTGTGGAACCAACCCCCTTCGAGAGCGGCCGCCGTCTCAACCGGCTGCTCCCAGTAGGACTCGAGGATGACGTTGCCTCGGGCCAAGATCTCGCCTGACTCGCTGATTTTGACGTCGACACCGAGCGCGGGCTGCCCCTGGCGGTTCAACTTCTCGGCGCGATCGGCCGGAGAGAGCTCGTCCCACTCCGGGCGACAACGATTCATCGTCAAGTACGGAGCGGTCTCGGTCAGGCCGTACAGCTGGATGAACTCCCATCCGAGCTCGGTTTCCATGCGCTCGATGGTCTTGGTCGGCGGCGGTGCGCCGGCCACCACCATGCGTACCCGGTCGCGACCTGGCACCTCATCGAAGTCGGGTGCGGCGTCGAGCACTGCGGCGACGACCGCCGGGGCACCACACATGAACGTGACGCCATGCTCATCGACGCGGCGCAGGATCTCGTGGCCGTCGACCTTGCGCAGCACGATCTGCTTGGCGCCGACCGAGGTCAGGGCGAACGGCATTCCCCAGCCGTTGCAATGGAACATCGGCAACGTGTGAAGGTACACATCGCGCGTGTTCGCGCCGGCGTCCCACCCGAAGGTCGCGGCGTTGATCCACAGCGCGCGATGCGTCTGCTGCACACCCTTGGGCCGAGCGGTCGTCCCGCTCGTGTAATTGATGGTCGCTGTGTCGTCCTCGTTGGGTGTCCACGGTTCGGGCTCGCCGCCAGCGATGTACAGCGCCTCGGCCTCGGGTGTGCCGATCGTGAACTTGTGCTCACACTCGACCGAGGCCATGTCCTCCTCGAGCTCCGGATCGATCAGGAGCACGCTCGCTCCGCAGTGATCGACGATGTAGCGGACTTCCTCGCGGTTGAGGCGGAAGTTGATCGGCACCGCGATGCGGCCGTGCGCCGGGACCGTGAGCAGCTGATGCTGGAGACGGGCCGCATTGTGTGACACGACGGCGATCCGTTCGCCGAACCCGATGCCCATCTGGTCGAGCCCGGCAGCGAACTCGCGACCCTTGCGAGCGATGTCGCCAAACGTCAGCTCTGGCCACGGGTCCGCGGGCTGATCCGGCTCATCGACGATCGCGACCCGGTCGGGATAGCTGAACTCGGCACGATCCACGAAGGTCTTGATGGTCAATGGCGTGCGCATGAATAGTCCCCTTCAACTGACGAACGGCACGGGCCTGTACGAAACTAGCAGGGTGCCCCACGCGGCCGAATTGCCACCGTGCTCGCTCGGGTCACTCGGTGACGGTGACCAACTCGGGAACGGCGACCTGGCCGGCACTGATCCGCATCACCCGATAGGTGCGGGTTGCGTCCATCCGCGCCCCGCCGGTGAACGAGAGGCTTCCGGACAGGAAGTCCTCGTTGGAGAGCGAGGCCAGCGAGGCGGCTACCGACGAGGGGTCGGCCGAGCGAACCGCCTCGACGGCTCGGGCCCAGGCGTCGACGGCGTCCGCACCCAGCACGGTGGTGACCCCTCCAGTTGGTGTCTCGGTGTTTGCGTTGGCGGCCTGGATGAGATCGTTCACCTCAGATACCGGGTCGTTGCCGAAGATCGATGACCAGGTCACGTAGGTCATCTCTTGGAGCGACGGAACCGAACCGAACCACGAGGCCTCGTCCACGGACAGGCCGGAGATGATCGGTGCCTCAAAGCCCCGAAGGCGGACCTGGTCGATGATGTTCGGCGTGGCGTCACCACCGCCAGGGACATGGCTACACAGGATGATCACGTCGGTCTGGCGGCCGCGCTCCTCGAGCCGGTCGAGCAGCGGTTCGAGTGTGTCGTAGGTGAATTGGTCGCGATACGAGACGATCCCGCCGAGCTCGCGATAGCTCCGCTCGAACGAGTTGCAGAAGCGCAGAGCCTCGGGGCTCGTGACGTCGCGCAGCACCATCGCCGTGCTGCCGTAGCGATCGAGCGCCGACTGCGCAGCGACTCCGCCCCGGTTGTCGGGCGGGGCTCCGAGCGTGAAGTTGCGCGCACCCCAGGCACCACTCGAATAGCCGATGTCGTCAGCGCACGGGCTGATCGTGATCCAGCCCATCTCGTCGGCCTTCTCCAGAACCGGTCGCACGAAGTCGACGTCGCATGACACCAGCAGGAGATCCGGCGGATCACGCTCGAGACGGTCGGCGATCCGTTGCGCCAGGCTGGTGCGGGACTCGGTGTCGAAGCGACGTATCTCGACGGGCCGGCCCAGCAGACCCCCGCGCTCGTTGATGGCGTCGATTTGTGCGACCGCACCGGCGACCGCCGGCCCGTCGAGGAAGCGCATCACGTTCGTCTCGCCCATCACCGCCACGATGCGCAGCGGCTCGGGACCCGCCTCCTCGGCGCCCTCGCCGGCCTCGTCTTGCTCCTCGCCGTCTGACTCGTTCGCTGCGGTGGGGACGGGGGACGGCGCCGGCGTGGGCGAGCTCTCGGCCAAACCGGTGGTCGGTAGCGGAACCGAAACCGGCGCCTCAGAGCCGAGCGAACCGACGCCGCTCGCCGGATCGCCGCTGCATGCGCTCGCGACGAGCGCGACGAGAACGAGTAGGCCCAAGAACCGCGAGACGCCGCGGCACGCTGGAGGACGGCGTAACACGACCCAACACGCTAATTCCCGGGGCGCAGTTCTCGACGTCACGCAGCCGAGGAGTACCGTCGTCCTCATGAGCGACCGCGTAACGATCGAGATCACCGACGGCGTAGCCGATGTCCGGCTGAATCGTCCGGAAAAGATGAACGCCCTCGACAACGACATGTTCGAAGGCCTGATCGAGGCCGGCGAATCGCTGAAGGCCGACAACACCGTGCGGGCCGTCGTGCTCAGCGGCGAGGGCAAGGCGTTCTGCGCCGGGCTCGACTTCGCCAGCTTCGGCAAGATGGCCGAGCCCGAGAACGGCACCAGAGCACCCCGGCCCTCGGCGACGGATCACGAAGAGGGCCGGATCACCCATCGCGGGCAGCAGGCGGCCTTTTGTTGGACCGAGATGCCGGCGCCGGTGATCTGTGCCATCACCGGCGTGGCCCTGGGCGGCGGGTTTCAGATCGCGATGGGCGCCGACATCCGGCTCATCGCGCCCGATGCCCGCATGTCGGTGCTTGAAATCCGTTGGGGGCTCGTGCCGGACATGACCGCCACGCAGACACTCCTCCGCCACGTACGCATGGACGTCGCCAAAGAGCTGACCTTCTCCGGTCGTATGGTCGAAGGAGCCGAGGCGGTGGAGCTCGGGTTGGCGACCCGGGTGAGTGAGACCCCGTACGACGACGCGATGGCCCTCGCACGTGAGATCGCCTCGAAGAGCCCACACGCCGTCCGAGGCGCGAAGCGACTGCTCAATGCGGCCGAGTTCCGCTCCGAAGCCGAACGGTTCGCCGAGGAGCGACGCGAGATCGGTGAACTCATCGGGTCGACGAATCAGAAGGAAGCGGTCAAGGCCTACTTCGAGAAGCGCGCCCCCGACTTCGCCGACCCGACCGACCCCTCGTAGTTCCGCCGGATCTGATCATGCGCTTCCGGCGTGCCGAGTGGGACGTGCCGATGCCCGCCGCGCTCCGGACGTATTGGGATGTCTGGAACGCCGAGGACCTCGATGGCATCCGACCGCTGATCGATGCGTGCACGAACGAGCAGATCGAGTGGGTCGATCCGCGCGACCACTTCGTGGGACGCGACGAGTTCGAGGCCTGTGTTCGTCGGCTCAAGGAGTCCAAACCCAACTACCGGTTCGAGGTCGTGTCGGCGATCGATGCACACCACGACCGCCTCCGCTACCGCTGGAACATGTTCAGCCGAGGTCGGGTACTCATGGAGGGACTCGACGTCGTCACCCTCGACGATGACGGACGGCTGGCGGTCGTCGAGGGCTTCTTTGGTCATCCGACACCGCTAACCCCCGGCGACAGCGCCTGAGCGATCGCTAGGCTGGCGCCATGCAGAGCCATGCCGTCAGCATCACATACTGCTTCAGTTGAAATTACACCGAGCGCGCCGTGAGCGCCGCCGATGATCTCCTGAGCAACTATCAACACATCATCGAGGGACTCAACCTCGTCCCTTCCGGTGGCGGCGTGTTCGAGGTCGAAGTCGACGGCGACCTGATTTACTCGAAGAAGGAAAACGGCCGGCACGCCGAACCGGGCGAGGTGCTCGAACTCTTCACCGAGCTCGTGGGCGACGACGTCGCGCGCTACGGCACCTGATACGGCGGCACCTGACACCGCGACGGCGGACGCCTGCGACATCTGGCACAGCGGGCCGCGGACAACGCGGCGACGCCCGCATCTACGGTGGCCACATGCTCCGCCGCATCAACCGCCTCGTGGCCTTTGGCGCTGTTCTGACGTTCGGGTTGGCCGCCGTGTGGCTGCTCTGGGCCGATCGGGGCACGATCCTGGGTGACCGCATCGTGTGGACACTGATCGATCTGTGGCGGGCCGGCGAAGACGTTTCGGGCCTCGACGTGGTAAACCGAAACGACATACCGTTCGAACTCGACGAGGTGGGCCACGCGGTCCTGTGGGCGGTGGGGACGCTGATCCTCGGTTGGTTCGGTGCCGGCCTTCTGCCGCTGCGACACATCGTCGCCGGAGTCGCCGGCATCAGCCTGGCAGCCGAACTGGGCCAGCCACTCGTCAGCAACAATCGGGGAATCGAGGCGTCCGACGTCGTCGCCAACCTCATCGGTGTGGGGATCGGAGCCGCCGGGCTGGCCGGCATCGTCATGACGCTTCGCCTGGCTCAAGCCAACCCCGTACGCGACCGCGGGCGCGTCTAAGTTCGGCGGGTGACTTCGGCCCGCAATCTCGACGCCTCTCAGGCTCGCCGCATCGCGCTCCGCGCCCAGGGATTCGGTCTGAAGGATCGCACGACGCCTGTCGACCGTGGGCACCTTCGGCGCTTGATGGCTCGGCTTCGGCTCATCCAGCTCGATTCGGTGCCGGTGATCCTGCGCACGCAGTACATGCCCGGCTACAGCCGGCTGGGGCCCTACGACAACGCGCTCTTCGACGACGTCGCCTACCACCGCGACGAGTGGATGGAGGGCTTCATCCACGAGGCATGCGTCGTACCCATGGCCGACGAACCCATCTTCCGCTTCCTCAAAGACCGAGCCCGACGCGGCGAGATGTGGAAGGGGCTGTATCGGCTCGCCCAGGAGGATCCCGACTACGTCGAAGAGGTGCTCCAAGACGTCCGTGATCGGGGGCCGATGAAGGCGTCCGAACTGTCGAACCCTCGGCCGCAGTCCGGTGAGTGGTGGGGTTCACGATCGCTGGGCAGCGTTGCTCTCGACTACCTGTTTCGCGTTGGCGAGGTCGGCATTCGTCGCGTCGGCAACTTCGAGAAGGAGTGGGATCTCACCGAACGCATCGTTCCGGCCGAGATCCGCTCCCAGCCGGGATGGGACGAGGACGACGCCATGCGTGAGCTGCTCGTCCGCTCCGCTCAGGCCCTTGGTCTGGGCACACAAGGGTGCCTGGTCGACTACTTCCGGCTTCCCAAGAAGCGGGCCGGCCAGTTGCTGCGCGACGTCGTGGAGGAGGGTCGGCTCGTCGAGTGCCGGGCCGAGGGCGTCACAAAGCCGGTGTTCCTCGACCCGGATGCCGTTTTGCCGCGCCAGGTCGAGGCGCGGGCCTTCCTCTCCCCCTTCGACCCCGTCGTGTGGAATCGACCGCGAGGCGAGTGGCTCTTCGATTTCGAGTACAAGATCGAGATCTACGTGCCACAAGCCAAGCGGCGCTACGGCTACTACGTGTTGCCGTTTCTGTTGGGTGACCGACTCGTCGGGCGCTGCGACATGAAGACCGACCGCGACGCCGGTGTGCTCAGGGTGCTCAGTGCGTTCGTCGAGCCGGGCGCCGACCAGGAAGACGTCGCCACCGCCATGGCTGACGAGCTGCCACTGCTCGCCCGCCACGTCGGCGTCGACGACCTCTCCATCGAGGCTCCCCAGCCGCTCGGCAGCGCGATCGAAACCAAGCTCTGAGATGGCGATCGTTGTCGGCACGCTGCTTGCGATGGGTTGCTGGTTCTACGGGGCGCGGGCGATCACACGGCAAAGCACCCGCCTGAGCATCGGCGGGCCGGTCATCACCGGGCGCGCCGCGGTCTTCACCGGCTTGACCAGCATCGTGCTGGGCTTCACCCTGGCGGTCTTGGTCGTCGCGGCCGCAGCCGCGTAGTCGTCAGCCGTTCTGCGCAGCGCGGTTCATCGCACTGACGATGGCTCGCATCGAGGCCGTGGTGATGTCGGTGTGCATACCGCATCCCCAGATCTCGAGGTCACCGACCTTGGCCTGCACATACGCGACCGCGGCCGCATCGACGCCGGTCCCCTTCGCATGCTCGGCGTAGTCGAGGACTCGCAACGACAGGTTGGTCGCGTCGCGAAGACCTTGCACGAAGGCGTCGAGACTGCCGGAGCCCTCACCCTGGACGACGATGGGCTCACCGTCCATCGTCATACGGGCGGTCAGGAGCGTCTTGTCTTCGCCCTGGGGGTTCTGGGCGGCCTCGTAGCCGTCGAGACGGTATGGATGGTTGGGATCGAGGTACTCCGCCGTGAACTCGTTGAAGATCTGCTGGCCGGTGATCTCCTTGCCCGTGTCGTCGGTGATGTGCTGGATCACGCGGGTGAACTCGATCTGCATCGAGCGGGGCAGGTCGAAGCCCTGCTCGGCCTTGAGTAGATACGACACTCCGCCCTTGCCGGATTGGCTGTTCACCCGGACGACGTCTTCGTAGGTGCGACCGACATCGTGCGGATCGATCGGGATGTACGGCACCTCGAAGATCTCGCTGTTGTCGTTGGCGAGGGCGTCGAAGCCCTTCTTGATGGCGTCTTGGTGTGAACCGCTGAAGGCCGTGTACACGAGCTCGCCGACGTAGGGGTGGCGTGGGTGGATCGGCAACTGGTTGCAGTGCTCCGCAACGCGCCGGAGCTCGTTGATGTCGCTCAGGTCGAGCATCGGGTCGACGCCCTGGCTGTACATGTTCATCGCCAGCGTGATGATGTCAACGTTGCCGGTGCGCTCGCCGTTGCCGAAGAGCGTGCCCTCGACCCGGTCCGCGCCCGCCATCACCCCGAACTCGGCGGCGGCGACGCCGGTGCCACGGTCGTTGTGCGGGTGCAGGCTGAGGATGATCTCGTCGCGCCGTGCGAGGTTGCGGTGCATCCACTCGATCATGTCGCCGTAGGTGTTGGCGGTCGCCATCTCGACGGTCGCCGGCAGATTGATGATCAGTTTGTTGTCCGGGCTGGGGTCGATGACCTCGGTCACCGCATTGCAGATGTCGCGGGCAAAGTCGAGCTCGGTGCCGGTGAACGACTCGGGCGAGTACTCGTAGCGCACGCGGGTCTCGGGGACGGTCGCCTCGAGTTCCTTGGCGATCGCTGCGGCATCGGTGGCGATCTTGGTGATGCCGGCCCTGTCGAGCCCGAACACGACCTTGCGCTGCAGGGTCGAGGTCGAGTTGTAGAAGTGCACGATGGCGGTGTGCGCTCCGGCGATCGACTCGTAGGTGCGCTCGATCAGCTCTCGGCGACTCTGCACGAGCACCTGGATCGTGACGTCGTCGGGGATGGCGTCGTCTTCGATGATCTCGCGGACGAAGTCGAAGTCGGTCTGGCTTGCGGACGGGAACCCGACCTCGATCTCCTTGAAGCCCATGCCGACGAGGGCGTCGAACATCTTGCGCTTGCGGGCCGAATCCATCGGCTCGATGAGGGCTTGATTGCCGTCGCGAAGGTCGACCGAGCACCAGAGGGGTGCTTCGGTGAGGACCTGCCCGGGCCAGGTGCGGTCCGGGAGGTCGATCGGCGCGAACGGCCGGTACTTGGTGTGCGGCATGCCAGCGGACTGCTGCACCGCGTTGGGTTTCGGTGTGTTGCTCATGGTTGGTTTCTCCTGTTGCTGCTTCGACTCGATGGATGAACGCGTAACCCCGGTCGGCCCTGGTCTCCCCTAGGGGGCGAGGGCCGCCGGGTCGCTAAGTCGGAGCGCAAGCAAGAGATGCACGGGCAAAACGATAGCGGGACCGTGGGCCGGTGACCAGTACTTTGGTCCACCGTGCCCGAATCGGAATCAGCTGCGCCGTCGCCATGGTGGGCGGTTTCGGGTGTGGTGGCGGTCTACATGTCGTTCGGATTCGCCATCGGGCTGCTGCCACCGATGGTCGACGAGATCAGTGCTGACCTCGGGCTGACCAGGTCTGCCATGGGCTCGATCCTCGGCGCCTGGGCACTGATCTACATCTTCACGGCGATTCCCGGCGGCGCCATGGTCGAACGGTTGGGCCTGCGGCGGGCGATGTTGCTCGGCGGCGCGTCGATTGCACTCTCGGGATTCCTCCGCGCGGTGTCGCCATCGGGGCTGGTGCTGTTCGTCGCCGTAGCGATCTTCGGTATCGGCGGGCCGCTGGTCTCGATCTCGACACCCAAGTTGATGGCCACGTTGTTCGACGAGCAGTCCCGACGGTTGCCCACCGGCATCGGCGTGGCCTCACCCGGTTTCGGTTCAGCGCTGGGCCTGGCGTTGGCGAACCCGGTGTTGCTGCCGGCGTTCGACGGCAACTGGCGCGGCGTCGTCGCACTCGGCGGTGGAGTAGCCATCGCCGCATGTGCGTATT
The DNA here is from genome assembly GCA_039028435.1 of Actinomycetota bacterium. Lineage (GTDB taxonomy): Bacteria > Actinomycetota > Acidimicrobiia > Acidimicrobiales > UBA10347 > UBA10347. The sequence continues at coordinate 153,762 of JBCCIC010000003.1, read as the reverse complement.
GGTGGTGGGTGACCAGCGGTTCCGATGTTGCCGGCGCGCCGGGGGCGCCGCTCGCACCGGGCACCTTCCGACGGCTGCTGCGGCTTTCGACCGTGCGTTGGATCCTCTTGCTGAGCCTGTTCCTGTTCGCGTACGCCCATGCGCTGTCGGGCTGGCTGCCCGAGATCCTCGTCGATGCCGGCCTGTCCGACGACGTTGCCGGATACGCGGCCGCCGCGTCGATCGTGGCGGGGATCATCGGCGCGATCGCCATCTCCCGTTCGGTGCCGGCTCCTCGCCGGGAGCACGCCATCGGGGCCCTGTTCCTCGCACTCGCGCTGTGCGGCATCGGTCTGGCAACGCTGAGCGGCGCGGCGATCCTGGCCGTGACGATCGCCCTCGGCTTCGTCCGGTCCGGTGCCATGCCGCTGATGTTCCTGGTGCTCATGGACGACGAGGACATCGGGCCCGCCGCGACCGGAGCGGCAACCGGGCTCTTCTTTGCGGTCGCCGAAGTCGGCGGGTTCGGCGGACCCTGGCTCGTCGGCACGATCGCTGACCGAACCGATGGCTTCAGTGCGGCGACGCTGACGCTTGCCGGGATTGCCGCGGTGGGCGCGGTGGTGACCACCGGCTTGGCCCGGCGCAGCTAGCTCGGCTCGCTTACGCTCTCCGCTGCACGCTCGAATCGCTGGAGGCGCCATGGAGTACCGCACCGAAGTGACGATCGCCCTCCCCCGGGATCGCGTGGTCGCGCATTTCGATGATCCGGACAACCTCGGCAAGTGGCAGGACGGCTTCGTCTCGATGGAGCACGTGAGCGGGGAGTATGGCGAGGCCGGGATGGTGTCGAAGCTCGTCTACGAGACACGCGGACGGAAGATGGAACTCACCGAGACCATCGAGAGTCGGAACCTGCCGGACGAGTTCATCGCCGTCTACGAGACCGGCGGAGTGTGGAATCGACACGTGAACCGCTTCCACGACGAGGGCGAGACGACTCGCTACGTGACCGACACCGAGTTCCGGTGCAAGGGATTGGTACGGGTGTTGATGGCCATTCGCCCGAGCATGTTCAAGAAGGAAACGCTCAAGAACATGGAACGCTTCAAGGCCTTCGCCGAGGCCGAGGGGTAGTTCGACCGTGCCCCTCGAACGCTTGGCTCGCTAGGCAGAGCCAGCGGCGCGAGGGAGGTGTGCGGTCCGCGCAACATCGCCGGTCATCCAGCCGTTGCCATCATGCGTGAGCCAGGTGAGGGCGCAGTTCGGTACACCGTTCGAGATGAGATCCGGGCATCGTGCTCGCACCGCCCCATCCCCCAGGATTCGTCGCAGCAGGTCGACGGTCGCTCCCCCGTGGGAGACCACGATGACGACCGAACCTCCCCGGTGATGATCGGTGATGGCCTGGAGCATTCGCTCACCGCTCGACGCGCTCGAGATGCCGGGCTCGGGTTCCCAGTCGGGGTCAGCCGTCATGTGTGACCACGTCTCGAGGAAGGTTTCGAGCGGGGTGCTTCCGTCCCAGTTGATGCGCTCACGGAGTCGGTCATCGACGACCAGCGGAAGACCGGTTTCCAGGCCAATGACCTCGGCGGTCTCTAGCGCGCGCCGAAGCGGGCTGCTGACCAGTCGAGCGGCAGGGACCGTGGCGCAAAGGTGGCGAGCGGTCTGGGCCGCCTGACGATGGCCGGCCGACGTGAGGCCGGGATCACCTGGCATGCGCTCCTTTTCGCCGTGCTGGACGATGACGATCTGGCCCACGGTCAGACAGTACTGGTGACGGAGTTCACCCATTCTAACGAACATATGTTCGATCCATGTACTATTCTGCTGGAATGGCAGCGGCGCTTCGGGGTGCAGACGCAATCGGTGAGATCGAGGCGCTGCTCGCTGAGGGTCCGGTGACCGAGCTCGTGCGGGAGCTGCGTGACGTTGCCGAGGCGGTCTTCACTGCCGCCGACGGATCCCACGACCACACCGACCTTGCGGGTGCGGTGGTCCAGGTCGGCACGATCGCCGCAGCGGTCGACGCCGCACTAGGCGCGATCATCGACGCCTCGGAACGCACCATGGTCGTACTCCGACACGGTGGCGGAGCAAGGAAGTTGGACCAGTTCATGCTGGCCAACGGCAACAATGCTGGCGTCGAGGTTCGGGCTCGGATTCGGCGCTCGAAATGGCTGCGGGACTTCCGCGAGCTCGCCGAAGCCCACGCCGATGGGATTCTCTCGGTGGAGCATCTCGAACGGATCCGAAAGGGCTTGGATAATCCGCGGACGCATTTCTTGTTGCGGCGTGATCAGCGGTTCTTCGTCGAGACGGCGATGACGTGTGACTTTGTCGACTTCGAACGAGCGTGTGACTACTGGAAGATCGCTGCCGACCCCGATGGCGCAGAGCCTCAGGAACAGCTGGCGTCCACCTCCGTCACAGCGACTCGTCGTAGCGACGGGATGGTGAAGGTCGACGGACTGTTAGATCCGCTCTCCGGTCAGGTGTTTCTCACCGCCTGGGAGAAGCACAAGCAACAACTCGCCGTCAACGACGACGAAACCGGCATCCGCCGATCCGAAGGCCAACGCGGTGCTGTCGCGCTCCTGAGCCTGGTTGCAAAGGGCGCCGCCCGCGAAGACGGTTCACAACCCGACCCGCTGATCAACATCGTGATGTCGCAGGCGGTGGCTGAGGACACCATGCGTCGACTCGCGGAACACGATGTGTCACCGCTGCCGGTCGACCCGCACGATGCTGATGGGCGTTGCGAGTTCATCGACGGCACACCCGTGCACCCGCATCTCGTCATGTGGGTCCTCGGTCTCGCCGCTTTGCAACGAACCGTCATGACTGCGAAGGGCCGACCCCTCGAAACCAGCCACGCCACCCGGAACTTCCCGAAATGGCTCAAACACCTCGGCCTGATCCGCAGCCGAGGGAGATGTGAAGACGACGGCTGCGACGCACCGTTCCCGTGGCTCCAAGCCGACCATCAACATCCCCACTCCAAAGCCGGCCCGAACAACTGGGCCAACCTCACCATCCGCTGCCGGCCCCACAACCTCGCCAAAGGCAACCAGGCCTGACAGGCACGCGCTGCTAGTCCCGAAAAACGCAGATCGCACGCATCTCGACGCTTGCCCGCGCCGGAGCGTCACCGCCGACCACCGTGTCGACGAAGGCGCAGTGCGGCGTCCAGAACGGCCGACCCGCGTCGACAGCGTCGCTGTCGTAGGCGCGGAACAACACCACCTCGTCGGCCGTCATCGCCGGAAAGCTGAACCAACGGCGCCGCGCATCGGTGGGCGGCATGAGCAGGAACGACTCGAAGTCGGTGGGGACGCCTGCGTAGCGCTCCACGACATGCGGTACGAGTTCGCCGCGACCGATCGTCGTCGCATCGCAGAAGGCCAGCGGGCGATCCGGTGAGCGGGGTCCGATGTTGCGCCACACCTGCAACGTGACGATCCGGCGCGCCGCCGCCAGATCGGCGACGGTCACTCCAGCGCGCCGCATCGACGGCGCCAGGATGTCGAGATACGGATGTCCCTCGGCACCGAGCATCGCCCGATAGCGCTCGGTGTAGTCCGAGTGCGCGACCTCGATGGGGCCGAGATCGCCATCGGCCGCGGCCGCCTCGGGATCCCGGACGATCGCCGGATAGAAGACCACCTCGTCACATCCGGTCTCAACGCGAGCCAGTTCGGCCAGCTCCGGCTCATGTACGTGGGCGACATGCCCGCCGTTGCGCCAGTCGGCGACCGCCGTTGGCAGCATGCGCAGCTCGAATCCCTCGGTTTGCCACGACGTCGCCACCGCACGACCGTCGAGGATTGCGGTGCCGACTGCCGCGATGCCCTCGGGACCCACGTAGTTGATCGTGGTCTCGCAGTACACCGTCATCGACCGAGGTCCGTTCGGTAGCCGAGCTCCAGCCCATCGTCGTCGATCGCGACGACCGGGCGCGCCACCCGCCGGGCGTGATCGGACAAACCTCTCCAGACATCTTGTGGCATCGACATCCGCGGATTCTCGCGGTACCACGGCGCCCAGAACTCGACGTTGGGGATCGCTCGCACCTCGTCGGACAGGTTCGGGGTTCCACCGTGCCACGCTCGGATGTCGCGGATCAGCGCGCTGCCCGCCGGCGCCGGACACACGGTGCTCAGTCGCATCCACTCCGGCTCGTCGTCGAGCGACGGAATCGGCTCACGGCTGTGCTGGGTAGCCGGAATCTGACGCGTCGGCCCATTGAGGCGAGTGAAGTCGACCGTCAGGAAGTTCACCGTCATGCTGGGAATCGGAAGGTCGCGCACCGAGAAGCGACCGCTCGGGTCATGGAACGAGCCACCCGTTCGCTGCTTCCCGGTCAGACTCGAGTAGGTGCGCCGGTCCCCCATGTCGGCGTGCAGCCGCTGGTACTCGACCGCCCCGGGCAGGCAGAAGTCACCGCCGCCTCCGCGCAGGTGGTAGTCCGGTGCCCCGAAGATGGCGGAAACGATCGGCGTCACCGTTGGCAGATCGATCAGCATCGCCCATTCCGGAAGATGCACAAGGTGGCCACTCAGGCTCGATGATCCGAACGAGTAGCGATGTGATCCGCGATTGCCCTCCCGCTCCGGGTCAAGCGCCAGGATCGCATCGATCTCGCGGGCACAGCCATCACGCAGGCGTTGCAGCTCGGCACCGCTGAGTACGTCGGTCACGACAACGAATCCATCGCGGCGGAACAGGCGCACGGCCTCTTCGATCCGATCGGGTGTGACCGTCTCCAAACCAGGGATGCCGTTGTTCTGCTCGAGGTGGGCACGCAGCGCTTCGGACACATCCGCACCGTACGTGCTAACCAGGTTCCCATGGCAGATGAAGTCGACTACGAAGATCTCACCACGATGCGCCTCGACGACGACGCGCTCCAGGCATTGCTCAATGCTGGGGGTGAGTGCATCTTCAACTGGACAACCACCGACGGCTATCCCGTCGGTGTCGTCGTCGCCTTCCTGTACCGCAACGGAAAGTTCTACACGACCTGCGCTGAGCGCCGGAAGCGTGTTCCCGCCCTTCGCAAACGACCCCAATCGGCGATCATCATCAACCAGAACGGCCAGACAGCCACGTTCAAGGGCGAGTCGACCGTGCACGCCAATGGCGATCCCGGCTTCGACGAGCTGAAGGGTTGGTTCTATCCCGAGCTCTCAGGCGTTGCGTCGGCGCCAGACGACACGTATCGGCAGGCGTTCTGCAAGTTCCTCGACTCCGAGCATCGGGTGATCATCGAGACCGATGCCCGACTCGTCGTCGCCTTCGATGCGGCGAAATTTCGCGAGTTCACCAACGAGGCCATCGCGGCGGGCATGGCCGACTGACCGCCCCAAAACGCCCTCAGCGTGCGAACACCTGCGCGTCATCGGCAAACGACTTGAATTCGAGAGCGTTGCCCGACGGGTCGAGGAAGAACATCGTCCGTTGCTCGCCCGGCTGCCCGGCGAAGCGCACGGTCGGCTCGATGACGAACTCCACCCCGGCCTGCACGAGCCGATCGGCCAACTCCTGCCAGGCGTCGGGATGCAAAAGCACGCCGAAGTGCGGGACCGGCACCGCGTGGCCGTCGACGCCGTTGTGCCCGGCGACTCCGGTCCACCCTTCGACGACGTGGGTGACCAACTGGTGGCCACCCAGGTCCCAATCGATCCAGTCATCGGCCTCGCGACCGCGAGGACACCCCATGACCTCCCCGTAGAAGCTCGCCGCTGCGGCGAGATCTCGCACCGGCACCGCCAGATGGAAGCGCGCCCGATCGGCTCCGTGGCCGGCATAGGTGGGACTCATTGCTGGACCTCCGCAATCCTGCTGATGGTGAACCGCCAGCGATGCTCGCCGGGTCCGACTCGATGCTCGGGTGCGGTGTCCGGCCCACAGGCACCGGTCCCAAGACCGCGCTGTGCGGCGTCGATGTGAACCTCGATGTTCGGGGATACCCGCAGTTCACCGATCGTTCGAGCCGCCGAGAGTGCATCGTCGTGATGGCGGCGGGCGTTGAAGCTGAACGGCGCTGCGCCCTCGAATCGGAATCCCGCGCCGTCAGCGTCGCGTAGCTCGAACCAGCGAGTCGCCAGATGCGCTCCGTGCTCCTGGGGCACGACATAGCCGTGATACTGCTCAGCAACCGAGCTCGGCCATATCCCGGTTCGCGCCCCCGAGCGTCGGTCGGGATAAGTCTCGTGTGGGCCGAGCCCGAACCATCGAAGCGCCCCGAGTCCACCGTCGACTTCGAACCGTGAACCGACCCGCGGAACGTCGGTCCAGGAGTCGGGAATCAAGGCTTCTTCGTCGACCACGATCGACTCGGGCGTGAGCACGAACCGGGTCACCCAACGAGCGGCGTCATCGGTCCCTTCGATCCGACGATCGAGAACGACGAGGGCAAGGTCGTCGGAGGTGAAGGCCTGGGTGGCTTCGGTGACCCAGGACAGCTGATCAAGGCCTTGCTTGACCCACTGGGGTCGGACTCCGGCAACCTCGCTCATCCATCCCTGTGCAACACCATCGTTGTCGGTCGGAGCGCGCCACAGACACGGGTCGAGATGCCCGACCGTCACCGCGCTGCCGGCCACGACCAGGTCGCGGGGCCCGTGCTCATCCCAGGAGATCGAGGTGTCGCCGACGCGCGCCTGGTGGCGAGATTGCGCCGACGCCACACCCTGCAGCCCTGCATGATCGAGGATCGACAAGTCGGTGCGTGGAGGGGTACGCAGCTCGATCTCGTCGTGGGCCACGACACGACCGTCGGTGTTGCGCCAACACACCTGGAGTTGCACGTCGCCCGTCCGCGGTAGACGCACACTGAAGGGCACATCGACGTTCTTCGCTTTACCTGGTGCGACCGCGACGCTCAGTGCCCCGGATTCGGCCACCGCTCCGTCGACGAAGAGGCTCCACTCCCCCGCCAGATCGTCCAACCAGGTGAAGGCGCGCCGGTTCTCGACCCGTACCTTGCGTCCCCGCACCGCTCGAACGCGAACCGGCTGATACCCCCACGCGATTTCGTGCATTGCCGGATGCGGCGAACCATCGGGTCCGACAATGCCGTTGATGCAGAAGTTGGCGTCGTTCGGTTCGTCGCCGAAGTGACCCCCGTACGCCCAGTACTCCTCGCCGTTCTCATCGACTCGGCGGATGCCCTGGTCCTTCCAGTCCCAGATGAACCCGCCGGCAAGCGCCGCGTGTTGATGGAACGCCTCGGCGTAGCGGTCGAAGCCGCCGTTCGAGTTGCCCATCGCATGGCTGTACTCACACAGGACGAGTGGCCGATCATCAAGGCCCGTCTCCTCGGCCCACAGGGCCCACGCCTCGACGACCTCGACGGCGGTGTACATCGGGCACACGACATCGGTGACGGCCCGCTCACGGGCCGACGGCGCCCGCCGCGCCGCGTCGCGGTCCGCCCGTTCCACCAGGAAGCGACGCTGGACCGCGCCCTCATAGTGAATCGGTCGCGACGGATCCGCTGCCCGGACCCATGCGGCACACGCGTCCTGGGCGACACCGTGGCCGGACTCGTTGCCGAGCGACCACATGACAACGCTCGGGTGGTTGCGATCTCGCACAACCATCCGGCTGACTCGATCGATCATCGCCGGCAGGTACCGGGGGTCATCGGAAACCGAACGCAAGCGGGCGTGGCATTCGATGTTCGCCTCGTCGACCACCCACAGACCGATCTCGTCGCACAGGTCGAGGAGCCGCGGATCGTTGGGATAGTGCGCGCAACGGACCGCGTTGATGTTGTGGCGCTTCATCGACTCGAGGTCGGAGCGCAGGTCGGCCTCGGTCAGCACCTTGCCCGTGTCGGGGTGATGGTCGTGACGGTTCACGCCATGGAAGACGATCGGCACGCCGTTGACCAGGAAGCGGCGATGGCGTAGTTCAACTCGACGGAAGCCGACGAGCTGTCGAACCGCCATCACGGTGCGGCCCGACTCGTCGAGCAGTTCGGCGATGACCAGATACCGCTCGGGAGTCTCCGCCGTCCAAGGACGTACCGACGCGAGATCCAGCTCGATCGATGCGACCCGACCCGGATACTGATAGCTGGTGACCAGCTGCTGCAGAGGTGGTCCGTCCGGGACCATGGGCACGTCGGCGTTGGCGTCGCCGAGCTGGCGTTGATCGTCGAAGACCCGAACTCGCACCGCTCCAATAGCGCGTCCGCACACATGGGCACCGACGTGCAGCATGCCCGCCCCCGTCCGGGGTTCGAAGTCTGCGGTCACTGCGAGGTCGTCGATCCGATTGCGCGGTCGGGCTTCGACGAACACCGAGCGATGCAGGCCGCCGTGCCACCAGTGGTCCTGGTCCTCGATCCAGGTGGCGTCGGAGTAGCGAATCACCATCACGTCGAGCTGGTTGGTGCCGGCCACGGCGTGGCCGTTGAGCTGGAACTCCGATGCCAATCGGCTGTCCTTGCCCATGCCGACGAACGCGCCGTTGAGCCACACGGCGGCAACACTCTCGAAGCCGCCGAGGTGCAGCACCAGGTCATCGGCCAGCCATGCCTTGGGCAGCTCGAAGCGGCGTCGGTAGCAGCCCGTCGGGTTGCGATCTGGCGTCTCGGGTGCCTCGAGCCCCGGCCAGGGCATGATGATGTTCGTGTAGTGCGGATGGTCGCCGACGTCTTGCATCGTCCAGCACCCCGGCACCTCGACGACACCGGTGTAGCGCGGTTCCACGCCTGCCACCGGCGGCGAGTCGAACAGCTGGAAGTCCCACGGACCGTCGAGACTCAGGCGCCGACGGGGTCGGCGATCGGCCCGGGCAGCTTCGGCATCGGCGAAAAACGCGAGAGGTGCCCGCATCGGCAGGCGGTTCAGCGATGTCAGCTCCGGTTGGAGAAGATCAACCGGTGGGTGCATGTCAGCCGGCAAAGCCGTCGATGATGCGGTTGAGGGTCGCGCTCGGACGCATCGCGGCGGCGGCGAGCGCCTCGTCCGGGAAGTAGTACCCGCCGATGTCCATCGCCTGTCCCTGCACGGCGTTGAGCTCATCGACGATCGTCGTCTCATTGTCGGCAAGGGCAGAAGCCAATGGGGCGAACGTGGCCGCGAGGTCGGAATCGGCTGTCTGTTCGGCCATGGCTTGTGCCCAGTACATCGCGAGGTAGAAGTGACTCCCGCGGTTGTCCAACTCGTTGACCTTGCGACTCGGTGACTTGCGGTTGAGCAGAACCTGCTCGGTCGCCAGATCGAGGGTCTCACCCAGCATCGACGCGACGGGGTTTTCGTTGACCTCGCCGAGGTGTTCGAACGACACGCCGAGGGCGAGGAACTCGCCGAGGCTGTCCCAGCGCAGGTGATTCTCGGCCTCGAACTGTTGGACGTGCTTGGGCGCCGAGCCACCGGCGCCGGTTTCAAAGAGGCCGCCGCCGTTCATGAGCGGAACGATGGACAGCATCTTGGCGCTCGTGCCGAGTTCGAGAATGGGGAAGAGGTCGGTGTTGTAGTCGCGCAACACATTGCCGGTCACCGAGATGGTGTTCTCGCCCTGGCGAGCCCGCTCGAGACTGAAGCGGGACGCGTCGGCGACGTTCATGATCCGGATATCGAGGCCATCGGTGTCGTGGCCGCCCAGGTATTCGTGCACCTTGGCGATCAGCTGGGCGTCGTGGGCCCGGGTCTCGTCGAGCCAGAAGATGGCCGGCCAGCCGGTCGCTCGGGCGCGACCCACGGCGAGCTTGACCCAGTCTCGGACCGGAGCGTCCTTGACCTGGCACGCTCGCCACACGTCGCCGGCCTCGACCGAGTGCGACATCAGCACCGTGCCGTCACCGGCGACGATCGACATTGTGCCCGCGGCTTCGATCTCGAAGGTCTTGTCGTGGCTGCCGTACTCCTCGGCCTTCTGCGCCATCAGCCCGACGTTGGGCACCGTGCCCATCGTGGTGGGGTTGAACGCTCCGTGCGCCTTGCAATGCTCGAAGGTCTCGATGTACAGATCGGCGTAGCTGCTGTCGGGGATGACCGCCTTGGTCTCCTGCAGCTGACCGTCGGCGTTCCACATCTTGCCGCTGGTGCGGATCATGGCCGGCATCGAGGCGTCGATGATCACATCGCTCGGCACATGGAGGTTGGTGATGCCGCGGTCGCTGTCGACCATCGCCAGGCCGGGACCCTCGGCGTAGGCGGCCTCGATTGCCTGTTCGACGGCGGTGCGCACAGCACCGTCGGCCTCGTCGAGCGAGGCGACGACATTGCCGAGACCGTTGTTGGGATTGGCTTCGAGATTTTCGAGCGTGTCGCCGTGGGCCGAGAAGACATCGGCGAAGTACGCCCGCACGCCGTGTCCGAAGATGATCGGGTCACTGACCTTCATCATCGTGGCCTTCATGTGCAGCGAGAAGAGCACGCCCTGGTTCCGAGCGTCGTCGACCTGGTCGGCGAGAAACGCGGTGAGCGCGGCCTTGGACATGAAGGTCGAATCGACGACCTCGCCGGCCAAGACCGGCACCTCCTTGAGGACTTCGGTCCCGTCGGGCCCTTCGAATTCGATGCGAAGCGTGTCGTCCGCAGCCATCGTCACCGACTGCTCGTTGTTGCGGAAGTCGCCGCTCGACATGGTCGAGACATGACTCGTGGTGTCCGCGTCCCAGGCCCCCATCGTGTGGGGGTTGGCTTGGGCGTACTTCTTTACCGCCGCTGGGGCGCGCCGATCGCTGTTGCCCTCACGCAACACCGGGTTGACCGCGCTGCCCATCACGCGGCCGTAGCGAGCACGGATCGCTTCTTCCTCGGGGTTCTCGGGCTCGTCCGGATACTCGGGAAGCGCGTAGCCCTGGGCCTGCAGCTCGGCGATCGTCGCCTTGAGCTGCGGTACCGAGGCGCTGATGTTGGGCAGCTTGATGATGTTGGCTTCGGGGGTCTTGGCCAGCTCGCCCAACTCGGCGAGGGCGTCGGGCGTCTGCTGGTCCTCGGTGAGCCAATCGTTGAAGTTGGCGAGCACCCGACCGGCGAGCGAGATGTCCCGGGTCTCGACGCGAACGCCGGCAGCGCGGGCGAACGCCTCGATGATCGGCAGCAGGGACCGAGTCGCCAACGCGGGCGCTTCGTCGGTCAAGGTGTAGATGATCGATGGTTCTGCAGGCATCGGCCGAAAATCTACTCGGACTTCGCGCTGACGGGGTTGTTCGTCAAAGTTTGGCTTGCATTCAGCGACGCAGACCTCAGCCGCGCGACTGGAGCGTGTTGCCGCGGAACAGCGCCACGGTTCGCTCCCCGACCGAGAGCGTGGCATCGCACACGCCGGCTCGACCGGCTCGTGCGGACTCGGTCGCCACCGCCCGCACCCGATCTCCTTCCTCGACGCCGCCGAGGAAGTCGACGGAGGCCTGCGTGGCGAATGCCATGCGATCGAAGCGGTTACCGACATACGACATCGCGACGTCGGCCAAGGTGAACAACACGCCGCCGTGGCCGCGACCATGCCAGCCGATGTGGCGTTGCTCGATCAGCAGCTCCAGTTCAACCCGTGCCGGCCCGATCTGAACGAGCTCGACGCCAAGCTCGCGTGCCAACTCATCCGAGGCGAACAACTCGCGGATCCGCTCCTGCTCGAGGTCGGACCATGGCGCTCCGCTCACGGGGATTCGCGCACGCCGGCACGCTCGGCGAATCGTCGACGCTCCATACCGTGGACGGGATCATCCTGTGCCCAGGGCCAGCCGCCGAAGCCCGTCTCCTGGTAGTCGCGCACGGCCTGCTCGATGCCGGCGCGATCGTTCATCACGAACGGCCCGTACTGCGCGACCGGCTCATCGATCGGTTTGCCGGAGAGCACGAGACACTCCGCTGGCCCGTCCACGGCCCGGACCGAGGCCACCGCGGTTGGCTCGAGTACAGCACCGGTGTTCACCTCGATCTCCGCGGAACCGATGGCCAGCGCGGTGCCTTCGAAGAAGTAGATACCGCGGTTCGCGCCGGGCACAACCGAGGGAAGCGCCCACGACGCGCCATCATCGAGGCGCACGTGCCAGATCTCCACCCCATGTACCCCCGATGCCCAGGAATCCGGAGGCGGTGCCGCCGGGTCCGCGCCGTCGAGGGCACCGGCGATCACCGTGACCTCGACCCCGGCCGTGGGTGAAACGACGGGCACGGACTCCGACCACAACATCGAGAAATAGGGGTCGACCATTTTGTGGGCAGCGGGCAGGTTCAGCCAGATCTGGAAGAGATGAAGGGTGTTCGGCCCTTCGGAGTCGAACAGGGGGAACATCTCGCTGTGCACGATGCCGGAGCCGGCGGTGATCCACTGCACGTCGCCCTCGCCGAAGCGGGCTTTGGCCCCGAGCGAATCGGAGTGATCGCACCACCCACGGCGCACATAGGTGACGGTCTCGAACCCCCGATGCGGATGTTGGGGAAACCCCGGAACCGTCGAGCCGTGGTACATGTTCCAGCCGTCCACGCCCGAGAAATCCTGACCGATCGAACGACCGTCCAGCTCGGCGTCGGGGCCCAGCGCTCCGTCGGCCGCTGGGTAGCGATCCAAGTGGTGGGCGCAGAACAGGAAGGGATCCATCGTCGGCCACTGGGCGCCGAGCGGAATCGTCTGAACGACCGGTGATGCAGACACGCGCCGCACCCTACGGGATCGTGGCGATTAGCTGCTCGCGCTCAGGCCCAACGTCTCCTGCATGGGCTTCTTCCGGACCTTCCAGATGAAGGAGTCGACGATGTAGTGGTGGAAATTGATCGTTTGGTAGACGACGATCGGGGTGATCGCGAGAGCGATCGTCTCCCGGATCAGCAGGTACACGACCGAGCTGACGATGAAGCTCGCGACCAGGTAGATCCCGATCCGGCGGGTCTGGCTCAGCCACGACAAGGTGCGAGCTTCCGGCGCCAGGCCATCCCGGTACTTCTGGTTGTTGAAGTACCAGACGAACAAGATGTACTGCGCGTTGTGCCAGATGTTGATCGCCAACCACCCATGGTTGATGTCGTCGATCAACAGGTAGCCGAAGCCGAAGACCACGAAATGGGAGGTGAGGTAGAGGGTTTGGGCGACGGGCAGCTGACCTCGACGCCATGCGGCAAACCGATTGACGGCCAGCCACAGCACGCCGATCATGGCGATCACACCAACCGAATGTGCCAGCACATCGGGGACCGGGAGCACCTTGAAGTCGGCGCCGAGGAATTCGTCGGACCCCTGGGCGCTTCGCCACAGGATGCCCCACGCCGGGAACATGTAGAAGACGGCCTGCACCAGACGCGGGTTCTCGATCGGTTGCGCAAGTCCGGCCTTGCGTTCGTAGACCCGGTGCACGCCCCAGGACTGGCGGGTGTAGTGCCACCACTGCCAGTAGAAGTAGGTGGTCGTGAGCGCCCACACACCGACGCCGTAACCGATGGCGGCCACGCCGGCAAGCACCGCAATCGGCAGCCAGGTGAGCATCCACCGATAGAGCTGGCGGCTCTCCGCGTCCATCGCCAAGCGCGAATATGTCGAGATGACGTGGTGGTAGCCGAGCAGCCACAGGTCGGCCAGCAGGATCGGCCACCACAGGCTGGGTCGAGCGACGACGACCCCGGCGGAGATCAAGGCAACGGCGGTCGTGGCGACGATGAACGTCAGGTCGAAAGACGGGCCCGACAGCCAGCCCGGCCCGAGCTGGTGCGCGTCGCCTCGCTTCGCCTGCAAGTGTGCCGTCACGTGTGGTCTCCGAGAGCTGCCAGTACGCCTCTCCTGTCGGTCACCAGCTGGGGTAGATGAGCGTTCGGCCCAGAGTCTTCCCGAATGGGCCTGGTCCCTTTAGTCCATCTGGTCTGGGCCGATAGAGGACCCATGCAGCAGTCGGTCAGCACCACCGTTCGCGCCCCCGGTGCGGTCGCGGCGCCCCGAGCTGCATTCATCGCCAGCACCGGTCGCACCGCAACGACGCTACTCGCCGCAGTTCTTGACGGTCTTCCAGGCGTCACGGCGCTACACGAAGGGCAAGAGCCCGACGACGGGCGCGAGCCGCGCTTGCCCTTGATCAATCTGCAGAACCGCCAAGCCTGGGGATCGCTGGAAGCCGCTCGTGCGGTGGTGAACGATCGACGTGACGACCAAGCGTTGGCTTCGGCCGCGCGGGACTCGTCGCTGATCGTCGACGTTGCGTTCTACAACTCGCCCCTGATCCCGGCCTTGGCTGACGCGCACCCGCAGGCGTCTCTCATGGCGATCATCCGGCGGTGCGAGGGCTTCGTCCGTTCGGCCACGATCGTCGAAGGCGAGGACCGCCAACCCGCCGGCTGGCCCAACCCGTCGAAGCCGCTCACCGACCGGGAGCGGTTCATCGAGTTCGGGCGACTGCGGCCCGAGTCCGGAACCGATGCTGCGGATCGTTGGTCGGGATGGTCTGGCATCCAGCGCAACATCTGGCTGTGGACCACCGTGAACGAGCATCTCGGTGACTGTGCCGAGCGGCTGTCCGCGATGACCGTGCTTCGCTTCGAAGATCTACGCAGCACCCCGGAGCGCTTCTGGACCGACTGCCTCGAGGCGATCCGCCTGGACCCGAGTCGCCACCTCGAGCATTGCCTGCGAGCTGCGACTCGCCCGGTGAACGCCCGCAGTGCCTACCAGGTCGGCCCACTCGAGACCTGGACCGACGCCGAACGAGATCTCTTCGACCAACTCGCCCGTCCACTGGAGGAACGGTTCTATGACTGACCAGCTCGAAGCACGTGTGATCGAGATCGTCCGCGACACGCTGCGCACCGACGACCCCGATGTCCATGTCGGCAGCGATGACTCGATGGACACCATCGCCGGCTGGGACTCGCTGCAGTTCATGAGCGTCTTCATGGCCATCAATGACGCCTTCTCGCTCGACCCCGACTTCGACGACGCCATCCACTACACCGCCATCCCGTCGCTCGTTGCGTACGTGCGGGAGCAGGCGGCCTGATGAATTCACCCTGGGGGCAGCAACAGCTGCTGGCTCGGATGGCCAAGGTCATCGACGAACACCGCGATCGAGTCGCGGTACGCGAGCCCGATGGCACGGAGCGGACCTACGCGGACCTCGCCGTGCTCATCGACCAGATACGGACACGCCTGGGCCGCTCGAATGCGGAGTCGCCCACGACCGAGCCCGTCGGCCTCATGCTCGAGCGCTCGGGTGCCGCCTACGCAACGATGTGGGCTGCGATCGCACTCGGTCGCCCCTACGTGCCGTTGAACACGGCGTATCCGGCCACGCGATTGGCCGAGATCATCGACCAGGCCGGAATTCGCCAGGTGGTGACTTCTGCGAAGCACGTCGGTCGCGCCGGCGAACTGGGCATCCACGGCGGCGACCTCATCGAGGTCGAAGCGCTCGGCACTGAGCACGTCCCAACGGCTGACGGCACGTTCGACGCGACCGCTGCCGGCACGACCGCCTACGTGCTGTTCACGTCTGGCTCGACGGGTCGCCCCAAGGGCGTGCCCATCTCGTATGACAATCTGTGGAGCTTCGTCGACAACATGGCGGCGGCGATCCCCTACGAGCCTCACGACGTGTGCTCGCAGGTCTGCGAGCTGTCGTTCGACTTCAGCGTTCACGAGATCTACCTCGCCCTGCTGAGCGGAAGTTCGTTGTGTCCGGCCCGCACGATCGATCTCTTCAACCCGGCGCACTACGCGCAACGCCACGGCGTCACCGTCTGGATCTCGGTTCCTTCGTTGGTTCGGGTCGTGATGGCGAATCGTCGAGACGGCGACGATCCGCTCGACACGATTCGCCTCAGCATCTTCAACGGCGAAGCCCTCACGACGGGTGTCGCCGAGGGTTGGCGCACGGTCGCGCCCAACACCGCCATCTGGAACAACTACGGCCCGACCGAATGCACCGTTGCCGTCACGGTGCAGCCCTGGGATGGCGAACACGAGCTCACCGAGTCCGATGTCGTCTCGATCGGAACGGCATTCGACGACTGCTTCACCGCGATCGACTCGGGTGCCGTGGATGGTCGGCCGGCGATCATCAGGGCCGAGGCTGCGCCCGATGGTGTCGTGGGCGAGCTACTGCTCTCGGGCCCCCAGCGATTCGACGGTTATCTCGATCCCGCTCTCGCATCGCCATTCGTCGAAGCCGACGGCGTCACCTGGTACCGCACCGGAGACCGTGTGCGCTGGCACGATGGCCGGCTCTTCCACCTCGGAAGGCTCGACCATCAGGTGAAGATCGGGGGGCACCGTATCGAGCTTCTGGAGATCGAACATCGACTTCGCGAGACACTCGGGAATGACGACGTTGCGGTGATCGCCCATCCGCACGTCCAACCCAACGAACTCGTGCTCTTCACGACCCGATCTCCCGAATCGCCGGTCACCGCTGAGACGACTGGACTGGCGAGCTACATGGTGCCGAAGCGCACGATGACGATCGAAGACCTGCCGCTCAATCCCCACGGCAAGCTCGACCGCGGCGCACTCCACCGATTGGCCGACCCAAGCACATGAACGGCGTGCGCTCGCGACTCGCATGGATCATCACGGCGACGGCGCTCGTGGCGGGCCTGCTGTGGCTCGACGCGAACCGAGCCGGTCCGACAACCGAGTTGTCGCAGTGCAACCTCGCCCTGACCCGCGCCGAGCGACCAGCAGCCGATGTCCTGATCGCGGGTAGCAGCCGCACAGGACTCGCCATCGACCCGGTGGCGATGGAGGGCATGCTGACCGCTGCCGGCCTCGACGAACCGACCGTCGACCGACTTGCCCTGGGCCGCAACACCCTCCGAGTGACCGGTGCCCTGGTTGACAACTACCTCACAAATCGAGGGGCGCCCGAGGCCATCGTGCTCGAGCTCAGCTTCATGACGCCGCGCACGCTGGAGCGGATCGAGGCGATCGCGGGCAGCACCCCGGCCGAGGTGTATCTCTATCGCCGCGACCTCAACCTGATCGACTATGGGCAGATCGCGTCGGCGCCGGCGGTCGCGCTCCCCTACACCGAAGCGGAAGGCCCGCTGGCTCGCACACGTTTCGCCCTCGAGGGCGTGGTCACGCGCAGCGGCGCCTTGACCTACCAGCTCGCCAGCGAGGCGGGAGACGAGCTCACCGTCGACGAATGTTCGAAGGACACCTGGACTCGAGAGTCGACCTGGCCGAGCGACTTCGCCTTCAGCTGGGACGACGCCGAGACGATCGACGCGCCGGCCAAGCGCATCGCTGACCTTCGCCGGCAGATCGGCAACGAGGCGCCCGATCGAGAGCTGCGCTCCTGGCAGCTCGATTCAGCCACCGGTGTGCGCTATCCCTACGACGTCGACGCGGACTATCGCCGCGGCGAGATGCGCATCCTCGAACAGGTCGTCGACCAAGCCGCCGAACATGGCGTGCCGGTGGTGCTGCTGCCGCTGACGCTCTACGGCACGGTCCCCGATCGCGCCGATCTCGAACGGCTCGACGAGCAATTCGTCGGCGACGCACATGTCTTCGACCTCTATGCGACCACCGAGGTCGACCTGTCGACGTACTGGTACGACGACGCGCACCTCGAGCTCGGTCCGGCCGTCGAGCTGACGACGGCGTTGTTGGCGCAGCACCTACTCGACCAGGGCTTTCTGAACGGCGAGCCCACCGATCGGACCGACGCGTGATCGACCCGATCTCCTTCCTGATCCTGATCGTCCTGTCGGTCGGCTTCTCCCAGGTCATCCGACCCTACGACCGCGCTGCCCGCCTGTTCTGGCTGACGACCCCCGGTGCGTTGCTCCTGTTCGTCGCCCACCCGAACGCGCTGTGGTTCGCCCTGGGCTCGCTCGCCGTGAGCAGCGCGCTCTACCTGATCGGCCGCCTCGTGCCGAGCAAGCGAATCCGCGCCCGCTTGCCGTACGCCATCCTGCTGTTGCTGTTCGTTCCCGACCTTCTCGGCCTGCGCGAGGGAAGCGCACCGATCCTGTGGTTGGGCAGCGCCTTCTTTGTCGTTCGTCAGATGATGACGGTCGCGCAGGCGACGAAGCGCAACACCCCGGCCACCACCTTCCTCCCATCGATCGTGCTGGCAACCTTCTTCTTTGCGGCGTTGCCGTCGGGTCCGGTCTTCAACGGGCTGGCAGCGTGGGACGAGCTCAAGGATGCGAAACCTCCCGCGAACCGAGATGGCCTGTACCGCCTGTTCGAGGGCTTTGTGTACCTCTTCGCCCTCGCCGGGATCGCCAACTCGATCCTCGAAGAGGTGTCTGCACTCGGAGGCAGCACTGCGGCCAACGTGGTGGTCACGTTGCTGCTCCGCCCACTCGCGGCCTTCGCGTTCTTGTTCACGACGTTCTACGGCTACTCGCGCATGGCGGAGGGAACGGCATTGCTGTTCGGCTTCTCGGTGCCGCAGAACTTCGACCGTCCACACCTCGCCCGGGACCTCGGCGACTACTGGAAGCGGTGGCACCGCTCCATGGCCGACTTCGTCATGCAGTACATCTATCTGCCGCTGCTCGTGACCACGAAACAAGCCAAGGTCGCCCTGCTCGGCGCCTTCGTGTTCATGGGCCTGTGGCACGACCTGTCCGTCGCGTTCCTGGTTTGGGGTGTCGGCCATGGCATCGGGCTCGGCGTGCTCCTGCCGTGGGCGCAGCGTCGGGAACTGCCTCCCGTGATCATGCGGGTGGCCTCCCTCAGCTATGTCGTCGGCATGTCCAGCGTCGCTCATGGGGTGTGGTTCGCATGACGGCCGCCAACCTCCGGCGTGCGTTGTATGTCGCGCTCCTCGTGCTGGCGCTCGTCATCTGGCTCGCTCTCGGCACGTTCGAGGGCGTCGAAGCTCCCTACGTCGAGTTCTGAGTGACCCGCCCGTGTCGGGGCGACGGAATGCCCGCGACAAAATGCGCGTTTGGCACGTCGAGTACGTGGGCACGGCTTCCTTTGGCCGAACGATGAAGACGGCGGCCGACTTGGATCGGCACGGGATTCGGCGGCCCATTACGATCCGAGCGTTCACCGCTCAACCAACACAACACACGAAGTAGCTGCCGGCCCCTGATCCGGCGAGGCGAACCCGAAGGGGACCCAACTATGTCCAACATGCTCGAAGAAATTGCCGGCGCCCTCGGCGGCGACACGCTCGGCCAACTGGCCGGCGTGCTCGGTGCCGACAACGATGCCGTCGGCCGCGGCGTTGCGGCCGCCCTGCCGGCCATCCTTGGAGGCCTGGCGCGCAACAGCCGCGAGGGTGATGGCGCAAGCGCGATCGCCAACGCCGTCGGCAAAGACCACGACGGTTCCATCCTCGACAGCCTTGGGATGATCTTCGGCGGCAGCCCCTGGGCACAGCAACAGGCCACCCGCCATGGCGAGCGCATCCTCGGCCACGTGTTCGGCGATCGCCGTCCTCGCGTCGAACAGCAGGTCGAGGCATCGTCCGGTCTGTCGAGCGGCCTCGTATCGAAACTGCTGCCCCTGCTCGCCCCGATCGTGATGGGCTACATCGGCAAGCGACTCGCCGGTGGCGGTGGCAACGAGGTTGCCGCATCCTTGCAGCAAGAGCGCGAGGTCGTGCAGCAGAACGACGGCATGTTCGGCCAGATCCTCGACATGCTCGATGGCGACGACGACGATGACGGTGGCGGCCTCATGGACATGGCCGGCGACCTGCTCAAGGGGCAGGCAGGCAAGATGCTTCTCGGCCAGCTCTTCGGCCGCTAGGCAGATTCAGTCCCGTAAGCCGTCGCGTTCGCTGCCCAAACGGGTGACGAGCGCGGCGACTTCCGCGTCGTCGAGGGGTCGTGAATAGTCGAAGTCGTCGCGGGCGAACTCGAACATCTCGCGATCGATGCGGATCGTCCGGTCGTAGGCCGGATTCTGGCGTAGCTCCCGGTGCTCATCGAGGATGATCGCCTGATCGACGACGGTGCCGTCATTGATCGGGATCATCCGCACGTAGTCCGGGATGAGGTCGAGGTCTCGGTCCGCACTGGCAATCACGACACGATCGAGATCCTGGCGGGTGCACATCACCAGAGCATCCAGCGCCAGCCACACATCGACGCCTTTCTCCTGCCCGCGATTGCGCGACTTCACCCGTGCCTGACGTACCTCGCCCTGATTCCGATAGGGGTTCGGCAGCGAACGGTCACGGATCATCCACTCCCACCGATAGCGCAACGGCTTCTCCATCACGACGACGTCGGTGGCCAACATCAGGTCGTGACGCCGCCGTTCCGCATCGTGGCGTTCGGGATCGACGTCGCGCGATGGAATCCCGGTGGCATAGCGCACTTCGGCCAGCTCGTCATCGGCGGCGAGTGCACGCGCGAGCAGCAACGGGTGCAGGTTTCCGTGGCCGAAGACGTGACGCGCACCGATGGTGATGTTCTGCCCGTCGATGAACACGCCGACTCGCACCGCCGCAGCCTACGGGTACCGGATACGACGCTGACCGGCTCCGTGGCTAAGGCGTCAGGCGACGCTGCGCAGGCGGCGTCGCGAGGCCACCAGAGCGGAGCCGCCGAGTGCAAGCAGGCCGGCCGAGATGGCGACGATCGGCTCGACATCGGTGCCAGTGACGGCCAAACCGGTGCCGGCATCCCCGCCACCCGTTCCGCCGGTACCACCGGTGTTGCCGGCGTCGCC
This sequence comes from Actinomycetota bacterium, assembly GCA_039028435.1. Taxonomy (GTDB): domain Bacteria; phylum Actinomycetota; class Acidimicrobiia; order Acidimicrobiales; family UBA10347; genus UBA10347. The sequence continues at coordinate 133,191 of JBCCIC010000003.1, read as the reverse complement.
GGGCTGAACATCGGGGATCACGAAGTGAATACCGCGACCGACCTGGAAGTTCGGCTCGTCGGAGTCGGCGTCAGAGGTGTTGGTGCCGGTGTTGGCCTCATCGGACCCAACCTCGAGCGAACCCACGTCTTGCGCCGCAGCGCGATCGGGGGCGACCCCGATCACCAGCGTCAACGCGGCCAGCGCGATGCACAGGCGAGCGAAGAGTCGAATCGGGTTCGAAGTCATGGTGCAGATCTCCCAATCGGCCAAACACCGCGCGTTGCGGCGAAGCATCAGGCTAGGGGCTAGAGGCGCATGACGCCATGGGGAGGGACCCAATCTGGGGAGCGACCGTGGCTGGTGCTGCTCCTGTGGTTCCTGTTGTTGCAGAGGGTTGTTCAGCTGACCGGAACGACCGGGTATCGCAGGCCGGCGAGGTCCTGCACGATGCGCACGACCTGGTAGCTGTAGCCGGCTTCGTTGTCGTACCAGACATACAGCACACAGCGATTGCCGTTGACGATCGTTGCCTTGGAGTCGACGACGCCCGCACGATCATTCCCGACGAGGTCGCTCGACACGACCTCCTCGCTGGTCGTGAAGTCGATCTGGTCTCGTAGGTTCGATGCAACCGACAACGAGCGCAGATAGCCGTGTAGCTCGTCGACGTCGACCTCCTGGCCGAGTTCCAGATTGAGGATCGCAAGTGACACGTTGGGTGTGGGCACCCGAATCGCATTGCCCGACAGCCGCCCGGCAAGCTCTGGGAGCGCCTTGGCCACCGCGGTTGCCGCACCCGTCTCGGTGATGACCAGGTTCAGCGGCGCCGAGCGTCCTCGGCGGGATTTCTTGTGGAAGTTGTCCGTGAGGTTCTGGTCGTTGGTGTACGCATGCACGGTCTCCATGTGTCCGGTCACGACTTCGTAGCGGTCGTGCATCACCTTGAGCACCGGCACGATGGCATTGGTCGTGCACGACGCCGCCGACAGCACGTTGTCGCCGGGTTCGATCTGGTCGTCGTTGACGCCATAGATGATGTTCTTGATCGCGCCCTTGCCCGGAGCCGTGAGCAAGACCTTCGCCGCGCCCTTGGCCTGGAGGTGGCGGCCCAGGCCGTCCTCGTCACGCCAGATCCCGGTGTTGTCGACCACGATTGCATTGTCGATGCCATGCGCCGTGTAGTCGACGTCCTCCGGAGCGTTCGCGTAGATCAGCTGGATGGCGTTGCCGTTGGCGATGATCTGGTTCTTTTCGGGGTCGGTCCGGATCGTGCCGGAGAACGGCCCATGCACCGAGTCGCGTCGCAACAGGCTGGCCCGCTTCTCCACATCGCCGTCGCCGCCCGGACGCAGCACGATTGCTCGGAGCCGAAGCCGCTGGCCACTCCCCGTGCGCTCGATGAGAATTCGAGCAAGCAGACGCCCGATGCGGCCGAAGCCGTAGAGCACGACGTCGGTCGGCTCATCGAGCAACCGACCCGACCCCGACAACGCCGGTGCGAGTGCGCCGCGCAGGTACTCATCGAGTCCCTCTTCCTGGCCGTCGGCGTGGAAACCGGCGGTCAGCTTGCCGAGGTCGAGGCGGCACGAGTCGAGATCGAGACCCATGACCGCTTCGAGTACGTGGCGAGCCTGCGCGATGGGGAGCTCGTGTTCGGTCACCTGGCGGGCGTAGCGATGGGCCTTGACGACCTCGACGGCCGACGAGCGCATGAGCGGACGTCCCTGGATCGAGGTGATCACATCGCGATCGCGATACAGCGAGCCGATGAGGGGGATCATCGCCTCGGCATGAGCCTCGGCATCACGCCAGTCATCGAGCAGGGACGAGTCATGTCGGCTCATCGGGACCATCGCCTTTGTTGGACCGAGTCGGGGAAGCTGATCGTGCGCGCGCGGCGAACGCCCAGCACGACCGACTCCACCATAGGGATCAGCGCGTCCCGAATGGGTGAATTTGACGGCCGTTCCGCGTGTCTGGATCGAGTGGCCTGATCCCCGCCGATACGGTAGTCTCCCTACACCAGCAGGTCGTTCGGTCCGGGACGTCGGAACGCTGGTGACCGGGGAGTCCAACACCGTGAAGTCCGCCACGACGACACACCTCATTTCGACCGCGCAGCGCCTGTTCGACGTGGCCGCACGGTGCCAACGCGGTGCCGCCATGACCGAATACGGCCTGCTGCTCGCCCTTGTCGCACTCACCGCGATCGGTGTTCTCGGACTCTTCGGCACCTCGCTCGCCGGCGTCTTCAGCGACGCCGAGAGCACCATCAGCGGCGCCGGCAACATCCCCGACCCCGGCTGAGCCACCGAATTCCAGCATCACCGGCGAGACCACCTAGGTTTGTGGGGCCCTCACAAGGAGTCCCCCGCATGCCTGCTGTGTCCCAGTCCGTCACACTCGAGGTCGAAGACGGCATCGCCGTCATCACCGTCGACAATCCGCCGGTCAACGCGCTGAGCAGCCACGTCCGCGACGGCATCGCCGACGGTGTCGAACAAGCGATCGCCGACGACGCGGTCGATGCGATCGTGCTGATCTGCGCAGGCCGCACATTCATCGCCGGAGCGGACATCACCGAGTTCGGCGGCGCCCGGGCAGGCCGGTCACTTCCGGAGACCCAGGCGACGATGGAGGACTCGCCCAAGCCCATCGTCGCCGCGATCCACGGCACAGCCCTCGGCGGCGGCCTCGAGACCGCTATGGCGACGCACTACCGGGTAGCCATCGACTCGGCCGAGTTCGGGCTGCCCGAGGTCAAGCTCGGACTGCTTCCGGGTGCGGGCGGCACCCAACGACTCCCACGGGTGACCGGGGTCGAGAAGGCACTCGAGATGATGACGTCGGGTGATCGAATCGGCGCCGACGAAGCCCTCGAGTGCGGGCTGATCAACGAGATCGTCGACGACCTCAAGGCCGGAGCGATGGCGTTCGCTCGCCGGGCGGTCGACGAGGCATGGCCGCTCGTCAAGATCCGGGACTACGACGAGAAGTTGCAGCCGGCCAAGGACGATCCGGAGATCTTCAGCCGATTCCGGGCCGGCATCGCTCGCAGGACCCGGGGTTTCCTCGCGCCGGAGTACAACATTCAGTGCATCGAAGCAGCGGTGAACCTGCCGTTCGACGAAGGTCTCGCCGTCGAGCGTCGCCTCTTCACCGAGCTCATGGAGGGAACCCAATCCGCAGCGCAGCGCTACTACTTCTTCGCCGAACGCCAGGCGGCCAAGATCCCTGATGTCCCCAAAGACACGCCGCAGATCGAGATCAACACCTGCGGCATCGTCGGGGCGGGAACGATGGGTGGCGGGATCGCCATGAACTTCGTCAACGTCGGTATTCCCGTGACGATCGTCGAACGCGATCAAGAAGCCCTCGACAAGGGTCTGGCCGTCGTGCGAGCCAACTACGAACGAACCGCCAGCAAGGGTCGTATCTCGACGGACGACGTCGAGGAGCGGATGGGTTTGATCACCGGTGCGACGAGCCGAGAGGCACTCGCTGACTGCGACATCGTGATCGAGGCGGTCTTCGAGTTCATGGACCTGAAGAAGGAGATCTTCGCCGACCTGGACCGCATCTGTAAGCCGGGTGCGCTGCTCGCCACCAACACGTCGGCGCTCAACGTCAACGAGATCGCCGAAGCGACCAGCCGTCCCGAGAGCGTGATCGGGATGCACTTCTTCTCCCCCGCCAACGTCATGAAGTTGCTGGAGAACGTTCGGGGCGACAAGAGCAGCGACAGCGTGATCTCCACCGCAATGGCGGTCGGCAAGCGGATCGGAAAGATCCCGGCGCTCGTCGGCGTGTGCCACGGGTTCGTGGGCAATCGCATGCTGGCCCAACGCAGGATCGAGGCCGATGCCATGGCACTCGAGGGCGCGCCGCCGGCAATGATCGACGATGCGCTCTACGACTTCGGTTTCCCGATGGGACCGTTTGCGATGAGCGACCTCGCCGGTCTGGACATCGGCTGGAATGCCGAGACCTCGACGGGGTCGTCCGTCAAGGAGCTCATGAACGAGAGCGGCCGCAAGGGCCAGAAGAACGGCCGTGGCTACTACACGTACGACCCGGCCACGCGGGCCAAGACACCGGATCCCGAGGTACTCGAGATCATCCGCGGCTTCGCCGAGTCACAGGGCATCGCACAAGGCGACTTCACCGAGGAGGTCGTGCTCGAGCGTTGCCTGCTGCCGATGGTCAACGAGGGCGCGAAGATTCTCGAAGAAGGCATCGCCATTCGCCCGAGCGACATCGACGTGATCTGGATCAACGGCTACGGCTGGCCGGTGTACACCGGTGGCCCGATGTTCTGGGCCGACACCATGGGCCTCGACGTCGTCGTCGAGAAGATCAAGCACTACGGCGAGACGGTCGGGGGCAAACACTGGGAACTGTCGCCCTTGCTCGAACAGCTGGCCGCCGACGGCAAGACGTTCCAGAGCATGGGCGGCTGACGTGGCCGAAAACGAATCGGCAGAGCACGCCGATGCCATCGTCGGCTACGACGTCGACGCCGTCGAAGCCTGGGTTACGGAACGGGTCCCGGCGCTCGCCCGACCCTGGACGTGGACCCGCCTCGAAGGTGGCCACTCCAATCTGACCTATCGGATCGACGGTGCTGACGGGGCAATGTCCGCGGTCATTCGCCGTCCGCCGATGGGTGAACTGCTGCCGAAGGCGCACGACATGGGACGCGAGTGGTCGTGCATCTCGGCGCTCTGGGACACGCCGGTGCCGGTCGCCCAACCGCTCGCCTTCTGCGAGGGGCCGGAGGTCACCGGGGCGCACTTCTACGTGATGGGCTTGGTCGATGGCAAGGCGCTCTACACGGGCGACGATGTGAACGACTGGGTCCCGCTCGAGAACCGCCGCATCATGGCCGAGTCGTGGATCGACACGCTGGCGGCACTCCACTCACTCGATCCCGACGAGATCGGACTGAGCGAGCTCGGCAAGAAGGAGGACTACGTCGTTCGACAGACCCGCACGTGGTACCGCTCCTGGATGGCCTCGATCGAGGCCGCCGAGATCGACAGCCCGGAGGTGCACGAGCTCCACGACCTGCTCATGAATACCGTCCCCGAGCAGGGGCCGGCCACCTTGGTCCACGGCGACTACGGCACGCACAACGTGATGATCGGGCGAGACGCCAGGATCGCCGCGGTCGTCGACTGGGAGATCGCGACACTCGGCGACCCGATGGCCGACTTCGCGTACTCACTCAACGCGTGGATTCAGCCGGACGACGAATTGCTCGACAACAGCGACGCTCCGACGCTGCAACCGGGCTTCCCGACTCGCGACGAGATCCTGTCGCGCTATGCCGCCCAGACGGGCCGGGACATGTCGAGCCTGCCGTACTACCTCGCCTTCAACCGCTTCAAGACCGCCTGCATCCTTCACGGCGTCTACGCCCGCTACAAGAACGGTCAGAAGGCGATCGATCCCACCGAACTCGACGAACTACGAGGTCGGGTGATGAACACGATCGTTCGAGCGACGACGGCCCTCGAAGAACTCAAGGGCTGACACCGCCCGTCGACCACGCCCCCGATCAACACGTCTCGCGCTCCCACGGATCAGCGAAGCCAGCCTCGGCGTCACCATGTTCCGACTCTCGACCGGTGTCGGAGTCGAAGAGCCCTGGCTCGCGCCGGTCCGACTGTGGACAGCACACATCCCAGCCGTGTTCCTGAATGCAGCAGACGGTGTCACCGGCGTCGCAACGCGAAGGCGGGGACGACTCTGCGCCGGACCGGTTGGTGACCGCCAGCGCGAGCATGACGATGAACGCGCCGATCACGACGAGAGCCCACACCGCTCGCTGGGCGTCTGTCCACGGACTCGGCCGTTCTTGTTGCAGGGTCGCCGCGGGCGGCCCATCGAGCAGGGACTCCACACCCGGGTCGGCGGTCAATGGGTGCGGTTCAGGTGACGATTGCTGGGGCGAGCACGGCGGATCGAGTTCCATGCCCATTTGGACGAAGGCGATCGGCGACTGGTTCCCGGAGTCGTCGAGTCAGTCTCCGGGCCGCGGCGGGAGTTCGTCTCCCGGCGTCCAGTGATCGGGACGGATTCCGAACGCCTCGATGAAGCGCTGCCAGCCGGAGGCCACGGCAAGCGCCGATCCCAGTTCGAGGATCTGATCATCACTGAAGTGTTGCTGCAGGTCGCCCTGGAGTTCAGGGGTCACCACCGGGTGGTCGCCGGTCAGGACATCGGCGAGCCGGAGCGCCATCACCGTCGCCTCGGAAAGCACCGGTCCGGCTGCGTCCAGATCACCGAGCGCAGCGTCGACCATGTCCTGGTCGAGTCGGGTGTTCATCAACGATGAACTCTTGACGAGACTTCAATGCACGCACTGGTTGCGATGCGCCAATCGGATTCGACAGAGCTCGACCATCGCGGGATCGAGAGATGACTTGTCGGTGTAGATGAAGGCCGTCCAGTCGAGGAACATCGACAGGACCTCGGGACGTTGCGCCAAGGTCAGAAAGAGGTTGTCGTCGGTATACGCCTTGTCGAACCAGATCTCGCGACGCTTCTTGAGCTCATCGGGGAGCTCCTCCGCGAGGGCCTTGGGCAGCAGACCGTGCTCATTCGCCACGGGGCATCACCCTTCGTCGTCGCCCTGCCAGGTGACCCCGGCTTCTCTCGCCGCGGCCTGCGACGCCCGCCGGGCCTCGCCGGCCGCCTGCAGGTCGGCGAGGTTGTCGGCGCCGACGTGCATGTAGTTCGGCCGCCAGTCGTCGCTGCCCCATTCGAGCGGTAGGCGGTAGGTCATCCGAGGGCCGACCGCCGTCGTGAGCAGGCGAAGTGCCTCTTCGGCGACGAAGCGCTGCTCAGCGGTGTCCCCTGGCTTGCCGCAGGGATTGCCGAGTGGATAGTCGACGAAGATCATGCGGGACACGCCGCAGGTTTCCACGATGTCTTGGGCACTGCCGATCACGACGGTGGGGATGCCGGCTTCCTCGAGGTGGCGTGCAACCAGACTCACGGTCTGGTGACAGACCGGTCAAAGGGCCACCAGAAGCATGGCGTCGACTTGGTCCTCGCGGGCCCACGCCAAGATCTCGGCTGCGTCCTCGGCCGTTCGACGCTGCGAATAGGCGGTGAATGCACCGTAGAAGCGAGGTGAGGGGCGACCGGTCACACCCTCGTCGGCCAGCTGCTCGAGGACGGCGAGGGGCAGGAACGATCCAACGTCGTCGGTGTGAGTGGCATCCTTGTCCCACGACAAGTAGCTCGTGTACATCGACTCGGGGATCGGATCCGCCGCGTAGGCATAGGCCGGCTTGGACTTGAACTCGTCACCCTTCGGATAGGTGGTCGTGACCACGCCGATTCGGGCTTGGGAAAGGTCACGATCGCCCCACGGCTCGAACGGCACCGTGTCATAGCTGGCCCAGCGGTAGGGCTGGTCGTAGCCGTTGGCGGCGTAGTACTCCCGCGACTTGTCGATGTAGCTGACGACCCGGCGGTGCGTCTGGGGGGTGTTCTGGGCGGCACTCATGCAACCAACGCTAGCCATCCCTGGCCAGCCGACTCGAACTCAGGGAGCCCAGCCGCCTCCCCCGGGGGTCTCGATCTCGAACCGATCACCGGGTTGCACGAAGGTCTTGAGCACTGCGCCGAACTCGGTCACCGAGCCGTCGGTGCGGATGACTCGGTTCTCGCCAACCTGGCCGGGTTCGCCGTTGCCAAGTGCGTAGGGCGGCACCGCGCGATGACCGGACAACACGTTGATCTCCATCGGCTCGTCGAAGACCAGCCGGCGCACCACGCCGTCGCCGCCGCGATGGGTGCCATCGCCGCCCGAGCCGCGACGGATGTGGAAGGTCTCCAACCGGACCGGGAATCGCCATTCGAGGATCTCGGGATCCGTCAGACGGGTGTTGGTCATGTGCGTGTGGATCGCATCGCAGCCCGGCGCGTTGGGTGTGGCGCCGGCACCGCCGCAGATTGTCTCGTAGTACTGGTGATCGTCGTTGCCGAAGATGAAGTTGTTCATCGTGCCTTGTGCCGCTGCAGCGACACCCAGTGCGCCGAAGAGCGTGTCGACGATCAGTTGGCTGGTCTCGACGTTGCCGGCGATCACGGCGGCCGGATAGGACGGATTGATCATCGACTCCTCGGGCACGATCATTTCGAGCGGTGCAAGGCACCCGGCGTTGAGCGGGATCTCGTCGGCGACCAGGCACCGGAACACATAGAGCACCGCGGCGCGAACGACGGCGCGAGGTGCGTTGAAGTTGCCGGGGTGTAGCCCGCTCGTGCCGGTGAAGTCGATCACGGCCGAGCGGGCGTCGTGGTCCACGGTGATCGTTACCGTCACCTGATGACCGTCATCCATCGCATAGGTGAATGAGCTGTCAGACAGCACATCGATCACGCGACGAACGGACTCCTCGGCGTTGTCCTTCACATGGCCCATGTAGGCGTGCACCACGTCGAGTCCAAAGTGGTCGATCACCGAGCGCAGTTCCGCGGTGCCCTTCTCGCACGCCGCGACCTGGGCCTTCAGGTCGGCGATGTTCTTGGTCGGATTGCGCGCCGGCCACGCGGCTTCGGTCAGGACCGTGCGGATCTCGCCCTCCAGGAAACGCCCCTCGCGCACCAGCAGGACGTTGTCGAGTAGCACGCCCTCGTCGTCGACCGATGTGGAATCGGCCGGCGCCGAGCCGGGAACCGACCCACCGATGTCGGAGTGGTGACCCCGCGAAGCGACGTAGAAGATCGGACTCCCGCTCGTGTCGGACGTGAGGTCGTGGTCGAAGACCGGCTTGATGACCGTGACGTCGGGAAGATGGGTGCCGCCGTTGTAGGGCGCATTCATCACATAGACGTTGCCCGGCGCCATGTCGGGGTTCTGACGGATGATCGACTTCACCGACTCGCTCATCGATCCGAGGTGCACCGGGAGGTGCGGGGCGTTGGCGATCAGGTCGCCGTCGGGGTCGAAGACGGCGCAGGAGAAGTCGAGGCGTTCCTTGATGTTCACCGACACTGCGGTGTTCTCGAGGACCACACCCATCTGCTCGGCGATGTTCATGAAAAGGTTGTTGAAGATTTCCAGCTGAACCGGATCGACGCTGGTTCCGATCGCGACCCGCTCAGGGAGTGCAACAACACGCTCGAGCACGAGGTCGCCCAGCTCGTTCATCGTTGCCTGCCAACCGGGTTCGACCACGGTGGTTGCGGTGGCCTCGACGACCACGGCGGGGCCATCGACGCATGCGCCGGCGGCCAGGTCGCTGCGCTCGAAGAACGGTGTGAGGTGGTGGTGGCCGGCGAAGAACACGTCATGGGCGGCATGCGGAGTCGGCTCGACCTGGTCGCCGAGTTGGACCGGGGGTTGCGAGCCGAAGCCGTCGCGGGCTTCGGAGCGACCGACCACCTCGACTTGGACAGACTCGATCACCAGTGCCGTGTCCGGGGAGACGAAGCCGAATCGCGCCACATGCACCTGTTCGAAACGCTCGACCAACTCCTCGATCGTCCCGGCCTCGACGGTGAGCGCCGTGTCAGAGCCTTCATAGCGCAGTCGGAATCGGACCACGTCGGTGATCTGCGAATGGGCGAATCCTTGGGCCAACACCGCGAGCGTCGTGTCCTGCAGTAACGGCAGGACCCGGTCGGCGGCGGCGACGATTCCGTCGTCGTCCAGACGGCGCTCGACGGCCTCCTCTCGTACCTCGCGGACGTCGGCCAGGCCGATGCCAACCGCCGACAGGACCCCTGCGAACGGATGGATGTGCACGCGCTCGATTCCCAACCGATCGGCGACGAGGCACGCATGCTGGCCGCCGGCTCCACCGAAGCACACCAGCGTGTAGCCGGTGATGTCGTAGCCGCGCTGGACCGAGATCTTCTTGATGGCGTTCGCCATATTCTCGACGGCGATCGCCACGAAGCCTTCGGCGAGATCCTCTGGACGTCGACGGTCCTCGGTGGCCACGCTCACCTCGTCGACCAAGGCGTCGAACGCGGAACGCACCGCCGCCGCGTCGAGCGGTTGGTCGGCGTTCGGTCCGAAGACCGCCGGGAAGAACTCGGGACGGAGCTTGCCGAGCAACACGTTGCAGTCCGTCACGGCGAGCGGGCCACCGTTGCCGTAGGCGAGCGGACCGGGGTCAGCGCCGGCCGACTCGGGGCCAACACGCATGCGGCTGCCGTCGAACCGGACAATCGAGCCACCGCCGGCCGCGACGGTGTGCATATCGATCATCGGCGCTCGGACGCGGATGCCGGCGACCTCGGTCTCGAACACCCGCTCCAGATCCCCGGCGTAGTGCGACACATCGGTGGAGGTGCCACCCATGTCGAAGCCGATCTGGCGGTCGAAGCCCGCAGCGCTCGCCGTCTCGACCATGCCCACCACTCCCCCGGCGGGGCCGCTGAGCAAGGCGTCCTTGCCCTGGAAGTGCGACGCGTCGGCCAGGCCGCCGTTCGACTGCATGAACATCAGTCGGGGGCCCTGCCCGTCGGGGCGCACGCTGGCATCGACCTGATCCACGTAGCGACGCAGCACCGGCGACAAGTAGGCGTCGACCATGGTGGTGTCGCCACGAGGGACGAGCTTCATCAGCGGGTTGACCTCGTGGCTGACCGACACCTGGCCGAATCCGACGTCGCGAGCGATGGCACCGAGACGTTCCTCGTGACTCGTGTGGCGATAGCCATGAAGCAGCACGATCGCCACGGCCTCGATCCCGTCGTCGAGCAGGCGCTCGAGCGCGCTGCGGGCGGCCGTCTCATCGAGCGAGGTGAGTACCTCGCCGGTGGCCGTGACCCGCTCGTCGATCTCGACAACCTGCTCGTACAGCATGTCGGGCAACACGATGTCGAGGGCGAAGAGATCGGGGCGCGCCTGGTACCCGATCCGCAGCGCGTCGCCGAACCCCTTCGTGGTGACGAGTGCGGCACGAGCGCCTTGCCGTTCGAGCAGGGCGTTGGTCGCGACGGTGGTACCCATACGTATGGCATCGATCTCGTCCGCCGGAAGCGGGTCGTCCGGGCCAAGGTCGAGCAGGTCACGGATGCCGGCGATGGCCGCATCGTCGTACTGACGGGGGTTCTCCGACAGCAGTTTGTGGGTGACCATCGTGGCGTCCGGGCGCCGAGCGACGATGTCGGTGAAGGTGCCCCCGCGATCGATCCAGAACTGCCACCCGTCCACGTGGCGAGCCTAGAGCGTCCGTTCCCGAAGGCCCGTCGCGCCCGCCGGTAGAGTTGGTCCAATGACGGGCATGGACCACGCGTCGCCGGGACCGGTCGGGATCATCATGGGGAGCCAGAGCGACTGGCCCACCATGCGCGGTGCGGCCGAGGTACTCGAGGATCTTGCCGTCGCCTACGAGGCCCGGATCGTGTCGGCCCATCGAACGCCCGACCGCATGTTCGAATACGCCGAAACGGCCAAGGCTCGAGGCATCCAGGTGATTGTCGCCGGAGCGGGTGGCGCCGCCCACCTGCCGGGCATGTGTGCATCGAAGACCTCGCTTCCGGTGCTCGGCGTTCCGGTACAAAGTCGTGCGCTGTCCGGACAGGACAGCCTGTTGTCGATCGTCCAGATGCCTGCCGGCATCGCCGTCGGCACCCTGGCGATCGGCGAGGCGGGTGCCAAGAATGCCGGGCTCCTCGCCGCACAGATCCTGGCGTTGAACGACCCGGAACTCGCCGCTCGAGTCGAGGCGCGCCGCGCCGCGCAGACGGCGTCGATCGCCGAGTTTCCCGTCGACGATCCGACGTGAGCGAGCTGCGGCATCCGCTCGCGCCGGGGAGTGTCATCGGCGTACTCGGTGGCGGGCAGCTCGGCCGGATGTTGGCTGGTGCGGCCGCACCACTGGGGCTCCGCACCCACGTGTTCTGCCAGGACCCAGGCGAGCCGGCCGCACAAGTCACCAACCTGGTGACCGTGGCGCCATTCGACGACCTCGATGCCGTTCGGGCCTTCGCTACAGCGTGCGATGTCGTCACCACCGAGTTCGAGAACGTGCCACTCGAGGCGCTCCACGCGGCGATGGAGTGCGGTCCGGTCGCACCCGGGCCCCTTGCGCTCAAGGTCGCGCAGGACCGACTCAGCGAGAAGACCTTCGTCGCCAACCTCGGCATCCCGGTCGCTCCCTACGCAAAGGTCGACTCACTCGACGACCTCGAGTCGGCCGTCGAAGCGATCGGCGCACCAGGGATCCTCAAGACCCGCCGGCTCGGCTACGACGGCAAGGGGCAGGTCCGTGTCCTGCCAGGCGACGACCTCGCTGTCGCCGTCGAAGACCTCGCCGGCGCGGCCGCCATCTATGAAGGCTTCGTCGACTTCGACCACGAGATCAGTGCGATCGTGGCGAGGGACCGCTCGGGGGCGGTCGTGGCCTACGACCCGCCACGCAACGACCACCGCAACGGCATCCTCCACACGTCGACCGTGCCGAGTCAGACCCCCGGACGCCGAGCCGCGCAAGCGATCGAACATGCCACCACGATCGCCGAGGCCCTCGACTATGTCGGGGTACTGGCCGTCGAGTTCTTCGTGGTCGACGGTGCTGCGCTCGTCGTCAACGAGATGGCGCCTCGCGTGCACAACTCGGGCCACTGGACGATCGACGCCTGCTCGACGTCACAATTCGAGAACCACATGCGGGCCGTCTCCGGATGGCCGCTCGGCTCAACCGACCGCCACAGCGATGCGACGATGACCAACCTGATCGGCGACGAGATCGACGGCTTGACGATCTGGGCGAAACGCAACGACGTGGCCGTACATCATTACGGCAAGGCCGAAGCTCGCCCCGGCCGCAAGATGGGGCACGTGACCGAACTGCGCTAGCGCGCAGAGCTGCGCGGGCAACCGAGAGCGTCGGCTTCGGCTCAGTTCTTGAAGTTCGGCTCGCGCTTGGCCATGAATGCCGAGGCACCTTCGCCCATGTTCATCGGGATGAGCACAGCCTGGTGATCCCGTTCGACATCGAGCTGCTCGGAGAAGCTCCGGGTTGCCGCCGAATCGATCGCGCTACGGATCCGCTGCATCGCCTCGCCGCTCGTCCGCTTGAGTGTCGTGGCCGCCTCGGCGACCGCATCGTCGAGCGCGTCGTCGGCGACCGTTTTCCAGATCAGACCCCACTCCGCCGCCTGCTCCGCCGTGACGCGCTGGCCAAGCATGGCCATGCCCATCGCTCGGGCGCTCCCGAGTCGCATCGGCAAGCTCCATGTGGAGCCGAGATCGGGGACGATGCCGAGCCGTGGGCCGAACGTCGCCACGAAGAAGGCCGACTCGGCGGCGATGGCAATGTCACACGCGAGTGCGAGGCCCAGCCCGCCTCCGGCCGCGGCGCCGTTGACCCGCGCGATCGTGGGCACGCGACAGTTCTTGACGGCGCGCATGGCCGGGTTGAAATGGTGATCCATGCCGTCGGTCACCGCACCGCCGTCTGCGCCGTCGTCTGACTCGTCCGGCGAGTCACCGGCATCGTCGGAGGCGAAGCCGCCGAGGTCGGCCCCCGAGCAGAATCCACGACCCGAGCCAGTGAGCACGACCACACCGACCTCGGGGTCCGCATCGGCGCGGGCGATCCCCGCCGCCAGATCGTCCATGAACTCGTTGGTCATGGCATTGAGCGATTCGGGTCGGTCGAAGAGGACGGTCGCGACCCCGTCATCGACGCCGTATCGCATGGTTTCGTTCGGCAGGGCTTCCATGGAACGACGTTACTCACCGGGCCTCCGTCGAGGCACACTGGCGCGATGTCGACGTGGCCGACGGCCGATCTCGCCATCGAGGAACTCTCAGGTGACGTGCATCCCGGCCTGCATCGCCTCCGCGACCAGGCACCGGTCGCATGGGTACCGGCGATCGAGCGATGGCTGGTGACCAGTCGATCACTGGTGGTTTCGGCGCTGCGTGACACCCAGACCTACACGGTCGATGACCCACGCTTCACCACCGCCCAGGTCGTCGGACCGTCGATGCTGTCGCTCGACGGCGACGAGCACGCCCGGCATCGGGAACCGTTCGTCCTCCCGTTCCGTCGATCGGCGATGGTCCGCGGTTTCGCCGATCGCACCCGGACGATCGCCGGCCACATGGTCGAGGACCTGATTGGCAGTACCCGAGCCGGCGATGAGATCGACCTGCGCTCGGGGCTCGCTGCACCTCTGGCCGCCGAAACGATCACCGAAGCGCTCGGTCTGGTCGACACGACGACCGCCGAGCTGCTCACCTGGTACCGGGAGATCGTGGCGGCGGTCGAGGCCGCGACCGTCGGGCAGCGAAGGGCCGATGCCGCCCAAAGCGCATTCGCGGCCCTTGCCGAGGCAACCGATCGCTCGCGCCACACGCCGGGTTCGCTCATGGCATCGATCGATGCCGGTAGCGGTCTGACCCCGCAGGAACTCCACGCCAACACGGCGGTGATGTTGTTCGGAGCCATCGAGACCTCGGAGGGCATGATCGCAAACGCCCTTTTCCACGTCCTTTCGAATCCGGAGGTCATCCACCGACTGGTGGTCGACCGTTGGCTGGTGGACCAGGCCGTCGAGGAGTCGCTGCGACTCGAACCGGCCGCAACGCTCGTGGATCGATACACCACGCGCCCGGTTCGCCTCGGTGAGGTTGATCTGCCGGAGCGAGCTGCGGTTGCGCTCTCCCTCGCCGGCGCAAATCGCGACCCGGCGACGTTCGTCGACCCCGATCGCTTCGACCTCGACCGGACGAATTCCGGCCACCACCTTGCATTCGTGCACGGACCGCACGCCTGCATCGGGATGCACCTCGCCCGGTTGGAGACATCGGCCGCGCTCCATGCCGTTCTCGACGCACTGCCCGAGGCGCGACTGACGCCGGATGCTCCGGCTCCCGCCGGGCTCGTCTTTCGGAAGCCCGAGCGGGTGCCGATTCAGCGCTGACGCGTCGCCGCGGTCAAGGCCGCCCCGACATCGATGACCCACGGACCGCTCCGTGAGATCCGCACGGTTGCAGCATCATCCGGGCCGATGATCAGGTCACGCTCGCCGTCGAAACTCAGCGCACCGGGGCCTTCGAGCCGCTGCAGCTCGCCGGCGGGCAGTCGACGATGGGACTCGACGACGAGTGTTTCGTAGCGCCCTGGGGCGATCGGGCATCGAACGGTGCGGGCGTTCCCTCCGGACGCCCCGGCCGCACCGAAACGGACATGGACCCCACCGGCCTCGTGTCGCCCGCGCTGCGAGACCGCCGCAGCGATCGATGACAACCCGACCGAAGACGGCTCGGCGATCGCCGCGACCAGTTCCCGCAAGCTCGCGACATTCCATACGGCCCGGCTGCCGGTGAACGCATCGGACGTCAGAGCCAGGTCGACCAGCGCCAGATCTTGTTGCCCGCTATCGAGCTCAACGTCGATCACCTTGGCCTGACGCGCAACGTCGATCAGCGACACCCGGCCGGTCGCAACGACACCGGCGGCGTGACCGGCCAACGTTGCCTCGACCGCTTGCGGGAAGACGTTGTTCGTCCCGGTCGAAAGGGTCACCATCGGTGCCTCTCGCCAGCCCTTGGCGACATCGCGATGGGTGCCGTCGCCACCGAGCACGATCACCGACGACACGCCGGAGTTGGCCATCGCCTCGGCGGCACGGACCGAATCCCGGCTCGTCGAGAGAACTGCCAGGTCGAGCGGCTCGACGGCACCATCGACCTCCTCCGCGGCGCGGCGAGCGAGCGCGCTGCGGTCGTCGGAAACCACGACACGCGATGCGCCGGCCTCGAAGGCCCCGATCATCGCCCGACGGATGATCCCGACCTTGGCCATGTCCGACACCGGTGAGGCCGCCGACACCAGGCGGCGGATGTCTTTGCCCGCCATCGGATTGGCGATGATGCCGACGGCTCCCGATGGACGTCCTTGGGCCACGGGCGCAGGCTAGTCACCAAAGAGCGGTCAGCTAGCGTGGCCGGCGACGAAGGGGGACGTTCGATGCCCATGGCCGTGCACGCCGCAACCGATCCGGACCGGATCGCAACCATCATGCTCCGCTCCGGCGAGCAGCTCACCTACGGCGAACTCAACCAACGCAGCATCCGTCTCGCGCGGGTGCTTCGCGAAGCCGGGCTTCGTGCCGGCGACGTCGTTGCGCTGTTCATGGACAACTCGATCCGCTACCACGAGGTGTACTGGGCCGCGGTGCGTAGCGGCATGTACCTGTGCGCCGTCAACAAGTACCTGACCGCGGAAGAGGCTGCCTACATCGTCAACGACAGTGGCGCGAAGGCCGTCGTGACGTCGGCGACGTTGGCCGACCATGCGGCCGGGATGATCCCGCTTCTCGACGACTGCCCGGTCCGCCTGGCCACCGACGGTCCAGTCGAGGGCTACGAGTCCTACGAGGATGCGGTCGCAGGGACCTCGGTCGACCCGCTCGACGAAGAGCCGCTCGGCGACTTCATGAACTACTCGTCGGGCACGACCGGCCGCCCCAAGGGCATCAAGCGTCCGCTCTCGGGTGCGGACTTCAGCGAGCCGTCCAATCTCGACAACCTCGTCGCGGGCATCTACGGGGTGAACACCGACACGATCTACCTGTCCCCCGCCCCGCTGTATCACTCCGCACCGTTGGCCTTCACCGCAGCCGTGCACAGCCTCGGGGGCACCAACGTGATCATGGAGAAGTTCGATCCCGTCGAGGCGCTCCAGGCGATCGAAACGCACCGCGTGACCCACAGCCAGTGGGTCCCGACCATGTTCATCCGCATGCTCAAGCTCGACGATGCGGATCGCCTCGGCCACGACCTCTCGAGCCACCAGGTCGCGGTCCACGCCGCAGCACCGTGCCCCGTCGATGTCAAGCATCAGATGATCGACTGGTGGGGGCCGATCATCTGGGAGTACTACGGCGGGACCGAGCTCAATGGCATGACCGTGTGCAACAGCGAACAATGGCTGGCCCACGAAGGCACGGTGGGTAGCTCCATCCTCGGCACGCTCCACATCTGTGACGAGGCCGGCAACGAGCTGCCCAATGGTGAGCGGGGCACGGTCTACTTCGAGCGCGACGTAATGCCATTCCAGTACCACAACGACCAGGACAAGACCGAGGGTGCCCGACACCCGGGCAACCCGCTCTGGACGAAGCTGGGCGACGTCGGCTATCTGGACGACGACGGGTTCCTGTACCTCACCGACCGCGAGTCGTTCATGATCATCAGCGGCGGGGTGAACATCTATCCGCAGGAGATCGAGGACGCGATGGTGATGCACCCCAAGGTCGCTGACGTCGCGGTCTTCGGTGTTCCGAACCCCGACACCGGCGAAGAGGTCAAGGCCGTCGTGCAGCTCGCCGATGGCGTCGAGGCAACCGACGCTGTCGCCGGCGAGCTGATGGAACATGCACGGGAGAACCTGGCCCGCTACAAGGTGCCGCGCAGCATCGATTTCGAAGCGGAGCTTCCCCGCCTCGAGACCGGCAAGCTCTACAAGCGCATCCTCAAGGATCGCTACTGGGGCAACCACGACAGCCGCATCGTCTAGCAACCGCCGAGCCAACCATCGCAACCAGGAGACCCGATGACCGAGTACCCACTGCCCAACGTCAGCCATGAGCTGAGCGGCCAGAACGCGTTCGTGACCGGCGCGACCAGCGGCCTTGGCCGTCGCTTCGCCGAAGTGCTGGCCAATGCCGGGGCACATGTCGTGATCACCGGCCGGCGGGTCGAGCGGCTCGACGAGCTGGCCGCCGAGATCACCGCAGCGGGTGGCCACGCCACGCCGTACGCGCTCGACATGACCGACCAAGCCGCAATCGTCGACGTGGTCGAGCGGGCCTGGTCCGACGTCGGCCCCTTGCACATCCTCGTGAACAATGCCGGTGTGCCTGACGCCCAGCGGGCCCACAAGATGGAGCTCGACCTGGTCAACCTGGTGTTCGACACCAACCTGGTGGGTCCGTGGATCCTGTCGACCGAGATCGCCAAGCGGCTGATCGCCGACAAGCTGCCCGGTCGTCAGGTGAACATCTCGAGCATCGGCGCCTTCCGGTACAGCGGCCAGGGCGCCGCCCTCTATTCGGTCACCAAGATGGGTATCGCCAGGATGGCCGAGGTGCTGGCGGTCGAGTGGGCCCGGTACGGCATCAACGTCAATGCCATCGCACCCGGAGCGTTCGAGTCCGAGATGATGGACGGCATGTTGTCGCGTATGGGCGACATCACCGAGCACTTCCCGCGCAAGCGACTCGGCGCACAAGCCCAGCTCGACTCCACGCTGTTGTACCTGTGCTCCCCGGCCAGCGATGCGGTGACGGGCACCGTGATCAAGGTCGACGACGGCCAGGGACCTCGCTAGCCCGGGCTCCTGTATCAGAGCTGGTTGATCAGGGGCTCGCCGGCTCGCCAGCGGGCAAAGTTCTCGACGAGCAGGTTCCAGGTGTTCTCGGGATACCGATCAACCGATACCGCCGAATGCGGTGACAGATACAGGTTCGGCGCGTCCCAAAGCGGGCTGTCGCTTGGGACGGGCTCGAGGCGGGTGACGTCGAGCAGCGCCGCGCCGACGTGGCCAGCTTCGAGGGCGGCGATCAGATCTTCCTCGACGACGTGCGGGCCCCGGCCGACGTTCTGAAACAGCACGCCAGGCTTCATCGCTGCGAACATCGCGGCGTCGTACAGGTCGGTCGTCGCATCGCTCGCCGGGAGAGCACTCACGATCGCGTCCGCACGTCCGAGCAGTTCGACGAGCTCTGAGGCCGGACGCAGCTCGTCGACGTTGTCCTCGGCATCGCCGGGCCGCACCGACCGCCGCGTCGCGATCACATGCATACCGAACGCCTTGGCGCGCACCGCGACGGCCCGGCCGATCGCACCGTGACCGACGATGAGCAGCGTCTGGCCACTGAGCTCGCGCCCATAGAGCTGTTCCCAGCGATGCTCGCGCTGCTGGTCGTCGAACATTCGGAGGTTCTTCCAAACCTGCAGGAAGCGCGCGAACACGAACTCAGCGATCGAATCAGCGGCAAGACCGGCACCTGTCGTGACCAGCACGCCACGAGCCTGCAGGCCCGCAGCGTCGAAGTGGTCCGTTCCGGCCGAGGCGGCCTGGAACCACGCCAGCCTGGGCAACAGCTCGGCATGGCCGTCGGGCGAGTCGATGGTGACGAACACCTCGGCTTCGGCCCAGACCGCTCGGGTCTCGTCATCGATCGGCGGAGTCGGCAGATCGAGCGCGAGGCGGCCACCGGTCTTGCCCTTCTCGGCGCGCACCTCCATCGACTCCGCGTACGGCGTGAAGACCACCAGCGCATCCGGGTCGACCTCCCGCAGGCGTTGTTCGACGGAGGGGTCCGGTGGAAACGGCAGTGATACGGCGACGACGGTCATGGCGACCCGACGCTAGTCACTCGGCGCAGGAGCGCTTGCCTGTCCTACTTCTCCCAGTGGGGAACCCAGTCGCCTTCGAGGCGATAGGACAGACGCGCCTCGTCTTCGATGCGCTTGGCCACGTGGAGCTCGCCCTTGTCGGTGCCGTACATCTCGGCGGCGCGGGCGAATGTTCGGTGCGCTGCCTCGGTCATCGGCAGATCCGTGCCGACGTTCTGCGCCAACTCGGCGGTGAGCCCGAGGTCTTTCAGGCAGAGGTCGAGCGTGAACGATGGGTCATAGTGGCCGGCGAAGATCGACGGAGCGTCGTGGCGGGCCACAAAGCTGTCGCCGACCGACTCCTTGATCGCGTACCAAAGGGTCTCGAGGCTCACCCCGTTGGCCATGCCGACCGCAAAGCCCTCACCAATCGCTGCGGCATGCACGAACCACAGCTGATTGGTGACGAGCTTCACGACGTTGCCGGTCCCGAGTGGGCCGCAGCGGATCGTGAGGCCGAGATTGTCCAGGATCGGTTGGACCAGGTCGACCGCATCGCGGTTGCCGCCCATGAACAGCGTGAGCTTGCCGGTCCGGGCGCCATCGACGGCGCCCGTGACGGGCGAGTCGACGACGCTGACACCGGCGGGTGCGTGATCCGCGAGCTGGCGGACCAGATCGCCGCGGTTCGTCGTGAGGTCGACCCACACGGAACCCGCACGCAGATACTGCAGCGCGCCGTGCTCGCCTTCGGTCATGACGGCCATGACGTGATCGGGCCGAGGAAGCGAGGTGCAGAGCACGTTGCAAGCGGCGGCGACGTGGGCGCCCGTTTCGGCCGCGATTCCACCGTCGTTGACGACGTCGGCCAGGGCGTCGGGATTGATGTCGTGACAGACGACCTGGTACCCGGCCAGGATCAGCCGCTTGGCCATGGGTGAACCCATGTTGCCGAGACCGATGAACCCGATGACCGGTTGTTGCGCGGCGGCTTCCTGCTCACTCACCTGACGTCACTCCCCGACTGAGCCGAGACAACGATTGTCTCGTCATGATGAAGATACAACGGTCCTGTCGGCCCTTAGGGCTCGCCGACAAGGGTTCTGCGTGTAAACCCATGACTCGGTGTCAGGGCCGCGGCGGCGGGAATCGCCGGGGTCAGTCCTTGGGTCGGCGGATCCAGGGGGATGTGTCGGAGATGTCCTCGACCGGAGCGCCTGCTTCCTGCCAACCGGCAAAGCCCGGCTCGAGGTGCGCAACGTTGGTGAAGCCGAGGTCCTGGACCGCCTTGGCGGCGAGTGCCGATCGCCAGCCGGCGGCACAGTGGAACACGTAGCGACCGTCGAATTGGTACTTCTCGTCGTAGTACGGGCTCTCGGGGTCGAACCAGAACTCGAGCATGCCTCGCGGCGCCGAAACGGCTCCCGGGATCACACCGAGTCGCACGCGCTCTCGGATGTCGCGGATGTCGACGACCATGCAGTCTCCCGCTTCGATCTCGACCTGGAGCTGCTCGACCGTGAGCTCCTCGATCTCGGCGCGGGCCTCGTTGACGAAGTCGTGGACGTTCTTGCGGGTCATGCGATCGACGCTAGGGCGCGGACTAGGCCGCAGCGAATTCGGCCGTTAGCTTCGATGAGTGCTTCGGGATGATCGGTCGCAGAGCGCCTTCGCGGTGCGGCACTTTGCGACGGTCTGGTTCAGTGGCCTGCTCTGGCACATCTGCCGCTGGGCGGTGGCGTTCCTCGGCACGTACTTGATCAACGACCTGACCGGCTCGCCTCGGCTCGTCCAGTTGGCCGGGAGCTTCCTGTACGCCCCGCTGCTGGTCGGCGGCGTGATCGGGGGCGTGATCTCTGACCGGTGGAACCGCCTGAACACCGTCCGCTCCCAGATGTTGCTGGTGGTGCCACTGGCGATCGCCGTGGGTTTCACCGTGCGAGCGGACCGGATCGAAGTCTGGATGCTCTACGTATTCATGTTCATCGTCGGGCTCGGCTGGGTCTCCGACATGACCAGCCGCCGCGCGCTCGTCTTCGACCTCGTCGGTGAAGAGCGACTCGACCATGCGATGGCCATGGAGGCACTCAGCTTGTCCTCGGGCATGGCGATCGGCGCCCTGGTCGGCGGCTACGCCGTGGACGCCCTTGGTGTCGGCTCGTCGTACCTCGTCGTCGCCGGCCTGTCCTTCGTCGGGTTTCTTTCCCTCCTCCGGGTTGATGCGCCCCAGCGGCGAGCGGCCGCACGACCGACACAACCGAAACAGGACCTGCTCGACGGGTTGGCCATGGCCCGACGCAACCAGGGGCTGCTCAGCATCCTGGGCATGACGGTGCTGGCGAACTTCTTCCTGTTCAGCTACTTCCCGATCATCCCGGCTCGGGCCGACGACCTGGACGCCGGCCCGTTCCTCGTCGGGTTGCTCGCCGCAGGGACCGGTTTCGGGATGATGACCGCCAGCCTGTTCTTCGCACGCGTTCGTCCGGGGCCCCGTGGCCGCGTCTATGTCGGGGGTATCGCTGCGGGCATGGTGCTTCTGATGCCGTTTGCGCTCGTCGATACGTATGGCCTGGCACTCATCGCGATCATCGCCTCGGGTTTCGGCTCCGGGCTGTTCGGCGCCACCCAGTCCACCCTGGTGATGCTGACGGTTTCCGATGAGATGCGTGGCCGGGCGCTCGGTTTGTTGTCGATGGCGATCGGCGCATTGCCGGTCGGCATGTATGCGCTTGGCGAGTTGGCTGAACAGATCGGCGTGGGACCCGCCATCGTCACCAGCGCCTCGTGCGGGCTCGTCGTGCTGGTGATCTGGCTCCGCGTGCGCCCCGAAGTCTGGGCAATGCAGTAGTCGCCGTCAGTCGACGGCCCCGTCCGGAGGGCGGCTGGGCCTGCGTGGCCTTGAACGCCTCGCCTGGAACGCGGTGTCAGAGCACCTGACGGTCGAGATGCTCGGGCTTCATGTTGATGAAGATTGCGCTCGCCGATGCGAAGCGGCCATCGGGTCCAGTGGCTTCGGCTTCGAGGAACCGCTTGCGGCCCTCGGTACGCACCTCGCGGGCCCGGAACTCCAGCTCGGTCGCGATCGGCGCCGGTCCCTCGAACCGCACGGTCAGCTCACCGGTGAAGGCCGACGACGTGCCGGTCGCTCTGAACACCGTGCCCATGACCTCGTCGAAGATGGCGGCGAGGATGCCGCCGTGCACGCGCCCGGGTGGCCCTTCGAAGCAGCGAGGCACGCTGACCCTGGCGATCGACTCGTCACCGTCGCGGAAGTAGCGGGTGCCCATTCCGAACGGGTTGTACTCGCCGCCCACACACGAGCCGATGTCGAAGTCCATCTCGCTGCCGTCTGGTGGAGGCTCGGGCCAGACGCCGGTGTCGAGGTACTCGTGCACCCGATTTCGTCCGCCGAAGCGATCGATCTTCGATGCCGGCGTCGTGCCGTCGAAGATCGAGCCGAGATCCTCGATCCGGTCCGCGAGCTCGCCGGCTTCGGCATCGTCGAGTGACCGGGTGATGATCAGGTCGCCGAGTCGCTGGACCGCTTCGGCCAGGCGCTGCTGTTCGTCCACCCGCTCGACGCTAGTCGGGCGCCCCGACTGCTCAGGCTTCGTACCGACCGCGTGCGATGCGCACCGCGGTCCCTTCGATCTCCCGCTCGCGAGCCGGTCCGTCGAGCCGTGCACCGATCTCTTCCACCCGAAGGCCTGCGGTGCGGAGCACCGGCTTGTCGGCCGCAGCCAACGCCTCGAAGCGAGCGGCGAGTGCCTCCTTCTTGCGGACCTGGTGTGGCTGGAGATCGTCGAACTCCCGGGGCGTGATCTGGTCGCCGAGCACGAGGTAGCCATCCGCAACGGCATCGGCGAGGAGGCGTTCGCCGACCTCGCTGTAGGCGACTACACCGTTGAACCCTTCGTCCTCGCCAGTCGGCGCCCCGCCCGGCCAAGCATCGGACGCGCTGATGTCGGCAGCCTCGCCGAGCGGGTCCGGACACACCGTGCATCGGCTGTCGAGATCCCAGGTGCCCTCATCGGCCCACATGTCCAGGTAACTCAGCGCGTGGGCGTTGCCGGATCGGTCGGTAATGACGGTGGGTCCGGGATTTCCGAAGCCCCGGTAGCGGATCGAATCAACCTGGTCCGGGTCCAGGCCGAAGCCGGCCGCTGCACCGATGCTCTTGGAGACTCGGGACTGGCCGCCACACACCATGACCATGCGATGGGTGCACAGTCGCTCAACCCGCTCGTCGACGGCGCCAAGCGAGTGCACGGCTGCGGCATCGCAGGGCTTGGCGATGAGCGCGAATGGCTCGTCACGACGTAGCGCAGTCTCCAACCCTGCGAGGGCGGACACGGGCCCGTACCGAGAACCCTTGCCGGCAAAGACCCCCTCGGCGGTCTCGCTGATCCGCCACCCGTTGGTGAAGCCGTCACCGGCGTCCTGGCCGACGTGCAGGACGAACGACACCTGGCGCGAGGCGACCAGATACATGCCGAGCGCCGTGAGGACGCCTCCGGTCGCCGCCTCGAAACGCACGGTGGGATCGGCCGCCCACCCGAGGCGCATCGTGCCGTGTGCACCCCAGATCGGATCGACCGGAACGTCGAGGTGCTGACGCGGCCCGACCGAGACACCCGGGCACGCCGCGAGCAGCTTCGCTTCTTCGTCTGGCCTGAAGTCGACGGTCGACGACGGCCGCATCGAGCCGATCGTCGCCAGCTCCATCGGCACACGCCCGTTGGTCACGGACTCACACAACCCGCAGCCGATGCAGAGGCCGTTCTCGACGACGGCGGCGATGCTGGGGGCGACCATCACGTCCCGACTCTATGACTGTGGAGCTGGTTCAGATTTCCTCGACATCGAGATTGCGGTCACTCCCTCGCATACCAGTGAGACGATTGCGACCTGGGCCCCGGTTCCGCGACATGAGATCCTGGACCGCTTGAACCAGGTGTCAGAATCTGCGGTATGACCGACAGCCACCGATCCCACTATCGATCGGGTTACGGCCTGCCGGCCGATGTGCTGTTCGATGTCGAGCGCAGTCGCCGCGCGATCGAGCGCTCATGGATGTTTGTCGGAACCCGCGGCGACGTCCCGACCCCGGGCGACACGTTCAGCTTTCGACTCTTCGACGACGAGTACACGCTCGTGCATGGGGTCGACGGCGCCATCCGATGCTTCGTCAACCGCTGCGCCCACCAGAGCGCCCGCCTCTTCGCACCCGAAATCGGGCGCACCAATCGCCGCTTCGTGTGCCCGAACCACCAGTGGACCTATGCCGGTGAAGACGGTCGTCTGCTTCGAGCGCAGCACATGCCCGAAGGGTTCGAGGCCACGCCCGAGGGATGTGCGCTTGGGCTCGACTCCTTGCCGGTCGAGGAGGTCGGTGGCCTCCTGTTCGCAGCCTTCGGTGTGACATCACCGGCAGGCTCGATCGACGACTTTCGTACGCTCCTCGAGCCCTACACCGATCCGTTCGCGCTCGGTGGCGATGGCTACAAACTCGCCGCCCATCACCGCGAGGTCGTCGAGGCGAACTGGCTCCTCGTGATGATCAACAACCGCGAGTGTTGCCACTGCCGCGTGAACCACAAGGGCCTGTGCCGCCTCTTCGACCCATCGAGTTTCAACGGTGCGATGACTCCCAGGTACCGGGCACTCTTCGATCGCGCCGTCGCTCGATGGGAGGCGATGGACCTTGCCTGGGCGGAGACTGCATTCGAACCGAACGAGAACCTGCGGGTCGCCCGCTATCCGATGCAGGACGGCTTCGACTCGATCACCCTCGATGGTCGACCCGCCTGCTCGAAGACGATTGGCCCGTGGTCGGAGCACGACTCGAGCACCTTGTCGATCTGGGCGAACCCGAACGCATGGATTCACTTCACGTCGGACCACATCGCCACGAACTGGGTCATGCCGCTCGACGAGCATCGCTGCGAGCTCTACACGAGTTGGATCGTCCACGAGGACGCCGTCGAGGGCGCCGACTACGAGCTCGACCACCTGAAGGAGGTCTGGCTCGTGACGAACGCCGAGGATGTCGAGCTCTGTCAGTCGATGACAGCCGGTGCGCGCTCGACCTACTACCGCCCGGGACCGTTCTCCGAGGACGAGCGCTTCTGCACCCAGCTCTGCGACTGGTTCATGCGCCGCTCCGACTGACACCGGCGCAGCGCCGCGCTACTCCACCCGCTCGAACACGTAAGCGAAGGCGCTTCGGGTGTACGCGATGCCCTTCCCGGACTCGTGCAGCCGCTCGACCGTGATGTCCTGACGCTTCTTCGGCACCAGGTAGTTGTTCAGGTCGTGTTCGGACACCTGGTACGCGCCCGTGCGACTCGTGACGACCGCACACAGCTCGTAGCGTTCATCGATCGACGCCATCGCAACATCACCATGGCTCGGATTGACGAGCAGGTGGCCGCCGATCCGCAGGTAGTCGGTGCAGTGCTCACTGACGAAGCCGGCGAACAGCGAAACAAGAAGGTCGACGGACTGCGATTCGATCGGAAGCGGTTCGGTGTAGTCCGCAGCATGAAACGCAATTGTCGGGCTCGGAGTCTCCTCACCATCTGGGCCCCACGCGGCTCGCTTCGCCATGACCAGCTCGGCGACCTCGGCCTCTTGACCGAAGAATCGGCGCGCCCGGTCGTCGCTGTCGACATAGACGACCTCGTCGAACCACACGCTCGGCGCGATGTCGATGTAGCTGCCGGGATAGAGCACCCGGGTGGCGTCGGGCAGCCAGTCGACGAGCGCGGCAAAGAGGCGCACCCGGTCGTCGGGGTGCCGGTCGTACTCGGCGTGGAAATTGGCGACGTCGGTCGGCGAGACCACCGGGGTCCTCTCGTCAGGATGTGGCCAGACACCCTAGGGGCAGTCGCCGAGCGCGCGACGCCCTCAACCGGAGACGAGGGGATTGAAGCGGGCCTCGACATTGGCGGTACCGCCCGCAAGGCCCGCTGGGCTGCCATCGGCTCGCCAACAGGCGGCTCCGAGCATCGTTCCGGTGACCGGGTCGATCTGCACCCCGTTCATTCCACCTGCGACGTTCGGCACGATGGTCACCTCGTGGCCTCGGGCCTGCAGGCCGCTGCGCACCGCCGGATCGAAGCCCGCCTCGAGCTCGACGTCCTGACCCTGGGTCCATAGCCGAGGCGCCTCAACGGCCTGCTGCAGTGACATGCCGTGATCGATGACGTTGACGAGCGCTTGGAAGACCGACGGGAAGATCCGAACGCCGCCGGGTGTGCCGAGTCCGAGCCATGGGCGACCGGCCCGGCTGACGATCACCGGCGCCATGCTGCTCACGACGCGTTTCCCGGGACGGATCGAGTTGGGTGTTCCGGGATGCGGATCGAAGAGTGCCTGCGTATTGTTGAGCAACAGGCCGGTGCCGGGAACCATGACCTTGGACCCGAACAGCTCGTTGATGGTCTGGGTCATCGCGACGATGTTGCCGTCGGCGTCGGCCGCGGTGAGGTGTGTCGTGTAGGACGACTCGCCGGATTGCTGGCCGGCGCTCGCGATTGACGCTCGGGCGAGATCGATGTCGGCCTGACGGCTGGCGCCGTAGTGTTTCGAGGTCAGCCATTCGAGCGGGATGTCGACGGTCTCCGGATCGCCGAGGTAGGCGAAGCGGTCGGCGAATGCGATCTTGAGCACCTCGAGGAGAAGGTGCGAGCTCTCGACGGTGCCGAAGCCCATCGACGCAATGTCGAAGCCTTCGAGAATGTTGAACATCTCGATGATCAGGGTGATGCCGCTGTTGCCGGGAGGCGGACCGGTGATCTCGTGTCCCCGATACGTACCCCGGACCGGGTCGCTCTGGCGGGTCGTGTAGGACGCCAGATCGTCGGTCGTGATCATGCCGCCGTTGTCTGCCATGTCGTCAGCGAGCATCCGACCGAGTTCGCCGTAGTAGAGGGCCGCGGACCGCTCCGCGGCGATCAGGCGCAGCGAGTCGGCGAACTGCGGCTGCACGATGCGATCGCCGGGGGCCACGGTCCGTCCTCCGGGCTGAAACACCGCCGCGGTCGCCGTGAAGCGCGCGATGTCAGCCGCGCTGTCGGTTGCCAAGCGGCTCAAGTACTCCGAGCACACGAACCCGTCGGCGGCGTATCGGATGGCGGGCGCAACGATCGTCTCCCACGCCAGTCGACCATGGGCGGCGTGGGCCTCGTCCCAGCCCTTGAGGTTTCCGGGAACACCCGACGCCCGGTGACCCACCTGGGATTCACGGTCGACGGTCAGCAACCGGTCGGGCCACGCGTCGGATACGGGTGTGTACATGTCCGGCGTCGCAGCGCCGGGGGCGAGCGTGTAGTTGTCGATGCACAGCGCTTGGCCGTCGGCCATTCGGATGTTGATGTAGCCACCGCCGAGGGGCCCGACCATCATCGGTTCGACGACGCTCAGTGCAAAGACCGCCGCGATGGCGGCATCGACGGCATTGCCGCCCATGGCCAGCATTTCGAGACCAGCCGCCGATCCGAGCGGATGATTCGTCGCCACCATCCCCTGGGAACCCGTGGCCGGCTGTTTGAACGTCTCGAACGTCGTGCCCGCGAGCGCCCGCCAATCCCCTGTCGTCGTGCTCATCCGGGCCGTTCAGACCTCGAGGGTCTTCGGGTAGTAATCGCCGGCCGGCGTCGAACCGGCTTCGCTCGGGAAGTCGCCTTCGAACGGCCAATCATCCTCTTGGCCAGGCAGGGGGCCCTGATTGAAGCGGCCGAGCTCTCCCCCGCCGGCGGCCTCGTTGCCGACGAGCGACCAGGCCTGACGCTTGTACGTCCAGTTCTCCGGCTGAAGGCGATGTGCTTCGCGGAAGTGAGCGAACGCCGCCTCGCGCTCACCGGCGTTCCACAGGTGGTTGGCCAGCTCGAAGTGCGCCGCGCCGGCGGACTTGTCGAGCGGGCGGTCCTGCGATCCGGCCACGACCTCGTCGGGCGACATCACGAAACGACTGTCGGCGCCGTGCTCGACCCAATCGCGAATCGCATCGGCGTAGCTGTCGCGATCCTGGCCGCCGCGGATCTTTGCGGCCAGCTCCGGGTCGGTCGCCGCGATCTCGGCGGCCTTGGCTTCGGCGGCGGCGTCGCGCTCGTCAAGGAACGCCCGCAGGAAGTCCGGGTAGTAGTCACCCGGTGGCCAGCCGGGCTCGGCCGGGCGCACGATCGTGCCGGACTCATCGATCCAGACGACGTTCGGGATGTTGATGACGCCGAACAACGTGTCCATCTCATGATGCGGGTCGAGGAGTGAGGGATGCGTCGGGTTCGCCGCCTCGATGAATGGTCGAGACGCCTCGGGGTCGCTCATCTCCAGCGACACGGTGACGATCTCGACGCCGGCGGGCTGGAGCTCTTCGTACAGGGCCTGCCACCCGGGCAGGTCATAGCGGCACCCTCAATAAGGGGCCCAGGCGACCAGAACGACCTTCTTGCCTCGGAGCGATGACAGGCGGAAGGTGTTGCCGTCGAGATCGTCGAGCACGAGCTCCGGCGCCTCAGCGCTGGCGAGTGCCCGGCCGTTGAAGGTCTCGGGTCCAACCGCGTACAGGCCTGCAGCTTCGTCGTGGACAACCGCCATGCCGAGCCGTTCCGCGGTGGACGACAGGTCGTAGCCGTCCGGCAACGGCACACAGACGTCGCCCTTGCACGCCCCTTCGGGCTTGATCTCCCAGCCGGTCCCCTCATGAAAGGCGGCGGCATCAACGGTCAGCGTCTCCACGAGCATGGGGACGAGCTTCGCACACCGCGGTCGCTTCATGCCGACTCGCTAGCGCCCGGACATGCGAGCGGAACGAGACATTGCGATTGCGTCCACGGAGTACGGGACAGTCGATCATGCGCAGAAGTACCGCTCCACGGCGGGTTCGCAGCTGTCGATGGACCCCGCAGCGCTGATGGGCTTCGCCGGCGGCATGCACGCCAAGCGCTTCCTCGAAGGGAAGCAGCCCAGCGGTACCTGAGACGCGCCTGCGCTGATGTTGTCGCCGACCCGACACAGCGACCGGGTCGCTCGACTTCGTGGACATCGTGGCATCGGCAAGACTCTGCGCATGCGGACGTCCGATGTGATCGCCCGGTCCGATGTCGCGGTGATCGGTGGTGGCGTGATCGGCACCTCGACCGCGTGGTGGCTCGAACAGGCGGGGCTCTCGGTCACCGTGGTCGAACGGCGCCCCGAACTCGGCACGCTCACGACCCCGAATGCGCTTGGCACGATCCGCACGCAATACGGCGACCCCACGCTGATCGCGCTCGCCCAGGAGAGTCTCGAGTTCTATCGGAACCTCGAAACGCGCCTCGGGGTGAACCACGACGACATCGCCTTCTCGAACCCTGGCTATCTGTACCTGACCGACCGCGAGGACGACATCGGGCGGCTGCGCGACTCGCTGGCGATGTACGAGGGTCTGGGGGTGAAGAGCTCGCGGATGGTCGACCAGACCGAACTGCGGGAGCGATTCCCGTTCACCGGTTCGGCAGTAGCCGGCATCTTCCATGGCGACGGCTGCTTCGTCGATCCCGCGAGCGTCACGGGAGCGTGGGCCGGTCGACTTCGTCACACCAACGTGCTCACCGACACCGACGTCCATGCCCTCGCCCCGGGAGCAACTGGTTGGTCGGTGACGACGAGCCGGGGCGAGGTGCACGCCGGTGCGGTCGTCATCGCTGCGGGGCCGTACGCGGCCGGCCTGCTCGCTGGGCTCGGTGTAGGCCTGCCGGTGAAGATCACGCCCCGCTATCGCGTCTTCATCCCAGACGACGATCCACATCACCAGGCGGCGCCGCTCGTGATCAATGTACGCAACGGCGCCTACTGGCGTCCGGTCCCCGGTGGTGTCTGGCTGAGCACGGCGAACGTCGACGATCGGTCCGTTCCCCCGCAGGAGACGGTAGAGGTTCCGCCCGACTTCCTGGGCGAGGTCATCGAGGAGATTCGTCCCGTGTCCCCCGCCCTCGCAGCCACCGCAGAGGCCGCTGATCGTTCTGCGCTGCGGTTCGCCGGCGGCTTCCAGGTCTATCCCGCCGACGATGTACCGATCATCGGCGCCGTACCCGGCCACGACGGGCTGTTCGTGAACGGCGGACACTGGGCCGGTGTCATGCTCTCGCCCGCGAGCGGACGCCTTTGCGCCGACCTGGTCACCGGGGACCGGTCCGAGGCCGAGAATCCGTGCGGATTCGGTCGCTTCGACCGCGCGGTGACCCGCTCGTCGACAAACAAGTTCGGCGGATGGGGATGACTCAGTGGAGGGTCGAGCGGCTCGCGCCGACGCTCGGCGCTCGCATCACCGGACTGAACCTGGCATCGCCGTTGTCTGCAGATGAGATCGAGACGCTTCGCCGCCTACTCGACGAGCACCACGTGCTCGCGCTCCCCGGCCAGGCGCTCACGCCTGACCGCCACGTCGAGATCGGCACCTGGTTCGGCGCGCCCTACCTGCACCCCTACCTGACACCCAGCCCCGACCATCCCGCAATCCTCGACGTGCGCAAAGAAGCCCACGAAACCGAGGTGTTCGGCGGCGAGCACTGGCACGCCGACATCACATTCACCGATCCACCCGCGGCGGTTTCGCTGCTCTACGCGGTCGACATCCCGCCCTCCGGTGGCGACACGCTCTTCGCCGACCAACACCTCGCGTTCGAAACCTTGCCGACCGACCTGCGGGAACTCGCCCGTTCGCTCGACGCGGTGCACACATACCCAGGCATGCGCGAGGACGACGCCTCAGCGACCCACCCGGTTGTGCGAGTGCACCCTCGGACGAACCGGCCGGCCCTCTACGTCAATCCAGCCTTCGTGCATCGGTTCGACCGACAGACCGAGGCCGAGAGCCGTCGCGTACTCGGCCTGCTGTTCGAGCACCAGGTTCGCCCGGAATTTCAGCTCAGGCTGTCGTGGGGTGCCGGCCAACTCACGGTGTGGGACAACCGATCAGTCCTGCACTACGCGATGAACGACCACCACGGCTTCCGCCGACATCTGCAACGGGTGACGGCGATCGAGGTCAGTACTCCCCCGACGGAAGACGCATGCCGGTGATGCCCACCGGTGCGCTCTGGCCACCGGCGCGCGCCTCACGGACGACGTCGCGCAAGGTGTAGTCGGCGTCCAGGTCTTCGGGGCTCGAGTCCGGACCAAGTTCACCCACCCGACGGTATTCACCGTCATCCGCCGCCAGCCGAAAGGCCACCGTGGCGCCCGCCGCCTCGCCCTCGTAGCCCTTCGCTCCGAAGCCGTGGCCCTCGTTGGTCTGGGTTCCGGTCGTCGCCTGGTAGCCCATGCGGTGCAGCAGCTTCGAACTCGCCCGACGCAGCACTTCAGGGCGGGCCGACAGCATCCAGTTCTCCTGCTGGCGCATCCACGGCTTCTGCATGCCGTTGAGCATGACGATTCGTGGCTCGTCGGTGTGGTTGATGCCGGTGCCGTGCAGGATGCGCCCGTCGGTGATCACCGTGGTTCCCGCCTTGGCACCGATGTTGATCGCCGGTGGCAGTTTGCCGACCGGGCGCTGAGCCCGCACCGCGTCCGAGAGGATGGTGTGGCTCCCGGGAATTACCAGCGTTCCGCCGTTGGTTTCGTCGATGTCGGTGATCGCGGTGAGCACATTGACCGTCATTGGGCACCGAGCATCGAGCGCGTTGCTCTGGTCCTGGTGCAGCGCCTGGGGAACGCCTCCCCGGAGGGATATCGCGGCGATCAGCGAGGTGCAGATCCACCCACGCCCGAGTGCCTCAGTGACGAGCTGTTCGACGAGCGGCCCACCCTGCATCGCATCGGGATGCTGCTCGATGA
The DNA here is from genome assembly GCA_039028435.1 of Actinomycetota bacterium. Lineage (GTDB taxonomy): Bacteria > Actinomycetota > Acidimicrobiia > Acidimicrobiales > UBA10347 > UBA10347. Next base: position 101,060 of record JBCCIC010000003.1, on the reverse strand, counting down.
ACAGCTCGAAGCAGCGGCCCTTGTTCACGCAGCAGTTGATGTTCTGTCCACTTGGGGTCTTTTGGGCGATCCCAGCACGCCGCTCCCCTTCGGCCTGATCGACGACACGCGTGCGGATGACCTCAACCTGATCGGGTGCGAGCGCGTCTTCGATCATGCAGTAGCCCCACTCGATGAGGTCGCACCGCAACTGTTCGATGTCCTTGGTCGCCTGCGGGAGTTCCGTGTCGCGCCAATACGGGTGCTTGGCTCCCGTCGTCGTGTCGTAGTACGAGCCCGGCTTGAACTCCCAGTCGCCCCACTCACTCCCGCGCTTCGGCGGCACGAAGTAGATCTCGGGGTTGTTCTCGAGTACCGACTTCATCGGTTCGGTGGAAGTCGTCTCCGACCGGTACATCTGCGCGTCGGGCTGCGATCGCTCGGCGATCGCAGCCGCATCGAACTCATTCGGGACCGTTCTCATCAGCCACAAGTGTCGACCCGTCAGTGCTGGCGACACAAATGCTCCCGCTGGCGACGACAGCCGTCAGACGATGACCGATCGGCCCAGCGGGAGGTCTTTGACGGGTCCAGGGCGCGCCAGCAGAAAGCCCTGCGCGTATGCGACCCCGGACGATTGCAGCCAGTCGAGTTCCTCGGAACGCTCGACACCCTCCGCGACGACCTCGACTCGCAGGCGTGCACAGATCCGGGCCAGTGAGCTGACCATGTCCTGGCGGACCGGGTCCTGGTCAATGAAGGCGATCAGTTCACGGTCGATCTTGATGATGTCGACCGGCAAGCTGCGAAGGAAGCCGACGGGCGTGTAACCCGAACCGAAGTCGTCGATGGCCGCCAGGATCCCGGCCTCGCGCACGTCGTGAAGTGACGATGTCACCCGTTGCACGTTGGTGATGGCCGCGGTCTCGGTCACCTCGATACCGAGTTCGTTCGCGGGCAGGCCGTACTCGTCGATTCGAGACAACAGATGCGCAGCGAAGTTGCGATCGGCGAGTTCGATCGGTGAAACGTTCACCCAGGTCCGCGGGAGGGGCCCGACTTCGCGTCGCTCGTCGCTGACCTTGCGCAGCACCGCGGAGGTCAGGTAGCCGGACAACCCGTTGGTTTCCACGAGTGGCACGAAGTCGCCGGGTGAGACGATCGCCCCTGCGCGGCGCCATCGAGCAAGGGCCTCGAGGTGGGCGATCTCACCACTTCGAATGTCCACGATCGGTTGGACCTCGATGTCGATATCGCCTCGCTCCAGCGCGCTCGGGAGTGCGGGAAGCAGCTCGCTTGTCCGCATGCGCGTGCGGTCGTAGACACGCACAGACCCGCGGTCGTTCTGCTTGACCTGGCCGAGCGCGGCATCGACCTCGACCAGCAGATCGGCGGTGCGGGATTCGTCGGTCGCTTGGGCGACGCCGGCCGACGCCTGGACCGGAAGCTCGACGTCCGCGTCGAGCGAGGCGACGCGAATGTCGGCGATCGACTCGAGCAGCCCCTCGATCTCGCGAGCGGCGGCCTCAGCGGACGCCTCGATCACGGCGACAAATTCGTCGCCGCCGAAGCGGGCAGCGCAAATCGTGGGCCGGTCTGCTTCCCATTCTTTGAAACGCTCCGCAACGGCGACAAGCGCCCGGTCGCCGGAGCTGTGGCCCCAGGCATCGTTGAGCGACTTGAACCGATCGAGATCGATCAGGGCGACCGAGAGCGGCGAAGTGCGCTCGACGACGTCGAGCTGGCGGGCGAGCTCGCCTTCGATCCACCGTCGATTTCGCATACCGGTCAACGAGTCGCGATAGGCCTTGTCGGCGAGGTCGTTGAGCGCCGCAGCATGAGCTGCTTCGCTTCGAGAGCGGGCGAGCGACTCTCCTCGCGTGAGCATGAGCAGCGCGATACCGAACCCGACGAGCACCAACATGACGATGGTGATCCAGGCTCGTTCGCGGCCGATGTCGCTGCCGAGGGCGTCGAAGTCGACGATGAGTTCCACACGGGCAGCATCGACCGCTTCACCGAGAGATCTGTCGACTTCGAGTAGCTGGGCGACCGCCGGCTGAATCGCCGCGGAATCCCTTGCGGCCAGCAAATCCTGGAACCCGCGGCGGATCGGATCCTCCTCCGCGGCCGGCGCAGCAGGGCCGCCCTGCAGGTCGGCTCCGCCCGGGGTTCGGGTCGCCCAATCCTGCGACGCCTCGTCCCAACGGACTGCACGGTCCGGGCTTGCGGACGGCAGGCGTTCGAGGTCGATCGTCTCTCCCTTGAGCGCTCCCCAGAATGCCGCACGAAGGTCACGGTCGAACTGGAGATCGCAGTTGACGAGGTTGAAGAGCTCGGTTGCGGACTGATCCACATCGTCGACCTGGACGAGGATCCACGGCAGAACCCGCGACATGACGCTTCGATTGAGGCTCTTCTCGATCTCCTGTTGCCGCAGACCCGGCAGGTCACCGACGCGATAGGACCGGAGTTCCCCGAGGAATGCCGTGCTCAGCTGGCTCCGTTGATCGGGTGGCGCGTCGAACATCGCCTCCACGGCTCGGAGGGCGGCAGCATCGATATCCGGCGCTCGAGTCTCGACGAGCACGGTCTCGGCCGCGAGGACCACCGCTTGGTCGGCGAGGTCGGTCGCCTCGCCGGTCAGCGCAGCTGCCTGAAACACGTGACCCACTCGGGCGACGCGATTGCGGTTCTCGTTGAGGTCTGACGCAATGCTCGCAGCCTCGGCTTCGCGCTCCACCGTGTCCAACCGGTCGCCGGACCGAGTGAAGGTCGCTCCACCGAAGATCAGTACCCCAAGGATCGGTATCAACCCGAGCAACAGCAGCCACGCCCGGCGGCGCCGCAACGCGCGAACAATCATGAAGTCTCCCCACCCCAGATTTCACCCCCGGACGCTAGACCGACTGGAGTGGGTCATCCCAGATTTGAGAGTCATATCTGTCTTGAGACATTCACTCCCGAATGGGCCGCCGCTGGCGACGATTCCAGCGAACGCCGACCGCTACGGGAAGGTGACCGGGTCGAGCACGCGTTCGAGAAACACCATGTATGCCGCAAGGTCAGGCATGAGGTGATACGTCGCACTGTCTTCGAACAGGTCGACGCGCTCGAACCCAAGCGACCCATAGAGCTCGAGCATCGGCGTGTTGTTCCGCCAGGTGTCCGCATTGAGCGATCGCAGTCCCATCTCACGCGCTGCGGCGATACGCGCCTCGACGAGTCGGCGACCGAGCGACAGTCCCCTCGCCTCCGGCACGACATAGAGCCGCTTCATTTCACCGACGCCCCCGCCGGCGACTCGAAGGCTGCCCTGGCCGAGAATCCGACCTTCGCGATCGCGTGCCGTGTACAGCCGCCCGTTCGGCGGGAGCACGTCCCCGATGTGCGCCCAGAAGTCGTCGATGAAGGGAGCGGGATCGAACTCGGGGCCACCGAGCTCGCGCAGTTGCGCCGCGATCCCGTCGTAGTACGCCGCAAGTAGCGGCGTGAACTCGCCGACCTGCGGGATCTGGGTTTCAGCCCGAATGGTGATCGCCGCAGGTTCGTCCACTCGCGAAAACCTAGGGCGTTCGTGGCCGTGGGGCAGCCCCGGGACGGAGCGAGGCCATCTGGTTACCACCGATCAAGTCATCCCGACACTGCGCTCGGGGTGACACCCTCGCTTCCGACGAAACGTCAGCGACCGAGCCCCGCTGAGGCAGTTACCCGCTGGAACCGTCGTCCGAGCTCGTCCAGGAAGTCGCGAAGCTCGGGCGGCTCAATGCTCACGATCTCGGCATTGGTGATCGCCAGCATGAGAACGGCCCAGGCGAGGTCGGGTATGTGCATCTCGATGCGCGTGGTACGGGGATCGACCGCGCTCGCTGCTCCCCAAGGACCAATGTGGCGCCCGACCTCGGCGAGTGGCACCCGGATCACGAGCTCGACGTCGTAGACCGACTTCAGGGAAGAGATCGTTTCTCGGATGTGGGTGGCGGGATCTGGTGCGGGAAGGATCCGCGGTTCGAAGGTCCGGCACGTGGTGACCGGATTCTCGACGCGATCGAGCCGGAACGTTCGCCAATCATCGCGGACAAGGTCCCAGGCGATGAGATACCAGTAGCGATTGAGCGGAACGACGTGGTGCGGTTCAACATGGCGATGGCTCTCGCCGCCGTCGAACCCTCGGTACTCGAACCGCACGCGCTCTGCATCTCGGGTTGCCCGGGCGAGGGTCGTCAAGGTCGACAGCGCGACGGTATTGGCAGCGAGTGACGGCGCAGCCTCAATCGCTCCGGTCAGTGCTTCGACTCGGTGTTGAAGTGGCCCCGACAGCAATTGTCCAACTTTCACCAGCGCCCCCATCGAAGGCTCGGCGAGCCCGTCGACCGGCTGGTTGGCCGCCGTGCGCAAGCCGATGGCGATTGCTACCGCTTCGTCATCGCTCAGCAGCAACGGCGGGAGCTTCGTACCAGCGCCGAGTTGATAGCCACCGTCCACCCCTCGATCGGACTCGACGGGGTAGCCGAGCTCGCGGAGTCGATCGATGTCGCGACGCAACGTTCTGCGACTGACGCCCAATCGCTCGGCGAGCTCCTCACCGCTCCAGCGATGTCGGCGCTGAAGCAGTCCCAGCAGTTCGAGCATGCGCTCACCGGTCGCGGACATTTCTTCAGACTATTTCCAATAGCGGACAGATACTGACCGCTATGGATCGTACGTTCGAGAATCAACCAACCCGGAAGGGGGCGCAACATGGGCGCCGTACAGGAAACCAAGGTGGTCAACGGATCGATCGACCAGGCATGGGAGGCGATCTCGCAGATGCGGGCGGTACAGGACTGGCACCCGAACGTCGCCAAGGTCACCGTGCTCACCGATCACCAGCAGGGTCTCGGCGCCGCACGCCGGGTCGAGTTCCACGACGGCAACAGCGTGGTCGAAACGGTCACCGCCGAGTCCGATCGCGAATTCGTAGCCATGGCGATGACGGAGGCGCAGATGATGAAGGAGGCGGAGGTCACGATCAGCGTCGCAGAGCGTTCGGCCGAGACGACAGAGGTCACGTTCGCCTTGACGTACACGATGAGTATGGGGCCGCTCGGTGCGCTGATCGGTGCGCTCATGATGAGGCGAGTCTTCACCAAGGTGTTCGGGATGGCACTCGCTGGACTCTCCTACCACCTGCAGACCGGCAACGTCGTGGAGGACTCCGTCCCGGAGCTCGCCTGACATGGGACCGACACCGGCCAATAGCGTGGTCCGACCGAACGGGTTCGCGAGCGCGGGAGTCAGGTGATGGGGAGCCGGTCAAGGACGGATCTGGGCCGCTATGCGAGCCGGATCCTGCCGTACATGGCCGGCTGGGTGGTCCTGGTCACTGCGGCTCCGATGAGGGAGATGGTCATCGCGAATGGCATCGCTCAGGTGCTCCTGTTCGTGCCGGTCGTGCTCGTGCCCGCGTGGCGAACCGGGCGAATCTCATACGTCGACATCGGATGGCCGCTCGGGCTTGCGGTCATCGGTGTCGTCGTGCTGGTGCTCGGCGACGGTGATCGGGGCCGCGTGGTCGCCGTCGGCGTCGCATATCTGCTGATGGGCGTTCGGATGGGTGCAGCGGCACTCGTGCTCTGGCGAAAGGGGCACCTCGCCGCCGAACTGCCTCGCTATGCGTACCAGCGGCGGAGGTGGGAGCGAGCCAACGTCATCAACACGCGGCTGATGGGGGTCGTCGAGGCCAGTGCGCAAGGGCTGGCGAACACATCGGTGCTCGCCATCCCCGCGCTGGTCATCGCAGTGAACCCCGACCCTGGATTCTCACCGTTCGAGTGGACAGGTCTCGTGGTCTGGCTGCTGGCATTCGCGATGGAATCTGTCGCAGATCGCCAGAAGATGGCCTTCAATCGCGACGCGCGGAGACGTGGTGACACCGACGCGGTCTGCCGCGTCGGGCTATGGCGATACAGCCGGCACCCGAACTACTTCGCCGAATGGATGGTCTGGACCGGGCTGGTGATCGCCGCCATCCCGTCGTGGTGGTCGCTCCGGGACCATGTCGGGGTCGTCAGCTGGATACTGCTCGGCGTGGGACTCGCTCTGGTCTCGCGCGTCATGTTCGTCACGCTCGTCCACTACACGGGCGCCAAGCCCGCCGAGTATTACTCCGTCCAGAAGCGCCCGGACTACGCCGACTACCAGCGGACCACGAACATCTTCTTCCCGGGGCCGCTGCGTGTCGCCGACGGCGACCGCGACTAATCGAGCTCGACGCCGAGGGCGTCGTAGTCGTAGAGCCAGGCGAAGGGGTCTCTCGAATCGTTCGGGTCGACGCTGGCGTACAGCTCGTCACGAACCCGCTGTTCGGGGCCGTCGGGCAGGTGGTAGCTGCTCGCGTTGCGCCACGACCGCTCCTGGAGCCGGACGGCCCGCGGCGATCGGATGCCCTGATAACGGCCAAGCGAAGCCGGAACGTCGGCGCCGGTTGAGAGCAGTCGGCTCAGGATCGCCCCATCTTCGATCGCCTGGCACGCGCCCTGGGCCATGAAGGGCAGCATCGCATGGCAGGAGTCACCGAGCAGTGCAATGTGGCCGTTCACCCAGTTCTGCATCGGCAGCCGATCATGCAGGGCCCAGCGAAAGATCGGCTCGGAGACCTGATCGAGGATGGCGTTCAACTCCGGGGACCACGATGCGAACTGCGACCGGAGCTCGGTGAGGCTTCCGGGTTCGTTCCACCCTTCGACATCCCACCGCTCTTCGGGCACCACGCACACCAGGTTGAGGAACCGCTGGGATTCGCCGACGAAGTAGGTCACGAGGTGCTTCTCGGGCCCGAACCGGCTGGTGACCTCGATCGGCAGATCGCTCACCAATCGCCTGGGTATGAGCGCTCGATACGCCACCGACTTGCTGAAGCGGCTTGGACTCGCGTCGAAGACCGAGCCGCGAACGACCGAATGGATGCCGTCGGCACCCACGACGACATCGGCTTCGATCGTCGAACCATCAGCCAGGTCGAGGGCTGCCCCGGCGTGGAGGTTTCGCGCCCGCTCGACGCGGCTTGCGAACCTCGTCTCGACACCACCGACCGCACCGGCGAGGAGCTCGATGAGGTCAGGGCGGTAGACGTTGTAGTGCGCAAAGCCGTAGCGCTGCTGCGGGAGCGACCCGAACGGGGCGCTGAGTAGCTCGCGATCGTCTTCCCATCGACGCAGCACGACCCGCTCGGGGGTCGTGCCGACACGCTCGAGTGGTTCGGCGAGGCCGAGATGGTGCAGAACCCGGGTCGCATTGGGGCTGACCTGGATCCCGGCGCCGACCTCGCCCAACACCCTCGCCTGTTCCACGAGGACCACCTCGTGCCCATCACGATCGAGTAGCGCAGCGAGCGTGAGTCCGCCGATCCCGGCGCCGACGATGGCAACTCTCATGGTGCGACCGATTCGGCGATGTGGACACGGCGCATCGGGCCAGTATGTCCGAGGGGTTGACGCCGAAGTAGCCGGATCCAATAGCGTCGCGACATGGCCGAGATCGAGCGCCGCTTCGTCAATGAGCGCAGGACCGACCCGACAGGCCCCGGACGCAACCTGTCCTACATCCCATGCGAGGTGCGTGACGGCATCGCGCTCCGTGCCGACGAGATCGACCGCTACAACCGACAGGGCTTCCTCGAACCCCGCCAGATCCTTCGCGCCGACGAAGCCGCGGACCTGCGCGAGTACTTCGACGACCTTCTCGCACAGGTCCTCGCGGCTCCCGACCGGCGCAACTCGTACTCGATCAACACGTACCACGTGGTTTGCGAGCGTCTCCACGACCTGGTGACCGACCCCCGGATCACGGCTCTCGCGACCGATCTCCTCGGCGAGGAGATCGTCTGCTGGGGAAGCCACCTGTTCGCCAAGCTCCCCCACGACGGCAAGGAGGTGCCCTTCCACCAAGACGCCGTGTACTGGCCGATGACACCCAGTCGCTCGGTAAGCGTGTGGTTGGCGATCGACGATGTCGACGACGAGAACGCCGCAATGCGCTTCGTACCGGGCAGCCATTTGGACGGCGCGCTCCACCATCACCTCCGCGACCTCGATGGCACGCGAGTGCTTGCACAGGAGGTTGATGCGCGGGAGTTGGAGGATCGGTCCTCCTACGTCAACGCCATGCCCGCGGGCTATGCCTCGCTCCACAGCGACATGCTTTTGCACGGCTCGGCGGCCAACGCCTCAGACCGTCGCCGAGCGGGTCTCACCCTGCGCTACGTAGGCGCCGAGGTTCGTCTGATCGAGGGCTACGACTACTGGCGCAAGTCGGCCGTCCATGTCGCCGGCGGTGATCCTTCGGGCTTCTGGTACGACCGGCGCCGCCCCGACGGGGAGCACCCCGAGAAGATGGCGAAGCTCTGGGGCGAATTCGACGGCCAGAACATGGACGACTGAAACCGCGGGCGAGTGCACAACCCGCACGACCGACGTCAGTCGGCGCCGCGGGCTTCGGCAACCAGTTCCTGGAGCTCGCTGAGATGGTTGTCATGGACCTGGCGTGGTGTCGCGCCGTGCTTGATCGCGACCGCCGCTGCGGCCGCCGTCGCAATCGCGTGTTGCGCCCCGTTGCCCATGAACTTGCAGACCGAGCCGGCCACATGGGTGACGCTGATGTGCTTGCCGGCCATCATGAGGTTGGACACGTCGGCGGAGTAGAGGCAGCGGAACGGGATATCGAACGGCTCCTCGTCGCGCGTGTCCCAGGTCCAGCTCTTCAGCCGGAAGTCGTAGTCCTCGTGGATCGGATGGTGGAGGCAGAACGCGCCCGAGTTCTTGACCACTGCGTCGGGGAACTCGACATGGTCGCGGATGTCGTTCTCGGTGAGCACGTGGTCACCGATGTAGCGACGGAACTCGCCCTGACCCGCAACGTGTCCAACCCAGTCGAACTCCAGCTTCGCCCACGTGTCGGGCTCCATCGATTTGACGTTCGACATGGTGCCGTAGACCGCGCGAAGCAGGTGGTCACGGATGTGTTCACCCTCGCTGTAGGGGTCACACCACTGGCCGTACTCCCAGTAGTGGGTGAGACGCCGGGTGAGGTTGGCGAAATCGTCGTCCTCCGGGGGACGGAACGACTCGACCACCGGGCCGTCGCCGTTGTCCTTGCCTGGTTCCCTGGCCTGCCCGCCGAGGTCGGCGAAGTCCTTCGCCACCTCGGTCGCCCACGGCACGTCGGGGAAGTCGACGGGTTCGTCGGCCATCCGGGTACGGAAGAACACTGTATGTCCGTGGTGCTGGTCGAGACGTTCCGGAGGTGCGTGGCTCTCGCCGAACTCATCGGCTCCCTCGATGCCGAACATGGTCGGTGATCCGGCCAGGATTCCGAGGATCGCGGTTCCCGTGCAATCGATGAACTGTGACCCGGAGATTCGGATCTCGCGACCGGAGATGGCCTCGCGGGCATCGATCGACTCGATGGCATCGCCGTCCATGACGAGGTCGAACACTTGGTGGTGGAGAAACACCGTCACCTCGGGCTCGGCCTCCAGGAGCCGACCGACCTGTAGGTCTCCGTCTGGCGTGCGAGCGATCGCCTCGGCCACCGTCGACCCCTTCTCGCCTCGTGGGCCGATTCCGATCTCGACGCTGGCGTTGCCGCCGAGGACCGGGCGGTTCTGCACAACGGCAACGCGCAACCCGAGGCGGGCGGCGACGAGTGCACCAACGGAGCCCGTCACTCCCCCGCCGACCACGACCACATCGAATGGACCTTCCGGCGCCGGCTCGTCGAGGATGCCACGGAGACGGCGCCGCCAGGCGTGCGCATCCGGCCCGGCTCCGTCGACCGGCAAGTGGCCGTCGCGGCTGAGGTAGATCGCATCGCAGCGTCCGTTGAATCCGGTCAGGTCGTGGAGCGTGACGTCGAGCCGACCGGCGGCGAGATCGACGGCACCCGCTGGCTCCCAGCTCCAATCCCGGGCGTTGGCGCCGAAGGTCCTGTCCAGCCGGTTGGCCCCGAGCGAGATCTCGAACCGACCCGGATGATGCTCGGGCACCCAGTCCTTCGCCCGCACCCAGACGGAATATGACCCGCCATGTTCGATGTCCACGACGGTGCGTGCGTCGGCGACCGGCCTACCGCTGCCGTGAGCGAGCAGGTACGGCGATCCCATCTCCGCCGCGAACTGCGAGTCGAGCGTCCAGCCACCGTAGTCGTCGAACTCCTCGGCCTCGATCAGCAGATCCCCGACCTGCACGCCACTCACCTGCCGGCCTCGTCGGCTGCATCGACCCCATGGCCGCTGACGATTTCGGGCACGTCGTCGGGGTGCAGGAGTTCGGGGTCGATCGTGTCGTCAGTCTCTGGCGCCGCCTTCGCCGCAAGCTTCTTGGCCAAGCCGTCGACACCGGTCGTCTTCCTCGAGAGAATCCTCGGCGCGAGACGTCCCATCATCGACGACTTGAGTTCGAGCAGACGATGACTCAGTTCGCTTCGCTCCGCCATCACTCGTCGCCGAGCGTGATCGCGGACATGCCTTCGGGCGCCTCGCACGGCGAGATCCGTCCGGGGTAGCCCTTGAAGTGCGGGATGCCCTGTTCGTAGTCGAGGACGTCATCGCTGTCGGCGGTCAGCACGGCGTCGGAGCTCACGAACGCGCCGGCGAGATCCACCTCACCGCGCGTCTCGGGATACCACCAGCCGTGCGGCACGCGGATGTGGCCCTGGCGAATCGAGTCCTGGATCGACACCTTCATGCGCACCTCGCCATGCGCGGTTTCGAGCCGAGCCCACTCGCCGTCAACGAGGCCTTCGGCCGCGGCATCGTCGGGATGGACGAAGAAGTGTGGAGACGGCACGCGGCGGCGAAGCACACCGATGTTGCGCTGGCCCGTCTGGAAGAAGGGATCCTCGCGGACGCCGGAGAAAACGCGATACGGGAACTCCGGGCTCGGGGCCGGTGCGGGTCGGTGATACGGAAGTGGGTCGAAGCCCAGGTCTCCCAGGATCGAACAGGACAGCTCAACCTTGCCCGAGGGCGTGGCGAAGCCGGTCTTGCGGTACTTGCGATACTTTGGCGGCTGGACGTCCAGGTACTGGGTTGCTCGGAACTCCTCGAACGTCCGCCCCGACGGCTCGAGGCGATAGTCGATCACTTCCTCGAGGGACTGCCACGGGAAACGCTCACCGAATCCCATCTCGTGCGCGAGGTCGGTCCAGAAGCGGAAGCTCGAGCTCGCCTGCTCGGGCGGCGCGGCGACAGCCTCGTTGAGGGTCAGGTTGCTGGTCCACGACCACGAGTCGGCAATGTGATTCCGCTCGCTGAAAACGTCGCCCGGCATCACGTAGTCGGCGAGCATGGCCGTCGGGGTCATGAAGATCTCATGCGCCACGATCAGGTCCTGGTTGAGCATCGCCCGCAGGATCTGGTGCTGATTCGGGTAGCTCATCAACGAGTTGTTGCCCAGGGCAAAGAACGCCTTGATCGGATAGGGATCGCCGTCGGCCATGGCCCGGAACATCTCCGAGGGATTGGCCATGTGGCAGCCCATCACCATGTCGATCCACTCACGGCCCCACACCCGCTTCATGTGCGGGCGAAGAATCTCGGCCGTTCGATAGGTGTACGCCGGATGTGTGCTGTAGCCCATCTGCTTGGCGCGCTGTTCCGGGCTGATCTCGTCGTGGAGTTGCAGCTCCGCCTCGGTCCGGTAGCCCGGATTCAGGCCGTGGAAGCGCTCACCGCCAACGGCGTCGAGATTGCCGGTGATGGCTCGCAGGATGCACTGCAGACGGATGCTCGACGTCGAATCGATCTGCATGTCGGTGATCGGGGTCCAGGGGATGGCCGCCCCATCTGCGGTGGCATACATACGGGCCGCCCGAGCGATGAGCTCGGCGTCGACGCCGCAGATCTCGGCGACACGAGCGAGCGGGTACTCGTCGGCGCGGCGCTTGAGATCCTCGAATCCGACGCACCACTCCTCGACGAACTTCTTGTCGTAGAGCTCCTCGTCGATGATGACCTTCACCCACCCGAGTAGGAGCGCGGCGTCGGTCCCCGCCTTGATCTGGAGGTGAATCGTGGCTTTCTCCGCCTGCTCGGACACCCGTGGGTCGACGACGATGCTGGTGGCGCCGCGTGCTCGTGCGCTTTCGAGCCAGTTGTGAATGGGCGTCCACGAGTGCTTGCGCGGATTGTGACCGAGCAGCACGAAACAGTTCATGTTGTCGAAGTCCGGCATGGTGTACCAGCCGTACGTGAGCCGACTCACGGCCGCGGTGTTGCCCGCACACAACGACACACCCGATGTCCAGTTTGGTGAGCCCAGCAGGTTCATGAACCGACGATCGAGGCCGTGGGTCGTCTGCGTGTTCCACCCCGACGTCGACACCGCGAAGGCCTCGGGACCGTGGGTGTCGATGACCGTTCTCAGGCGCTCGGCGATCTCGACGATCGCCTGCTCGTACGAGATCTCCTCCCAGCGATCCTCGCCACGCTCGCCCACGCGCTTGAGCGGTACTCGCAATCGCTCGGGATGATTGTGGATCTGCGGAGCCGCAGTGCCCTTGTAACAGATGTTCTTGGCCAGCAGCGGATTGTCGTGCTGCTCGACCTTGGTGACCACGCCGTCCTCGGTCGTGGTGCGCAACTGACAGCCGATATCGCAGATGGTGCACACGCTGTAGCCCGTGCGGGTTCCGGTTGGCGAAGCCGGACGTGTCGGTTCGGTCATGGTCATGGTTGTCCCCCTGGGTGCCCGAGTCGGGCGTCGTGCGTTCGGGCGATGGTCATCAGATGGTCGAGGACGACTTCCTCGTGGGCGAGCGAGTGGCCGCCGTTGACGGCTCGACCCCATGCGAGTCCGAGCAGGGACTCGCGAGCGGCCAGGAAGAAGGCTCGGGCCGCGTCGTCGCCCAACAGCTCGGGCCAACGATCGGGTCCGAAGAGCTTCGAGAAGTTCTCGATCACCGGGTCGAGCATGCGAGCGAGCTCGCGGTCGTTCGCTCGGGCCAGCCAGGCCTCGAGCACGACCTTGAAACCTGGGTTGCCCATCATCGCCCACGACCCTTCGATCAGCTCGACGATGGCCGTCGAAGCAGCCTTCGCGTCGACGTCGGTTGCGATCGCCTGGTACCGATCCTCCAGGACGGCGGCGAAGAGCTCGCCAAGCCCAGCGAAGTGGTGGGCGAACGCGCCGCGGGTCAGCCCGGCGCGGGCGCAAACCGCTACCGACGTGGCGTGCGCCCACCCCTGCTCGACCAGCAACTCGCCGGCCGCATCGATCAATGCTTGTCGAGTTGCCGCTCGGCGCTCAGCCTGGGTTCGTCGCTCCACGCCGAGAACGTAGCAGATTTACGTACATCCCTGCATGCATCTTAAGGGCAGCGAGGTGAGCCCTGGGCGCGTACCGCCACAGGTTGGAGGCACGCGGTGACCGATTGACGTGCTGCCTATCAACCGCTCGATTGCTAAGGCGCAGTCGCGGCCGAGACGACCTTGTCGCGGCGGAAGACGGCGGCAAGGTTGGCCGCCAACCACGCGCTCGCCGCGCCAAGCTGCAACCAGTCACCCACGGCCTCGAGCCCGTAGACCAAGACGCTGATCAGCCAGCAGATGCTGGCAATGGTTTGACCGATCCACTCGAGGGATCGGGCCTTGTCGAGATTCAACAGACGCACTCCTGGCCGCAACAGCTCAGGTCATCGAGATACATGCCCCACATCCGATACATCTCGAGCTGCTCGGCCGGCCGGCCGAGCGCGGTGGCGATCGCCTTGGCGACGACGGCGAACCGCTGGCGGTACTTGTAGATGAAGCAGAACGACTGCTCGCCATGGCGTACCGCTGGCCCGCACAGGAACAAGCCAGGCGTGATCGTCGACTCATCGTTGTCGCTGAGTAGCGGGAACCCGTCCTCGCGGCGCTCGAAGAGGTCGGCGACCATCTGGTGGCTCCCGACGAATCCTCCCGCGAATAGCGGCTGGGTTTCCGACTCGTACTCGTACCCGTCGAGGGCCTCGATCACATAGGTTCCACCGTCGCGACCGACCGACACGATCGGCGTGTTCGGCAGCAGATCGACGTTGGCGACGAAGCGCGGATCACGCATGCGCTCCATGGAGTAGGTCGACAACGCAACGCTGGGATCCGACGTGGTGCTCTCCCAGGGGCAGCCCTTGTCGAACAGGCGGACACGCTTGCCCCGGGAGGCGAGGTGATAGGCACAGTCGATCCCGCTCTCGTAGCCGCCGATCACCGTGAAGTCGTCGCCTTCGAGATCGTCGTAGCGTTCGACCGTCGCGGTGTGGCGCCAGTTTTCCTTCCCGCCGATGCGATGCATGTCCGGATACTGGAACTCGCCGGCGGCCCAGATCAGGTGCTTGGTACGTACGACCGTCCCGGGCGTTTGGAGCTGGAACTCGTCGCCGACCTTGGTGATCTCGAGCACGTGGGCTTTCTGGAAGATCGGCAGCCCGAAGTGCTGGGCAACGACGGTGAGATAGTCGGCATATTGCTTGCCGGTGGGGTGCTCGGCCTGGAGCGTGATCGCCGGCGAGGTCCCGATCGCCACGGAGTTGAGGTCGAGCATGCCGATCGAATTGGTCGGAAACGAGGGCGTGATGAAGCGGGTCTCCTCGGGCCAGGCTGCGAACGACGCTCCGACGGCGGTGCGATCCAGCGTCCAGAAATTGTCGATCCCGGCATGAAGGAGTGCCACAGAGATACCGACGCCCGCGGCACCAGCGCCAACGACCACCGCATCGAGCAACTGCGTCTGATTGTTCCCGGTCATGATGCTCCTCGGCCGTGCTTGGATTGGCTTGGGCCTGGCCGGAGCCTATCGACAATCGAGAACCGTTCTCATTACACGAGACGACCGGGAGACGCTAGGGATCGCTCTGGCCGACGGGGATGCGTTCCGGCTCGCCAAAGCCGGTCGCGCTCACCAACACCTCGTCGTCACCGACCGCGACCCCTCCGTACCAGGTGTCGGCCGAGGTGCGCCAGATCTCCTGCCACTCGACGCCGTCGGGGCTGAAGACCACCATGGCCTTGGTGGCTCCGCCGGCCGACCTCTCCGCGGGTGCATCCAGTGCGGGCACGAGCTCCTCCTCCGCGAAACTCACGAGCAGTTCTCCGCCATCGAAGAAGTCAAGGGTGCCGCGGCCTGACCCGAGAACCGTCGATTCGACCCCGTCATCAACGGATCCATTGGTGAATGCGAAGCCGTCGACGAAGGTCCGCGCCCGGTCGTCTGGGCCGTTCAGGGTGAGCGGTCCCGTCCGGATGTTCCCGGTAAGCGTCCAGCCTTCCTGTTCGATCGTCCCGATCGGGGCGGCCTCTCGCTCGCCGCCCAGGTCGGCGTTCACGCCGGTCACCCACGACGCTCGAATGCGTTCGCCGCTGACCTCGACCAACAGCTCCCCGGTCACGGGATCGAACAGGCGCACACCACCGAATTGGCTCCGAACGACGTGTGGATGACCCGTGGCGACATCGCCATCGGCGATGACTCCGCCGAACTCGTAGGTGAGCGTTCGAGTTGTGGAACGGAGACGGATCGACTCGAGCTCCGGGCGGTGCTCGATGATCCAGTCGTCGATGTGGACCGCCCATCCGGCGACGGATTCGGCGCCACGCTCCCAAGGACGCGACGTCGTCAGAAACATCGCCCAGCCGGCCGGACCCGAGGCCAGCTCGGGCCGGACCCAAATCGTCGTCGGGTCAACATCGATCGGCAACTCCGAGGTCGTGATCCGCTCCCCCTCCAGCCGACTCGATCGCCACCCGAGGGTGCTTGGCGACACGATCACGGCACCGTCCGACTCCGCGCTCCCCGGCCCATCGGCCGGTTGTACGAGTCCGAGCCGGTTGCGATTGCCGAGGTCGAGCAGCGGGCGCCAGGTCTCGGCGTCGTCGGAGACCAGCACGAGGTCCGTCGCTTCGCCGAGCATGGCAAACTGGCCGTCGAGGACGAAGAGCCCGAAGGCGTTCACATCGGCGTCAGGCGTCAACTCGACGAAGGTCGCGCCGGCCTCGCTGGCGAACAGCCGGGCGCCGAATACCTGCCAGTCGATGGCGTCACCGAGCACGATCTCACGCCCGTCACAGGTGTGCAGAACCAGTCCTTCGTCCTCCTCGACTTGGGCACAGACGCGGCTTCTCGACAGCCCGAGTCGGTGATACTCGATCTCGGGGACCATTCGAAGCGCGATCACGACGCGCTCGTCGACGACAGCTGCGCTCACCAGATCGACGCTGGCGCGAAGGCCTCGCGGCAGATCAGGGGGCTCGAGATCGAGCCGCAGAATGCGCCAGTCCTCCAGATCGCGCGACAGTGCGATCCGTGGCGCATCGGTGGCACCACCACCACCCGACTCCGAATCGATCAGGGCCAGGAAGTAGCCGCCACTTCGGTAGAAGCGGTCGACGAACAGCCGGAGATCGATCCGGTCGACGTTGAGCCGCGAGGCTTGGACCCATTCGACGCCGTCATCAGACGTGACGATGCGACCGCCTTGCCGGGTCAGCGCAGCGAAGCCGCCACGGCCGTCCCCGATCGGCGTGTACGGCTGCTGGGTCTCGCGGGGAGGATCCACGAGTTCGCGGTCAACCACCTCGTCGACCTCGACCACGGGCGCGGGCCGAAGGAGCACCCCGATGCCGGCGATGAGTGCGAGACCGATGCCGGCGATCGCCGCGGCGAACAGTCGACGCCGACGACGGGCGCGCGTGCGCAACTCATCCGGCTCTCCCAGGTCGAGCGCAGACGGGATCAGCGATCGAAGCTCACGACGAAGCACCTCCTCGTCAAGCGGTTCGTCCACCGCCTTACCGAGTGCGTCGAGGGCCCGACTCCGGCGAAGCTCGATCGTGGAAACTGCGGTTCGGTGAGCTCGTGCATTGGCGATGTCGTCCCACCCGAGCACGTGCTCGATGACCAGAGCCGAGCGCTGACGCACGGGTAGTTCCTTGATCGCGGCGTGCAGCCCCGCGGAAGCACGGTCGACGACTTCGGGTCCGATCGGCTGCGGAGCAGGGCGAGGCCAGCGGGCCGAGGTGGTTGCCTCGAACGCCATTGCCCAGATCACCGGCTCCGCGGGTACGCGCTGGCGAGTGCTTCGTTCGAGGGCATGCGTCAGGCCCCTGGCGGCCAGCCTCCGATCGTCGATGGCGAGCGCGAACGCCGGCCCGAGGCGCTCGACCGCCTCGCGGTGGACATCCTCGAACGCGACATCGGGTGCCGATGGGGCATCGTCGACGTCGATCTCAAACGAGGAGGGCGAGACCATCACTGCGCTTCCGAGCGGGGATGGTCTCCGACAGTAGCTTCGCTGAGGACAGCAGTCCCGCTAGCGGCGGCCACCATCGACCAGAAACTGTTGGGCGGTACACGCAGCGCCATCGTCGGCGGCCAGGAACAGCACCATCTGTGCGAACTCCCTGGGGTAGATCCGCCGCTTGAGAGCCTGGTCCCGCAGCGTTCCGGCTTCGCCCTCGGGGCTCCACCACTTGGCGAGCTGTCGCTCGGTCGCGACCCAGCCGGGCAGCACCGTGTTCACCCGCACCCCGTCCGGGCCGAACGTCCTGGCCATCGTGCGCGTGATGCCTTCCACTCCGGACTTCGCGATCGCGTAGCCGGGGAAGAAGTCCTCTTGCATCATGTAGCTCGACGAGCCGATGTTGACGATCGAGCCGGTCCCCCGTTCCAACATCCCCGGCGCAACCGCCTGGATCGCGAAGAAGTAGTGACGAAGGTTCGTGTTGAGCCGGTCGTCCCAGTAGTCCGGCGTCATCTCGAGCCAGGTATGACGGTCGTCGCTCGCCGCATTGTTGACCAGTGCCGCAAATCCCCCGACCTCGTCGTCCAACACCCGGATCACTCGCTGGGTCGCTTCGATGTCGACGAGGTCCACCGCCCGGAACACGGGTGCGTGGCGGGCGCCGTCCTCGGCCAGCGCATCGACCAAGGTCTCACCTCGATCGGCCTGAACGTCGAGGAAGGCGACCCTGCTCCCCTGCCGGGCGAACTCAGTGACGAGCCCTGCACCGATGCCGTCGGCACCGCCGGTGATCAGGACCGTTCGGTCCACGAGCGACGGGTACGACGCGTACTCAGCGTCGGGCTGCTCGGTGGGATCGACTCGTTCATTGCTCATGTGGGTGCTCCGATCATTCCCGTCAGTCTTATCCGGCTTCGCCTCGTCATGACCGTCAGTTGGCTGCTGTCGGCTCGGCTCGACAACTCGGCTGGCGGGATCTCGATGCCGATCTAGGGTTTCCAGGTGCAGGCATTCGAGGAGATCTTCCGCTCTGGGACCGACTACGTCGACGCGGTCACGCGCCTCCTCCAACATTGTCGTCGAGCCCATCCCACCAAGGGCGTGTACGACACCGGTGAGCTGTCGTGGTGGTGGGCCGAGATCCCTCGACCGACCGACAGCCTCGACCAGCTCTTCTGGTACGACGAGTCCGGCACGCCCGTGGCCGCCGTCGTGCTCATCGACTGGCGCGACTGGGTGTCGATGAATCCCATCGTCATGCCCGATGCGAGCCCCGAATGGGTCGCGCACGTCGTCGATCGAGGGTTGGCGCATGCAGAAGCCGCCGGCCTCGGAGTCGTTGAGCTCGAGATCGACCGCCACGACGAAGCGATACAGGGCGTGCTTGCCGACCACGGATTCGCGATCAAGGCTGATGGCTTTGTCGAGGCGTGGCTCGACGCAGATGCTCGGCCGCCCGTCAGCGACCTCGTTGACCGCTACCGGTTGGCCGGTCGTGATGAGACCGAGCACCTGGTGCATCCCATGGCGCCACGACATCACCCGGAGATCGAGCGGCGCTTGCGCGAAACGCCGCTCTACCGGGCCGACCTCGACCTGGCCATTCTCACCGACGACGATGAAGTGGCCGCCTATGCCTTGTGCTGGTACGACCCTGAGACCTCAACGGGCCTCGTCGAACCGATGCGCACCGAGAATGAGCACCAACGGCAGGGACTCGCTCGACACCTGCTCACCGCCGGTGTCGACCGGCTGGCCCGCGTAGGCGCTGCGCGCGTCAAGATCGTGTTCGAGCCCGACAACCCGGCGTCGAGTCACCTCTACCCCGATGTCGGCTTCCAACCGGTCAAGTACACCGACATCTATGCGCGCTGATCAGGCCACGAGTCGCCGCTCGCCACCGACGACTCAGGCGCTGGCGTCGAGGATGACCGGTACCTGCCTTGGACCGCGCACCTGGGCTCCGCCCCAGCGGACCTCGACGTCAGGATCGATCGCGAAGTTCGGGAAGCGACTCAACCACACCTCGATCGCGACCCGCATTTCCATCCGGGCGACGTTGGAACCAAGACAGCGGTGGATGCCGATACCGAACGCAAAGTGGCGGTTCTTCTGCCGATCGATGAGCACCTCGTCGGCGCGGTCGAACTTCTCTGGGTCGCGGTTCCCGGCCGGAAAGTTCAACAGCACCCGATCGCCGGCGTGCATCGGGCAGCCGTTGACCTCGACGTCACTGATGACTTCACGGGCCATGGTGACCGGCGAATAGGCCCGCAGGAACTCCTCGACCGCTGTCGGCAGGAGCTCCGGTTCGGCGACGAGTCGATCACGATCGCCGGGCTGTGTCGCCAGATGCCACAGGCTGGCCCCGATGCCGGACCAGGTCGTGTCGATCCCCGCCATCAGGAGCAGAAAGCAGGTGCCCAGGAGGTGCTTGTTCGTCAGCGGGTCTCCGTCGAGATCCTTGGCGAGCAAGTCGGTCAGGAGATCGTCCTTGGGCTCGAGCCGGCGGTCAGCGACCTGGGCCTCGAAGTAGGCGAGAACCTCTTTGATGGCATCTCGCACGACATCGGGGTCATCGATCCCTTCCTGGAAGATGCGCACGGCCCAGCCGGTGAACCGCGCTTCGTCCTCCTCGGGGATGCCGAGCATGTAGGCGATGATCCGGACCGGAATGTGTTGGGCGTACAGCGCTGCCGCATCGGCGGTCGGGCTTCCCTGGGCTTCGATCGCATCGACGAGCTCGGTGCAGATCGACCGGGTCTTGGCCTCGAGCGGTTCGATCCGCTTCGGGCTGAAGTACTCGAGGAGCAGGCGCCGCGCCTTGGTGTGGAACGGCGGGTCCGACGTGATCGGCGGTGCTACCAACAAGGTGGAGCCGGGCGGTTCGGGCAAGACGTTGGTCCGGCGCGACGAGAAGTTGTGGGTGTCGTAGGCGATGGCT
The DNA here is from genome assembly GCA_039028435.1 of Actinomycetota bacterium. GTDB lineage: Bacteria > Actinomycetota > Acidimicrobiia > Acidimicrobiales > UBA10347 > UBA10347. Next base: position 80,881 of record JBCCIC010000003.1, on the reverse strand, counting down.
GCGACATCGTCGTAGGTCGTCGGCAGCCATGCTCCCCCACGTCGTTCGGTCCGGGCGATCGGGCAGCTCGAACGCAGCTCGTCCCAGATCTCGTACGGGCTCGACTCGTATCGGGAGTCGCCGAGGTCGAAGTCCGTGGCCCAGTCGATCGCTTCGGTCTCAGCGCTCGCTGTTGCGGTGTCGTGGCCTGTCGTGTCTGGTGAATGCTCAATCGACGCCATACAACGACCGTAGACACGAACCACCGCCGCGAACCAGTTGCATCACGAACCCGAACACGATGCGGAGCCGCGCCATGCGCGGGGAACCTGTGGGCCGAGCGGCACGTCGCTCGACACACCCGTGTGCTCGACGACCCGGAACGCCCGCGTATCAGACGGCTGCCGGTGGGCGTCGCTCGAAGGCGACCACCTTCTCGGCAACAGCCATCGCGGCAAGCACTTCGGCCTCGCAGAAGTGGCGGCCGATGATCTGGAGACCGATCGGCGTTCCCGACGACGTCAGCCCGACGCAGACCGATCCGGCGGGGTGACGCGTCATGTTGATGCCGTAGGTGAACCTGACCCAACCCGGCTCGGTCCTGCCGTTGATCTCGCCGTCCGAGCCGAGTCGCGGCGGTTGCCCTGCGTTGGTCGGGGTGAGCACCATCGGCGCCTGGGCCAGGGCGTCCTCGAGTTGCCAGTTCAGGTCGTAACACGCATCCTGGGCGGCCGCGTACTCGACCGCCGAGACTTGCGAGCCGTGCTCGATCTGGGGCTTGATCGTGTCGGAGAGCCGATCCCAGTCTGCAGTACCCATCAGGTCGCCCTGGGTCTTGAAGCGGGACACGCTCCACAGCACGAGCCAGTCCCAGACGGGGTCGCGTTCGAATGCGTGCTCTCGAGTATCGAAGTCTTGGAGATCACCGGCGGAAAGATCACCCGTGTGTGGAACGCCGCCTACACCGACGGGCCGTGGGCGTAGCGCGCCCCCGAACGGCACTTCGGGCATGGTCGCTCGGGTTAGCTCGGTGTGAGCCCGGCGTGCTCCGCGACGGCTTCGTCAATACCCGCCCAACCACGACCAACATCGAACTCGAGCGCGGCGACCTCACTCCTGCGGGCCAGCCGCACGCAGAGCTCGCTGTAGAGGATCCAGAAGTCCACGGCCACGTCGCGTCCGTCGCCGTCAAGGCGGCGACCCACTGGCGTGCTCAGGACATGAGCCGAGATCTTGCCCCACACGTCGCTGCGCGCGTTCATGGTGTGTCCGCGGATGAACGACTCGACGTCTCGAGGAAGGAGATGCACGAACAGCGGGGCCACGGGGCGAACGGTGGCCACGAAGTCGTCCCAGTACGCCTCGATGGTGCGCTCGGGCAGGTCCTGTTCGAACATGAACCGCACGGTGCTCTGGAATGCGACCCCTTCGAGTACCCAGGGGTGGACCAAGCTCGCGTCCACGACACTTCTCCAGGCGTGAAGGCACCTCTCGGGAAAGTCATCCGATCGATGCGAGCGGCGGAACTGCTGATCGAAGAATGGGTGCTGGCGATCTTCCTCGAGTGCCCAGCCCACCTCGTGGCCAGCATTCCGGTAGCTCTCCGCCAGAGTCCAAGAGGTCGTCGTCTTGCCCGAGCCCGGCACACCCTCGACAAGAACGAGCTTCCGCACCATCCACCGATACTCGCGCGCCCAGACAGCATCGGTCGCAGACCTCATTCACCATCCTCGACGGTCAATCGCCGTCGGGACGTGAACCCTCCCGTGCCATGTCTACCGACGACCCCTACGGCCACCAGTCTTCTTCGTGATTGACGAGGATGCTCTTGTCACTACCGGCGACGAGACGCCGTCCGTCGACCTCTCTGCCGTGCAACGCCTCGACGACGGTGTTTGGCATGCCGTCGCCGAGCCAAATGCATGCCGCAGCTGTCTTGCTCACGGTGTGCTGTCGCACCTCGACCTTGTCGATGAAGTGTGCATTCCCCCGGAAGTAACTCTCGACGTCGTGTGGACTCGCGTCGAAAGGGAGATTTCCGACATAGATTCGCTTCGGCATCTTTCGTCCGCCCATTCTTGGCCAAGCACAGGCCATCGGCGAGAAGCTAGTACATCGCTCGAGCCGAGCGAGCTAGCATGTGTCCCGTATAGAGGCGGTACCGACCACCAGTTTGGTATCCGGAGGGGCGGCGATGGTCGGGACCAAGGGACTCGATCGCGGTTCGGGTGTCGCGACGGCGCTTTCGCTGGCGCTCGATAAGCGCCGGAGCGGAACCGCGGCGGGTCGATCGTGAGGCGCCTCCTTGCCATAGCGCTGACACTTGCGGTCACGTGCACGGCATGTGGGAGCGACGCGGCGGAGATCGTCGACCGAGACCGCCCGGACTCGACGACGATCACGGCCCCATCGTCGCTGGCGTTTCTTGGCGACCTCATCGTTCCCGTCTCGAGTCCGGTTGTCGCGGTAATCGATAGCAGAGGCGGATCCTTGGCGCTCCCCGACGGATCGAGCGTCGAGGTTCCTGCCGGCGCGTTCGAGCAGCCCATCGAGCTGTCTGCGCACGTCGCCGAAATCGACTTCGAGTCCATATTCGGCGAGCGGACCTTTGGCCAGGCCTACGTCGTTTCAACCTCCCGCGACGTCACCCCAGCGATACCGGTGTGGATCGAGGTCCCCCGATCCGCGGGGTCGTTGTTGGCGGTACATGTCGTTGGCGGTGGCGAGATCGCGCCCGTGGCGGTTCTGGGCGACGAAACCGCCAGGGTGGAGATCCCCCACTTTTCGGAGCAGGGATTCCTGATCTTTGAAGCGTTTGGACAAGATCAAACGGCGCTGCGGGACAACGCCCGAGCACAAGCCGAGCGCATCAGGGAAGAACAGCGCTCCGCCGATGCGACCTTTCTGACCGGCTGCATTGCCGCGGTGGTCGCGATCTTCGGGGCCCAGGTAGGGAGCCAGGGCGGCTACGACGCCGATTTGACCGTGAATGTCGCAACCTCGGTTTGCACAATTGCGCTCGTGCGCCGCACCGCCCCGGCCGGCGTGAACGTCTCGACCGACTGCGTCGGTGAGGGGGTTGAGTTTGGACTCGACTTCCGCGAGGCAATCGACGCCTGCGCGCAGGAGGCCCAGGGCCAGAACACGGAGGTTCCTGAAGCGACCCCCGGCGACGACACAACCGACTCCGACCGAACCAGTCCCGCCGCTTCCGCACAGGTTGTATGGACTGGAACCTTCGAGATCGCGAGAGACGACTTCGAAGGCGCCACGGCTCGAGAACCAGGTCAGGTCACGGTGACTCGGATCGAGGGAACCGATCAGTTCCGGCTCGAGACTCGGATCGTTATCGACTGGGCGGGCGAGTGCAATGCGACTGACGTGCACACCTACGAGGGGGTGGGCGACCTCTATGCCGACCAGATCTACTTCAACGGCGTCAACACGTATTCGCCGAGTTCAGACTGCAACGAGCTGTTTGGTTCGGAGCAGGAGATCCCCCGAGCCGTGTACTTCGACGAACAGGGCCTGATCGGGACAGCCGGGACATTCGGCGACTTTGTGCTCCCCGGAGAGATCCCACAACCAATCGACGGCTGAACGGTCCGGACGACATCATCACCGTCGCCCCGACCCCCGACGCCCTGTCCGCCTCGGCGGTGCACGATATTCGGCTCAGCAAGCACGTCACCGTCGAAGACGGACCGATCGCTAGCCTCGGACTCCCCCACCAGACCCGTGGACGCCCCACGGCTGTTGGAGTCCTTCGCGGACTGAGATTCGACGTGAGAACGCTCCACACAGTCAGGCTGGGAAGACACTCGCATCGCTGGCGTCCGCCACGTCGGCAGCTGCTGTCGCGCTGAGCTGAGCGGTGTTGTGACCAACGAACGACAGCGGAAACCGTGACCACTACGGTGCAGACATGCCTTCCCCCATCACCATTCGTGCGCTCGCCGCCGATGACGAGTCGCACTGGCGCCGGCTTTGGACGGGCTACCTCGACTACTACGAAACGACCGTCACCGATGACGTCTACGACTCTACGTTCGCCCGACTTCTCGACCCTGAGAACCACGCCCAACAGGCCTTGCTCGCCATCGACGCCGAAGATGCTCCCGTCGGCCTTGTTCACTTCATCTTCCACCCGCACAACTGGCGGATCGAGCAGGTGACTTACCTGCAGGATCTGTTCGTCGATCCCGAGCTGCGGGGAACCGGCGTTGGTCGTGCCTTGATCGAAGCGGTCTACGCCGCGGCCGATGAGAACGGCACGCCCTCGGTGTACTGGCTCACGCAAGACTTCAACGAGGCGGGTCGGCGCCTCTACGACAAGGTGGCCAAGGTCACGCCATTCATCATGTACCGGCGGTAGCCGTTCGGCCACGCCAATCTCCGAAGCCGAACCGATCCGGCACAGTCGCCCCGTCAGCAGTGCCGAGTCCGCTGCTAGCCCGTCCCACCGGCTTGCATCCATGTCAGGGGACGAAGTGCGCGTAGTGGACGCTTACTCTAACCCTCGATTGGCGACCGCGATTGATGAGATGGTCAGGGGTTCGGGTCCCTGAGGGCGGGCGCTCTGTCACTGCTTTCGAACCCTCCAGAAATGATTGAGTCCCTGCCGATTATCAGTGGTGATGTAGGCCCGATTGACCGCAGCAAACTTGTGGTTCGGCCGGAGGAAGCAGAGCGTCAGACCAGGTTGACGGCTTCGGACGAGCTTGCCTTGTGCAGTCGCTATCAGGCTGGCGCCACAGTCAGAGAGCTCTCTGCCCAGTTTGGTATTCACCGCACAACCGTCAGTTCGTGCCTTAGGCGTCACGCAATCCCGACCCGAGCCAATGTTCGTAAGCTAACTGACAGGCAGGTGAAGTGTGCGGCTGCCCAGAATGCTGATGGGGCATCGATCAACTCACTGGCCCAAGGACTCGGGGTTGATCCCGAGACCCTGAGGAAGGAATTGCAGCGCCTCACATCATGATTTAGCCGCCACGCACCATTGGCTTGGGTGATGCACTTCCGATTTCAAACATCAAGCAAGCAGAGGCGTTAGCGCCGTTCACTCTCAAGATTCCTTGAGCGAAGCAAGCGGTTGCCGGAACATCATGTACACCTACTCGAATAGGTGCCCGTAGCGTCCGCTGTATCTCTTACCGAATCGCGTCCAAACCGCTAAATCAGCGTGCACAGCGTCGTCGGGCAAGTCGTTGAGCACGTCAACCGTGTGTCTGGTTATCTCTTTGACGGCTCTTGCAAAGGGTTGTTCGTACAGGTATCTGTCGCTCTTCTTGGTCCGGTTGAGCGCGTCGATGCGTGCGTCGTCGATCCAATCGACCCATAGTTCCTCAAGCGTCCATTGTGAAAGCTCGGGTGTGCGGTGGTCGATATCGACGAGCTGCGTTATGAAGTGCGCCATGTGGTCGTCTACCGAGTCTTCGGTTAGCGGGTTGAGCCAACCCTTCTCCAGGCCGGTGATGGTGTTCGATATCATCCGGAAGTTGATGGCGAGCTGCTCCCAGTTTTCGTGAGCCGGTATCGTCGGTTCCTTGGCTCGTCGTCGGAATAGTCCCATGCTGTGCGTCCCCTCGCCTATATGCATTCCTGTTTACGGGTTCGTCGCAGAACGTATCGGCTTTCGTCCTTCGCATCAAAGAGCAGAACGTCTGAACCAAATGACTCGGTTGCAAGGGGAGACCCACACCTGCTCGCGAACTTCACAGGATTACTCGCACGGCGTGGGGTGAGCATGTAAGTCAGCGGGATTGCCCCATAAATCGTGGACTTGTCGATGTGCACGCGTGCACCGGGTTCGTCGTCACCATGCTCCTCCACTGGCTCGAAACCGCGTGAAGAAGCTCGTCAACTGGCAGAGACGCCGCTCAACAAGCTTGGACTTGCAATTTTCGGAGTCACCCAGCTGTGCCCGTCGAACACGGCCATCTTCGCGATTGCGGACGTTGGATTTCTTGGCTGCGCTCTAGCCGCAGCAATTGGGGTCGACTAGACCTCGAACCCAAGAGGCTCTTTGCCTCGGGACACGCTTTAGAGCGGAAGGAACGCGTTTCCAGATCGATACCTAGCCGTAGGTCAGGTAAGCCGCGGACACGTCGGCCCTTGAGGCGTTGCTCGCTTCAACATGAGCCAAGAACGGATCAACCATCCGTGAGTTCGCGTCGTGCCAACGGATCGCCCAATCACAAGCATCGGCATCGTCAATTGGCCAGAGCGTGATCGTGGCTGACGGCACACCGGCCACTAGCGCTACCGCTGCGAGGCTCAACGCCTCATCCCAAAGGTCCGCCTCGACCATGCCCGAACCGCATGCGTTAACAAGGACATGGTGAGCGCTGGCCCACCAGTTACCTAGCTGTACAGCGTCGCCGGCTGTCAACGTGCCCCCAGCAAGGACCAGTCCAGTCTCATCGACCCCGTGCGTAGCGATGTGCACCATCGATGGTGCACTCGCTGCGAGAACTGCTTCGAGCGTCGCCTCGGGCCCAAACAACAACTGGGTTGAGTCGTTAGCCAGCTGCTTCAAGAACTCCCCTTCAGTCCGCGCACCAGGCAGCGTTTCATCGGGATCAAACAAGCCGAAGGGATAGGAATATGGCGCACTGTCACGTCTGTGCATTTCGCCGTGACATAGTCGGGCCGCGAGATTGACGCGATACTGCGGCTTCGCTTGCCACGGGAGCAGGCGAGCCTCTCCTGTCGGGAGCAACCAAACATTCTTGCCAGCGTGTTCTGATTGAAGGCAGCGCTCGAATGCTGGAGCGACAATGCTTGCCATTTCAGCAATCACGTTCGCGATTGCAGCCTGCGTCGGAGGAATCGACCGTGCCCGACCACGTGTTCGGATCGACCGAGCCTCTCTTGCGTCAACATGGAGACTCTTGCGCCAACGTCGAACGGTCTCTGCGACAAACCCTGGTAGTTCCGTGACATCAGCACGAGCGCCGCCCTCGGCGTCAGCTTCCAAGGAAAGGGCATACCCGGTCGTCGCCGTCGGGACAAGCCACACAAAGGATGAGTTGTCCTCCGATAGATCCTCAATGGTCTGCGGAGGCTTCCGCAGCGTTGACAGCCCAAGGGACGATAGCGCACCGATTGATGCTGTCTCAGCTGCGAGGATGGCGCGTGCAAGTTCACCAACCCGAACGTTGGCATGCACTGCAACGGCTAACAAACCGTCCAGTGTGCTTCGGGCTCGGTGCGTATCGTTGAGACTTATGTCTGCCCGTCGAGCAGTAATCGATCCAGCCCTCGCCTGATCATCTGCAAAAGCGAGCAGTCGCGTTGAGGCCTCAGCAATCATCTGCCAGGGAGGTCTGTCAAGCGCTACGAAAGCGTCGATGAGCTTAAGCCCATTTCCAATTTGGCCGGAGAAGTTCTGTGTGTCCGATGATGGTGCAAGGCACTCCACCCAATCACGTAGTGCTCCGAGTGCGTCGCCGAAGTCGATGTCAATACCAGACGATTCGTACTTCCGGAGGCGCAACCGTGACAAGTAGTTGAGCAGCGCTGCCTTGTAATGCAGCTCAGGCGGCGCTGCTTTCACTACATCAACCATGAGCTCGATCGCCAGATCGAGGTCGGACCAAGAATCATCGCGGATCGAGCGTTCTTCAAGCAAGCTAGCAACCCTGTGCAACAACGTCGCCCGGTCAGGACCATTCTGTCCGAACTGCGCTGCCGATTGCGCAAGCGTCAGCGCTTCGTCTAGATCAGGGCCGTGTCGGTCCAATAGGTATCGTTGCTCAAGGTACACAGCGAGGTTTGCCTCAGCAGCAAACCGCTGTTGTGAATCGGCTACTGCATTGGCAGCTAGCGCCTGTCTCGCCGCCTCAATTGCGGCGGACAGGCTAGCCGCATCGTTGTGTGCGTGATACGCCGCACCGCGCACCTCAGCGACGATGTCGGGTGGGAATGCCATACCTCCGACACTGCCCAGGAGGTCAAGTGCCTCGTCGACGTAGCTGACAGCGCCCGTTGCCTCAAACGCCTCAACCAGCACCGACGCAAGGTTTGCCGATGCATTGAGGAGATCCAGCTCAATTTCGGCGCCAGCCAAGGCGACTCGTGCTGTTTCAATCGCTTCGATCAGCTCATGACGGTCGCTCGTGAGCCTGACCGACTTCATCAATGTCTCGCTAAGCCCGATCGCATATCCGCTCGCCTCCTCTTGATCCCGAGAACTCGCCATGGCGCCCCGTAGTTCAACAATCGATGCATTCAGATCTGATTCGCTCCCAGTGAAGTCATACAATTTGGCCAAGTTGCGACCGAGGTTGTAGCGCCAGAGTGAGATAGCGGGATCAGCTCGATCGAGCGCCTCGCCGACGATCTGCTTTCCAATATCAACAGCGTCTCGCAGTTCGGAGGGCGAACCCGACTGTCTCGAGGCCTCTGCAAGCCAGATCGCGAGTGAGTTCAAATGAGTCAGGTGGTGTTCACCGTCCCTCGGGCTGCGATCGACGCTGCTCCGAGCGAACGCGAGAGCGCTATCGAGACGTTCCTCGTCGTTCGTAAGCCAGAAGAGCATGCCGCTCACAGCAGAAAGGTCGTTGAGATGAGAACTCTCAAGAACGGCAATATTAAGTGATGCTGAATCGACGACGAGCGTCGCCGCTTCGACCGCACCTTCCACTCCGTCCTGGATCTCGACATATGCCAGCTCCAGCAAGGCTGACAGCCCACCAGGAGACGGCTTCGTTGCGCCGATATCGGCTTTCACGAGCTCTCGGATGTCGTCGTGTATCGTGCTCTGGCGATCACCCAGGTCGTCGGCCAGTGGGTGCCCCGCAGCGGCCTTGAGCTTGTTCCAGATTGACTGCACTGGTCCCAGCTCCCTCTGCCAGTGTGTGGCTAGGCGTCCGTGCCACCATGAGGGCCGATGGCCTGCGTCACTAACGTTGCGAGATCGTCGCGTTCAAGGCAAGAATTGAGCATGAATGGCAGGTGTTCCAGTCGTCCTCTTGATCGATCCAGCCAGTCCCACAGATCATGGCATCCTTCCTGCCCGCGCATCGATTGCCGTTCATGAGTCGGAACCTCAAAGCAGGCTGCGAGTTCACGGACTTCGAGATCGCTGAGCTGACGGCAGAGAAGCACTCGGGCTCTACCCCAGCCGTTTGGTCCTGACCTTGGCCTCGGGATGTCCCTGCGATGTGGGAACCTGCGACTATCGAGGTCAACGGGTAGCGCTCTAATCGCCTCACAGGTGAATGCAGCCGCGTTTCGCGCCGCGACCTGGCGCGAATCGTCAGACTTCGCATGGTCGGCGTGGTCGCTCACACCCTTCACCATCAGAAAGTCTGGGCCTCCTGCATAGTAAATCGACGCAGCGATGCCCATTGATTCCATCTCGACGCCAACCGCCTTTTCCCAGTTCGTGCCAAACGATTCTGTCCAGGCTTCGTTGGCCACGACCTTCTCTCCCGAGGCGATGGGTCCAAATCGCACCTCAGCGCTCGGTTGTTCAGATTTGGCTCGCCAAACCGAGTCATGGGCGACACCGCGTGCGATATCTAGAAGTTCGCGGCTCGGGCGGAATACTTCGAAGCGCTGCGAGGTCGAAGATTCACGGATCTTTCCCAGCTCGTACGCAACCATCTGGTCCGCAACTAGGACGTCGCCGAGGGCAACTTCGTCACCGAAGCCTCCGGCGATACCACTCAAGAAGATGGAGCGAGGATTCCAGATCGCAACTGCTTGTTGCGCCGCGACTGCCGATCTGACGTTGCCCATCGAATTGATCGGCCATACGACGACGGAATGACGACCGACTTTCCCCTCGAAATAGTGGCGGTGATCAGAGCGCACCGCCTCCCAGTCGTCAACGAGGCCCTCGAACGCTGCTGCTTCTTCCGCCAGTGCCGTAAGTACAACGGCGGTCACCCCTTGGGGCATGTTGATAAACCTCTTCCTTCGCGCCTGCATAAGTGTGTCTGAATCACGTTCAGCGCCGCAACTCCCATACGCGCCTAGGCGCCGAAGTACTTCAGCTGGAAGGCCAGCGCAGCAGGCACTCCCCGCAAGATTGACGCCTCCTGAGCTGCTGCCAGACCTACCGCCGGTGAAATCCCGGGCTTCAGCCTGCAGTAGAATTCAGATAATACAGTCGCTGCCGCAGCATCGCTGACAAGGCCAGGACCGGCAATGACCGCGTGTGAGCCGCCGCGGTATGCGGCCTCAATAAGATCTGCTTCGAGCGACACACCCGCAAAGTCCGCTGAGTGGCACGATCCGAGTACCACCAGCGCCGGCAGCGGCTGCAACGCAAGGCGCACTGGTGTAACAGTCTCACCTGCAATGACGAGTCCGCTTGTTCCGCCCTTGGTCGTTCCGTGAGCCGAGATGACAAGTACATCCCAAGGGACGCCTGAGCGAAGCGCATCCTCCAACTCGATGACCGACGACGCGTACGTTGACTCGATAAGAGCATTTTGTTCGATGGCGTCTAGTTCGTCAGTTGAGCCGGGAAGTGTCGGACAGAGAAAGGCCAGCACCTTCGTTTTTGCGTCAGACGCAAGCCGGAACGGTTGAAGTTCCCGATACTGCGCCAATGACCGCGCATAACGAAAGTCAACTCTAGATGCCGCGGTCGCTGCGTACAGCGGCTCGTACGGCAACGGTGTTAGATACTCATCGGGTACCACCGTCCACGCATCGATGCGATCCCTTACCGCATAAGGAAAGAGCAGTTGCCCTAGTCGTTGCAAGTCCTGAGAGTCGACCGGGTCACTGCTGACCTCGCCGACGAAGTGTGCAAGAACCTCGCGATTCCGGCCACTTAGGGCGAGGACGTTCGCGTCCAGCAACTCGGACCGGCTGTCAGCCCAAACACGTAGTACTGTCGCTCGCTCATCATCGAGAGAGCAGAGGCGGAAGTAGATAAAGGCTCTATGTGCTTCGCTCAAGAAAGGGATCAAAGGGAACTCGACACTTCGCTCTGAATCATCCCGATGAAGTACGTCAACCGAGTAGTACCCAAGCCGGGTCTCGCCGATCATCTGGTCGAGCTTCTCTGTCGCTGTTCGATTCGCCAGGAGCTCAGCGACGTGCAGAGCTAACCGGTTCGAACCTGGCGTGCGCATGGATGCGTGGTGGACTGCCAACTCGTTCATGAACCGCCTCCCCTCAAGGTACCCGACATTCCAACCAAGCTGTACTTCTGGAGCCGCTAGGAGTCGAGCCAGTCGCATCGTGTGGGCGAGTGCGAACGCTGGCTCGTCGAGCATCCCAGCACGAAGCCCCGACGATAGGAATCCGAGCTTGGTCCTTCCAATGAGCCGATGATCCGCCTGAACGTCGGGCTCTGAAGCGGCGAGCGAGAATTTCTCGAACGCCCATTTCCATTTCTTATCCGCCATGAGTTGGATTCCGTCGATGAGCATTTGTTCGCCCGGTGTTGCGCCGATCGCAGGTTGTCCATCGTTGAGTACCGTCCCTCGGTCAGCCTTAGGAGTTTGTCTTTGGACTTCGTCAATCAAACGTTGTCCGACTTTGAGTAGCTGCCTCGACTGGTCAGCCATTTGTTCTTGAAAGTCCGATTTTGGCTCTGCGTACAGAAAGTCGGTGACTCTGCTCATCCGATATTGCACGCTCTCTTCGCTCCAGTCCTCCAGGTACATTCGCAGCGGCGCTGCAGTGCAATAGGCCCGGATCTGAGGCGAGAAATCGCTGCGATTGGCGCAGGCTGCAGACACTAGTAGGACGAGTAGGTCAAGCTGCTGGGGGATGCCGTGGTTTATCGCGAAGAAGGCAAGTACCTCCGAGTTCTCAGAGTGCGGGATGTGAGACGAAATGGCGAGTTCAGCGGAAATCGCTGTTGCCCAGCGACGAACTGCAGGTGTCCACTCGCCGAGGGCGACGTAGAACAGCTGGACCATACTTCCGAGATGCCCGGCCTCAGGTGCTAGCTCGCTTCCGGTGATGAGGTCGCTGGCAAGTTCTCTTAGGTGAGGGGCCGAAGCGGCTACGGCCGCCCGCTCAAGCGCTGAGCCAAGTGCAATCAGGTTGAAGGCGCGCGCCAAGCACAGCACGTCACCATGCGCATATGGGCCGCCGTCTGAAGCTGCTGCCATTCGTTCGAACGCGATAGCTCTTGTCTCAGCATCACCGCATTCCTTTGCATACGCCATCATCTCTGCACCGAGGCGCTCTACCCGTTCACTCCAGCTAGCAGAAACCCCCGCGAATGAGTCACACAGCACGTCACCAACCGCAATATGAAACGAGCGGTCATGATCCCACTCAACGTCATCGATATTCATTGCCTTACCGCCGGGCTAGTGCTTAGTATCGCGAGCTTCGCACACGATCAAGTAGACATCCACGCAGACGAGCGCACGTGCTTCGCTCCGTCTGACCCGACTCTCGATGTCGCACAGTCGGTCTTGTGAGACATTCGGATCGATATCCCCAAAGAACCGTGGCGAAGCCTAGAACGAGCTATTGCTGTTTCTTGGTGAGGCGCACCACTGAGACGCGCTCATCGGGGGCCGCGTTGTCAGTACTTCCGGCGCTGACGATGACATTGGCTACCTCTACCTCCGTCGGCCAGCCCGCCGCGATCAGATTGGCCATTGCTGCGAAGATCTTTGGTCCGAACGGGACGATAATCACCTGATGTTCGTCTCGGACCGCGTTGACAAGCTCCGCCATTCGCCTGAAAGCCACTTCCGGGTTCTCTAGGGGATAGACGAACTCGGACGCCACCGAGCGGACCTGGAAGAGCGATGCGTTAGCGCTACGCACCTGTTCGTCGTACTCCGGAGCGAAGCTTGCGGGGCTGAACGTCCAGAGCAGGCTTGGGTCCAGCCTCTCGACGGTTCCGACCGCAACGTGATCCTCGTAGCCGAGACCAAGTATAAGCGCTGGAGCAAGACCGAAGTCGAGCACCGAGCCCGGGAACGGGCTCCAACTCGCGTCACCGCCAGAGATTGCTGCAGCCACGGAGCCAGACGGGGGCACGAACATCGCGGGCACATAGGAGAAATCAACCTCGATGGCACCTCCGTAAGAGGCCAGGCCCTTAACCAGCGCCCCTATTGTGAGCCGATCCATTTCGGAAACGTCAACGACCATCCGGGGCGCGCTTCCCGCGGCTGGCTGCAGGCTCATCAACGACTCGCCTACAAGGTTTGGCACGTCAGCCGAAGGCGTTCGTCGGAGATCGAAGCCGAGTTCGGTCAATCGCTCCGTTGTCTCAGGCGAAATCGGATCTGCATCGGGACTTTGGAGCGCAATCGATTCGCCGCTGACCGGCGGAAGCTGAGAAGCTACAAGAACAGCCCTGCCTCCTGCTCCGACGCCGAGGAAAGCGAGGTCGTAGTGCTCTCTCCACACGGGAGAAGCCGACCCGGACCCCTCCACGCTGGATGCCGTAAAGCGCGCGCTGGCGGACGTCACGCCAGCCCCATGCCTGGCTGGAGCCGATCGCTCTCCTTGTCTCGTAGCCAATGAACATGGCCATCCTGAACCCGGAGGAACTGCTCCGCCCGCCAGTCCTTTGAGATCTTGAGAGGAAGCCGATGCAGGGCGGCGAGTAGGCCGTGCAATCGAAAGCGCCGAAACCCACCGCCAGTATCGCTCGGACGCGTGATCTCGATAAGCCCCCCATACTGAACGCAGAGGTCTGCGTATTCGATGAGTCCTGGCTCCTTGGTCACGCTGATGCGGACTGCAGTAATCGGATCTGTACGGAACGGGCCCTCGATACAGATAGTACGGAATTGTTGGCCGAGGATGTCAGTCAGCTCCCACACGGAGTCTTTGCTCGGGTCGTCCTCTGGAAAGACAGTCTTTAGAACGTCGGTAAGGAGGTCAGCGCTAGCCTTCACAGCCCTTTGTTGTGCGGTCGCGCTGATGCGAGTGCGAGACGAACTCATCTCGCGACTAAGTGCGTTAACAAGCCAAGTAACATGGCGAGGATTGCCCTCCAAGATCTCGAGGATCGTGGGTGCACCGGTATATAGATTCACGCCGGCGACTCTTGGGCCCGCCCCTCTGGCGCGATAGGCGTCCCTCAATACGACGGTCTGGGCCACCTTCCCGCGGAGCGCTGTAGGAAGCACTCCGCTGTCCGACTTCGCTTCCTGTCGCCTTGCCCAGACCGCGAAGGTCTCGTCGTCGTTGAGAAGTCGTTGCTCCGCCTCAGTGAACGCGGCCCGGTTCCGGTCTGAGAGCGTGCCGCCCCAAGAAGGGGGTAGAACGCTGTCCTCCAGCGCGGCTACTAACGAGAGATCTCCGTTTCGAATCTGTTCATAGAGCCCTTCTGCGAGTCGGACGGTGAAGTCGTAGTAGTCGCGGCGTCGTTTCCAGGTAAGCGGAGTTTCCCAATAGTCGTTTCCCTTACGCGGGGGATTTGGTAGTCCCCCGAGGGAGTCAGGCGCACGATCGTCCAGGAACGCGAGCTTGAGACGGACGGCTGGGGGGGGATTTCGCAGCGCTAGCCATGCCGAGCGAAACACCGGAAGTGGCGCCAATTCGAGCTCGTCGAGCAACAGAACCCAGTCGAGCGAAGGTACGGATTCGCACTCGCCGAGGTCGTTTACAAGACGGCCGATCAGATCGGTGACGTTTTCCGAGACAACCCATGACTGCTGGTCCGAGCCGACGACTAGATCCTTGCTCGCGATTCGCAGCATCAGTGCCTTGACCTTGTCGCGGACAGAGTCGAGTGATCCAACAGGCTGCAACCCAAGCGTGGAGGAGAACCTCGCTGCGAGACGCTGCTCCTCCAAAGGCGCGAGCTGTAATGTGCGGAGTACTCGTCCATCCGGGTTCGCTCTAGCGAGCCTAAACACGTCCAGAAAGCGCTCGACCACCAGTAGTTTGAACAGTGCGATCTGGGATGCGTCGTCGAGTTCCCGCGTGCGGCGCCCCCACCCGGGATCAGCAGGCACGTAGACGCCGACGTAGTTGATGTCATGAGTAGGTTCTGTCGCTTGAGCGGCGGCCGCAAGAACCTTCAATATCGTCGTCTTCCCGCTCCCGCGTGGACCGACCAGTACTCCGTTGCGCCAGAGCGCGCACTCAGCGAAATGAGGCGGGGGCACGAAGCTCGTTCGCACTTCCTCAAAGCTCTTGTCGCGAGCATTGTCCTTCGAATGCGCATTCGATAGATCCCAATACGAGGTCATCCAGTGCCCTTTCCTGGGATGGTCTCGACCCGGTCGATCAGGTTCCTGGAATAGTCGATCGCAGCCCGAACCCCCCGTGCCTCAAGCTGCGAAACAACCGAACGGAGCCGGCGCGCTGATACAAACTTCAAGAAGGGGAGCTGGTCATACAGGTCGGCGGAGCGGATTAGCGGATTTGACTCATTTACCAACGCGACAACCTCGTCAGCTAGGTCCGACTCAAGTCGGCGCTCCCCGAAGCCTTCGATGTGCGAAATTGCAACAGGATTCGAGTCGTCCGATGGCGCGGGCCTCCAACCAACGCCCCGACTGAACACGTACGTCTCGACGACGCCGCGAACCCGACCCTTTTCGAGATATCCAGCGTCCACGTCGACGACGTGGTAGCAGTTCGAGATACCCGCCTCGATGCCGTTCAGATCAGCGCCGAACGAGCCAGCTGAAAGCACAACTGGAGCGACCATTCCTTGGTCGACGCCATAGAAGACCCTTGGATGATGGCGATGTCCATGGACAATTATCCACTCGGCGGTGTATGCCCCGAGTGCCTCAAGAAGCTTCTCGCTCCCACGTGCAACTTCGTAGTCGAGACCTTGCGAGACCTCAAATGAGGGATGCGGAAACAGATGATGGTGACACAACAGGAGCGCGACCTGCCCAGGGCGCTTGTTGTTGGCCTCAACGAGGGCATCGTGCACGCCGTTGACCAGGAACTCTGACACCCGCCCATGCTCGTGCTCGTCTCGATACCCGTGATGCGCCGCAGTGTTGATTCGCAGCACGAGCAACTCGTCAAGCGAGTCGAGGAGGAAGCCCCTAGCCCAAAACTGATCCCGCAAGTTCTGATCGGACGCGACGAAATGCGTGCCGTTCCGCGACACAAGTTGCTGTAGCTGACCCTTCGGGTCATTGTGACGGTGGAACCGGCTGTCCATATCGTGGTTGCCAGGAACGCCAAGGATGTCGCAGCCGAGCTCACTCGCGAACTCGGCGAGTTCCGACCACACAAACCGGAGTCCACCTTCGTCTGCTCGGTCGCACAAATCCCCTGCCACCAGCATGAGATCGATATCGGGTGGAGGATCCTCGCGCAAAGAGACCAACGCATCCGAGTGTCGGCTCGCGTTTGGCGTTGAGCTGACGTGGCTCGGCGGTTTGACAAGCGCCTGGTTGTCAGGCTCAATGCCTTCGACTACAAGCGTCCTGTCCGAGGTATGTGCATGAATATCGGCAAGGACGAGAAGGCGCATAAGGGCGAGAGACCCTTTTATCATCGATGCAACGAAGAAGCGGTGATCCCACGCCAACGACGTCACACAACGGCTGTTGTCCGACGTCCGACACAGCAGACAGGAGCGCAACCAGTGCAGTCCGCAATTGGCAGACGGCGCTCTCTTCCTCCTTCAGGGGAAGGTTGGAGTAAGGAGACTCATGCGAGAGGGCCGGGCGGCTAGCTCCATTCGGCTGATTCGTCTGCCAACAAGCTGTCGAGTATCGAGTTGGCACGCTGTTCGCACTCGACGAGCGTGGCGCCCGCTGCTTCGATCGATTGTCGCACTGCCGCGTCAATGAGGACGTTTCGGGCAAGGCGGTCTTGGTGTTCGACGATCACGTAGTCGACGCGATTGGTTGAGATCCAGTCGAGCATGCGTGCGAGGCCGGGTCTATCGGCGCGGTTGCCACTCGCTCCAGCGTCGATGAATTCCTTCTGCACCTTGGCATTGAGGAACTCGGCTAGTCCGAGACAGGCCTTTCGTTGGCGATGGGCGCTCTGCCGCTGATCGGAGCGAAGCCTCGAACCAGTTCGAACATAGCTCACTGCCTTCGTTGAGGAGCGAGCTGACCTGCTGCTGGTGGCGAGTTCTCCGGTTCGGTTCATCTACAGCTCGGAGTATCTCATTTTCTGCGCGATCTGGGGAGTGTGGAATTGACAACGCGACCCACGCATCGGTGCCCTCGCTGCTCCAGCCCTTCCGGCTAGCAACCTCCGCCTTTGTCGCCATTGGATCATTGCTCGTTTGGCACGTCTCGCGCCGCTCACCCTGCGGCGGCGTCAACCAACTGTCGTCCACGGACCAGGCGCTCCCCGCCGAAACGATTGAGGATGGCAGAACCCCAAGGCTGATTGTGTCAGGCGCTACATCTGACGAAGCCTGGAATCAAAGCGTTAGTCAAACACGTTCTACGGAGGAGGCGGGGCTGCGCCGTTTCGCGCGCCCTCCAGCGCCACGCCCGCCTTCACCAACGACCTTGAAACAAGGAGAACATGTGAGCACGTCCAACCCGGAATACTCACCGCTCGTACCTCAACCTCCGAGTGAGCACCCAACATCGCTCGCTTTGCTAAGCGCTCTCGCAATCGCCGGCGTCGTAGCTATCAGGCAGCCAGGTGCGTACGACGTCTATGACGCGGCAGTGGGATTGCTGATGCTCCTGATCGGCGGTCTGACCACACGCAGAGCAAAGCGCGCAGATGCGGCAGGCTCCCCACCCTTGCGGTTCTTACAGGGCTTCGTGCCGACGCTCGCAGGATGGTTGGTGTTCATAGGGCTATTCAACGAGTCCCTGTCGCCGTGGGGCCCGTTCACCGGGGAGGCGAAGACGCTCGACGTGCTCGGGCTTGCACTCGCGTTTGGTGTCGGGGCGTGGCGTCAACGAACTGAACCGCCCCTGACCGCGGCTCGACCCAATTGATGCACCTAGCGAGTGGGTCCGCCGCGAGACGTAGCGCAATGCAAATCAGGCGACCTCGCGCTGCGCATCCCGCCACATTGCTCCGAATGCGCTCGCTTGCCCATGCATGGCGGTGCGGAGCTTCGGGAGCCCCTGGACGTCGCGGGCCGTGAACAGTCGAGCCCGTCGCACGTCAAGGATCGAGGCGACACCGACTTCTCGGTAGTAGTGGTCCATGACAGCAATCATGGGATCCGCGAGCCGCTTCCGGAGTTTGCCCTCTGAGCGGAAGTGAAGCTTGATGACGTGCGGAACTCCGTCAATGGTCGCCGCGACCTCTGGATTCAGCAGGAACGCAATGTCCCCAAAGATCCACTCACGTCGCTCCGGGAACGCGGGTTCGGAGAAGTCAATTCGGGCCCGCCACTTCTCATAGCCCTGGATCATTAGCTCGTAGTTCTGTGCCTTGCGTGCGTTGTGCGCCGGCACGAGGCCCCGGAGAACATCTGCGGGGAGGCCGGCCTCATGCAGTGCTCGGAGTCCATCGCGAAGCTGCTTCCAGTAGTCACGGGCTGGGTGGTACGGCTCGCCATACTCGGCGACGAGCCGAGAGATGACCGTCGCCTTCCCAATCGGATCTGCGGCGATGAATCGCAGCAGGCTGGTCATGGTGACCGTTGTGGGGGGTTGTTCTGACATGTGGGTTTCTCTTTCTGGTCCAGTGGTGGGCCGATTCTCTCGGCGAGTTACACGCGTGTAACTCGCCGTCTCCAAAGCGTTGTCCGGGCGACCTGTGAACTACAAGATGGAAATCATGGGGATTTCCACGGATCAGGCTGTGGAAAACCTGAGGACGATGCCGCTCGGGGTTGCCTACTGTCGGTGAATATTACCGAAATCAGCTGAAATAGAAGGTCTGGCATCCGCGCAACGTCGTTCACTGCGTGCTTTGCTCGCGACATGACCAACGCGGTGCCTGCCCCGGGAGTGCCAGATATTGCGTTGGCAGCACCCGCGAAGCCGTCCACGGCGACTTCCGCTCGCGCCGCTCTTTGGGCGCACTTCCGCAACCTTGCACTTGTAGTCTCGTTTCTCGCCGCCCTGCTCACGCTGAGCGACAGATACCTGCCGTCTGAACTTGTAGTGGCAGCTGAGTCCGATGGTTCCGAGTTGGCGAATGACGGTGAGACGGAAGCGTCGGTCATTCAGGTCAAGCTCACCGTGCGGTACGAGGTTCAGTACCGAGACACTGCGGGCGAGTTGGCCGAGGGCCGCTCGCGTGGACAGGGCGCCATTCCTGCACACCGGGGCGTCAAGCGCCTCGTTGCCTGCGAAGCGATCCTGCAGATGGCCGATGAACGCCGCGGTGACCTCCTGAGACATGGCGATTGGATTCGTCTGCCAACCGACGCCGGGGTCGACCTAATCGTGAAGGCTTGGAAGATCCCTGACGACCTCGCGCACGACAAGAGCAGGTTCATCGACGAAATGGGCGAGAGACTCATCCGTCCCGAGTGTCTTGGATACGGGGTTGCCACGGGCGAATACCAGCCGGAGCCAATCCCCGAGACAGTTCGATCCGGCTAGTTGTCGTCGACTGGGGGCACTATCCCATCGTCACTCTCGGACTGATCCGCGTGCGCCCGCGGCCAATCAAACACTGACCGGGCCGTGATCAGCTTTCCGCGGGATCCACCGCGGCGGACCGCCCCCTCACTAACTCGAAGCGCTCGCCTTCGAAAGTGAAGCGGACTGTGGCCTTGGTGGCGCGCATATCGATGCCGGACTGCCAGTCAAGGTCGCTAACGAATGACTCCCTCGATTGTCCGCCGCACTCGACTCGGACCCAAGGCCGAGAATCGCTGATGGGATCGCCGAGCGGATTCCCATCCTTGTCGACAGCCTGAATCATGTATGACAGGTCGTCCTCACGAACGAGGTCGACCTGTTGACATGTCCGACGGCGGACCCGCGACATCGAACGCCGAGAGGGTCAGAGCCCGTCAAGGAGAACCGCTGGTTCAAGTTCCAATGACCCAGCCAGAATCACGATGGTCTTCAGCGTGACGTTCTTCTCACCTCGCTCGACCTGTCCGACATAGCTTCGATCGAGTCCGCAGTGGAAGGCGAAACCCTCTTGGCTGAAACCAGCCGTCTTCCGAGCGGCGCGGACATTGTCGCCGAAGATCTCGGCTTCCTTTGAGATGGGCTCAGCCATGGCCCGGCTAATGCTGGCCGCCTTGCCATCCACTGCACCACGGACTATAAACACCCGGACTATGGATATCTTTCGACGGTGGCGGCGACGTTGGAGAGCTGCCTCAGCGCGTGAGCAGCAGCCCCGCTCTCTTCGCGCACCTCGTCGAGCTGCAGTCGTCGCACTCACCATCCTGCTTGCGACTGCCTGTTCAGGAACCGACAACGCAACACTCGTCGTCGACGCCGACCCGGTCCTCGCGCAGACCCCAACAGCTACGCCTGCCGAACCTGAGAACATTCAGTCATCTCTGGAGTCGTGCGCCGACTTCGCAGCCGCCGGACCGGAAGCCCGGGCGGGAGTCGCCACAGACCTTCGCGACGGTGTCGACAAGCTCACCTACGTCTGCTCCTTCCACAGCATCGACACGATCAGCCAAGCCAAGGGTTGGCTCATCGGTTTCGGCTACAGCCAAACACCCATGCCGTTCTACGGTCCGCCCGCCGAGGTTCTCTCCGGTCGCTACATCCTGGCCTACACCTGCACCGACGGACTCAACCTCTACGCGCACAACCTTGAGACTGACATCACCCAACAGGTCGCCGACTTCGATAGCCCCGAACGCACCCACGACCCGTTCGCCTGCGACGGCTTTCCGGACGAAGGCGGCAACAAGATTCTCTCGTCGTTCAGCCCCGACTTCAATCAGGTTGTCGCCCGGAGCAACAGCCTGATCCTCCTCCACAACAACAACCGAATCCAATGGATCGAGAACGACCTCGACACCGGACAGTTCGACGTGCCCGAACTCTTCAACGACGCCTACTTCACTCGCGACGGCGCCATCCGCACCACGCTGATCGACAACGGACACCAACTCGTCGAGATCCACCCACGATTCGGATCGACCATCACACCAATCAGCGAACCAGGACATCCCAACTGCCGCACCCTCATGCTGGAACTCCCCGAGATCTGGCCGCTCTGCACCGATGGAGGCCGGTTCCACGCTTTCACCGAGGCCCAGCCCGTCTTCCTGATACCCGACCCCCGCGACGACATCATCAAGATTGCCCGAGGAATCGCGCCCTACGAGGAGTTGGTGATCCGCTATGTCGACGGAGCCGAAGGCATCAGCAACGGCACACCCGTGATGCTCGCTGACGACTTCTTCGTCCTCCGGCGCCGCCTCATCACCATCGACGAGCGAGCCGGCACGGCGACTGTCCAGCCACTCCTCCCCGATAGCAACCGACTGAGATGGCAGCACTTCTACGACGAGGCAACCGCCACGCTGTACTTCACCACCGACCCATACACGTCCGACGCAGCCTTCTGGAGCTTCCAACTCAACGACGACGCCGCCGAACCGCAACGAGTCGAAGGTCTCGGAAACAGCATCCCAGCGACGGAAGCGCGACGATTGCGGCCATTTGCAGTGGTCGAATTCGATGATTTGTCCTCAAGCTAACATCCCTTTACCGTTATAACGGTAGATCTACCTACACCACATAAAACTTGACAAACTTGCCAGAGTGTGAAACAATAGTCTTACATTAATAGGGAACCCGACAATGATCGGAAAGGAAGCACCACAACCCCCAGTCGAGATCGAACTACCTGAAGAACGCCGCGAGGCGGCGACCAACCTCCGCTTCCAATTCGAGCGTTGGTCCTCCTTGGTGTGGAATCGACCGCCCGACACCCCTCATCCGGACCTGACTGACCCCACTCTGCGATGGGACAACCTGATGGACACGCTTCACGCCGAGCTTGACGCTCAGCCTGAGGTCGCTGTGCCAATCCTAGAAATCTTCGCAGCGTCAGAGGACCTGAGTGTCCGGTGCGCTGCCGCCATGAACCTCGACCGCGCATATTTCGCCGATCCCGAACGAGCCCACTCGCTGATCGCGCAGTTGCTCGCCGATGACCATGGCACCGTCAGAGATAAGACCCGGATCGCCCTCAGTGAGCATGCGAGCCATCCTGGATGGGATCGTCCGGAAGACGCCCGCGGTTCCGTCTCGCTCGACTACCTCAAGACGCTCCCGATCGACAGGTTCTACGTCAGGACTGATCAAGACCCCCACTACCCACCGTTCGACGTCTACATCGAACGTGAGGGTGCTGAGACCTTCCTCCCGGACTAGATGGGCAGGCGAACCTGCAGGTTCGGCGGCACCTGAATCTCTTGTCGAGTAGCGGAAGAGAGATGGCGGATTCGGCCTCGTTCACCGGTCTACCACCAGTAGGAAACCCTGGTTGAGCTGCGCTATCCCGTTCAGGCCACAATGAGGGCGTCGTATCCTGGGGAATCTGCAGCGGAGAAGAACGTGTGGTGAGGACAAGCAAGCTCATAGAAGGACCTGTGCTCATCCCGGTCAGTCGGTGACTCATGTCCGCAATTTCAACGGAGATCCTCAAGGAGCTTCGCTTCGATTCCGGGATCACGGTCGAGGCGATCACTAGTCAACGCAAAGAGGCTTCAAGACTCATGGAGCTGCCCGCTGTGGCGCTCATGGTCCCAGACTCATCACGCATCGATCGTGATCGGAAACGTGCCCGAGCGGTCATCTCGCTCATCCACCACGAGCTACACACCCGATGGGACGTCCAGACGGTCGACAGCACCGGCGCCGACCGCTATCCATTCCGTCAGCTTGCGTGGGCCCTCAACCTCGACGCATCACAGCCGTGGGGCGGCGGCGAACCGGTCAGGGTGGCACCCGACCTGAATCTCACGGGTCGCAGAAACACCTACGCCGAAACGGACGGCTACAAGTCCGGGCACGGAGAGCGCGAAGAAACCGCTTTCGACGAGATCCTCGAGGCACTTCGTGACTACAGCTACCCACCAATCAACCTCGACGGCAGCGCGTTCGAGGTTCTCCCCATGGACAGCATCGACGAAGCAGGTGCTGAGCCCTCGGCTGCCGCGCCTGACAAGGTCACCTCCAAACCCGAGCACATCAAAGCCAACGACGACTCCGTCCGTGCGTCGGATGAAGTCGGGGCTGCACGACCCCCCGAAGGCCGCCGAGTACCGTCCGATGGCGGCTACAGCGTCGTCGGCCAACCGCTGTCGACCGAGCCGATACGAACAGCGACAATTGAACACGCTGCGCCCATCGCAGACAATGACTCGGTAACCATGGACCGGCGGGTTCTCGGATTTCTGCTGGCGGCAGGCGCTTTCTTCTTTCTGGCTCTTGGAGCATTGATCGCATCGTCGTTCAGCGGCGACTCGGGGTCTGAACCGACCGACGGTGAGGAAGCTGCCGAGGCCCCAACTGTTGTCCCCACTGAAACGCCAAAGCCAACCCCTGAACCGACAGTCACGACCGAAGCAGACGAGGTGTCGGGCGAGGCAGCGGACGCACTCGAAGCTGCCGTGGAACCAACGGTCACGGCGACTTCCGTACCAACTCCGACTGCTACCGAGGACCCCACCCCGTCGCCGGACCCTACGACTACACCGACGCCCGAGCCCACGCTGACGGCAACACCCGTTCCGCCTACACCAACACCCGCGCCGGTCAGCCTTGCCTCGCTCATAGCGGTCGCTGGTGACTGGGAGGGCGGACGGTCCCTTCTACCCGGCGGCTGGGGTGGCGGCACTTCCGGCTTCGGCAACTTCCGAGCGAGTGACGGATCCAACGCAGTGGCGCTTCACATTAGTCTGTGCAGCGTGTACTCGACCTACGACGTCGAGTACAACCTCGACCGGCGCTACGCGAGCTTCAGCACCGACGTCAGCGTCGACTCGTCTTCAAGTGCTGATGTGGCATTCCAACTGCTCTTCACGATCGACAACGAGTCCACGCCCCGCGAAGTCGTCGACCTCGATCTCTTCTCAGGCACTCGTCCTGTCCTCATTGACACCACCGGTGCGCTCCGCCTCACCATCGAGGCGCGGCGCGTGCGCTGTAGCGGAAGCGATGACTTTCGCGTCCTCTTCACCTCAAGCGAGCTGATTCTCGCATAGCCGGACGCCAGCGAGCCCGGGACTCAAACGCAAGCCACGCCAAAAACGACCCCAAATCGGGCCGAAACCGCTCCGATTCAAGGCCGAATCGAGCTGGATGACTGCGGGTGATCCTTCCTCAACGCTTCAAGTGCGAGGTGGTCGCAACTGACCACGTTGAGGAGAGATCATGACCGAGAAACTTGTTCGGCTCGAACCCGATCCGATAACGCCAACCGCCATCGAACGCATCTCGACAGCACAGTTGAGGCGCGGCGGCAGACGTTCCAAGCGAGCTATCCGGCAGCTCTACGAGCGCGAGATGCTCCTACGAGCCGAGATGCGATGCGAAACGCGGCTTGCACTCAGCGCGATGGCGAACTACGTGGCCGGCTCGACCTGGGAGCAGGCGCTCGTCGAGTTCCATCCCGGATCGATCGCGGCGCTGGGCACCTTTACGGCTCAGCTTGCCCATCGGCTCAGCGATGTGCTGCGACAGGACGCTGAAGGGCGATCGACATGATCGGCTTCGTGCTCGCGTGCCTCATCGGCATTGCGATCGCCCTCATCCTCGCACTGCTCGAAATGCAGTCGAATCGTCACTCCACCTGGCTCGACGACTACAACCAACTTCGGCGAATTGAGGATGAACTCGATGCGCAGATCTTGGACCGGCTGAGTCAGCTCACAGTCGCCCCCGCGCGTGGGTCGGCAAGCGACGTTCTGATGCTCGATCCAATCGGCAACCCCGCGGACCGCAGCTTCGTCCCTGATAAAGGCGGAACCAACGATGATCGGTAGTCACCACACCAGGTCGCTCGCCTCGGTCGTCATCGGCTGGGCCATCGCGATCGGATTGCTCACACTTGCGATCGAGGCGCTCGTCGCAACCGTGAGCGCAATCCTGCCGCTGGCTGCACCAATCGCGATCGCCGTCCTCACTGCTTGGGCTATCTCCACCTACCGCAACCGCACCGGCTGGTAGCGCCTGGGTGGGTAGGGCGCCGGTCGAAATCGGCGCCCTACCCACCTCAACACAGCCCGTTCCGATCGGTGTTGTGGAATGCGCAATCTCGTTGCACAAATGCAACGTCTGCCGCTTAATCAATGGCTATCGCGTTGCACAAATGCAACGAAGTCAACCAGCAAGGAGGGGGATTGGATGGAACAGCCGCAAGACGATTTGACAGTGACCGGTGTGCCAAATGGGGCGCCGGATTTCAGGCTCCTTGGGGGAGCACTTGTCGATCTCGCCATGGCGCTGGATGGCAAGGGTCACCAGGACGGGCAGGGCCAGGCTGATGATGACGTGGAGGCTGCATGAAGCAAGTCCCGCTCGGCTGGTTGCGGATCCACTTCGCCCGCGACCTCGACGTCGACCAGGTGCGCTCCTTCCTCGTGTCGCTTCTGTCGGACCCAAAGCTCGGCCGAGTTCTCTTCGAGGTCGAACAACGCTCCGCCGAGACGATCTTCCGTGTTGGCGCAGTCAACCTCGGCCGCATCCGTCGCACCCTGGAGTCGGAGATCCACGGCATCCGACTCACGGAGGACGACCAGCGCCACCACCACGACCTCATCGGATTCTCTATGCGACTGAGCACGAGACAACGCCCTCTTGGGACAGAGGAGCCGGAGTCCGTCACCGCTCGCATCCTCAGCGCCCTCGATGCAGAACCGAACAGCGTCCACCAAGTCGTCATCGGCCAACGCCTCTCACCGTCAGCGGTACCTCACCGCCTGGACCTAATCCCGGGTGAGACATGGCTCGGTGCGCTGGCGTCCAGCGCCCTCACCGGCAAGCGCCGCCTCGATACCGAAGCTCGGAAGGCCGTTGCCGCCAAGCGCGCGAGCCTGGGCGCTCGGACGACCGTCCGTCTGCTGATACCTGCAGGAGGTGTGCCCAGCGCCTATGCCGCTGCCCTGCGCTCACTACAGACGCCGAGCCTCCAAGTCGGACTCCAACGCGACGGACGCCTGCTCCTCGACCGCTCGGTCCCACTCAACGTCGACGAAATCCTCGCGCTGCTTGGTTGGCCCTACGGCGACCGCTCCTATCCCGGCCTTGATCGCAGCGGGGCAACCAAGCTGCCTCCGATCCAACGCCACGCCCCTCCCGAGCGTTTGATCGGCCACGCCACCTTCCCGGGCTCAGAAGATGTCCCCGTCGGTCTCGATGCCATGGACTCGCTTCGCCACCTGCACATCGCCGGACCCACCGGGGTGGGCAAGTCAACGGTGCTACTCAACCTGATCCTCGGTGACATAGATGCCGGCCGTGGTGTCGTCGTCATCGACCCCAAGAATGACCTTGTTCAAGACGTCCTGAGCCGGATTCCGAAACGCCACGAGCCCCGCCTCCTGCTGCTCGATCCAGCCGCCCGCACCCATATCGCCGGCTTCAACCCTCTCGCTGTCGATCCCCAGGACCAGGAACTCGCGGTCGACACGCTCGTGCACATCATGTCGCGGACGTTTGCCTCCAGCTGGGGTCCAAGGACAAGCGACATCCTGCACTCATCACTCCTCACGCTGGTTGGCACGCCGTGGGCCTCGCTCATGCTCGTCCCGACCCTGCTCACCGATGCACAGTTCCGGACCCGAGTCACGCGCCGACTCACCTCGCCGCACCTGCAGCACTTCTGGGCCTGGTTCGAGAACCTCAGCCAGACTGAACGCGCCTCGGTCATCGCGCCGCTGCTCAACAAGCTCCGACCGTTCCTGCTGCGCACGTCTCTGCGCACCATGCTCGGACAAGTCGCCCCGAACGTCAGCCTGCGCGCCGTTCTCGACGAGAACAAAGTGCTGCTCGTACCACTCCGGCGAGGCGAGATCGGCGCTGAGGCCTCCGCGCTGTTCGGCGCCATGATCTTCGCGCAACTCTTCCAACACACGCTCGGCCGGTCCGCCCTGCCAGCGTCAGAGCGACCGCCCGTGATGGCCTTCTGTGATGAGTTCCAGACCTACATGGGCTGGCACACCGACCTTGCCGACCTCCTCGCCGTCAGTCGAGGCCTGGGCCTGGGCATCGCCGCCGCCCACCAACACCTCGCCCAACTACGACCCGACGTCAAAGCAGCGGTCCTGGCCAACGCGCAGAGCCGACTCCTCTTTCGACTCGGCAGCGACGATGCCCACGCCTTTGCCCGCTCGATACCCGAACTCGACGCCGAAGACCTCCAAGCCCTGCCGCGCTTTGAGGCCTACGCCAACCTGCTCGTTGACGGCGACCCCTCAGGCTGGATGTCGATCGCCACCCCAATGCCACCCAAACCGCTCCGATCTCCCGCAGAACTCGCCGACCGACTCGCAGCCCGCGACGGCGTCTCCCCATCCGACGTTGACGCCTTCCTCGCTTCCTCCTCTTCTCCTTCTTCCTCCTCTTCCAATTCCCACATCGGACGTCGCCCCCGAGGCACCTCATGAACCCGTCCGATCGCTATTCCGCTCGCGTCGACCTCTCTCCGTCCCTCTCCCCGTGGATCCGCCACTCTTCCGTCCTCGCTGGACATGACAGACTGCGCACGCCCCGCAGTGCGCAGCCCGCGCGCTCCGGCCTTGACGTCGAGCTGTCCGAACGAGACATCGGCGTTCTTCACTCAGTGCGACTGCTGCGGCTCATGCAGGCCGACCAGCTCCAGCGGCTCCACTTCACTGAGCACGCCACGGACGCCGCCGGCAAGCGGATCTGTCGGCGGGTGCTACAGCGTCTCCATGAGCGAGGGATGCTGCATCGGCTCCAGCGCCGCATCGGCGGCATCCGGGCTGGATCAACCGGGCACGTCTACGCCCTCGCTCCGAAAGGGCATCGACTGCTGAGTGGCCGCAGCAGTCGACGACGCAACCACGAACCATCAACCGGATTCGTGCGTCACACCCTGGCCATCGCCGAGCTGGCCACGAGACTTCTTGAGACCGCTCACACGGGTGCGGTGGAGGTACTCGAACTGGCAACCGAGCCCTGGTGCTGGCGCCACCCTGAGGGCACTCGGGTCCGCACGGCCGCGAGCGCGGTGCTGAAACCGGATCTACACGTCGTGCTCGCCAACGACGAGTCCGAGCTGCACTGGTTCGTCGAAGTGGACCTCGGCACCGAAGCGCCCTCAACGCTCGCTCGGAAGTGCCGGACCTACACCGACTACTTCAGAAGCGGCCACGAGCAAGCGCGCACCGGAATCTTCCCGAAGGTTCTCTTTGTGGCGCCGGATGATGAGCGGCGGCACCAGATCGAACGCTCCATCGGACGCGGGGGCATCGAGTCGGCTCTGTTCGAAGTGGCCATTGACGCTGATGCGCTCGACGTCCTTATCGGACAGTCAGGAGGGACGTCATGAGTGGATCGACGCCGGGCAGACCACCTCCGCGGGACCACGAGGGAGACCAATCAACAACTAGCGATCCGCCGATGAGCGGACAGGAAGGAGAACGAATGGAAGGAGAACATCAACCAGGCCACCCGGAGATCGAAGGGCGGGTTGGCAACCCGAGGATCTACGCCGCCAGCCTCACCGACTACACCAACGGACGGCTCCACGGCGAATGGATTTACGCCGACCAAGAACCTGACGATCTGCAAGCCGAGATCGACGAGATGCTCGCAGCCTCGATCTACCCCGAGGCTGAGGAGTGGGCGATTCATGACTACGAGGGATTCGGTGTCTTCGAACTGAGCGAACACGAAAGCCTGAGCGTCGTCGCCCGTGTGGCTGGCGGCATCGCCACCAAAGGCGCTATCTTCGCTCACTGGGTCCACGCCGTTGGCACCGAAGCAGCCGACGCCCAGAGCTTCGATGACGCCTATCTCGGCACGTGGGAAAGCCTCGCCGACTACGCCGAGCACTTCCTAGACGACATGGGGTGGAAGGTCGAGGACATCGTCCCCGACTGGATCAGTGCCTACATCCGAGTGGACTACGACGGGCTCGGAGCGGCGCTCGCCACTGATCTCCATGTTGGCGGGGACGGGGACGGGGTACATCTCTTCGCTGTGAGTACATGACGAAGTCGACGTCGCCGTTGCACAAATGCAACGAGCATGAGACCATGAACGGGACTAAGTGGAGCATCCTCATGGACGAAGAACACGCTCGCCAGTTCGGCCGGTTCATGGCGCGAGCCCGAGCCGACAAAGGCCTCACGGCCAAGACACTCGGCCAACTCACCGGAGTCGATGCGTCAACGATCGTTCGCATTGAGAATGGCAAGATCGCATCGCCACGACCGGAGACGATCGCGTCCATGGCCGAGGCCCTCAGTCTCCCCGCCGCCGATGTCTTCGCCCGAGCTGGCTACACGTCTCCGACGGAGCTTCCCGATGTGACGGCCTACATGCGCACCAGGTTCAAGGGACTGCCCGAAGAAGCCGCCCAGAAGATCGCCCGCTACGCCACTCGCATCGCACGCCAACACAGCATCGACCCGACGAGAGAAGGCACGGGCGGGGACGCAGAGCCCTAAGAACACATCAACTAACGATCCCGTCCGTCTGCACCGGGCGGGAAACACGAGGAAGGGGGAACTATGCCCGCAATCAAAACAACAGAAACGACACGCAATGGCCACCGCGCCTCAGTTCAAGCCGGTGCGCTCACACCGCCAGAGCGCTCTCGCGCCGCGAACCGACAGCAGATCGGATTGGGGCGCTCCCCGAGCTGCATCCCGGCACGACGACGGAGACGACAAGACACGCTGGACAGGAGCACACCATGACCGACCGGAACCGAGCCGTTCTCTACCTTCGAGTCTCTAGCGACAAGCAAACCAAGACTGCCGGCGATGGGATCGGCTTCTCGATCGCGGCGCAAGAGAAGCGCTGCATGCAGGCTGCCGAAGACATGGGCGTGGACGTCGTCGAGATCTATGTCGAACTCGCCGAGTCCGCCAAGTCCGCCAAGCGCCCCGAACTTCAGCGACTTATGAAACGCATTCGCGAAGTCGGCGACGTCGATCACATCATCCTGTTCAAGGTCGACCGCTGGACCCGCATCCGCCGCGATGATGCGCTCTTGGCCAGTGAGCTGCAAGAGCGCGGGGTCACGTTGATTTCGGCTACCGAGAACATCGATGACACTCCCGAAGGTCAGATGATGCAAGGAATCCTTGTGACCTACGCCGAGTACGAAAACATGCGCAACGCCATCCGCGCCACCTCCGGCATGCAGGAGAAGGCCCGGCGCGGCGGTACGCCGTGGCGTGCACCGGTCGGCTACCTCAACACCACCGCAGTAGCCCCCGACGGACACGAATACCGGACCGTGGCCGTCGATGAGGACCGGGCGCCACACATCACGTGGGCCTTCCAGACCTATGCGACTGGTCGCTACAGCCTCGACGATCTGGTTGTCATGCTTGACGCCCGGGGCTTCCGCAGCAAGCCACGCAGCCGCCTCGATGAGCCAAAGCCGATCAAGAAGGCCTCGCTCGGCCGAGTCTTGCGGGACCCATACTACACCGGCAAGATGCGCTACAAGGGCGAGATCATCGAAGAGGGACAACACGAAGCGCTCGTGAGCCAGCAACTCTTCGACCGAGTGCAGCAGATCCTCACCGCCAAGAACACCTCTGGAACCCGACGGCGCGTGCACCGACATCCGCTCAAAGGACTACTCATCTGTGGGCACTGCGGCACCCAGATGTACTACTCCCTCATTCGGAACCGGCACGGCAGCGCGTACCACTACTTCCGCTGCCGGGGACGCCAAGACGGCTTCTGCGACCGGACTTACGTTCCCTACGACAGCGTCGTCCAGAAGATCCAAGAGATCCACGAGACGCAGTCGAAGCTCACCGACGACGAAGTCGAAGTGCTCATCAGCTGGATCCAGCACGCCGCCGACACCATGACCGCCGACAATCCCAAGATCATCGCCGACGCGCAGCGCGACATCGACCGACTCGAACGAGAGCGACGCAAGCTACTTCGACTGCACTACGACGACGTCATCGACGCCGGCATGTTCAAAGAGGAGCAGGCAAGGATCGAGCGAGAACAGAGACACGCCCGCCTGCGCATCACCGAAGCCTCCACAACCAACCAGGACGCTGCGGCAACGGTCGAAAAGGCCATCGCGCTCATTCGCACCTGGCCCCAGCGAATGAAGGACGCTCGACCCGAGATCCAAGACGCGTTCCACAAGGCGTTCTACAAACACTTCATCGTGGAATCTCCGAGAGAGGTCGCAGAGGTAAGAACCGAGCCACGACATCACACGAGACAGTTGATGGGCTGCTTGGAGCACGCTCGACGAGCGCTTGCCGCAAACAAGAAAGAACCCGCCTTGGCTTTCGCCGCAGCGGGTTCAAACATGTCTCATCTGGTGCCCGGGGCGGGACTTGAACCCGCACGGAGGTTGCCCTCCCGAGGGGTTTAAGCCCTCTGCGTCTGCCGATTCCGCCACCCGGGCAAGGTGTTGGAGTGCCCTGAGACTACGCCGAAGTCAGGCGGCAGCCTTGACCGATTCGCTGAACGGTTCCCAGAGGTCGTCGCGATAGCGGCTGGCTTGGGTGGCCTCGACGTCGTTGACGTGCAACACGCCCTCGATCAGGTCGCAAATGACGGCACCGGTCGGACGATTCCGGAACGCCACGGCGACGACGGCTTGACCATCGGACCGGGTACGGACGGTGCGACTCACTCCGACGATGCGGGGCGGTGACTTGAATACGGGGGCGGTGAGCCCGAGACCGCGCGCCCGATTGGCGACGTCTCGGGCGATCTCGCCGAACTGAACTGACTGTGACTCCACCACGAGACGAGTGTCGCGCGGGGGTGTGACACGCTCGCCGGGGGGTCAACCCCGATCGCGTTCGCGGGCGAGGCGACGGGCCTGACTCTTCCAGTCGTCACGCTCGATGCGGCCCTTGATCTCCAGGAGATCATCGATCCGGGCGATGTCGGCCTTGGTGAAGGCGGCGACCTGTTCGAACGTGGTGATTCCCTCGCGGTTGAGGATGCCTTCGAGCTTCGGGCCGACGCCGCTGATGCGCTTGAGATCGTCGCGTGCGGGTGCCCGCCGCGCCGCAGCCTTCTTGGCCGGGGCCTTCTTGGCCGGAGCCTTCTTGGCCGGAGCCTTCTTGGCCGGAGCCTTCTTGGCCGGAGCCTTCGCAGCCGCCTTCTTGGCCGGAGCCTTCGCAGCCGCCTTCTTGGCCGGTGCCGCCGCGATCCGGGACTCGGCACGCGCCGCCCGCTTCTCGGCCGACGCCGCCGTACGCTCGGCCTGACGAGCCTGCGTGGCCGCGGCTCGGGCCGCCGCCTTGGCCTCGGCCTCGGCGGCCTTGCGCTTGTCGGCATCGGCACGGGCCTTTTCCGCGGCACGGGACTGGGCCTCAGCCGCTCGCTGAGCTTTCGCCAGCTCCGCCGCTGCTGCCTTCTCCTGGCGAGCAGCAGCCGCCGCAGCGTCCTTCTCGGCCTTGGCGACATCGGCCGCCGCGGCCTTCTCAGCGGCGGTTACCTTCCGCTGCGCTGTGGTCACGTCCTTGGCAGCCGCACGAGCGGCCGCCTCGGCTTCGCGCCGAGCGGCACGTGCACCGGTGACCTGCATCTCCAGCTGCTCGATCTGGGCACGGGCGTCGTTGAGATCCGCGGCGATTTGCAAGCTCTCGCCGGCGACGTTCTGGGCATGTTCAGCCGCTGCGACTGCCTCGGTCCGAGCCTCATTGGCGGTCTCGACGTTGTGTCGAGCGGTGACCAGCGACGACTCGGCGTCGGATGCCGCCAGCCGCGCCGCCGTCAGCTCTGAGCGGGTGGCTTCGAGCTCGGCGGCGATCGCGTCACGCTCGGCGATGCGCTCGCGCAGCTCGGCATTCTCGGTCTGCAGGGCCAGCGCGCTCTCGGAGTCGGCACGCATCCCGGCGACCTGCGCCCGAAGCGCCGCCATTCGAGCGACGTCGTCTTGCGCGGCGTCGAGCTCAGCACGCAGTCGTGCCGCATCCTCGGACACCTGTGCGTACTCCGCAGCCTCACTCCTGGCCGCATCGAGCTGAACAGCTGCCTCCTGGGCGTCGCCTTCGGCGGCCTCAGCGCGCTCGACAGCGGACGTGTATTCGGCGCGCAACAGACCGAGCTGCTCCTCGAGGGCGGTCGCCCGATCCGCGGCCTCGGTTGAACCGGCAAGCGCCTGCACCTCGCCCTGCGCGGATGCAAGCTCGCCCTGAAGGGAAGCAACCCGAGCGTCGGCATCCGACTGCGCCGTGGCAAGGTCGGAGCGGAGCGATTCGGCTTGCGCCCGCGCCTGAGCGAGTTCGGCCTCAGCGACCGTCGCCCGACCCTCGAGGTCGGTCACCCGCTGATCGGCAGAGGCCGACGCCTGCGACGACTGGGTGTTCATTGCATCGAGGTCGGCACGAAGGCCGGCGATCTCGGCTTCGAGGACCGAAGAGCGGTCACGGGCATTTGAGGCGGCGGCCTCGGCGTCGGCACGAGCGAGGTCGGCGCGCTCGCGCTCGCCCTCGACCCGGGCCAGTTCGGCTTCGAGTTCGGCCGTGCGCTCCATCGCCAGCTCGGCGTCGGCCAGACGCTGCTCGAGGTCCGGCACCCGAGCCGCAACCTGGCGCAGCTCGCCGGCCTCGGCTTCGAGGTCGTCGAGGCGCTGGACATCGGCCCGAAGCGTCAGAATCTCCGACTGGAGCGACGCAGCATCAGATGATGCAGCACGCGCGACTTCCAGCTCGCTCTCGAGCTCCTCCACGCGCGCGCTCAGCGCAGAATCGTCGCCATCGATCGCGGCAACGGCCTGCACCGCGGCAAGCTCGGCTTCGATCTCGGGCACGGTCTCGTCAGAGACGGCGGCTGCCGCCGTCGTGGCCTGAGCCTGGCTGGCGGAGAGCTCCTGCTGCAGACGTGAAATCTCGGCTTCGAGGGCTGGCAGGCGCTCGGCATCAACCTGCAACTCGCTGATGCGGGTGCGCAACGCGGTGATCTCCGCGGTCGATTCGGCACGAGCGAGTTCGAGCTCGCGCTCCAGTTCCTCGACCGAAGAACCACCGCTCGTCGCGGCCACCGCAGCGACCGCACCGCCGCCGGCCAGGGCGTCGCGCTCGGCTCGCATGGCCTCGAGCTGGGCTTCGAGGCCTGCGACACGGCCCGCTTCGACCTCCAGATCGGCGAGGCGGGTCTCGACGGCGCGTGCAGCACCCAGGCGCCCTCGCAGATCGCTGACCTCGGCCTCGAGCTCGGCGACTCGGGCGACCGACCCGGCAGCTACGGCTTCGGCGGCGTCGTTGGACTGAAGGGTCAGTTCCTCGATGCGGGCTTCGAGATCGGCCACCCGCGACGCTTCGAGCTGGGCGGCGGACAACCGCGCTTCGAGATCGGCGATGTCACCTTCGGCGCTGGCCGAAACCTCGGCGGTCGCCGAGACCTCGACATCGTCGTCTCCACCATCGAGGCCCGCTGCCATTTGTACATGTGGAAGCGAGATGGTCGCGTCATCGTCGTCGGCCCCTTCACCGGCCGTGTCGTCGCCACTGCTCTGGTCGAGCTCGACGGTGG
This sequence comes from Actinomycetota bacterium, assembly GCA_039028435.1. Classification (GTDB taxonomy): domain Bacteria; phylum Actinomycetota; class Acidimicrobiia; order Acidimicrobiales; family UBA10347; genus UBA10347. The sequence goes on along the minus strand of JBCCIC010000003.1, from coordinate 46,436 downwards.
GCGATGGCAGGACGATGCGAGTCGTACCGGCGTCGGCCGAAGCGTCGACCGCCAGGCGATCACGGTCCGCCTCGACAGCCCGGAGCGATGCCTGGAGATCACCGATGCGGCGAGTGCGATCGTCGAGGTCGGTCGTCAGCTGGGACCGTTCGTTCTCGAAGGCGACGCGGTCGGCCTCGGCACGGTCGAGCTGTCGCTGCGTGTCCTCCCACTCATCGTTGGAGACCCGTGCGCGGCCCCGCATGAGGAGCCAGGTAATCAACGCACCCCACAGCAGAGCGAGGAGCATCCAGATGAAAATCCACGCAATGAGCGACATGATCAGTTCCCTTCGGGGACGACGAGCACCACACGGTTGTTGGCGGCGCGTCCTTCTTCGGTCGAGTTGTCGGCAATCGGACGAGCAGGACCGAAGCCCTGCGCAGTAAGAACGGAGCCGTCGGCGCCGGCGTTGGCCAGGTAGTCACGCACGGCGAACGCGCGGTCCAGGCTCAAGAGGAGGTTGACGTCTGGATCACCGACGTCGTCGGTATGCCCCTGGACTTCGATCGGCACCCCGGGAAGTTCCCGCAACTGGGCGGCGATGTCGTCGAGGATGGCCTGGGACGAGCCAGCCAGCACCGCTGATCCAGGCTCGAATGCAAGGCCAGAAAGGTCGAGGCCGGCCACGACATCGCGTGCCAGCGCCAGGCGGTCGGCGTCACCGTCAAGGAGCGCGTCTTCGCCGGCACTGGCATAGGAACCATCGGCGCTATCGGCATCGTCATCCGCGCCGCTGCCCTCGTCGGTGGTGGCAGTCTCGTCGCCCGAGTCCGCACCGTCACCGGTGTCGGCGGTGTCATTGGAGTCGTTCTCATCGGCGCCATCGTTCGAGTCGTCCTCGGCGCCATCGGAATCGGCGTCATCGGAATCGGCCGCTGCGGAGCCTTCGACCAGCACACTGTCGACGACGACCTCGAGCCCAACCCGCTCGCCGAGCTGGCTGATGACCTCGCCGGCGCGTACCGCACGTGCCTCGTCGAACGCCTCACCGGTCACGACCAGGTCGTCGCCCTCGAGCGTGAGATCGGCCGATGCGTACCACTCGTCGAGTCGCCGGATGACCGCGGCGATAGTCGACACGCGATCCAAGTCTTCGCCGGACCCGCCGGTCACGACGACCTCGTCGATGAACTCGTCGCTGTCGATCAGGCGGCGGGTCGCACGAGAAAGTGCGTCGCGACCCTCTTCGGTTTCAACCTGACCGGCGACGACTGCGGTGGAACCGTCATAGGTGAACTCGACCTCGCCGCCAACCGGCTCCGGGATCGCCGTCGGTTCAGCATCGCCATCACCACCATCACCACCGTCAGCACCGTCAGCACCGTCGCCACTATCAGCACCGTCGCCATCGGATCCATCGGATCCATCGGCGAGGTCGTCGACGTCACCGGAATCCCCATCGCCGTCGGAACCATCGCCGCGTTCGCCCTCGGCGGTGCCGAGCGACGGATCGACAAGGAAGTCGATCGAATCGACACCGTCAATCGCCTGGAGCTGGCTCTTCGTTGCGCCTTGCAGCTCACGGTCGGTGGTGATGGTGAGATCGTTGCCGCTCACATCGATCTGACGGGCGTCGAAACCAAGCGGATCGAGCACATCGCCAGCTTCGTCGGCCAGATGGTCCTCGATTTGGGGGACACCCCAGAGGCCTTGCACGCTCGACGTCGAGAACAACGGGCCAAGCAAGAGCACACCGAACCCGAGCACTCCAAGCAGCACGACAAGGCGGCTACGCCGTGACATGTGGCTCCTTCCACCGGGCGGCACGTTCGATTGGACAGCAGGCAGCCCGAACCGTGATTCGGACGACGCCCAAGGTTAGTCGGTCCTAGAGTCCGTTCGGTGAGCCAACTCAACGAGGCGCAGCAGCGGGTCGTGGACGAGCTCGGCGCAACCGCCGAGCACCGACCGACGTTCCCCGACGGGCTCGCGGTCGGGCTGCGCCACCACCTCAAGGAGGGCCTCGCTCCGATCACGGCCAACCTCCCCCGCGACGAGTCGGTGTTCGTGAGCAAGTTCCTGTTGAGCCAGGTGCTGGGCTGCGAAGCTCGCCACCTTCACGAGTTGCGACGACCGTTCGCGTGGAGCGTTCCCGTCGCTCGCGGCACCGTCGCTCACAAGGCGATCGAACTCTCGGTTCACTGGCGGACCGTGCCGATCGCCACCGAGTTGGTCGACGAGGCCATCGGCTCGCTCTCCAACGACGGATCCCCTATCGCCGACTACCTCCGTTCGATTCCTGAAGTCGAGCGCGCTCAGCTGCGCTCCGAGGCGGCGAACTCAACCCAAGCGTTTCTCGACGGCTTTCCGCCGTTGCGAGCCAAACCGCAGTGGCGCCCTGCGGTCGAGGTCCGGGGACGCTACGAATGTCTGGATGGCGCCGTCGTGTTGAGCGGCAAGGTCGACCTCAGCCTTGGCGGGCCGAGCGGCGACCGCAGCGGGCGCGTGTTCATCGACCTCAAGACCGGCAGACGAAGCCACACCCACCGCGAGGACCTGCGGTATTACGCGCTGATCGAGACCGTCCGCTACGGAACACCGCCGCGGGCACTGGCGAGCTACTACCTCGACGAATCGCGGCTCTCGGTCGAACACGTGACCGCCGATGTGCTGTGGAGCGCATCCGACCGCGTGATCGGGGCAGTCGAGCGACACCTAACCCTGCTCGCGGGCGAGGACACTCCCCTGTTCAAGCCCAGCATCGCCTGCCGCTGGTGCCCGCTTCTCAATGCAGAGCCCCCGTGCGAGGCGGGCAACACCTTCCTCGACGCAACCGACGAGGACGAGTTGGAGATTCTCAGCTGAGCGACGCCCGCGCTAGAGCCAGTCGTTGGCCCACTCGGTGCCGCGTTCGAGCCATTCCTCGTAGGTGACGGCGTAGCGCAGGTGGTCTTCCCACACGCCGTTGATCTGCAGGTAGCGCTGGGCGACTCCTTCGTCGCGAATGTCCAGCTTCTCGACCACCCGGCGGCTTGCCGAGTTGCGCGGGATGATCGAGATCTGGACCCGATGGAGCTTGAGCTCCTCGAAGGCGAACTGCATGACGGCAACGAGGGCTTCGGGCGTGTACGAGTTCCCGGCATGGCGATGGTCGATCCAGTAGCCGACGTAACAGCTCTGATGCGCGCCACGGCTCACGGCGCTGAGGTTCATCTCTCCAGCGAAGGACCCACCGATGAACACCCCGAAGCCATAGCCGGTGCCGGCCTGGCGGTCGCGCCGTCGAGCATCGCAGCGCGCGTGAAAGGCCGAACGGTCACGCACCGGGTCGGGTGTGCCGGGTGGACGGAGCGGTTCCCACTTGAGCAGCCAGTCCTCGTTCGCGAGACGGACCTCGCGCCACTCATCGAAATCCTCGTCGCGTAGCGGACGCAGCGTGACCCGGCGGCCGGTCAGCCACGGTGCCGGCGACTGGGAGCGCCGGCGCATCATCTGATGCTCCGAACGAGCCCGTCGAGGATGTCGGCCTCGCTGGCCAACATGCCGTCCAAATCGAAGTGCCGCATCGTCTTCACCAGGATGCTCATGCCGCCGACGATCGTGTCGACACGTCCGGGCGGAAGACCCGGATTGTGTGCCCGATCAGCCCGGGACTCGGTCGCCAACGTGCGGAAGACGTCTTCGGCGGCGTCGCGGCTGAGTTCGAAATGGTGCATTTGGTCCCGATCGTATTCCATCAACCCGATCTCGACGGCGACGGCGGCCGAGACGGTTCCCGCGACACCGATCACCGTACGCGCCCGGCGAGCCTGAGGGAGTTCGCGGTCGACATCGTCCAGCCACGCACCGGTCACGGTGACACACGCCGAGAGCTCATCGGCACGCGGAGGGTCGGACTCGAGGTACTCCTCCGACAGCCGAACCGATCCGATCTCGAGGGAGATACCACCTTCGAATTCGTGGTGGCCGTATGCGAACTCGGTCGATCGGCCGCCGATGTCGATGACGAGGAACGGTCCGCGCTCCGGATCGAGCTCCGCGGTTGCTCCCAGGAAGGTGAGCTCCGCTTCGGCATCGCCGGTGAGGATGTCCGGAGCCGTGCCCGCGGCCTCGGTCACCATGGCGATGAACTCGGCGCCGTTCTTGGCATCGCGTGCCGCAGCCGTCGCTGCGACGCGCACCCGAACGACGTCATGGGTGTCCATTTCCCGGCGGTAGGCGGTCAGGGCCGACCGCACCCGGTCCAGGGCAGTCGGCTGGATCACGCCGGTCTCCCGCATCCCTTCGCTGAGCTTGGTCAGCTCGACGAGCCGGACCACGGGCTCGCCGGCCCGCTCGATCAGCAGGCGCGTGGAGTGGCTCCCGAGATCGATCGCAGCGATCGCGTCGGCGCTCACGGGCGTTCACCCTGGGTTTCGGTGGCACGGTCCTCTGCCGCCAGGCGGTCGGCCACCCATGCGCCGACGGGATCATCGCCGCCGGCGAGGTGGTAGGCGTAGTGCGCGTGGAGACACTTCACGCCCTTTCGCGTGCCGGCTACACCCGCGCTGGGACGGTGCCCGACGTGATCGGGGGGAATGAGGGCGTCTCGTTCGGCTCGATAGGCGTCGTGGGTGCGTTCGAGTTCGGCCCAGTCGACCGCGGCTTCGGCCTCACGCACCGCCCCTGAGGACTCCAGCCTGCTGACGACCAGACGGTCGTGCTCGCTGACCAGCCAGTACAGCGTTGGCATCGGCCGACCCGAGTACTGGATCGGCGCATTGCGGATCACGCGCGGCGAGCCATCCGCGTGGCGCACGACGACTTCGAAGTCACCCTCGGGTTGTCGTCCGAGGAGCTCGGTGACGGCTGTGCGGTCGGCGTCGGTCGCCTCCACGGGATGATCAGCCCCGACGCCCCCGGATGAGACGACGGAGAATCAGGAGTGCCGCCAGCACGCCGACGACCGGCAGGGCCCGCTGCAACACCGGGGCGCCGGCGGCGTCGAGTAGGTCGACGGCTTCGGCCTCGGGCGAATCGATCTTGCGGGGACCGGAGTCTTGGGCTGGGGCCTCGGCGGCCTCGTCGGTGCTGTCAGCTTCTGGCTCCGCTGGCTCGTTGGCCAGAAGTTCCTGGAGGTTGTCGGCGAACTGGCCCATGAGCTTGCCGCTCACGTCGGCCATGACACCGCGACCGAACTGGGCGACTTTGCCGGTGATGGCCAAGTCGGTGTGCACGTCGACACGGGTTTTCTCCGCGCTGATCTCGTGCAGCGTTGCGGTGATCAGGGCGTTGGCGTTGCCAGCGCCGCGGCTGTCGCGGCCCTCACCCTTGATGACGACCTTGCCCTGGTCTTCGTTCTGCTCGACGAAGACCGCTTTGCCCTTGTATTGGGCGGTGACGGGGCCGACCTTGACCTTGACGGAGCCCTTGAACTCGTCGCCGTCGATCTCCTCGAGCTGAGCGCCCGGAAGACATGGGGCGATGCGCTCGACGTCGTTCAGCACACGCCAGGCGACCTCGCGACCCGCGTCGACTTCAAAACTGTTCTCTAGGTCCATGATCCGAGCTCCTTGGTGAGATGGTGGCGGCGGATCTGGGCCAACTCCCCCGCAGTGTCCACGTCGACCGCACTTCCGGGGCAGGGTATCGGCGTCACCAATTCGGGGCGACTCCGGAGGAGCTGTCGAGCGCCTTCGTCGCCATCGAGCGGCAGCATGCGCCACACCTCATGGCTCAGGCGCACGGGCGGCGTCTGCTGACCGTCGAACGTTGCGACAGCGATCGGGCTGTCCGATGCGGCGACACGTCGCCAGGCTTCGGGCGGAGCGAACGGCTGGTCACCGAGACCGACCACGAGCTGCTCGTAGCCGAAGACCGTGGCGTAGTGGACGGCCACATGCAGGGAGCGGGCCTGGCCGTCGGCCCAGTCGTCGTTGCGAACCACGCTGACCTCGGCTGGCACGAGATCACTGACCGGCACGGCCCCCTCCACCACGAGCACCTCGCTGAATCCCGCCTCCAGCGCGTGCGTGCTCGCCCACCAGACAAGGGGCTTCTTGGCCAGCTTGGCCTCGAGCTTGTGATCGTCTCCCGTGAAACGGCTTCCCGCGCCGGCCGCGAGGATGACGGCGAGAGCCGACTCGGGCGGCGGAGCTGTCGATTCCGACGCGGCATCAACTGCGGCCTCGTCGTCCCCTGGTGGCTCGATCGGGCTCTCGCCGAGTTCGTCAGACACCGGCTCAGTCTGGCCCCGATGGACCTAAGGTGCACCCGTGGACGAAGAACTCCTGCCCGACGATCTCGTTGCACCGAGTGGGGTGCGGGTCAACATGTTGCTCTGCGACTCGGCCCAGGCGGTCGGCGGAAAGCTGTTCGTGCTCGGCGGCGGGCTGTCGGTCATGGGACCACGACCGCAACCACTCGCGATTGCGATTCACGTGACCGTTCCGTGGGACCGCGGCAACGTCAAGCACGACTGGCGGATCGACCTCGTCGACGAGGACGGCCGTCCGGTCATGGTCAACGACAAGCCGATCGCGGTCCGCGGTCAGTTCGAGGCAGGACGTCCCTCTGGCTTGCGCGCCGGGACGCCGCTGGGCGTTGCGCTGGCGATCAATCTCACGGCGCTTCGCCTCCGGCCTGGCGTCGGTTACAGCTTCGTCTTCACGGTCGCGGGCGAGAGCCGCGCCGAGTGGCGAAGCCAATTGTTCGTCAAGGATGCGTAATTCGACCTTGCGGGTTGCGATCGAACACATGTTCGTCTAAAGTGATTGCTGTCGGGCCATGATGGCCCGGATGTCTTCGCCCAGCAGGGGCTGTTCGACGTCGACTGGTTGCAGGCCACCTCCGGGTGAGCCAAGGCAGAAGGCCAGGAGACCGAGGCCCAGCTGCTCTCACAGACATCACACCGTCGACCGGTGGAACGGATCGGCACCCGAACTGAGCTCCCCACTCAGCCTGCGAGGTGCAGATGTCCGTTTCCCTACTCACCGACCAACCACCGACGATCGCCGCCGCAGTCGCCCTGACCGAAGCGGTCGATGTGGGTACTCCCCTCCTCGGATGTGTCGACGACGTGGCCGAGGCCGTCGATGCGGTCGAGCTGGTTCGGCGTTTGTCAGCGGTGGCCTCGGTCGACGTCATGCAGTCCATCGACGACAGCCGCATCTTCCTCGACCAGGGCCACGCCTCGGCCCAGGTCATGTTCGCCCATCTCGCCGGGATCTCCGGAAGCGAAGCGTGGCGACTGGACCGGATCCGACGCATGGTGCATGGCCGAGCCGAGGGGATCGCCGAGGCCTGGCGCGGCGGAGGCCTCGGGCTCGAGCAGGCGGTCACGCTCGCCAAGGTCTACGCCAACCCTCGCGTTCGCGATCGGTTCCTCGATGATCAGTGCTGGTTCCTCGCCCGTGCGACCAAGGACTCGTTCGTGCGTTTCCAGAAACGGATCGGCCGCTGGCTCGACCTGCACGACGAGGACGGTCCGACCCCGGCACCTGACCCTTCCCACGAGCGCCGTGATGTCACGCTGGCGCAGGACTACTTCTCCAAGGCCTGGAACGGCCGGATGTCGCTCGGATCGGCCGCCGGATCACGATTCAACGAGGTGCTCACCGCCTACACCGATGCCGAGGCACTGCTCGACTGGGAGGCCGCCCGAGCCGAACACGGCGATGCTGCGACCCGTGATGACTTGCCCCGGTCGGCGGCACAACGCCGGGCCGATGCGCTGTGTCAGATGGCCGAAGACGCGGCAGCGAATGCCAATGCGTCAGTCCGGGTCAAGCGAGTGCACAACCTTGTGTGGCAAGGCGAGACGGCCGAAGAGCTGGTGCGCCGCTGGTTCGGCGGGGAGCAGAACACACTGGACATCGACGAGTACGGGGTCGCCGACCTCAACGGCCACATCGTCCACGCCCCGTCGGCCATCGCAGACCTGGTCACCGGCAGTTTCCGGCGCGTCGTGCAGAACGCCGCGGGCGTCGCCGTCGACATCAGCAAGGAACAGCGGTTGTTCACCGGCCTGGCGCGGCTCGGCATCGAGCTCCAGACCGACGAGTGCTACTGGCCCGGATGCCACAAGCCAACGACGGGCTGTCAGATCGATCACTTGAGACCCGCGGCCTGCGGCGGGCGTTCCGAACAACGCAATGGAGGTCCAGCCTGCCCGCGCCACAACCTGCGCAAGGAAGCCGGCTACACCGTCACCCGTGGGGTCGACGGAACCATCACGATCATCACCCCGGCGGGCGACACCGTCCGGTGAGGACGCGCGCCTCCGTGGGACTAGCGCTCGTGGATCGGACCCTCGGTGTCACGCAGTGCCGTCACCTTGCGGCCCGACCTCAGGGCGATGATCTCGGCGCAGATCGAGATGGCCGTTTCCTCGGGGGTGCGGCCGCCAATGTCGATGCCGAGCGGCGACCGGAGTCGCTCGAGACCGGCATCGTCCACGCCGGCCTCGCGGAGCCGAACGGTTCGTCCCTCATGCGTCTTGCGGCTTCCCATCACACCGATGTAGCCGACTCGGGTTTTGAGGGCTCTCACGACCGCGGGCACGTCGAACTTGTTGTCGTGGGTGAGGATCGCGACCGCATCGCGGGGACCGAGCTCGTCGCCGAACTCGTCGAACACGTCGTCTGGCCACTTGACCCGGAGCTCATCGGCCATCGGGAAACGCTTCGTGGTGGCGAAAACCGGGCGGGCGTCGGCGACGATCACCCGGTAGCCGAGCAGCTTCGCCGTGCTGGCCAGTGCGGCCGTGAAGTCCACCGCACCGAAGATCAGCATCCTGGGCGGCGGGGCCTGCGACTCGACGAAGACCTGCAGGTCGAACTCACGCTGCTGGCCCTGTGCTCCGTACCAGCGCACGCCGCTGCGGCCCACTTCCAGCTCCGCCAGCGCATCGCGCTCCGCGACTCGATCAAGCTCCGTATGGCCGAGTGTGCCCAGCGCGGGGACTCCCGGACGGACGAGGAGCTTGTTGCCGAGCCCTTCACCTTCGACGACGGTGACCAGGCACACGGGCTCGTCAGAGGCGATCGCCGCGACCCATGTATCGAAGATCTCGGTGCTCATCGACTGCAGATCTACCAGTCGAGCGGCTCGATGTAGAGGTGAATCGTGCCGCCACAGGTCAGGCCGACCGCATAGGCCTCGTCATCGCTGTATCCGAAGGTCACCATGCGGCGGTCACGTGAGCTGATGATGTCGAGGGCTTCCTCGACCACGGCTCCTTCGACACAGCCACCGCTGACTGAGCCGATGACCTCACCATCCTCGTTCACCGCCATGGCTGCGCCGGGCTCGCGAGGGCCGGAGCCGTCGGTATCAACGACGCGGGCGATGGCAACCTGCTTGCCACTCGCTCGCCAGGTGACGATCTCGTCGAGAATGTCCTTCATGATGCTGACGCTATCTCCTCGGTTGTTCGGTTGACGGCGACGGCGAGCCGTTGCAGGGCCCCGAGCGAATGACCTTCAACGAATTCGTCAACCCACGGCAGGGCCGCTGCCATTCCGCGAGCGAGCGGTTGATAGCCGGCCGTGGCCTTGAGCGGGTTCGACCACACGATTCGATAGGCGACCCGCGACAGGCGAGCCATCTGCTCCGACATCAATTCGGGGTCACCGCGGTCCCAACCATCGGACAGGATCACCACGACTGCGCCGCGGGCCATCCCGCGAACGGCCCACTCGTCGTTGAAGGCCCGCAGCGACTCACCCAGACGGGTGCCGCCTGACCAGTCGTCGACCGCCTCGCCGGCGTTGGCAAGGGCGCGATCAGGGTCGAGGGTCGCCATCTCACGGGTGAGCCGGGTTAGCCGAGTGCCGAGCGCGAACGCCTCCACGCGTCCTCGGGCCAGCACGGTCGCATGCACGAATCGAAGCAGTGCCCGCGAATAGGACTCCATCGAGCCGCTGATGTCGAGCAGCAAAACGACACGGCGGCGTTGCTCGCTCTTTCGGCGATAGGCCCGGTGAATCGGCTCGCCGTCGTTGGCCAGCGCCCGTCGCACGGTGCGGCGCAGGTCCGGCTGACCGACCGTCTTCTTCGAGCGCTTGAGCCGCCGCGACGACTTCATCGCGCCACCGATGCGCATCCGCTGCATCAGGAACGTCAGCTCGCGCAATTCGTCCTTGGTGTATTCGGCGAAGTCCTTGTCGCGGAGCACCTCAACGGCGCTGTAGCGCATCACGACATCGGGATCGCCGCCACCGTCGTCCCGCCCATCGGAGTCGTCGCCCTCGGCACCGTCCTCCTCATCGACGGCCACACTGGTGGTCACCGTGAGGGCGTCGGGGTCGTCGGGAAACTCGGCTCCGGTCCAATACTTGCCGAAGACCCGGTGATAGGTCATGAAGTCCTCGGACCGGGTGATCAGGGTCGTGCGGCCACACCAGTAGCGAGCCGCCCGGTCGAGGCTGTTGACCGCCGAGAGCGCCCGCACGTAGAGGATCGTCGCCCCGATCGGTACTTCGATCCCGGCGTGACGAAGTGCATCGACGAACCCCGTCGCCAGCACCGGGAGGACCGAGCGGTCGATCTCGCGGCTGTCCGGCATGACCGCGCGCTGGCCCACGACATTGCGCTGGGTGATGACCCAGTCGGGCGTATCGCTCATCGGTCGGGGCTCACTGCGCGCCGGCGACGACCTCGTCCAAGCCGTGGTCGCGTACGCGCTGCTGATCCTCGCGGTACTTCAACACCGTGCCGAGACTTGCATCGGCGGTTTCCGCGTCCAGTCGACTGCGCTGTAGCCGGTGCAGCGCCTGGGCCCAGTCGATGCTCTCTGCGACACCCGGCGGCTTGTACAAACCGAGTCCGCGGAACTGCGCGACCGCCCGAGCGACCTGGCCGGCCAGCTCGTCGGTCACACCATCGGTGCGACGTCGGATGATCTCGATCTCGCGCTCGAGGCCCGGATGCTCGACCCAGTGATACAGGGCCCGACGCTTGAGTGCGTCGTGGACATCACGGGTGCGGTTCGAGGTGATGATGACGATCGGTGGACGTTCAGCGCGGAAGGTTCCAACCTCAGGAACGGTGATGGCGTACTCGGACAACACCTCAAGAAGGAACGCTTCGAACTCGTCGTCGGCGCGGTCGACCTCGTCGATCAACAGGATCGGTGGCACGGCATCGTCGTGGGCGATGGCGTCGAGCAACGGACGCCGAACGAGAAAGGTGTCGCTGTAGAGCTCGTCCTCAACCTGCGAACTGATGTCCCCGAGCGCTTCGCGAGTACGCAGATGCAACAACTGCCGGCTGTAGTCCCACTCGTAGACGGCCTGCGAGGCGTCGAGCCCGTCGTAGCACTGCAGCCGGATCAGGCGACCACCGCTCCAGCGAGACAGCGTCTTGGCGACCTCGGTCTTGCCCACGCCGGCCTCCCCCTCCAGCAGGAGCGGACGCTGCAGCTCGACGGCGAGGAAGATCGCCGTCGCCAGCGCCTCGTCGGCGAGATAGTCGTGATCGGCGAGCCCAGCCGCGACATCGGCGACCGTGGCGGGAGGAAAGGCGGTGGACATCGCCGCTCAGGCTAGGTGAGGAACCGCTCGACCACGCGTTCGGTCTGGGCGACCAAATGGCCGAAGTGCTCGTAGTGCGGAAGATCCCGGCGGGCATCGAGCCAGCCGACGATCATCAGGCCGCGCATCGCCAGGAACGTGCCGATGAGCCGCTCGTCCTCGTCGCTCAGAGGATGTTCGACGCGGTAGCCGGCGACAATCGCGTCGCGAGCCGCATCGAAGTACGGCTCGTCGACCACGGGGTGCAGCGACACCGCGAGCTCGTGGACGAACCAGCCGAAGCCCGAGTCGTCGAAGTCGATGACCGTCAACTCGTCACCATCGGCCATGACGTTGCCGAGATGGAGATCGGCGTGGATGAGGCCGAACGCGTCTGCCCCGGTGGAGAGTTCGCCGAGGCGATGCAGCAATTCCTCGCGGGCTGAGGAGAACAATGATCGATGGGCGGATGTGAGCCCATCGACCTCCCAAAATCGTCCCCACAGCGGAGACTCACCCACGAGACCCTCGGCGTCCCAGCGGCGGCGGGTGAAACCCGTCGGTGGATCCCATGTGGTCGCATGGGCTCGGATCCGGCCGGCGATCTCGCCGATGCGGCGGTAGTGCGACACAAGCTCCGGGCCACCAGGCGTGAGCGGTCCGCCGAGCGGCTCGCCGGCGACCCACGACACGACCCCGACCTGATGGTCGATGCCCTCGACCGGGGTGGCCACATAGTGGTGGCCGTCGATCGTGGCGATTGCGTTGGGAACAGGCACACCGGTCTGGCCGAGCGAGGCGACGTAGGCAACCTCGGACTCCATCTCGGCGAGCGAGTTGTAGCCCGGACGGTGGAAACGCATCACGAGCGGCTCGCCGGCGGCGGTCTGGAGACGCAGCACCACGTTCTCGCTCAACGAGAGCAATGACGCGTGCTGCAGGTCGACACCGAAGGCCGGCGCTGCGACGGCGGCGGCGCTGACGAACGACTCGACCGCAATACCCGAGGCGTCAGGCACGCGTGACCTGATCGAGCGCGTCGCGGAACGCGTCGAGGAAGATCGCTGCGTGTTCCTGGTCGAACACGAGCGGCGGCCGGATCTTGATCACGTTGCCGTGTTGGCCGGCCTTGCCGAGCAACACGCCTCGATCCTTGAGTGCCTCGACCATCGCCGCAGCGCCAGCGACATCAGGTTCGGTCGTCCCCGGAACGACCCAGTCGACGCCGATGAACAGGCCCGTCCCACGAACGTCGCCCATGCTCGGATGTTCGTGGGCCAGCGCGCCAAGCGCCGTCCGCAGTCCCTCGCCGACCCGAGCGACGGAACTCACGAGATCTCGCCCATGAATCTCGTCGAGCACCGCTTGTCCCGCGGCCGCCTGCAGGGGCGATCCCGCGAAGGTGTTGAAGTACCGGTGCTTCGCCCGAAAGGCCGACACGTTGGCATGGCTCGACGCAACAGCGGACAGCGGCATGCCGTTGCCCATTGGTTTGCCCATACAGACGATGTCGGGTACGAAGCCGCTCGTCTCGTACCCCCACCAACGTCCGCTGCGGCCGAAGCCGGCCTGGACCTCGTCGGCGATGATCAAACCACCCGCATCACGAACCAACTGCGTGGCCTCGCGGTACCAGTCCCCTGGCGGGTTCGGTAGGCCCTCGTTGGCCAGGATCGAACAAAGCATCAGCGCGGCGACGCCGGCGCCGGACTCCTGCAGCGACGCGATCGTCGCCTCGAGCTCGTCGAGATGACGGGCGCACAGTTCCTCGCCACTCAACGGCTCACCATCAGGGGCTGCTGCAAAGGGTCGATACGTCTGAGGCGTGGAGATCGACCGAACGTGCTCGCCGCGATCGGCGCCCACCGGCAGCCAGCTCATCCGTCCAACCAGACTTGAGTTGCCGTGATAGGTGGCATCGGTGCCGATCACACCTCGATGGCCAGTGACCGCTCGCGCCATCGTGAGCGCGGTCTCGGTCGCTTCGGTACCGCTGCACGCAACGACGAGAGACTCGATGCCATCGTGGTGCAGCCCGACCAGCTGCTCGGCGTAGTCGATGACGTTGTCGTGCAGATACCGGCTGTGCACGTTGAGACGGCCGGCCTGGTCAGCCATGGCCGCAGCCACCCGGGGATTCGCGTGACCTACACAGGGCACGTTGTTGTAGAGGTCGAGGTAGCGCCGGCCATCGACGGCCTCGAGCCACACCCCTTCACCTCGGACCAGTTCAACGGGTGCGTCGTAGAAGAGCGGCGCGCCGTCGCCCATGATGCGGCGATGCCTCTCGTGCAGATCGGATCCCACGACTCAGTCCCCGTACCAGTCGATGCCGCCGGTTCCGGCCTGACGCTGCAGCTCGACCTGGGCCATCGTCAACTTCGCCAGCTGGTTCATGTGGACCTCGTCGGGCCCATCGGCGATGCGCATCAACCGGCCGAGCACGTACATGTCCGCGATCGGGGTGTCCCCGCTGACCCCCTTGCCGCCGAAGATCTGCATCGCCCGTTCGGCGACGTCGTGGGCCAATTTCGGGCCGATGATCTTCACCATGGAGATGTAGTCACGGGCACCCTTGGCTCCGGCCTTGTCCATCTCGGCTGCGGCCTTGAGCACCAACAGCCGAGCTTGCTCGATCTGGCACCGTGCCCGAGCGATGTCCTGGCGCACGGATGATCGTTCGCTGATCTTGCGCCCGAACGGCTCGCGCTCATCGGCCCGCGCACACATCAGTTCGAGCATCCGCTGGGCCATGCCGACATTGGTCATCGCGTACTGAAAGCGACCCGGTCCAAGGCGTCCTTGCGCGATCGTGAACCCCTGCCCCTCGCCCAGGATCAGATTCTCGACCGGTACTCGGACGTCGGTGTAGCTGAGCTCGCCATGGCCGCCTGGCGAGTGGAGATTGCCGAAGACCTCGGTGCAACGAACGACCTCGAGACCCGGCGAGTCTCGCGGCACGAGAACCATGGAGTGTTGCTGGTGGCGTGGGCCGTCGGCATTGGTCACGCCCATCGTGATCAGCACCTCGTTGAGCGGGTGCATGATGTTGCTGCTCCACCACTTGCGGCCGTTCAACACGTACTCGTCACCGTCACGCTCGATGGTGAGCTGCATGTTGGTGGCATCCGAGGACGCGACTTGGGGTTCGGTCATCGCATACGTCGATCGGATACGACCATCGAGCAGGGGGCGCAACCACTGGTCCTGTTGCTCCGGGGTGCCGAACTTGGCCAGCACCTCCATGTTCCCGCGGTCGGGTGCGGAGCAGTTGAACACCTCGAACGACCACGGAAGACGCCCCATCACCTCAGCCAACGGAGCGAACTCCACATTGGTGAATCCCGGACTCCAGTCGCCGTACTCGGCCGGCAGAAACCAGTTCCAGATCCCGGCGTCGCGCGCCTTGTCCTTGAGTTCCTCCATGACCGGCGGCTGCTTCCACAGGTTCGCCGGGTCCATTACGAAGTCGTGGTAGCCGCGCTCGGCGGGATAGACGTGCTCGTCCATGAAGGCCTCGAGCTGCGCCTTGGCCTCCATCACCTTCGGGCTGTAGTCGAAATCCATGCGGCGAGTCTTCCATAGGCATTCGGCTCAGCCGGAATGACCAGAGACCTGGTCGGGCGACGGAGTACGTTCGAGACAGGAGTTGATTGCGCTGACCGAGCAACCCGAAACCGAGGACTTGGCGGAACGCGGCGCGGCGATCGATCGATCCGGTTCGGCCGGGACCGGCTGGCAACTGCTGTGGGCTTCGATCAAGGAAGAGCGCCGCTTCATCATGGCCGGCCAGCTCGTCTCGCTCGGTTGGTCGCTCGGCCGAATCGCCATGCCACTGCTCGTGCAATTGGGCATCGATCGCGGCATCGAGCAGGGAGGATCGCTGCTGTGGTGGACGGTCCTCATCGCCGCAGCCGGAGCGCTCTCCGCCGTGTGCCTGGGACTTCGGCGTTACGTCGCGTTCCGGAACGCTCGGCTCATCGAGTCGCGCCTACGCGATCGCCTCTTCGCCCAGATCCAGAGGCTGCACTTCTCGTTTCACGACGCCAACGCCACCGGCGACCTGATGAGTCGGGCCAACACCGACCTGCAGAACTTCCAGGACGTCATCACGATGATCCCGTTGTCAACCGGGCAGCTCGTGCTGGTGACCGGCACGGTCGTGATCATGTTGGTCGTCCAGCCGGTCTTGGCGCTGCTGGCATTGGTCGCACTCCCGCTGGTGAACGTGCTCGCTCGCCGGTTCGCACGCCAGCTGCACCCAGCTATTCGCGGCGTACAACGCGAGTCTGCGGAGTTGGCGACCGTGGTCGAGGAGACGGTCGCCGGTATTCGTGCGGTGAAGGGTTTCGGTGCCGAACGCGTTCGCAGCGATGCGCTCCGGGTCGAGGCCGATGACCTGCGTCACGAGGCGCTGACCGCCTCGCTCGTGCGGTCGCGGTTCGTCCCCGCGATGGAGCTCGCACCGAATATCGGTCTCATCGCCGTGCTCGCCTACGGCGGCAATCTGGTCCTCGACGGCGAGATGACCGTCGGCACGCTCGTCAGCTTCAACATCTACGTGATGTTGCTCATTCAGCCCTTGCGCAGCCTCGGCATGACGGTCGCGAATGCGCAACGGGCGGCGGCCGCGGGCGTGCGCATCACGCAGCTGCTCGCGGTTGCGCCACGCGTCACGGCGCCGGACGAGCCCCTATCGCTGCCGACGGTCTCGGCGGCAGGTAGCGGTCGTGGCCTGGTCGAGTTCGACGAGGTGGCATTCGCGTATCCCGACGAGCCCGACGTCGGCGTTCTCGACGGCCTCACGCTGCGGATCGAGTCGGGCGAAACGGTCGCCCTGGTCGGGGCAACCGCCTCGGGCAAGACCACCCTCGCGAGCCTGCTCCCCCGCTTCTACGACGTCGACTCTGGCGCGGTGCGCCTCGACGGCGTCGATGTCCGTCGGCTCGACCTGCCCGACCTCCGACGCGCCGTGGGCATCGTTTTCGAGGAGACCTTCCTCTTCCAATCGAGCGTCTACGAGAACATCGCCTTCGCCGATCCCGGAGCGCCCGAAGAAGCCGTGCGCCAGGCTGCCCAACTCGCCGGGGCCGAGGAGTTCATCGAGCAACTTCCCGACGGCTACAACACGATCCTGGCCGAGGGCGGACTGTCGCTCTCCGGGGGCCAGCGCCAACGGCTGGCGATCGCCCGCGCCATCCTGGCCGACCCTCGAGTCCTGATCCTCGACGATGCCACCTCGGCCGTCGATCCGTCGAAGGAGCACGAGATCCGTGACGCCCTCGGTCAAGCGATGGCATCGCGCACGACGATCGTCATTGCCCATCGCCCGGCGACGATCGCGTTGGCGGACCGGGTCGTCTTGATCGACGAGGGCCGCGTGATGGCGGCAGGCACCCATGCGGACCTGTTGGCTGACAACGCTCGATATCGCGAGGTCCTGGCAGCAGATTCCGAGACGGGGGTCGGCTGATGGCCATATGGGCGGCGGCCGGGATCGCCGACGGCGACAAGCTTGATCGGAGTGCGACTCGCCGAGTGCTTCGCCGCACCTTGGCCATGATCCGGCCATATCGACGGCGCGCGGTCGCCGCGTTGAGCTTGCTCTTGGTCTTCTCGTTGACCGGGATGGCCGGACCGCTCCTCGTTCGGCGGGCGATCGACCAGGGGCTGACCGTCGGCGACCGCTCGGCGCTCAATGAGTCCATCGCGGGCTACGTGGTGGTCGCCGTGCTCGCCTATCTGACCTTCCGGGGCGCGATCGCGTCGCTGGCATTGGTGGGCGAAGGGTTCCTGCGAGACCTGCGACTCAAGGTCTTCGGTCGCATGCTCGACCAGTCGATGCCCTTCTACGACAGCTACGAGACCGGCGTACTGGTCTCGCGCATGACCTCCGACGTCGACTCCTTACAGACGCTGGTTCAGCTCGGGCTGCTCATGTTCGTGAGCGCAGCCTTCGTGCTCGTCACGGCACTGATCACCCTGATCGTGCTCGATCCGCTGCTGCTCGTGCTCTGTCTGTCGACCATGCCGGTCGTGATCGTGGCGAGCGTGCGGTTCCATCGGGCGTCGAACCGGGCCTACCTGGCCGTACGTGATCGTGTGGGGACCACCCTGTCGAGCCTCCAAGAAGGCATCAGCGGCGTACGGGTCGTCCAGGCATTCGCACGCGAGGAGGTCCAGATCGACCGCTTCGCCGCGACGAATCGCGACCTCTACCTGACCCACATGAAGTCGGTGAAAATCGGCGCCTGGTACCTACCGATCGTCGAAATGGCCGGTGCACTCAGCATCGCTCTGTCCGTGGGGCTCGGCGGTTGGATGGTGCGCGACGGCCGACTCACGCTCGGTACCGTTGCCGCATTCGTGCTCATCCTGCAGGCGATGTTCGGACCGATCCAGCAGCTGAGCCAGCTGTTCAACATGGTGCAGTCGGCGACCGCAGCGCTGCACAAGCTGTACGGATTGATCGATGAGCCGATCGCCGTCGCTTCACCCGACGAGCCGGTCGCGCCCGGCGACGGCCGAATCGAACTCGAACGGGTTTCCTTCGAGTACGAAGCCGGCGAGCCCGTGCTGAGCGACGTCACCTTGACGATCGAAGACGGAGAACGAATCGCGTTCGTCGGATCGACCGGCGCCGGCAAGTCGACGGTCGCGAAACTCATCGCCCGCTTCTACGACCCGGTCGACGGCACGATCACCATGGGTGACGTCGACCTGCGAGCCGTCGACGTCGGAGCCCTCCGGCAACGCATCGTGGTCGTACCGCAGGAGGGCTTCCTGTTCGCCGGTTCCATCACCGACAACGTCCGGCTCGCCCGGCCCGAAGCGACCGATCGCGAGGTCCGCGACGCGCTGGCGCGCATCGGGGTCCTCGAGGTGTTCGAGCGCCTACCCGAGGGCCTCGCCACCGAGGTCCAAGAGCGCGGAAGCCGCCTGTCTGCGGGCGAGAAGCAGCTTGTATCGCTCGCCCGGGCAGCCCTCGCCGATCCGCGGGTGCTCATCCTCGACGAGGCAACGTCGTCGGTCGATCCCGGAACCGAGTCGATCGTCGAAGCCGCTCTCGAGTCACTGATGGACGGTCGGACCGTCATCGCCATCGCCCACCGGCTGTCGACATCGGAGCGCTGCGATCGCGTCGCCGTGTTCGAGGCCGGCCGCTTGGCCGAGCTCGGCAGCCACGACGATCTGGTCGCCGAGGGCGGGCGCTATGCCGACTTGTTTGCAACCTGGACGGCGGGCCTGGCTGGGTAGTGGGTCAATCCGCAGATCGGCCCGAGCGAAGCGAAGCCGAGATTGCGGCCCAACTCAGTCCAGGACCTCGTTGAACAGGATCGAGAACGGCCAGCTCGCCGGGATGTCGACCGGGGCCGGAGGTGCGGGCAGGAGCGCGTAGGCCTCCTCTCCGGGGAAGACCAGATTGAAGTCGCGGCGAGCGATGCGCTCGACCTCCTCGGGTGTCCGCATCCGGGCAATGTCTTCGCGAAGCGCTACTTGTTCCGCGTTGAGCTCGTCGAGTCGGGCGTCGAGCTCGCGTGCCTCAGCTCGCTGGTCGAGCCAGGTCGTCGTCGGGAAGACGAAGACGACCAGCGCACCGAAGAGTGCCGCGGCGACCAGGAACGGGACGAGTACGCCCGTGACGAAGCGCTTCATCTGGGCTCAGGCGCCTCCGCCATGGCCCGGGTGGGCGGCCAGGGCTGCCATGCCGCGGTAGCGCGCCGCCTCGCCGAGGTCTGCCTCGATGCGCAACAGCTGGTTGTACTTGGCGACGCGGTCAGAGCGGGCCGGCGCGCCGGTCTTGATCTGGCCGCAGTTCGTAGCGACGGCGAGGTCGGCGATCGTGTTGTCCTCGGTCTCGCCGGAACGGTGGGACATGACCGCCGTCATGCCGGAGCGGATGGCCAGCTGCACCGCATCGAGCGCCTCGGTCAGCGTGCCGATCTGATTGACCTTCACGAGGATCGAGTTCGCAGCCTGATCGCGGATGCCTCGCGACAGGCGCTCGACATTGGTGACGAACAGGTCGTCGCCGACGAGCTGCACGCCCTGCCCGATCGCGGCGACGAGCTGGGCCCAACCGTCCCAGTCGTCTTCGGCCATACCGTCCTCGATCGAGACGATCGGGTACTTGGTGGTCAGCTCGGCGTAGTAGCCGACCATTTCGGCGGGACTGAGCACCCGGCCCTCTCCCTCGAGGTGGTAGTTGCCATCCTGGAAGAACTCAGTCGAGGCGGGGTCGAGGGCGATCGACATGTCGGCCCCCGGGGTGAGGCCGGTGCGCTCGATGGCTTCGACCAGCAATTGGACGGCCTCTTCGTTGGAACCGAGGTCGGGGGCGAACCCACCCTCGTCGCCCACAGCGGTGCTCAGGCCACGCTCGTTGAGCACTCCCTTGAGCGTGTGGTAGCACTCAACGCCCCACCGGAGGCCTTCGGCATAGCTCGCCGCACCGACCGGCATGATCATGAATTCCTGCAGGTCAACGTTGTTGTCGGCATGCTCGCCGCCATTGATCACGTTCATCATCGGTACCGGCAGCACATGGGCGTTCGCGCCACCCACGTAGCGATAGAGCGGCAGTCCGCGATCGGCGGCCGCCGCGTGGGCGGTCGCCAGCGAGACACCGAGCAAGGCATTCGCGCCGAGGCGGCCCTTGTTCTCGGTGCCGTCGAGGTCGATCATCGCCTGGTCGAGACCACGTTGATCGCTCGCGTCGCGTCCGACCACGACCGCGGCCAGCTCGGTGTTGACATTGCCGATGGCGGTGGCGACGCCCTTTCCGTTCCATGCGTCGCCGCCGTCGCGGAGTTCGACCGCCTCGAATGCACCGGTCGATGCGCCGCTCGGGACGATGGCCCGCCCGCTCGCCCCGGAGTCGAGGGTGACCTCGACTTCGACGGTGGGATTGCCGCGGCTGTCGAGAACCTGGCGTCCGGTGATGGCAGTGATGTCGGTCATGTGTGCAGGGCTCCTCTCGACCACTCTTCGTGGTCGCCACGGTCACTGGGACGCGCCGCGCGAAGATGTTGTCAACGTTAACAGAGTTGCTAGTGGGGGTGGTGATGAAGTTGGGGAACAACGACGGAAGCGCCGTTCACCCGCGGCGCAGTGTAGAAAGGCGGGGTGTCCGACGCCGCCCCGCTCACGGGTCGAACCATCGCACCGATGAAGGGCGTATCCGGTGAGCTGCCCCACGGTGGCGACTGGCGATACGAACTCAAGTGGGACGGCATGCGCGTCCTGGCATTCATCGAGCCGAGCGGCGCCCACCCCGTGCGCCTCCAGTCGTCGAACGAGCGCGACGTAACCGCAGGCTTCCCCGAGCTTGCAGCCATGGCGGAGATCGGCGAAGGCCTCGATTCCTTGGTGCTCGATGGCGAGGTCGTGGCCTTCGGCGCCGACGGCCGCCCGAGCTTCCACATGCTCCAACAGCGCATGCACGTGACGGACCCGGTCGACGCAGCGCGCCGCAGCGCTCAGACGCCGGTCATCTTCGTCGCTTTCGACCTACTGCATCTGAACGGCCACGACACCATGGGCCTCCCGCTCAGCGACCGGCGCACGTTGCTCGAACAGGTCGTCGACGCCGGCGCCAGTTGGCGGGTCTGCGAGCAACACGACGACGATCCCCAGGCACTGCTCGATGTCGTCATCGCCTCGCAGCTCGAAGGCATCGTCGCCAAGCGAGCCGATTCGAACTGGACTCCCGGTCGCCGCAGCCAGAACTGGATCAAGATCAAGCCGCGCAAGCGTCAGGAGTTCGTCGTCGGCGGCTGGCTGACCGGGAGGGGTGCCCGGGCGAACGGGCTCGGTTCACTGCTCTTGGGTTGCTACGAAGGTGATCGGCTCGTCTTCGCCGGCGGTGCCGGGAGTGGCCTCACCGACCGGTCCATCGAAGAGTGGGAGCAGGCGCTTACCATCGCCCCGGAATGCCCGTTCGACCCGATCCCGTCCGTGCCTCGCGAGGGACGGCAGCTGCACTGGTGCGTGCCCGATCAGGTGGCCGAGATCGCCTTCAGCGAATGGCCCGCGGGATACCAAGTCCGGCATCCGGTGGTGCTCGGTCGCCGTACCGACAAGGAGCCCCGCCAGGTCGTGCGCGAGTCATGAACGGCTCCGTGGTATTCCGTCGTGTGCTGGCTGCGATGCTGGGCGCTGCCTTGTTGGCAGTTGCGCTGCCCGCCTGCGGCTCGTCGGACTCCGGCGCCGCCCACCTGGCCGACTGCACGCCCGTCGAAGATGAACGGTCGATCGCCCGCCAGTGGAATGAGACGACGCTCGATGCGATCCGGCGCGACTTCCCTGCTCCGACCGTCCATTCCCGCAACCTGTTCCACCTCTCGACGGCGATGTGGGATGCGTGGACGGCCTACGACGATCCGGGTCGCGGCTACTTCGTCGACGAGACGCATGATGTCGACGACCGCGAGATCGCCGCAGCACGGCACGAAGCGATCAGCTTCGCCGCCTATCGGTTGCTGCGGCATCGGTACGCGCTGTCCGATGGTGCCGTCGGGACGATCAACGAACTCAACGCGCTCATGCGAGCGCACTGCTACTCGATCGAGATGATCTCGACCGAGGGCGACAGCCCCGCGGCGCTCGGCAACCGCATTGCCCAGGCGACGATCGACGCAACGATCCGCGACGGCGCCCTGGAGGAAGCGGGCTACAAGGCCGGCTACCGCTCGATCAATGAGCCGCTTCCGGTCGACGATTCCGGGACCGAGATGGTCGACGTGAACCGGTGGCAGCCGCTCGAGTTCGTCACCGCCACCACCCAGTTGGGCGAGGCCATTCCCGGGGGCGCCCAGGGCTACCTCGGCCCGCATTGGGGCGCCGTCGAACCGTTCGCGCTCGAACGCGACGGTGTCACCCTGCCACTCGATCCGGGGCCGCCGCCACTGTTCGGCGAACCCGCCACCGACGCGGAGTTTCGCGATGCCGTTGTCGAGGTGATTGCGGCATCGGCCACCCTCGACGCCTCCGACGGCTCGACGTACGAGATCACCCCCGGCAACGAGGTCGCCTTCGGCGATTGGGCACGGGTGATCGCCGAGTTCTGGGCCGACGGCCCCGACTCGGAGACGCCGCCGGGTCACTGGAACACGCTCGCGAACGAGGTCGGCGACCACCCCGACCTCGTGCGCCGCATCGGCGGGCAAGGCGACGAGGTCGACCGGCTCGAGTGGGATGTCCGGCTGTACTTCGTGCTCAACGGCGCACTCCACGATGCAGCGATCGCTGCGTGGGGCACGAAGCGTGAGTACGACTACAGCCGACCGATCTCCCAGATCCGCTACCTCGGGGGACACGGCCAGTCATCCGACCCCGATGGCCGCTCGTATCACCCCGACGGGCTCCCGCTCGAAGCCAACCTGATCGAGGTCATCACCAGCGAGTCGAGCGCTCCGGGCGAGCGACATGATCATCTCGCCGAATTCGTCGGCGACGTCGCCATCCGATCCTGGGTTGGCGAGACACGCACGTCGTTGTTCGAAGCAGGCGGCGTGGACTGGATCCGGGCGGTCGACTGGATGCCGTACCAACGCGCGACCTTCGTGACACCCGCGTTCCCGGGTTACGTCTCCGGACACTCGACCTTCAGCCGGGCTGCGGCCGAGGTACTCACGGCGTTCACCGGGGACCCGTCCTTTCCTGGTGGGCTTGGCGAGCACACGGTCGAGGAGGGCCACCTCGAGTTCGAGGCGGGCCCGTCCACCGACATCACGCTCCAGTGGCCGACCTATCGAGATGCCGCTCACGAAGCGGGCTTGTCCCGCATCTACGGCGGCATCCACGTGCGGGCCGACGATGTGCCAGGACGGGAGATGGGTGCACGCTGCGGTGAGGCGGCCTGGGAGCTCGCCCAGGACTTCTGGCGGGGCTAGCCGCCGAGCGCTTGCTCAGCGACTCGATCGAGGCCGGCAAGCAGCTGGCGAACCAGGCCGCTGTACGGCTGGTTCGGTTGCTCCATCGAACGCAGCAGGTCGATCTCGTCTCGGATGATGTCGTCGAGGATCGCCAGGAGCTCCGGCTGCGTCTGGAGCCCACTGCGCAGCCGGTTGACCTGGGCGATCATGGCCAGACGATGGTCGATGAGCCGGATCACGTGGCGGCGGTCCTGAACCAAGCCGATCCGGTTCAAGCCATAGATCTCGATCGAAGTCTCGGCCCGCAGCTTGGCACTCGGATCGAGACCTTCCTTGGGGAGGACGACGCCCACCTCGGTGTCATAGCGGATGAAGTCATCCGGGTCGTCGAGGCAGGGATTGAGCAGGAGCGGTTCTTCGAGCTCGATGTCGCCGTTCTCGTCCATCGACCGCACACCAGCAACCGGGAAGCGGTCCTTCTTGCCGAGCGACTTCGGCTTCGTGGTGTCGTGGCCGACGACGACTTCCTCCTGGGTGCGCTTGCGATTGCAGTCGATGCACGATGGGAGCAGGTTGTCCCAATCGGCACCCAACCAGTAGTAGCCATGGTGCCCGTCGGTGCTCGTGTCCGTAGCTCCCTCGCTCGCCACCGCACCCTTCGGTCGGTAGTGCTCCACATCCATCGGCTGGGTCGACGAGTAGAACGACTCGCAATAGGCGCACTTGCCGGCGAACAGCGCTGCAAGCGTCTCCTTGACATCGCGGGACTTGTACTGCGAGAACGCGTGCTTCGGTTGGTCGGGCAGCTCGTCGCCCGACGCCTCGGCATCGGCCAGAGCCTCGCGCCACGCCAGCATCGCGTCGATCACCTTCGTGCGCTCGGCATCGGCCTTGGCGACCGTGGTCGCAGGAAGGTCCTCGGAGCGCTCGACCTCGATCATGCGCCGGACCGGTTCCAGATCTCGGCGATGTCGGCGACGATTTCCTCGCGTCGCTTCTTCCAGGTCTTCGGGTCGTCGGCCTCGGCCTTGTCGGCGATCAGATACCTGTCGATCGCCTCATAGATCAGCTGATCCCGGCGGGTGTAGCCCAGGATGGGACGGAGCGCCTTCTCGTTGATCTGTTCATCGAGGTCCGCCAACCGGCTGATCTCGACCGACGACAGCTCGTCCTGGCGCTTGAGTGCGTAGTACTCGGCGAAGACCTTGTCGACCCTGGGATCGATCGCCGAGTCGAGGCCGAAGAACTCACTCGTGAGCAACTGGTCGACGCGGTACCTGCCGGGCGCACGGTCGATCTCGTCGAGTACGACCCCGTGCTCGCGGTACTTGACCACACGGGTGACCTCGCCGGTGTCGAGGCCGCGCAGGCAGAGCGGCTCGTGAGTCGTGACGAAGAACTGCACGCTCGGGAAGGCCGCGCGCAGCTTGCCGGTGATCTGCATCCGCCACCGGGGATGCAGGTGAGCGCCGATCTCGTCGATCAGGACGATCCCGGTCGCGTCGCGGAAGTCGCTGGCGTCGAGCTCCAGCTTCTCGGTCTCGTCGTCGTCCCGCACCCCGCCGATGCTGGCCATGATCTCGCACCCGAGTGAGATGACCGACCGGTAGCCGTCGCTCACGAGCGCCAGCCTGTCGCCGTCGACGGTGATGTTCGACGGGTCGTCGGGGTCGCGCTCGATCCGTTGGCCGATCGTCAAGCCCTCGCCCCGATCGGGCAGGTCGCCGAGGAGATCGCCGAGCGTCTCGGCCGCGACGTAGAACGCTTCCTGGGAAAGTGACTCGAGCCATGCCTTGGCACTGAGGATCGGGATGGTCGTGTCGAGCAGGTTGTCGATGTTGCGCGCCGTCCCGCCCTGGGGTTGGCGCGCCCGTGCAAGGAGTTCTTCCTCGGACAGCCCTCGACGATCCGACGCCGGGAAGCGAGTAGAGCCGAAACCCCGCACGTTCACGTTGATCTCGGGTGCGGCGTCGCCGAGGTCCTCGAAGTGGTGCCCGTCGACGTCGAAACGCAGGTCGATCCTTTGCCCACCGGTGAAGTCGAGCCGGACCTTGCCCTGATCGGTCGCACCCCAGCGATAGATGTCCTTCCAGGTGAGGGCGACCCGATGCATCACTCGGTCGATCTCGGGGCCGCAGAGCGCGAGGGCGATGGCGTTGAGGATCGATGACTTGCCCGACCCGTTCTCGCCCAGCAGGACTCGCCAGCGTCGCGCCTGACGAGTCCTGAACTCCTCTTCGTCGGCAGGGCTCAGTTCGAGCAACCCTGCGAGGGTGACGTCCTCCTCGTCGACGTCGAGCGTGACGTGTTCGATCGCCCGGAAGTTCTTGATCTCGATGTGGCGTATGCGGTTGGTCGGCAAGATGACCACGCTCGAATCCACCGGGCGAAGCGGCGGGAGATCCTGGCCGGCATCGTCTTCGCCGAATTCGGCACCGAGTTCATCCGAGCCCTCCATTGCGGCCTCGGCGGCTCCGAGGACATCGCTCGGTGACATTCGCACCTGCGGTGGTGCCATCCGGACGGGTGCGGTGCTCAGCTCGGGCACCCCGTCGAGTTCGCCGATCTGCCCGCATTGCGCGAAGGCCAGGGTGGTGAGCATCCGCAGCCCGGACTCAACGTCGGGGTCGCTCCGGTCGAAGCGATGCGCGACCGGCGCGGCCTCAGCGACGAACGGGACGGCGTAGCCGTCGAGCAGCCGGGTGGCCAGTGCCGCCGAGAGGCCGCGAGAAAGGGTCACGTGGCGACGAATCAGCACTTGGGCGATGGCGCCGCCATGAGGGGGACGCTGGGCCCCATCGAGCCAGTCGAGGGCTCGGATGAGCTCGCCCTCCTTGTGCAGGGCCGGGAACTGGCGCATGGCATCCCGAATCGCTTCGCGCCTCAGGCCACGCAACTCACCAGCATTGTCGAGGTCGTACACCGAGATGCTCAGCAGGCCTCGATCGTTCGGCATCGAGGGCGTACGGCTCGCAACCGAACCGTCCTCATCGAACCGCAACCATCGAGCGGGCTCATCACGACACGGATCGAGCAACAATCCCTGGTCGAGGGGCAGTGCGCCGAACTCGAGCGGGTTGACCAGAACATCGGGCTCGGCCATCCGGTCGCCGATCACCGGAAAGCTCGATCCTTTCACCGAAGCGAGGTGCGCGGAGACGAGGTACCAGTTGTCCCACTCGAAGGCCATCCACCAGTAGTGGTCACCGTGGACCCGACCGTCGAGTCCCATCGCGTTCGCTGCGGGTCGAAGCCGGATCATCGAGTGATCTGGGGTCTCGGTGAACGCGCACAAGCCACCGAAGTCTTCGTGTAGCGCCTCACGGATCTGGTGCTCGAACGGCTCGATGAGTCGGCGTAGCGGCGAGCGGCCACCCTTGGAGCGGGTTCCGCCCGAGCGGACCCAATCGGTGAACTCCTGCTGGGCTCGCAGGAAGTCCGATGACTCGAGGAAGTCGGGGCGTTCGCTCAAACGCCTGTTTATCGCCCGCACATCGCCTCCTGCCGTACCGCCGACGGACCCAGCGTAGAAGAGCGCGCACGGTTCTGAGGAGGAGTCCACAGAGCACGATCGGTACGCTCAGCCGCATGACGATGCAGGATGCCCAGACCAACGCGGTCGACACCCGTGAAGCCGACGCCTACCGCGCCGCGCTCGATGTGATCGCGGCCGTCGAACCGAACGTGGCCGACCACATCCGTGGTGAGCTCGGCAACCAGCGCAGCCAGCTCAAGCTGATCGCCAGCGAGAACTACGCCTCGCCGGCCGTCCTGCTGGCGATGGGCAACTGGTTCAGCGACAAGTACGCCGAGGGTGTCCCTGGGCAGCGCTACTACGCCGGCTGCGAATTCGTCGACAAGGTCGAGACACTCGCCGCCGATCACGCCAAGGCGCTGTTCGGCGCGGACTACGCCTACGTGCAGCCGCACTCCGGCATCGACGCCAACCTCGTGGCGTTCTGGGCGATCCTCGCCCAGCGTGTCGAGGCACCGTTCCTGGCCGAGCGGGCGATGAAGAACGTCAACGAGCTGAACGACGCCGACTGGGAAGAGCTCCGTCAGGCGTTCGGCAACCAACGCATGATCGGCCTGGCCCTCGACGCGGGTGGACACCTCACCCACGGATTCCGTCCGAACATCAGCGGCAAGCTCTTCGACCAGCGGTCCTACACGGTCGACCGCGAGACCGAGCAGCTCGACTACGACGAGATCGCCCGCATCGCCCGCGAGTTCAAGCCGTTGGTCATCGTCGGCGGCTACAGCGCGTATCCCCGCGCGGTGAACTTCGCCAAGATGCGCGAGATCGCCGACGAGGTCGGTGCGACCTTCATGGTCGACATGGCGCACTTCGCCGGCCTGGTTGCCGGCAAGGTGCTCACGGGCGACTTCGATCCGATGCCGCACGCCCACATCGTCACCTCGACCACGCACAAGTCGCTTCGGGGGCCGCGAGGCGGCATCGTGTTGACCAACGAGAGTGAGCTCACCGAGTTCATCGACAAGGGCTGCCCGATGGTCTTGGGCGGTCCCCTGTCGCACGTGATGGCGGCCAAGGCCGTCGCGTTCTCCGAGGCCCGCCAGCCCGAGTTCCAGGACTACGCCCACCAGGTCCGCGACAACGCAGCTGCGCTGGCCGAAGGAATCGCCAAGCGCGGCGGCCGCATCGTCTCCGGTGGCACCGACAACCACCTAGTGCTGGTCGATGTCGGCTCGTTCGGCGTCAGCGGTCGTCAGGCCGAGTCCGCACTCGAATCGGCCGGTGTGATCGTGAACCGCAACTCGATTCCCTTCGACCCGAACGGTGCCTGGTACACCAGCGGCATCCGCCTCGGCACACCGGCGCTGACTACGGTGGGGATGAACACGAGCGACATGGACGAGGTCGCCGACATCATCTGCGGCGTGCTCGCCAACGTCGAGCCGACCACCACCGCGGCCGGCGACCCGAGCAAGGCCAAGTTCACCCTCGACGAGGATCTCCGCCTGAGCACCCGAACTCGATCCGCCGAGCTGCTGGCTGCCAACCCGCTGTACCCGCAGGTCGGAGCGCTCTAGGAAGAAGCCCGTCGCCTCCGCTGACTACGGTGGCGAGGTGTCGCCACCGCTTCGCTGCACCGGCATCACCAAGTCGTATCGCCGAACGCCGGTTCTCACCGGTGTCGACTTGACGGTCGACGCCGGAACATCGACCGCCATCGTCGGCGAGAACGGCAGCGGCAAGACCACCTTGATCGACATCTGCGCGGGTGTCCGTCGACCCGATGCCGGTGCGGTCGCTCGCAGCGGCGCCGTGGGGTACTGCCCACAGGTTCCGGGCCTGATCGATCTGCTCACGATCGACGATCACCTGCGCCTTGCGGCGGCCGGGTGCTCCGATCGCCAAGCAGCGATGGGCCGCATGCACGACCTGTTGGACCGTCTCGGAGTCGACGCGACCCTGCCCATGACGGCGACCGAGCTGTCCGGCGGGCAACGCCAGAAACTCAACGTCGGTCTTGCGGTGGCCGACGACCCAACCCTGCTCCTCCTCGACGAGCCCTATCAGGGCTTCGACCACGGGAGCTACCTCGACCTCTGGGATGTCATTGACCATTGGACTGGCGAAGGCCGAGCGGTGGTCGTCATCACCCACCTGCTCGCCGAAGCCGATCGGGTCGACCGCGTACTCACGATGTCCGGCGGAGTGCTCCGGTGACCAGGTGATGAGCGGACGACGAACGCTGGCGATCGCCCGCGCCCACGCACGAGAACTCTCGCGCCGCAAGCTGGCCATCGCACTCCTGATCGGCCTGCCCCTGGCCTTCTATTTCGCGTCGTTCAGCGACGAGCTGGCGATCTCGTTCGCCACCGTTGGCTTCGGTTGGTCGGCCGCGATCATCTCGCTCTTCTCAACGCACAGCGTTCGGGCGATCACGCCACGGCTGGCGCTCGCTGGGTTCCGCCCCTCCGAGATCGTGCTCGGGCGCTTGCTCGCCATCACCGGTTACGCACTGGTGCTCGGCACTGCACTCTTCGTCTTCCTGCTCACGGACGACGTCGTCGTCGCCCAGCGCTACCTCGCCACGTCGCTGATCCTCGCCTTCCTTGGCAGTGTTGCGACTGGACTCGCTGTGGGTTCCCTGCTCGACCGGGAGATGGAAGCGATGCTGATTCTCATTGCGCTGGTCGCCTTGACACTGGTCGTCGACTGGGATTCGCTGCTGGCCAAGGCATTGCCGATGTACGCGGCCGATCGCTATGCGTGGGGTTCCGTCGACGGTGTCCTGGTTCCCGATCGTCAGCCATGGCGGGCCACGGTGATCGTGGCCACGGTCATGTCGCTGATCGCCATCGCTGCGACCTTCGTCAAGGTGCCGCGGGTCGATCGGAAAGAGTCGGGCGGGAACGCCTCCTAAGACGCTTCGAAGGCGCGGACCCGATCGGCGAAGGCGACGGCTCGTTCTCGCAGGACAGACTCGGGGTCGATGCCCAGCTCGCGGGCCGCGCCGACGGCCTCCCACAGCAACGCACCCAGCTCGTCAGCATCGGCGATGTCCAGTTGCGGGGCCGCGGACGGATCGGGGTAGTCGACCGCCCAGGCCTTCTTCTGCACCTTCGTGGTGTAGATCAGTGCCGGAAGTGCAGCCGGAATGCCGTCCATGACCGATGCCCGGTCCTTCTCGGCCTTCTTCTGTTCCTCCCAGCGCACCGCGAGCTCATCCAGCCCGACCTCGACCTCACCGAACACATGGGGATGCCGCTCGTACAGCTTGTCGTGGATGCCCCGTGCGACGTCGGCGACATCGAACCAGCCCTGTTCCTCGGCCAGGATCGAGTGGAAGAAGACCTGGTAAAGCAGGTCGCCGAGTTCCTCCTGGAGATCGGCATAGCGCTGCTCGACGATGGACCCATGATCGGTTTCGTGGGCCTCGACCAGATGGTCCAGCGCCTCGAGGGTTTCGTAGCTCTCCTCGAGCAGATAGCGGCGCAGCGTGCCGTGGTCTTGCTCGGCGTCCCACGGGCATTCGGCTCGGAGCCGTTCGACGAGTACGGCGAACCGACTGAATGCCGTGCCCACCGGGTTTGGCAGGTGGGGGACGTAGAGGGAGGTGAGGTGATCGGGCTCGATCTCGCGATCGAGCTCCGGCCACGCGACCTCGGCGATGTGCTGGTCGGGCAACCCGAGACGCTGCACCACGATGACCGTGGTCTCCGGTCCCGCGTCGACGGCGAGTTTGATCTCGCTCAGCGTGGCCCGGTCGTGGCACTGCGAGACGAGCAGAGGACCACGCTCCCCCGCCGCCTCGGTGGCGAAACGATGCCCATCGATGATCCGCACGCCTTCGGCGATCGGGTCGATGCCGAGCGCGACCCAGCTCAGGTCGGCGAACGACAGGGCGGGGTGCACGACCACCTCGAGCTGGTCGCTCCGGCGTTCGATGAGCAGTTCGACCGTGTGCTCGGCCACCGCGGGTGACCCGGGCACGAGGTAGAGCACCCGACCGTGCTCGCGGGCCAGGCTGACCAGGTCGGCGACGATTGCGTCGTAGACGGCCTCGAACGTGTCGTGGCCTTCGTAGTGGTGATCGAACGAGGGCGCGGCGACAGCTTCGGCTGCGGGGTGCCGATCGGTCCGCAGCCGGACCACTCCGCTTCGGGAAACCTCATCGATGAGTGCGATCGTCCCGGCGGTCAACAGGTCGGGACCGGCGGGGCCGAGGCCCATGACATCGATTCGGGGCGCGTCGAGTCGAGGCAGGTCTCCGGGAGTCACGATCCCCACAAGACGTAGAGCGCGAGCAGCGGTGCGGTGCCGGCGACAACGCTGTGCAGGTCGCCAGGATTGTTGTAGACCAACGCGTCGGGCGCGAGCGAGCGGAACTCCTGGCTGCCCCCATAGCGCCATCGACCGTCTCCGGTGATCGGCAGATACAGCTCCTGGGGCGGGTGGGAGTGCAGCGGGTAGGTGCCGTGGGGGCGGAGCAGCATCAAACCGCAGATCGTTCCACCCAGGTCCCGCACGTCGTTGAGCGGTGCCAGGCCGGCCTCAGAGCCGTCGTCGGTCTCGAGGCGGCTCGATGCGACCCAGGACAATTCTGGATCGGCTTCGATGGCCATAGCCATGAGCGATGAAGGCGCCATGAGCGATGAAGGCGTTTCGGGCGACGTCGCGGCATGGCCCATCCAGTCCGCCACCGGCACGCGATTGCGCTCGCCCTCGACCGGCTCGCTCGACGCCAGCGCCTCGACGAACGCGGCATGACCCGACGCCAGGGCATCGGCGAATTCGGTCGCCACCGGAAGCCGGCGTTCGATCTCGACGGCGCAGGCATCGAGGAAGCGATCGAGCGCCGTCATCGGCAGGCGACTGCAAGCATCAGCCGACGGCTCACTCACTCAACTTCACTCAGCCGAAGGCTGTGCCGAACATCGCCAGCGTTTTGGTCCAGCTGGTCTCGGCGGCGGTCTCGTGATACGACGGGTACCCGGGCCAAGTGAAGCCGTGGTCGGCACCCTCGAAGGTCGTGACGTCGACGTGATCGAGGTTGGCGACCGCATCGAGGAAGGGCTGATGCATGGCGATCGACTGCACCTGGTCGGCTTCGCCGATCCCGAGATAGAGCGGAGCCGCGAGCGACCCAGCGGTCACGTGCGGCGAGTCGGCGCCATCGTCGGCCAGGAACGAGGGGTGCCAGCCCGCACCGGCAACAACGCGCTCGGGAAGCCGCTCCATGGCCCGATACACCGCCCGAGCTCCGAGGCAGAATCCGATCACGGCGATCTTGGCGTCGTCGGCGACACCGGCCGCAGCGAGCGCGTCGTCCATGTCGCTCTGAATCTGGTCGTCGGTCATGGCACCGATCCAGCCCCACATGGTCGGTCCGGCATCGGGATTCTCGGCCATGTCCTGGGGCTCGAAGTACAGCAGGCGACCCTGGCGGTGGTGGAGGTCGGGCGTCACGACTCGGTAGCCCTCCCCTGCCATGCGAGCCATGAACTCGCGGGTCGCCGGTCTCAGGCCGGGGGCATCGATGAAGAACACCACCGTCGGCGTGTCCGGAGCGGCGCCCTCGGGCTCGGTCACCACAACGACCATCTCGCCGTCTGCGGTCGTGGTCTCGATCTCGGTTTCGTTCGTGCTCATGGGCCCGAAGCTACTCGTCGTGTGGGAACACCGCGAGATCCTCGAGCGCCGCGATGATCTCGGGTGCGGCCTGCTCCCGGCTCGACACCGCCAACTGCAGCAGACCGATCTCGGGGTCGTACTTGCTCTTGGGGTTGACCCGACCGAGTCGGACTTCCTTCGACGCGAGGAGCTGCAACGGACGAATGCGGGCAACGGCATCGGGGCCGCCGAAGCCCGGGCCCTTCACGACCGTGATCTCCTCGATGCCGGCATCGGTCGCCAGCACCCGCAAGCGAGCGAGCTGTAAGAGCATCGCCGCAGGATCCGGAATCGGGCCGTATCGATCGGTCCACTCGGCCTCGACATCGGCGACCTCATCGATCGTCGTGACGGTGGCCAAGCGGCGGTACGCATTGAGCCGCATCGACTCCTTGGGCGCGTAGTCCTCGGGAAGATGGGCCGCCGTCGGGATCTCCATCTTGATCTCGGGCTTCTCCTCGACCGTCTCACCCTTGAGCCCGGCGACCGCCTCGGTGACCAACTGGCAGTAGAGGTCGTAGCCCACGGCGGCGATGTGGCCGGACTGGCCGGTGCCGACGAGATTGCCGGCGCCGCGGATCTCGAGGTCCCGCATGGCGATGCGGAAACCCGAGCCGAGTTCGGTGGCCTCGCCGACCGTCTTGAGCCGCTCGTACGCCTCCTCGGAGAGCACCTTGTCGGCGGGATGGAAGAGGTACGCGTAGGCCCGCTGCCCGCTCCTACCGACCCGGCCGCGCAGCTGATGCATCTGGCCGAGGCCGAGCAGATCGGCGCGATCGACGACCAGCGTGTTCACCGAGGGCATGTCGATGCCCGACTCGATGATCGTCGTGCAGACGAGCACATCGAACTCGCCCTCCCAGAAGTCGTACACGACCTGTTCCAGCGAGCCTTCGTCCATCTGCCCGTGGGCGACGGCGACGCGAGCCTCAGGAACGAGCTGGCGGAGCTCTTCGGCGACCTGTTCGATGCTCTGCACCCGGTTGTGGACGAAGAACACCTGCCCCTCGCGCAGCAGCTCGCGCCGAATCGCCTCGGCGACCGCTCGCTCGTCGTACTCGCCGACATAGGTGAGGATCGGCTGGCGGTCCGCCGGCGGCGTGTGCAGCAGTGTGAGGTCTCGGATGCCCGTCAAGCTCAACTCGAGCGTGCGCGGAATCGGCGTGGCCGACAGCGTGAGCACGTCGACGTTGGCCTTCATCTGCTTGATCGCTTCCTTGTGCTTGACCCCGAACCGCTGCTCCTCGTCGATCACCAGCAAGCCGAGCTTGGGGATCTTCACGTCGGTGGAGAGCAGGCGATGGGTGCCGATGACCAGATCGACCTCGCCCGAGGCCAGATCCTCGGTCACCTTGCGAGCCTGCTTGGTCGTGAGAAAGCGACTCAGCACCTCGACCCGCACCGGATAACCGGCGAAGCGCTCCGTGAACGTCTGGAAGTGCTGCTGCGCCAACAGGGTGGTCGGCACCAGAACGGCGGCTTGCTTGCCATCCTGGATCGCCTTGAACACGCCACGCAGCGCAATCTCGGTCTTGCCGAAGCCGACGTCGCCGCAGACGAGCCGATCCATCGGCCGGGCGCGTTCCATGTCGTTCTTGACGTCTTCGATCGCCTGAAGTTGATCGGGCGTCTCCTGGAACGGGAAGCCACCCTCGAGCTCACGTTGCCACGGGCTGTCGGGCGAGAAGGCATGGCCCGTCGTGGTGACCCGTTGTTGATAGAGCAACACCAGTTCCTGGGCGACCTCAGCGACCGCGGACTTGACCTTGCTCTTGGCTTTCTGCCAGTCGGCGCCGCCCATCTTCGACAGGGTCGGCGCATCGCCGCCGGTGTAGTGACGGATCGCATCGATCTGATCCGACGGAAGGAAGAGCCGATCGGTGCCGCGGTATTCGAGCACCAGATAGTCCCGCTGCACACCACCGATCGCACGGGTCTCCATCCCCGAGTAGCGGGCGATGCCGTGCTGGCGATGCACGACATAGCTGCCCGGTTTGAGGTCGTCGAGTTCGGCCGACCGCTGCGCCCGACGGCGCTGGCGCCGATGTGCACGGCGGCGCCCCGTCAACTCCGGCTCGGTGAGCACGGCGAGTTTCAGGCTGGGAATCACGAAGCCCTGCACCAGAGGCGCCACGACCACGTGGGCCCGGCGGCCGTCGGTGAACATCGCGTCAGCATCCAGCGCCAGGTCCAGGCCCTGGTCGCCGAGGAGGGCATGAATGCGATTGATGTTGCCGGGATTGTCGACCGCGACCATCACGCGGAAATCGTCGGCCAGGAGTCGACGCAACTGCTCGATCGGGCCACGGTTCTCACCGATCGGCCGGTCCCAGCCGCTCGACTCGATCACCGGCACGTCCGGCCCGCTCGAGGTCGGCGACAGCGTCCACACCGGAGCATCGGACTGGGCCAACGCGCGATCGAACTCGGTGTGCAGCCTCGACAGCCCGTCTTCGGTTGCCTCGACCGCGCCCCAGGTCGCGGCGAGTGTGGTGGCGAGGTCGGCTTCTTCGTTGAGCAGGTCCTCGGCGCGGCGCTGCAATCTCGTCGGCTCGATCAGGATCACGTGGGCGCTGGAGCCGAGCAGATCGCCGACGACCTCGGTCTCGTCATCGAACCACGGGAGCCACGACTCCATGCCGTCGAAGAACTCGCCGTCGGCGTATCGCTGCCATTGTTCGCGCCCCCAGGGCGAAGCGCTCATGAGCGTTTCGGCGTGGGCCCGCATCACCGCGTCCGGAATGACCTCGCGACACGGAAAGATCTCGATGTTCGCGATCGGGTCGGTCGAGCGCTGGTCCGCCACTGCGAACTCGGTGAGCCGGTCGACCTCGTCGCCCCACAGGTCGATGCGCACCGGTGCGTTCGCGGTCGAGGGATAAACGTCGATGATCGAGCCACGAACGGCCACATCGCCGCGGTGCTCGACCTGGGCGTCTCGGCGGTAACCGATTCCGACGAGCTGCCCGATGAACTCGGCCATGTCGAGCTGGCCGCCGGGGGCGACCCGTAGCGGCTCGACCGTGCGGTGTGACGGGGACAGCCGTTGAAGGAGCGCTCGGACCGGCACGACGATCACCTTGGGCGCCTCGCCGGCTCGCAGGCGCCAAAGGAGCCGAGTGCGACGACCCATCGTCTCGATACCGGGGCTCACCCGCTCAAAGGGCAGCGTCTCCCACGCCGGGAATACGTCGACTTCAGATTCGCCGATCCATGTGGCGAGGTCGCCCGCCATGCGTTCGGCAGCCTGGCTGGTCGCCGTCACGACGACGATCGGGCGGCGGTCGCCGGCCTCGGCGATCGCCGCGAGCACAATGGGGTGCGCCGCCTCTGCGGTTGCGAGATCGGCGCGGGCGCGACCGAGCACGTTGACCATCGCCGATTCCTCAGCGACGAGATGTGCGATCTCCCGAATGGGCATCAGCGATTGAAGCGGTTCATCACCGCGTCGGGCGGCTCGTGCAGCAGTGCTTCGGCCGCGTCGGTGGCCGTCAGCACAATCTCGTCGAGCAGGTCTCGATCACGACGGCCTGGGTGCTTGAGCACCCAATCGGCACCACGCATCTGGCCTGGCGGTTTGCCCACCCCGATCCGGAAGCGGAGAAAGTCGGTCGTTTTCAGGTGATCCCGGATCGACCGCAATCCGTTGTGGCCGGCGAGACCGCCACCGTCCTTGACCTTGAATCGGCCGGGCTCCAGATCGAGCTCGTCGTGCACCACGACCAGGCGTCGAAGGTCCTCGATGCCGTAGCGCCGCACGAGCGGTCGCACCGACTCGCCTGAACGGTTCATGTAGGTCTGTGGGAACGCAACCGCAACTCGAGACTCGCCGATGCGGAGTTCGTCGGCCAGTGCCGCTTCGCGCGAAGAGCGCAGCGAGCCTCCATGACGCTCGACCAATTCGAGAATGACTTCGACGCCGATGTTGTGGCGCGTGCCCTCGTAGTCCTTCCCCGGATTCCCGAGGCCGACGACGAGAAGATCTGCGGGTGTGCCGCGGCGTGGTTCGCTCTGCTTGGACCGGCGCCGAAGCGGCAAGAGTGTCAGTCCTCGTCGCCGTCGCTGCCAGCGGCTTCGCCCTCTTCGCCCGCGGCTTCGGCCTCTTCTTCCTGACGCATCGCCTCGAGCGTCGAGCGGGTCACCATGGCGGTTGCCACGGCGGCCTCGGCATCGGTCGCCGCGGTCACACCGTCGGGAAGCTCGAGCATGTCCACGCGGATCGTGTCACCAACCTCCATCTCGGAGACGTCGACCTCGATCTCGTTGGGGATGGAGGTCGGCTTGGTGCTGATGTTCAGCGCGAACAGGTTCTGGTCGACCATGCCGCTCACGTTGGTCACGGCGCGGGCTTCGCCGATGAGAATCAGCGGAACTTCGACCTCGACGTCGGCATTGGCGTCGACGCGGAGGAAGTCGATGTGGGTGACCTCGTCGCGGACAACATGGCGCTGCAAGTCCTTGACGATGCAGAGCTCGGGAGTGCCGTCGATCTCGAGATTGAGTAGCGCGTTGAGGCCGGCATCGGTGCTCAGCGCGGCCCGGGCATCGCGGTATTCGACAGCGATCGCCATCGGCTCCTGGCTCAGGCCGTAGAGCACTGCGGGAATCTTGCCTTCGCGGCGAAGGCGGCGCGACGAGCTCGAACC
Source organism: Actinomycetota bacterium (assembly GCA_039028435.1). Classification (GTDB taxonomy): domain Bacteria; phylum Actinomycetota; class Acidimicrobiia; order Acidimicrobiales; family UBA10347; genus UBA10347. The sequence goes on along the minus strand of JBCCIC010000003.1, from coordinate 9,295 downwards.
CAGCTCTCGACCGGTGGCAGCCTTGAGTGCGACTTGATCAGCCATGACGACCTCGTGGTTCTCGTGATTTGGGGGCGAAGCCGGTCTGAGCAGCACGAGAAAAGGTGCTCAGACGAACGATTGATTCTACTGGCGCAGTCGCACCTTTGACGACGCCGAGCAGGCGAAATCAGCCGAAGTTGCCGCCGCCGAAGATCTCGCTGACCGACGCATCCTCGAACACCGCACGGATCGCTGCGGCGATGAGCGGAGCGATCGAAACGACCTCGATCTTGTCTATTCGCCGACGCATGGGCAGCGTGTTGGTCACGACGACCTTCTCGATGCAGCTGTTCTCGAGCCGCTCGATCGCCGGTCCGCTGAATACGCCGTGGGTCGTCGCGGCGATCACCGACTTGGCGCCCTTGTCGGTGAGGAGCTCCGCTGCCGCGACGATGGTGCCACCGGTGTCGATCATGTCGTCGATCAGCACGCAGGTGCGACCGGCGACCTCGCCGACGACCTCCCTGGCCTCGACGGCATGCTTCTGATTGTGGAGCCGGCGCTTGTGCACGATGGCAAGGTCGGCGTCGAGCCGCTGGGCGTATCGCTCGGCGACCTTGACCCGACCGGCATCAGGCGACACGACGACAAGATCGTCGGCCATCTGCCCGAGTGCATCACAAAGGACCGGCATGGCCACCAGGTGATCCCATGGACCATCGAAGAACCCCTGCACCTGGCTCGAATGGAGGTCGACCGAGACCATGCGGGACGCACCGGCCACCCGGAACTGGTCGGCGATCAGCTTGGCCGTGATCGGCTCGCGTCCGGAGGCCTTGCGGTCCTGACGGGCATAGCCATAGAACGGCGCAACCACGGTGGTGCGCTTGGCCGACGCACGCTCCGCCGCATCGACCATGATCAAATGCTCCATGATCGTGTCGTTGATCGACATCGATCCAAGACCGGTGTGCGTCTGCAGGATGAACACGTCGCCGCCCCGCACCGATTCGGAGAACTTGCAGTAGATCTCGCCGTTGGCGAACTCGGAGAGGTTGGCGTCGAGCAGCTTGACGTCGAGCAGCTGGGCGACCTCTTCGGCCAGCTCGGGGTGAGCTCGACCGGAGATCAGATGCAGTCGTTTCTTGGAGTGAACTTCCATCCGTGGCCCTCCCCCGGGTGATGTCGCGAACCTATCCAACCGCGCTCGGTCCCGACGTGATCAGATCAGCGCAGATGGGAAAAAGGCGCCACGGACTGCCCATCGGCCACAACAGCACCATCGACCACGCTGTTGGGCACGACGGCATCGGCCCCGATTTGGGCGTCGACGAGGTGGGTGTGGGGGCCGATCACCGCACCCGCGGCAACGGTGGTGCGTCCCTCCAGCACCGAACCGGCGTGGATCGTGGTGTCGGGCTCGATAACGACCTCGGCACCGATCAGAATCGACCCGGGCTGCAACAAGGACACGCCGTCGCGCATGTGAGCGCTGCGGATGCGATCGTCGAGCGCACCGGCCGCCGCAGCCAGCTGGGCCCGATCGTTTACACCGCTGATCTCGACCGGATCGGTCACGAAGGCCTCGACCGGGTGGCCGGCCTCGACCAGCACGCTCACGACATCGGTCAGGTACAGCTCGCCCTGGGCGTTGTCGGTCGAGATCATCCGCAGGGCTGGGGCGAGCAAGGACCGCCGGAAGCAGTACATGCCGCCGTTGATCTCGTCGACGCGCAGCTGCTCGGCACTCGCGTCGCGATGTTCGACGATCGCTTGAACCGAACCCTTCGGACCTCGAACGATCCGGCCATAGCCGGTCGGGTCGTCGACGCGAGCGGTGACCACCGTTCCGGCCGCCCCGGTCTGAATGTGCTGGTCGACCAATCGCTCGACGGTGTCGGCCGTCAACAGGGGTGTGTCACCGGGCAGAACGACCACATGGTCGTCGTCGGAGAAGCTCGGCTCGGACAGGTCGAGTTCGTTGAGACCCACGGCGGCGGCGTCGCCTGTGCCTCGCTGGCTCATCTGGGTTGCGTAGAGAAACTCACGATCAGGAATGCCCTCGGCCAACTCCGCTTGCACCAGATCGCCTCCATGGCCGATGACGATCGACACCGCGCCGAAGCGAGCCGGGCGTAACGCCTCGACGACCCAGCCGAGCAGGGACCGTCCGCTGGCCTGATGCAGGGGCTTGGGCAGATCGCTCTTCATCCGGGTGCCTTTGCCAGCCGCCAGGATGATGGCTGCAACGCTCATCGAGCGTGGGGTCCGGTCAGCCACCGGCACGAGTGAGCGCTGGGCAGGCAGGGATCGAACCTGCGACCTCCTGAACCAAAATCAGGCGTTCTTCCAACTGAACTACTGCCCATCGGCCCCTCACCGTACCGCCGGCAAGCAGGGGTGATGTGCACGATTTCCGCCCTGCACCGATAGCGTGCGGGGCGCTATGGGATCACTCGTCAAGAAGCGCCGCAAGCGTATGCGCAAGAAGAAGCACCGCAAGATGCTCAAGCGCACACGCGCCCAGCGGATGCGCGGCAAGTAGCCGCCACCAACCTCTCTACACCTCGTTGCTCAGGCGACCGCGTCCGCTGGACGGGTCCGAGCGACCACGTATCCCTCACCCGGATACGTCCCTTCGACGAACCACGTAGCACCGCTGCCGGCCAGTCGGGCCAGTGTGCCGGCATGTTCGCTCAGGCGATCGCGCCAACGCGCCAGTTCGGGCACGACCGTCAGCGCGGCGGGTTCGAGGTCGTTGCCGTTGTCGCCCGTGGGTCCGCCCAGCGCGTCCCAGGCCCGATAGACCTCGGGGGTTGAGCAATGCAACGGTGGGGTCATCAGGGTGAAGCTGCGCTCGACATGCGGTAGCGGCTCGATGATCTCCCCGATACCCGATACCCGGGCGCGCCCGCCCACCAAGCAGAAGGCGACGTCGGCTCCCAGCTGCGCCGCGGCGTGGAGGTCGTCGAAGCCGCCCGCTCGCAGGATCGCCGCCGCATCGGCCGAGCCACCACCCAGGCCGGCGCCCGCGGGGATGCGTTTGGTGACGTCGACCTTGCGCCGCTCCCCCAGTATCGCCAGAGCGCGACTGACCAGATCTCCGTCGCCGGCCTCGCCCTGCCAGGCTCCCGAGTAACGCACGCCTTCACCCGGTGCGAGGGCGAGATCGTCACCGAAGTCGAGCGTGACCATCTCGGCATCGATGAGGTGCATCCCGTCGGCGCGAACCCCGGTCACCCGGAGGTCGATGGTGAGCTTGGCCGGGGCGAACAGCGATGCGGACGACGGCAGCATCAGCCGGTCTTCCGCCGTGCGAGTGCGAGATCGACCCACTGGGAGATCTCCAGGGTCTCGGGCCGCGCCATCGCGTCGATACCGGCATCGTCGAACGTCTCGCTTCCGATCAGCCCAGACAACGATTTGCGCAGCATCTTGCGGCGCTGTCCGAACGCGGCACGAACGAGCACGAACACCTCATCGACATCGATGTCGAAGCGACGCTCGGGCGTTCGATCGAGCTTGACCAATGCCGACTCGACCCGCGGCGGAGGCAAGAAGACCGTCGGCGGGATGCGCGCGACGAGGGCACCGGTCGCCCAGAAGGCAACCTTCACCGAGGGCACGCCATACGCCGACGTACCCGGCGCAGCGACGAAGCGCTCGGCGACCTCGCGCTGCACCATCACCAGCAGGGATGTGATCTGGGGCACGGTGTCGAGCACGTCGAGGACCAGCGGTGTCGCGACGTTGTACGGCAGGTTGGCGACCATCGACCATTCGCGATCGGGTGGTGCGATCTCCGCCCAGTCGGCGTCGAGCGCATCGGCCTCGACCACACGCACCGGCCGGTCGCCGAGTTCGCCGTCGAGCACCCGAACGAGATCTGAGTCGACCTCGACCGCGACCACGTTTGCGCCGGCATCGAGCAGGCCCACGGTCAGGGCTCCGAGGCCTGGCCCGACCTCGATCACGTTGTCACCGGCGTGCACGCCAGCCAGGCGGACGATTCGCTCGACTTGGTTTGGATCGACGAGAAAGTGCTGCCCCAGACGCTTGTCAGGGCGAAGGCCGTAGCGATCCAGGAGCTCGGCGGTGGCGCGGGCGCCGATGCTCAGAGCAGGAACCGGCCGCAGTGCGGCCAGGGTTGGGCGCCACGCTGGGCGTAGAGCGCAAGGGCCATCTGGTCCTGGTCCGCCGGGCTCGCCGCCGACGGCGGAACCCCGACGAGATCCGGCCGACCGATCGATGTCGCAACGCCGTCCCAGGTCGCCCGACTGAACTGGTAGGCACCGTGGTACAGACCATTCGGGCTCACGATCGAGTAGTTACCGCCCGACTCGCAGTTGCGCAGCGCAGCCCAATCGGCAGCGGTCGGCGGTTGCCCGTCGCCGGTGGTTGGCGGTGTCGGGGTCGGGGTGAGGACCGGCTGGGTCGAGCTCAGGAACTCACCCGCAACCCACCCGGCCATCGGAGCCGAGAGTTGGGTCCAGTTCCAGCCGGCCGCTGACTCGACGACGCCGGTGGTGACGACCTGGGTGGTGTGGGCGAGGGTCCCGACGACCGTGCCCGCAGGTGCTGTCCGCACGAGCAGGCCGGTGTCGCTATCGACCCAGAGGACCTCGGGATTGCCGACCGGGACCGCCGTCGGGGTCGGCGTGGCGGTCGGAAGCGGTGTCGCCGTCGGTACTGGGGTTGCGGTTGGAAGCGGAGTTGCGGTTGGCACCGGGGTTGCGGTCGGTGGTGCGGTAGGCGTCGGCGTTGCGGTCGGTGCGGGGGTCGCGGTCGGCACGGGCGTAGGTGTCGTTGTTGCGGTCGCGGTCGGTTCCGGGTTCGGTGGCGACGTCGTTGAAGCTGGCGCAGCCGGGAGCGGATCTGCTGTTTCCGGTGTGGCCGCTTCGGGCGTGGCCGTCGGCTCATCTTCCCCAGCTGGTTCTTCCTGAGCCGCCTCGTCGTCAACTGGCTCCTCCGAGGCCGAGGTGGGCGTGGCGGTGACCTCGGGAATGCTGAGGACCGGTGGCGCCGACTCGATCTCGGCGGCCAGCGGAATACCAACCGGGTCGGTTGTGGGGACCAGGGTGGGCGTGGGCGTGTCGGTCGGCGTCGGTCGGAAGGCCGGCTCCGAGGCATCGACCCGCGGTTCGGACTGGATCGCTACCTCGGTCGTCGATCCTTGATCGAACAGGCCGGGCGCAAGCGCGACGAAGACCGCTGCCGCGGCAGCGATGAGCAGAAGCAGGAGCTTGGCGAGGGTGCGGATCACGCGTGGTCGGCGCATATGAGGGGCGTTTCGGCGGCGCATCACGCGCGAACCGAAGCTTCGTAATATAACCGCAACATTGCGCGTGTTCGACGCGCGCGAGCGGTCAGTGCAGCTTCGGGTAGGCCGCGTGCGTATTCGCCCAGGTCGCTTCGGAGATGGCCTCGACCGGCTCGCCGCGCACCTCGGCCACGACCTCACCGACTCGGGCCACCCATGCTGGCTGGTTGGTCTTGCCGCGGTAGGGGGCCGGCGCAAGGTAGGGCGAGTCGGTCTCTACCAGCAGCCGATCACTCGGACAGATCGCCGCGGCTTCTTGCACATCTCGTGCGCTCTTGAAGCTCACGATTCCCGAGAACGACAAAAACCCGCCACGCTCGAGGCCAGCACGGGCCTCGTCGGGTCCACCGGTGAAGCAGTGGAAGATGGTCTGAGCGGGGCTGCCCTCGCGGTCGAGGATCTCGAACGTCTCGGCCCAGGCATCGCGCGTGTGGATCACCAGCGGAAGCTCATGCCGGTGGGCCAATTCGATCTGTGCCGCGAACATGTCCCGCTGCGCCTCACGGGGCGAATGGTCGTAGTAGTAGTCGAGCCCGCATTCTCCCACCGCAAGCACCTTGGGATGGGCCAGCAGCTCCTCGAGTCCGTCGAGGCCATGGCGGGCCTCGTGGGGGTGCAGCCCCACCGTCGCATAGACCCCATCGTAGGTTTCGGCATGGGCGATCGCTTCGGTCGACGATGCCAGGTCGCAGCCGACGTCGATCAGGCGCTCGACACCGGCCGCATGGGCCGCAGCGAGTACCTCAGGCGCGTTGTCAGCCAGGTGGCAATGATTGTCGATCCAGCGGACCGTCGGTGCTTCGGTCACCGGTCAGCCTTTGATTCGCGGAAAGAGCGGGTCGCCGGTCGCGACCGGTAGGCCTCCGGGGTAACCGCCCCAGGAAGCAGCGTCGGGCAACCGCTGGGCGCTGACCTGACCCGGCAAGCCGAGACGTTGCCACGCGGCCTCAGCAGCGCTCGGGATGGCCGGCCACAACAGCACGGTGGCGATGCGGGCGGCCTCGATCGCGTCGCCCATGACGCCGTCGACCTCCGGGCCCGGATCCATCTTCCACGGCTCGTTCTGCTGGAGGTATTCGTTGGTGTCCCGAACGATCCGAATCGTTGCGTCGAGTGCCTGCGACGCCTGGGCCCGGTCCCACGCATCGGCGACCTGTGCGTAGGAGTCCGCAACGACCGTCGCGAGTGGCGAGTCGGCCTGCGGTGCCGGACCGATGCCGTCGCACTTCTTGCCGACCACCGTTGCCACGCGGCTGATCAGGTTGCCGTAGTTGTTCGCCAGGTCGACGTTGTAGCGCTCGACCATCGCTTCGTAGCTGAATTCGCTGTCGGGCCCGAACGGGTGATCGCGCAGCAGCGCGTGGCGGAAGCCGTCGACGCCGAGCACCTCGGTCATCTCGCTCGGCGCGATCCGGGTGACGTTGCCGCTCTTGGACATCTTCTGGCCCCCGAGGAGCAGGAAGCCGTGGACATGGAACGTCGGCAGGTCCTCGATCCCTGCCGCCATCAGCATGGCCGGCCAGTAGATCGTGTGGAACCGCAGAATGTCCTTGCCGATGAAGTGATGGGTTGCCGGCCACCACTGCTCGAAGCGCTCCGGGTCCGAGCCGTACCCGACGGCGGTGGCGTAGTTGATCAGCGCGTCGTACCAGACGTAGAAGACGTGCTCGGAGTCCCACGGCACCGGGATGCCCCAGTCGATCGAGGAGCGGGTCATCGAGACGTCGAGAAGTCCTTGCTTGAGGATGCCGAGGGCCTCGTTGCGGTAGCCACCGGGAGTGATGTTCTCCGGCACCGCCTCGAACCACGCCTCGAGCCGCTCCTGGAACGCCGAGAGCTTGAAGAACCAGTTCTCCTCGACCATCCACTCGGCCGCTGCTCGGTGGATCGGGCACTCGTTGCCCTCGAGCAGGTCCTCGGGCTCGTAGTACGCCTCGCAGCGAACGCAATACCAACCCTCGTAGGTGTCCTTGTAGACGTAGCCGTTGTCGTAGGCCCGCTGCAACAGGGTCTGCACCGCTCGGTGATGGCGCGGTTCGGTGGTTCGGATGAAGTCGTCGTTGGCGATGCCGACGCCTTCCCACGCATCACGGAAGCGTGCACTGTTGATGTCGGCCTGCTCCTGGGGCGTGCGGTCGTTCTCCTCGGCCGACCGCTGCACCTTCAAACCGTGCTCGTCGGTCCCGGTCAGGAACCACACGTCGTCGCCCAACAACCGGTGCCAGCGGCTGACCGCGTCGGCGGAAACCGTGGTGTAGGTGTGGCCGATGTGGGGCGCGTCGTTGACGTAGTAGATCGGTGTGGTGGCGTAGAACCGGGACACTCATTCAGGCTACGCCCTAGGGTTGCGGGGTGCTTCCGCTTAAGGACGAGAATCCGACCCATCATCGGATCATCGTCACGTGGCTGCTCATCGCACTCAACGTGCTGGTTTTCGTGTGGCCACAGGGCGCGAATGACCCGCAACGCGTAAACGCTTCGGAGTTCTCGTTGCGGTGGGCGGCGATCCCTTGCGAGGTCGTCACCGGCGACGGGCTGACCGCACCGGAGATCGAGCTGACCTTCAGCGGCCGCACCGACACGGCCTGCGACCTCGACCCTCGCGGTGCCGAAGCGTTCCCGGACAAACCGGTCAGGCTGGCCACGCTGTTCTCGATGTTCATGCACGCCGGGTGGCTCCACCTCGGCGGGAATCTGTTGTTCCTCTGGATCTTCGGCAACAACGTCGAAGACCACCTCGGGCCGGTGTTCTACGCGATCTTCTATCTCGCGGGTGGCTTTGCCGCCACCGCCGCGCACATCGCGATCGAACCGGACTCGACGATCCCGGTGGTCGGCGCCTCAGGAGCGGTCGCTGCGGTCATGGGCGCGTACGCGGTGTGGTTCCCAGACGCACCGATACGCACGCTCATCATCATCTTCCTCTGGGACATCAAGGCCAAGTGGTGGCTCGGCTTCTGGTTCCTGAGTCAGTTCTTCATCGGCGCCGACAGCGGCGTTGCGTGGGCGGCGCACGTCGGCGGCTTCGTGTTCGGCGTGATCATCGGGCTGATGGTCCGCATGTCACCGCGCTCACAGCGCACGGTGTTCACCGACCCGTACCAGCCTCCCCCACCGACCGGTCCGCCGATCGTGTGGGATCGCACTGGGGGCGCGGGACCAGGCCCCTACCCCCAACGCCAACGAATGTTCTAGGCCCTTCGGCCTGTGGGGACCGCAGACTCGCTCGCCGAACGCAGCGTTTGCGAGCTCGCGAGCAAAGGCGGACTACCCGGACTACCCGCCGGCCGGTGGGGACCGCAGACTCGCGCGCTGAACGCAGCGTTTGCGAGCTTGCGAGCAAACGCGTACTACCCGCCGACTTCCCACGTGGGAAGCGAGTGGAGCAGCGAGTCCAGGTCACCTGCGCCTTGTGAGGCGGTGACTTCATCGACCTGGCGGTTGACCTCGGCCGCGTACTCGGGCCGCTCGACGCAGCGGAAGACACCCATTGGGGTCGGCATGGTCGGTGCGTTGGCCAGACGGCTCAGCGCGAAGGCCGCCGACGGGTCGTGGGCCTTCTCGTCGTGGACCGTGATCAGATCCTCGCCGGCGTCGGCCACCTTGACCGTGTAGGCCGCACCGTCGGGTGCGATGACCACACCGTTCTCGTTGTCGGCGCCGAAGGTGATGGGCTTGCCGTGTTCGAGGTTGATGAGCATCTCGGCGCGCTTGTCCTTCTTGGTGATCTCGCCAAATGCACCGTCGTTGAAGACATTGCAGTTCTGGTAGATCTCCACGATGGCGGCACCTTTGTGCTCGTGGGCCCGCTTGAACATCGCCTGCATGTGCTTGCGGTCCATGTCGTGGGTGCGGGCAACAAAGGTCGCCTCGGCACCGAGGGCCACGCTCATCGGATTGAACGGGAAGTCGAGCGAGCCGACCGGGGTCGACTTGGTGACCTTGCCCTGCTCGGAGGTCGGCGAGTACTGACCCTTGGTCAGGCCGTAGATC